>CADACW010000012.1 GCA_902786565.1 uncultured Prevotellaceae bacterium | reverse complement strand
GGTATGACAGCCGACTTGATTGCTAAGTACACCGGCCTGAGTGCCGAAGAAATAGAAAGGCTGTAATGTGACAGCATCGACAGCTGAAAGTTTAACCCCTAAATATTGCCCATGACAGAAGACCGCAGACTTTAGACATACATTAGGATAAGAAGCGTCCGCTTGAATCTTGTTTACCGTAAAATCGCCAAATTTAAGTAAGCAGCAAGAATAAAAGTAAGGATGCTCACGCCGCTGGCGTGGGCTTTTACTCGAATATGCTGCAATGGTGTTTGGCGATACCTCGGTAAACGTAGACGAAGTAAACAGTCCACGTTTTCTTTTTCTGTCTATACACGAACCAACAGAAAGATTATCTATTCCTTAAACTCATTTTATAAACCACTTAACTACAGCAAAACAATGAAAGCAAAGAAATTCCTCATGCTGCTGGCAGTCTTGCTGCTGGGCTGCACGTGCGCGTTCGCACAGAATGGTAACAACACACCCGCAAAGGGCGACGTGAACGAAGACGGCACGGTCGATGTGGCCGACATCGTGGCGGTGATAGACATTATTAAGAATGGTGGCAGCACAGCCACCGTTGGCTATTTCTACCTCGGCACCACCAAGCCCACGACCGAGAACTACAAGACACTGTCCGACGTAGTGACAACCTTCACCTCCTTCGACGATGCTGTCGGCGCAACCGCTTCCGTAGCAGCTGGTGAGACGCTTTACCTGCTTTGCCCTGCTGCATGGATGAAAGGAAAAACGCCGACACTTGAGGACAAAGATGGCAATTCCATCAGTTTTTTGGAAGAGATAGACGAAATAACTATCTCTGATTACGTCATTTACAAAACACAAGTTTGGAACGCTCCAAATGACGTGGTGCTTAAAACTAAAACTTATTATTGGTATGTTGGAGCAACTCAACCTACGGCGGTTAATAATCCTACTAATTGGAAAACAACAAATAAAGATGCAGGATTTACTGAAACAATAACATTACCTGCTGGTAATAGTTGGTTTGCTTATCCAGATAGTTGGACATATTCTGCAAAAGATAGTTCTGGTGATGATTTTGTATTTAATGCATTTGTACCAGCAGCAACTAAAACAAGTATATCAGGTTATACATTATTAAGAATGAGTCTTGGTGCTTCTGAAAAGATCACAATATCATTTAGTAAATAAATGTTTGGAACGCTCCAAATGACGTGGTGCTTAAAACATTATAATATATATAGGCCGGAAACAAGGGCAAGAAGATGGCGAAATGTTAAAAATACGCACAAGTAGCAAAAAAGTTACGAAGGTATTTGGTAGGTTGTAACTTTATTGCTACCTTTGCATCGTCCAATAAGGACAAGTGCTCATTTATTTAATTTCATCACTTGAAAGTCAACGAGTTGACTAAGGAGTTAAGGCGAGCGGGATGCCGCCTACTCCGTCACGGTGCAAGGCACGACATCTGGTACAGCCCTATTACAGGGAAGCGCACCCAGGTTTCGAGGCACGGAACTGAAGAGTTGAAGCCGAAGACTCTTCGCAGTATTCTTAAAGATTTACTCGGGCGCAAGCCCGGGTAAATCCCACAGAAACGACTGAAATCCCTTTGACCTGCATCTATGATTGGCGATATGATGGGCACTTGATTTAGAAACAAATAAAACATGAAATATGGAAGTAGTAAGGACATCGGTTTCTTTTGAATCGGCTGGCAATAAGTCGTATTCATGTATTGTCGAACATGAGTTTCCGGAGTTCGGTCTGATTGGCTATGGCAATACTGCCCGCGAGGCTGAGGAAGATGTGTTTACGGCACTGAAAGAACTGCGCGAGGTTGACAAGATTGCTGTGCCTGATATTGAGATTACAGAAAGGAAGTTTGACGTTGGTTCGTTCTTCAATTACTATCCTTTCTTCAACATCACTGCATTCGCCAAGTTTGCCGGAATCAACGCCGCACAGGTACGCCAGTATGCCAGTGGCATCCGTCAGCCGACGGCACAGAAGAAGGAGCAGCTGAATACTGCTATTCACAACCTGATAGAGACACTATCGCAAGACAGTCGTGCTTTTCGCATTGATTGACCGACGTGATATGTAATTAAATTAAAGAGCACTTTGAGCCGCCCGTCTGCGACAGATAGGCGGCTTTTTCTAAAACTAAAACAAACGAGTATGGGAAAGATTGATTTTATAGCTATTGATTTCTCATCTCCTAACACAACCGGTTTGTTCAGAAAGTCAAGTTTGGACGAATCTTTCTTTGCATTTGTCCCGGCTTTTCTTGCGTTTTTCACGGAAAATCTCTAACTTTGCAGCATCAAAACAAAAAAAGAAACCCAACTTTAACAAGTTGAACGATAGCGAAACTTAAAAATTACACTGACTATGAACAACAATATGAAGCGATGGATGCTGTGCCTGCTCTTGGCAGCAGGCTGTGGACTGACTGAAACCAGTGCGCAGGTGGTGCCCCAATGGCCCCAGTCGGGCCGAGAGGCCAAAGCCGGCAGCCGCTGGTGGTGGATGGGCTCTGCCGTAGACAAGGAGAACCTGACTTGGCAGATGAAGCAGTTGGCCCAGGCCGGCATCGGCACGCTGGAAATCACCCCCATCTATGGTGTGCAGCACAATGCCTCGAAGAACATCCCCTTCCTCAGTGAGCAATGGCTGCAGATGCTGCAATATGTAGAGGATGAGGGCCAGCGCCTTGGCATCGACATCGATATGACCACCGGCACGGGCTGGCCCTTTGGAGGCCCGATGGTGAAGCGCGAGCAGTCGGCCAGCAAACTGGTGACAGAGACTTTCGACGTGACGGGCGACGGCACCAAGGAGCAGACCGTGAAACTGACCACCGGCAACGGACTGCTGCAGTGCGTGATGGCCTTCCCGCAGAAAGGCACCGAGGGCCAGGTGGCCAACCTGACCGCCCTGGCCGACGGCGCCACGCTGAAATGGACGGCCCCGACGGGGAAGTGGAAAATCATTGCCGCCTACAACCAGTTCGGCGCCATGCAGGTGAAGCGCCCGTCGCCGGGTAGCGAGGGCCTGGTGGTGGACCATTTCTCGGCCGAAGCCGTCATGGCCTACCTGGACTGGTTCGACCAGAAGTTTGCCAAAGGCGGCGCTCCCTGGCCCCACTCCTTCTTCAACGACAGTTACGAGATTAATATGGCCGACTGGACGCCGGGACTGCTTAAAGAGTTTGAAGCCCGCCGAGGCTACAAGTTGGAGGAAAATCTCGACCTGCTGCTGGGCATCGGCAACATGCCCCACGAGACCCTTAACGCCAAACAGGTGCTGGCCGACTACCGCCTGACACTCTCCGAGATGCTGCGCGACAACTTCACCCGGCAGTGGACCGAGTGGGCCCACAGCCACGGTGCCACCACCCGCAACCAGGCCCACGGCTCACCCGGCAATCTGATAGACCTCTATGCCGAGGCCGACATCCCCGAGACTGAGAACTTCTACCTGAACTCGTTTGGCATCAAGGGCCTGCGCAACGATGCAGGTTTCTGCAACAAGGCCTTGAGCAGCCGCGCCACGCTGAAATATGCATCGAGTGCGGCGCATGTCACGGGCAAGCCCTTTACGTCGAGCGAATCGATGACGTGGCTCACCGAGCATTTCCGCACGTCGCTGTCGCAGATCAAGCCCGAGCTCGACCTGCTCTTCACTTCGGGTGTCAACCACATGCTCTTCCACGGCACGGCCTATTCGCCTCGCGAGGCCGCCTGGCCCGGCTGGAAGTTTTATGCCGCCATCGACATGAGCCCCACCAACAGCATCTGGGCCGACGCACCTCAGATGATGCAATATATAGAGCGCGTGCAGAGCTTCCTGCAGATGGGCCAGCCCGACAACGACGTGCTGGTCTACGCTCCCTTTGCCAATGCCATGCACAAGAACACCGGCTCGTTCCAGAACCGTCTGCTGCTCTTCGACATCAACACGATGAGCACCAAGATGTCGGAGGTTGAACAGACCGCCACGCGCTTGGAGCAGATGGGACTGGACTGCGACTACATCAGCGACCGCCTGCTGATGGCGGTCACCGCCAACGGACAGACCGCCCAGACGGCTGCCGGCACCAGCTATAAAGCCATCGTCGTGCCCGTCAGCGACTTCCTGCCCGACAGTGTGAAAGCTCACCTCGACCAGTTGGAGCAGCAGGGCGTCCAGATAGTCTACGGCCGCGACGTTGCGGCTCTCGCCACCCTTTCGGCTGCACCTGAGGCCATGCGCACAGAGCTTGGCCTGAGTGTGATTCGCAGGCGGAACGACACGGGCCACCACTACTTCGTGTCCAACCTGACCCCGACCGACGTCGAGGGTCTGGTTTCGCTGGCGGTGCCATTCCAGAGTGTGGCCGTGTTCAATCCGATGACTGGCGACATCACCGCTGCCAGCATCGAAGAGGGCAAGGTGTGGGTCAGCCTGAAGTCGGGCCAGTCGCTCATCCTGCAGACTTACGACGCCCCCCTGGAAGGCTTGACGGAATCGGCCCCTGCGATGGAAATGGCCAGCCTGACCATAGAAGGGCCGTGGACGCTCTCGCTCGATAACCAGTCACCCTGCCAGCTGGACCGCCTGCAGACGTGGGAGACCCTCAACGAGCAGACGGCGACATTTATGGGAACGGGCATCTACGAGACCACCTTCACCGTCAGTGCCGAGCAGTTCAAGACGGCATCTGCAGGCTTCCGCCTGAACCTGGGCGATGTCAGGGAGAGTGCCCGCGTCACGCTCAATGGTGTCTACTTGGGCTGTGCCTGGTCGGCCCCCTTCGAGCTTGACTGTAAGGATGCCGTGCGCCAGGGCGAAAACACACTGCGCATCGAGGTGACCAATCTGCCGGCCAACCGCATCCGCCAGATGGACATTGACGGCACGGTGTGGCGCATCTTCGAAGACATCAACATGTCGAACATCAGCACCCCCACCTATGCCGGATGGGAACTGGTGCCTTCGGGCCTGAACTCCAAGGTGACACTCATCCCGCTGGCCACCCACGAGGCTGCTGTCAAGGCGGAGCAGTGCGCCATGGTGCTCATCGACAACAGCTATTACCCGCAGTATCACCTCTACTATGGCGATGAAGAGACCCTGGGCAGCGCAAAGGTGGTCCTGAAGGATATGGATGGAAAGGTGTTTACGGACTATGAACTTGAGACAGCAGACGACGGCACGCTGCTGCTGACCGTCAAAGGTCAGGCTCTGGGCGGCGTCGTTGCAGAGGCATCGTATGCCGACGGCAGCACCCACTATGCCTATCTGCCGGCCTATGGCGCATACGGCATGGAGCGATTCATCGACTTCACTGCCGACGAAAGCCCCGTTTGCGGATGGGACAAGCTAAAGACGGCCAACGAGATGAAAGGCTTCAGCGGCAACGGCAAGCTGGAGATGTATCGCTCGAAGGCCAGTGGCAAGGTGCTGGCCAATCTCTACGACGGCTTCACGTTCAGCAGTGCCTCGTCCAACTACTATTTCTACTTCCACGGCTATGGCATGAACACCAACAACGACTTCACCATCTCGGCAGATATGCCCGAATTGGGGCAGGTGATGCAGGTGAACTACGTGCAGGGGGCCGAGGGCAGTACCGTCTACGAGGCCGCCGACTCGCTGACACTGTTTGCGCGCTGCGATGCCGCCGACGAGGGGCTGGCACTTGACCTGAAGGGCAACAAGGCATACCGCGTCTATCGCTCGCTGGCCCTCTACACCCCGCAGGGCATTGTCGATGCCATCGTGCCTGCGGCAGCCACATCACAAAGAAAATGCCCCGCAGTCTTTACGCTGCAGGGCATGAGGGTGGCGCGGCCCACCCGTGGCATCTATGTCACCGCCGACGGGCGCAAGGTGGTTTACTCCAAGTAGGTGTAGCCGTAGAGGCCGGAACGGTAGTTGGAGAGGAACTCCTTGCCCTCTTCCAAACTGATTTTGCCCTGCTTGACGCTCTTTGTCACCCACATCTCCAGCTGGCGCACCAGCTTCTTGGGGTTGTACTGCACATATTCCAGCACCTCCTCCACGGTTTCGCCGTCGATGATCTGGTCTATGTGATACTGGTCGTCCTTCACGCTGATGTGGACGGCGGTGGTGTCACCAAAGAGGTTGTGCATGTCACCGAGAATCTCCTGGTAGGCTCCTACGAGGAAGACGCCCAGATAGTAGTCCTCGTTCTTCTTCAGGGCATGGACGGGCAGCGAGTGGCTGTTGTGGCGGTTGGTGGTGAAGTTGGTTATCTTGCCGTCACTGTCACAGGTGATGTCCTGAATGGTGGCGTTGCGTGTGGGCCGCTCGTCCAATCGCTGTATGGGCATGATGGGGAACACCTGGTCGATGGCCCACGAGTCGCTCAGACTCTGAAACAGCGAGAAGTTGCAAAAGTATTTGTCGGCCAGCAGCTTGTCTATCTTCATCAGCTCTTCGGGCACGTGCTTCAGTCCCTTGGCCAGGGCGTGGATTTCGTGGCACACACTCCAGTACATGGCCTCAATCTCTGCGCGGGTCTTCAGGTCTACGATGCCGTGGCTGAAGAGGTCGAGCACCTCTTCGCGTATCTGCTCGGCGTCGTGCCAGTCTTCCAGCACGTTGCGTGGCGACAGGTTGTCCCATATCTCGTACAGGTCTTTTACCAGCTGGTGGCTGTTCTCGTCGGGCTCGAACTCCTCGGGCATCTCTGGCAGCGAGGCGGTCTCCAGTACGTCGATGACGAGCACGCTGTGGTGGGCGGCCAGCGAGCGTCCGCTCTCGGTGATGATGTTGGGGTGGGGTATGCCGTTCTTGTTCGACGCCTCGACGAAGGTGTAAATACAGTCGTTGACGTACTCCTGAATGCTGTAGTTGACCGAGCTTTCTGACGATGGCGAGCGAGTGCCGTCGTAGTCAACGCCCAGTCCGCCGCCGCAGTCCACGAAGTCAACGTTGTAGCCCATCTTGTGCAGCTGCACGTAGAACTGCGATGCCTCTCTGAGTGCTGTCTGTATGCGGCGTATCTTGGTGATTTGGCTGCCAATGTGGAAGTGGATGAGACGGAGGCAGTCGCGCATGTCGCGCTTGTCGAGCGTCTCGAGGGCTTCGAGCAGCTCGGCGCTGGTCAGTCCGAATTTCGAGGCGTCGCCGCCGCTCTCCTCCCATTTGCCTGCTCCGCTGCTGGCCAGCTTGATGCGTATGCCGATGTTTGGCCTCACGTCGAGTTTCTTCGCCACTCGGGCTATGATTTCCAGCTCGTTCATCTTCTCCACCACGATGAAGATGTGCTTGCCCATTTTCTGTGCCAGCAGTGCCAGCTCTATGTACGACTGGTCCTTGTAGCCGTTGCAGACGATGATGCTGTCGCTCTGGCATTGCATGGCTATGACGGCGTGCAGCTCAGGCTTCGACCCTGCCTCCAGGCCCAGGTTGAACTTTCGTCCGTGGCTGATGATTTCCTCCACCACGGGCTGCATTTGGTTCACCTTGATGGGGTAGACCACGTAGTTCTCGCCCTTGTATTCGTACTCCTCCGCCGCCTTTCTGAAGCAGCTCCACGTCTTCTCGATGCGGTTGTCGAGAATGTCGGGGAAGCGCAACAGCACCGGAGCGGTCACGTCGCGCAGCTGCAGCTCGTCCATCACTTCGCGCAGGTCTATCTGCGCGGCGTCTTTGCAGGGAGTCACGTATACGTTTCCCTTTTCGTTGATACCGAAGTAGCTGGTGCCCCAACCGTTGATGTTGTACAGTTCGCGGGCGTCATCGATGGTCCATTTCTTCATCGTTGTTATTACTTTTGTTTCTGAATAGTCGTTAATCGGCAGACTCCGTTGGGAACTCCATCAGGTAGGCTTTGATGAAGCCGTCGAGCTTGCCGTTCATCACGCCGTCCACATCGCGGGTCTCGTAGTTGGTGCGGTGGTCTTTCACACGCTTGTCGTCGAAGACGTAACTGCGTATCTGGCTGCCCCACTCAATCTTCTTCTTGCCAGCCTCAATCTTCGCCTGTGCCTCCATGCGCTTCTTCAGGGCGCGGTCGTACAGTTGGCTCTTGAGCAGCTTCATGGCGCGCTCCTTGTTTTTCGGCTGGTCGCGGGTCTCGGTGTTCTCGATGAGTATTTCCTCCTCCTCGCCGGTGTCGGGGTCGGTGTACCAGTAGCGCAGCCTCACGCCACTCTCCACCTTGTTCACGTTCTGGCCGCCGGCGCCGCTGCTGCGGAAAGTGTCCCACGAGAGTTTGGCGGGGTCGACGTAGACCTCAATGGTGTCGTCGACGAGTGGCGACACAAAGACGCTGGCAAACGATGTCATGCGTTTGCCTTGGGCGTTGAAGGGGCTGACGCGCACCAGGCGGTGTACACCGTTCTCACTCTTCAGGTAGCCATAGGCATACTCGCCGCCCTCTATCTGCATGGTGACGCTCTTGATGCCGGCCTCGTCGCCGTCGAGCAGACTGCTTATGGACACCTTGTAGCCGTGGGCTTCGGCCCAGCGCATATACATGCGCATCAACATCTGTGCCCAGTCCTGGGCCTCAGTGCCGCCGGCGCCGCTGTTGATTTTCAGCACGCAGTCCATTGGGTCTTCCTTTTGCTGCAGCATGTTCATCAGTTCCAGGCCCTCAATGGCTTGCAGGGCCTGGGCGTAGTCGGCATCCACTTCCTGCTCAGTCACCATCTCGTCCTTGAAGAAGTCGAATGCCAGTTGCAGTTCGTCGGCCTTCATCCTGACATCGTCGTAGCCCTCAATCCATTTCTTGATAGAGCGCACTTTCTTCATCTGTTCCTCGGCCCGCTTGGGGTCTTCCCAAAAGTCGGGAGCCTGCGTGCGCAGCTGCTCCTCTTCCAGTTCCACACGGCGCTCGTCAATGCGCAGATAGTGCCTGAGTTTCTCGGCGCGGTCCAGTATGTCTTTCAGTTGTTCCTGTGTAATCATTGCTTTTACTTTATTGCACTTTACGCAGTTGTGCACATTTTGCGTGCAAAAGTACAACAATTATGTGACATAGCCAAAATTGCGTTACACTTTTTCGCTTTTACTCACTCTCCGAACACCAGACGGCGGTCGCGTCGGGCGGCTTCGGCGGTCCAAGCCTCGGGCACGAAACGCCAGTTCTGGTTCGACTGTGGGCGCACGTTGCCCTGCCTTTCTATCTCCTCCATGATGTAGTGGCGCAGGTCGAGCGGCGACTTGTAGACGATTCGCGACTCTATTTCGGCTTTGGCTATGCCGGCCCCCTTGATGAGCAGGTCGCCACCGCCATTGCCTCGGTAGCTATTCATCACCACTTTATATATACGCGAGGGATCGAAGGGCGTGCCGTCAGCCATACTGACGATGCGCACCTTCTGGCCCTTGGGCTTGGTGACGTCGACCTCGTAGACGATGCCGGCGGCGGAGTCGAAGTTGAAGGTGTAGTTGCGGAAGCCCATGCGCTGTTGGTCGCCCTTCGACTCGTCGTTGAGCAGCAGCAGGTGGTCGTCGGCCGTTTGCATGGTGTTCACCCAGCGGTCGTAGCTCTCCTCCAAGTGGCCCCGCACCTCACTGCCCTTCATGCGCAGTACATAGTATTGGTTCTCAAAGCGGTAGAGCTTGAACATATCGGCCACGGTGACATCGCCAGGCTCTATGCGGCTGTCGAACGAGAGCGGCGCATTGAACGAAATGTCGGCACCCGAAATTTTCAGCTGGATGTTGTGGATGAAGTCGGTGAACGCCGATGCGCCGAAGTATGAGTCGCGGGTGGAGGCACCAGTCTCAAAGTGTCCGATGCGGCGGTTCACATAGGCTTGGATGCTGTCTGTCTGTGGTTTGAACCGTGCCACCATGCGCTCGTCGACAGCCTCGTCGCGCACGCTGACGATGTTGCCACGGATGTCTTTCTTCACCAGGCAGCCGTCGGTGTAGGTGAGTGTAACCTCGGCCACGGCTATGTTCAAGGCCCAGCACGACGGGTCGAGGGTGAGCACGCTGTCGCCCAGCCACTCATGGTGCTGTATATGGTCGTGGCCGAAGAAGATGATGTCGAAGCCGGGCACCTCGCGAGCCACCCTTGCGGTGGCGTCCTCTTCCAGGCCGTTGTCCATCACGATGCCGCCCTCCTTGCCGCTATGGAAGAGGCCCACAATCAGGTCAGGCTGTTCCACCTCCTTCAGATGGCGCATCCATTGGCGGGCGCTCTCCACCATGTCGCGAAACTCCAGCCCCTGCCATAGACTTTCGTTGAGCCAGCAGGGAATGGTAGGCGTGAGCATGCCGAGGACGGCAATCTTCACTCCGTCGCGGTAGAAGATGGCATAGGGCTTGACATAAGGCTTGCCAGTGCGCTTGTCGATGATGTTAGCCCCCAGGACCGGGCAGTTGACCTCTTTGATCCACTTGTCGTAGACATCGTGGCCAGTCTCCACGTCGTGGTTGCCTATGGCTTGGGCATCGTATTTCAGATAGTTGACCATCGAGGCGGCAATGTTCTCGTCGGTATTCTTTACGTAGTTTGACCAGTAGCAGGTGGGCTGGCCCTGCAGGATGTCGCCGTTGTCGAGCAGCAGCACGTTTTTGCCAAACTCGCGGCGCAGCCGTTCAACGTAGGTGCTGACCCTTGCCAGCGTACCCTTGAGTGGTTTCCTCTCAACAAAGTCGTAGGGGAAGAAATAGCCGTGCACATCGCTGGTCTCCACAATGCGCAGGTTGACGGTTTTTGTTGTTCCCATAGCAGATATTGGCATCAGGCAGAGCAGTAGCATGCCGGCCTTCAGTAATGGTTTGCTCTTCATTCTCTCATAATGTTTGATGCTAACAGAATGCAAAGTTACTGATTTCTTCTAACATGGCAAAACGATGGAAGGGAAAAAATATAGCCAAATCTCTTTCCTGTTTCAGATTAATTTCGTACTTTTGCAGCCGAAGAAACTCAAACTATAAATACTTATCTGATATGAAGAAGAAAATGATGATGGCAGCCGCTGCGCTGTTGTTGGTCTGTGGGGCCGTTATGGCTGAAAACCGGCAGACTGTGGTTATCGACGGAAAGACGGTGGCAGAGAAAGCCCAACAACTGACCTTTGATGGCGACAATGTGAACGTGAAGTTGGCCGACGGCACTACCCGCACGGCCGATATGTCGACAGTGAGCATCAGCTTTGAGTGGGGCTCACAGACTGTCGACGACAACCTACCTGGCGACGTGAACGTCGACAAGGTGGTCGACTTGGAGGATATCAAGCAGATCATCGCTTCAATCAGCCGTATTGGCACCACCACCATCGATGCCGACGCCAACAAAGACGGCAAGATTGATATTGCCGACCTGATGTATGTGCTGAATATCATGTCGGCCAAGTCGGCCTCAAGACGTGCGGCAGAGCTGCCTCTGAAATGGGACTTCAGCCAGACTTTCGACAGCGATGTGGCAGCTCTGGCAAAGGCCACCAGCGAGTGGACCTACACCGACGAGACCAATCGCTATGAGAACACCAAGGCCATCAGCGGCCCGCTGGTTGTTGGCGGAACTGAACTGCAGCTCACCACTGGCCTCACCTTTGATGCACCGGAGAAAAAACTCCGTATTGATGTGGGCAAGCGCATCCAGCTGGCAGGAAAGAATGTCGTTGTGACTACGCCATCGCTGAAGAAAGGACAGACGGTGACCATCGTTTTCGCATCGACTGGCACTAATGCCGTCACCTTCGATGCCAACACCAACCTGACCAATGCCAAGGGTTTTGAGGCAGCCGACAAGAATACCACCCAGACCGGCACGGCTACCGTGGCCGCCGATGGTGCCGTGAGTTTCAAGTCGACCGGAGGCAGCATCAACATCTTTTCTATCGAAGTGGCAGAGGGGCAGGACACACCGGTGTCTCAGGACATTATTGCCAATGCCGTGGCACGCAACACCAACCAGAACCAGGCCGTGCTGACACTCACCAATGGCAGTATAAACTATTATAACACCACCGACCTCCTGACCGTCGACATAGACAACCAGACAGGGCTTATCATCCTGACTACTCAAACCTTTGGTCTGGATCTCTACAACGCATCTGTCAGCAGCATTAAGTTTGCCAAGAAGCAGGACACGGGGCAGGAACCAGTCGTAGAACTCGGCGCAGTGAAAATCGTTGAGGCCCAGGGCTGGCTGGAGTCACTGTATGCCAAGTGGGAACTGCTGGAAGGGGCCAACGGCTATAATGTCTACGTGAAAGGTGGGCAGTATAGTGATTGGACTAAGATTGACAATGAACTCGTGCGAAACTATGGCACTTACGGCAGAGCCGACATCGTGGGCCTGCAGGCTGGCAACTACGAGCTGAAGGTGGTCAGCACGAAGGATGGTGTAGAAAGCAACGCTGTGCCTACTACCGTCAGCGGACTGGTGGTGAAGAACTATCCGCGCCAGGGTTTTGCCTTTATGAACGGCTATGAGCCTGGTGCTTATCAGAGCGACGGCACGTTGAAGAAAAACGCCAAAGTGTTCTATGTGACGAAGAAGACCGCCAAGACCATCACCACCAACGTAGCCGGTGCAGAAGTAAACCCCTGCGTGGGTCTGCAAGCCATCATTGCCGCCTATGAGAAGGGTTTGGACACTACACCTATAGCCTTCCGTTTCATCGGAATGGTGGAGAAAGACGACCTCGATGCCATTGGCAGCAGCGAGGAGGGCCTGCAGGTGAAGGGCCGTAAAGCCGACTCTGAACTGAACTTCACCTTCGAGGGCATTGGCGAAGACGCCACCCTGCGCGGTTTCGGATTCTTGGTGCGCAACTCCAAGAGCGTGGAGTTCCGCAATTTGGGCATTATGCGCTGTATGGACGACGGCATCTCTATGGACACCGACAACTCTAACATCTGGGTGCACCACTGCGACATGTTCTACGGCAAGCACGGTAGCGGCGACCACGACAAGGGCGACGGACAGGTGGACGTGAAGAGCGACTCGAAGCTGGTTACCGTCAGCTACAACCGCTTCTGGGACACAGGCAAGACCAATATGTTCGGTATGAAGAGCGAGTCTGGGCCCAACTATATCAGCTACGACCACAACTGGTTCGACCACAGCGACTCGCGCCATCCCCGTGTACGCTCGATGAGTGTCCACGTGTGGAACAATTACTTCGACAATGTTGCCAAGTATGGCGTGGGTGCAACCACAGGTGCCAGCGTCTTCGTGGAAAACAACTATTTCCTGAAGACCAAGAAGCCTATCCTCTCCTCACTTCAGGGCACCGACGGACTGGGCAGCGGCACCTTCTCGGGCGAGAATGGTGGTATGATTAAGGCTTATGGCAACTATTTCGACCGCACGGCCGTCCACTTCAGCTATTACACTCAGGCCGCTCCTTCCAGCAAGGGCTACGACGCCTACGAGACAGCTACCCGCGACGAGCAGGTGCCTGCCACGGAGAAGGCCCTCGTGGGTGGAACGACCTACAACAACTTCGACACCAACTCATCGCTGATGTATAAGTATAGCGTCGACCCTGTGGCTGATGTGCCCTCTATCGTCACCGGCTACTTTGGCGCAGGCCGCCTGAACCATGGCGACTTCACATACACCTTCAAGGACAATGTGGGCATCGACGATGACGACTCTGCCTATGATGCCACGCTGGGCTCCCTGCTCGACAGCTACAAGTCAAGCCTTGTGGGCTTCTTTGGCGAGGAAACCACGGAAGATCCCGTAGGCCCTGACACCCCAGAAGACCCGACACCCGAAGAAGGCGTCATCCTGGCCTCCTTCGATGGCGC
This sequence comes from uncultured Prevotellaceae bacterium, assembly GCA_902786565.1. GTDB lineage: Bacteria > Bacteroidota > Bacteroidia > Bacteroidales > Bacteroidaceae > Prevotella. The sequence continues at coordinate 75,759 of CADACW010000012.1, read as the reverse complement.
TCCTTCCAGCAGCTTGTTCACCGTGACTGGCGAGTATGGCGATGGGAAAATCACCTACGAAGGCACTTACTACAAGAAGGGCGCAAAGCTCAACTCGAAGACCACTGTCAGCTTCACCCCGCAGAAGGACTACAAAATGACCCTTGTCCTGGCCACCGCCAAGAGCGGACGTGACGTAAGTTTGAACGGAACCGTCACTACCGTCAGTGGCACGCAGAACACCGAGGGCGCTTACTATGAGTTGCAGCCCATCGTCATTAAGGCTGGCACAAAGTATTCGCTGACCAAGGGCTCGGCAGAGAGCATTCTGATGCTTGTCAAGCTGGAGCCCGTCACGGAATGACCATTGCAAGGAAAACGACAAAAAGCAAGGGAAACACACTCCCTTGCTTTTTTAGATTGAAGTGAACTATATGAAGATACTCCACACAGCCGACTTGCACTTGGGGCAAATCATCTATCAGAACTATGACCGTAGCGACGAGCACCGCTACTTCTTCTCTCAGCTTGAGCGGTGGTGCAGGGAGGAACGCCCCGATGCGCTGGTGGTCAGCGGCGACGTGTTCGACATTCAGCAACCCTCGGCCTTGGTGAAGAAAGCCTTCACCGACTACTTCGTCGGTCTGCACCACCATTGTCCCAGCATGCACATCATCATCACGGCAGGCAACCATGATTCAGCCTCGCGCATTCAGGCCGACAGCGCCGTGTGGAGGCTGGCCAATGCCCATCTGGTGGGGCTGCCGCCTGCAGCAGACAGTATTGAGCGCGACGATGGCTGGCAGTATCAATACATTGTCAAACTGGACAGTGGCTATATTGTGGCTCTGCCCTTTATGGCCGGCAACAGGGAAAATGTGGTACAGAGCATACTCGACAAGGTGGCCGACGACAACACCGACGCCTTGCCTGTAGTGTTGATGGCCCACCAGACCGTGACGGGCAGTGACGTGACTGGCCATAACTTTGAAATAGGTTCACTGAAATCAGTTGAAATGTCTGCCTTTGGCCATGGCTACGACTATCTTGCGTTGGGTCATATCCACAAGCCGCAGACCATTGGCCACCAGGACGGCGAGGCACAGGCGGCGGTGTGTTACCATGCCCCCGTGGCCCGATATGCCGGTAGTGCCTTACACGTCAGTTGCGACGAGTGCTACCCCCATAGTGTCAGTCTCGTCGAGGTGGATGGCCACTTTGGGAAAGTCAGCATCCGGCAGTTGCGCATCGAAGAGTTTCGCCATTTCTATGTGCTGCCCGCCGATGGCACTTCCTTCACCTCGGTCGAAGAAGCCCTGCAGCAGATGGCGCATTTTGTCGCCCAGGGCAAGCGGGGCTATATTAGGTTCCGCTTCGATGTGCATACCTGCCTGCCTCCTAACTTCAGCCAGTTGGTCTACGATACGCTGCTGCCCTACAATGACGAGTGGCGGTACAATCCGAAGGTGCTTTGGACTGGCCAGAGCGAGCAGACCGGCAATGAGACGGTGAAACCCGTTTTCGAGGTTGCGGAGCTTCAGCAGATGAGCGACCCAATGGTCTTCATTGAGCGTACCAAGGATCAATATCCCGGTCTCGACCTTGATGATGTGCGCCAGGCTCTCGAAGAAGTAAAGGCTGAAATACGCCGTATGGATGAAGAGAAAAAGAAGTAGATATGAGACTGAAAGAACTGCATATTCGCAACATTGCCTCCATTGAGCGGGCCGACATAGATTTTGAGCACGGCTTGAACGACGCCGTCACCGGGCAGCCCGCCTCCATCTTCCTCATTGCAGGCGACACAGGGGCTGGCAAGTCGGTCATTCTCGACAGCATCGCAATGGCCCTATATCGGAAGACCCCGCGCATAGCCGGTGTGGCCAATCCGATGAAGAACGAATTTACCAACGACGACGGGGAGACCATCCGCGTGGCCAGCATCGAGCAGTACACCAGGCTGGGCATTTCTGAAAAAGACGAGTGCTACAGCGAAGTGGCCTTCGAAGGCAACGACGATAGGAACTACCGTGCGCGTCTGACGCTCGGAATGTATCTTGGCCGCAGAGACAAGGTCACTGGTCTCCGCACCCTGAAATACAATTCGCCCAAATGGGAACTGAAGATTGACGACGGCGACTGGACGCGTGACAGCGTGGAGCAGTCCATCCGTGAAGCAGTAGGGCTGGACTTCAACCAGTTTGGGCGCCTGGCCATGCTGGCACAGGGCCAGTTTGCCAACTTCCTGACAGGCGACAAGGCTGAACGACAGGAGATTCTGGAGCAGCTGACCAACACACAGCACTTCTCCCGCTATGGCGAGGCCATCAGCAACATCTACAAGCGGGCCAAGGACGATATGGGCATTGTCCAGGCACAGTTTGACACTGAGAGACCTCACACACTGACCGATGAGGAAGTGGATGCAATCAACAATGCGAAAGGGGCCGACGAAAGGATGAAGGGAGAACTTGATGCCCAGTTGAAAGTCATAGAGACGAAACTGAAGCTTTTTGCCGACTTGCTCAGAGCAAAGCAAGGACAGCAGGTGGCCACCGCCGAATTGCGGCAACAGGAAGCCACCTTCGCCCAGCTAACTGCCGACATTGCCGACAGACAGGTCCAGGCGAAGCTGTTGGAGCAGCAGGCGAAGCACCTGAAGCAATGGTTGGAGCAGTGTAAGCACAACGAAAATGTGCTGACCAAGACTGGTGAAGTGGAGCTGGCCATCAGCCAATATAATAATAAGGTGAAGGCCATTGGCCGACTCGCTTCCGACATTAGCAGCGAGCGTGCCAGAACTGCCGAATTGAAGAAGGCAGAGGCCGAAGCAACAGCCAAAGCCAAGGAGGCCGACGAGGCTGTCAAGCAGAAACAGGCAGCAATAGACCGCCTGAACCAGCAAAGGGAGACGCTGAATCTACAGACTGTCATAGTTGAACTGAAGAAGCAACACTCACGCCGTCAGGATCTCTTAGCCCTGAAGACTGCCATTGAGAATCTGAAGGCAGAAGCAGAGGAGAATGGCCGTCTGCTGAAAGACATCCAGACGGAAGAAAACGTCTTGAATGTACTGAAGGGGGAATGTAGTAAAGTTGACGCCAGTTATCAAGCCAGCAAGCAGGAGGCAGACAGGGCTGCCAGCAGGCTGACGACCATGCGGATGGGCGTTGACCAGGCTATCAGGGAACTGCGCCACCGCCTGTACGACGGGCAGGCCGAGCACTGTCCGCTGTGTGGCCAGCGCATCGACCATATTCACTTGGACGATGAATTCAAGAATATGCTCACTCCCTTGGAGGAAGAGCAGCGGCAGGCAACGGCCAGGCTGAACAGCGCTATCGCGCAGCGCGACAAGGCCTTCGGAAAACTGCAACAGCTCAATGGCACCCACAAGAGCAAACTGGGCCAATACGACAAGACGGCAAGGAAACTAACTCAAGTGCAGGCTGAAATCGAAGGAAAGGCCGCTGCTGCCGGACTTGCTCCAGAGGCAGACCTTCCTGGCCAAATCGTCCAGACGGTGGCACAGCTGTCTGAAACCATTGGCCGACTGGAAGTGACCCAGCGTGAGGCCGAAATCCTGCAGCGGGACATCAATCGACTGCTCGCTGACAAGCAACCACTTGACAAGCTGAAACTGAATGTAGAGAAGGCCAAGTCGCAGGCTGCCAACTGCGTCGTCGCTAACCAGCAGACCATCAGTCGCCTGGAGCAGGAACTGGCAGCGGCACAGGCAGAGTGCAGCGCCATGAAGCAGCAACTGGACACCCGCCTCTCAAACTACGACACGAACTGGCTGACTGACGTTGCAGCGTTCTTGAACAAACTGAAAGCCGATGCGCAAGCCTATGCCGAACACCAGAGGCTGTTGGCTGAAACCGGGGTGAAACACGAGAAAGCCGTTGAGCTGATGCAGACGCTCTCACGGCTATGTCAGGCCATTTTGGACAATTGCCCAACGTGGATTGTGAGGTCAGAACCGAAGGCTTTCGTCTGTCGTGACATCGCCTTGGAGTGGACCGGCCTCTCCAATCGGGTGAGTGCTCTTACATCAAAACTGAAGGACTGCCAACAGACCATTGCCGTCTGTTCAGAGGCACTGAAAGCTGATAATCCCAATTTGGATATGGTAGGGCAGCAATGGCAGTTGGAAGAGGAAAAGGCGGCCCTGACGGCACGCCGGGACGAATACTTAGGGAAGATTGCCAGCGCCAATAGCCGACTGGCGACCCATCAGGCCAATATCCGCCGACTGAAGGCGATTGAGGCAAAGTTGGAGAAAACCAAGCAGCGCTTTGCCCGTTGGGAACGGTTGAACGGCATCTTTGGCGGTTCCCGTTTCCGCACGTTGGTGCAGTCATACATCCTGAGGCCGCTGCTCAACAACGCCAACATCTATTTACAGCAGATCACTGACCGCTACTGGCTGACCTGCAGTGAGGACAACGAGCAGTTGAGCATCCTCGTGCTTGACCGCTACAACAAGAATCAGGTGCGCAGCGCCACCGTGCTCTCAGGTGGCGAGCGGTTCATGATTTCCCTGGCCCTCTCGTTAGCCCTTTCCTCGCTGAATCGACCGGATATGAATGTCAATATCCTCTTTATCGACGAAGGGTTTGGCACGTTGGACGAAAGGAGCCTCGACTCCGTGATGTCTACGCTCGAGAAACTTCAGGAAATAGCCGGACAGACCGACCGCCGCGTGGGCATCATCTCCCATCGTGAAGAGCTTGACGAGCGTATTGCCGTCAAGATAAAGGTGGTCAAAAAGGGCGAAGGCCGCAGTTTGATCCAGATGGTCAACTCGTAATGCTCTTATTTCTTCAGGGGCACCAGCACACTGAAGACGGAGCCTTTGCCCAGTTCCGACTCCACCATCACGTCGCCGCCGTTCTTGCGGGCAAAGTCGGCACAGAGTTGCAGGCCCAGGCCCGAACCCTCTTCGCCGCCGGTGCCGTAGGTGGTGTCTCCCTTCTTGAAAATGGTGGCAAGCCTTTCGGGGGCAATGCCCACACCATGGTCGCGGACACTGATCTTTGCATAGTCACCCTCTGAGGTCATGGTAATGTTTACCTCGCTGTTTTCGGGCGAGAACTTGATGGCGTTTGACATAAAGTTGCGCACCACGGTCTTCAGCATGTCGTTGTCGGCACGCACCACCAGTGGTTCGTCGGTGCATTGATAGTTTAGCTTGATATGCTTGGTCTGCGCAATAATCTCGAAGATATCCACCACGCCGGGGATGATGTCGCATAGGTCCAGGTCCTGCGTCACCACGTTCAAGCGGCCAGTCTGGCTCTTGGTCCATTTCAGCAGATTGTCCAGCAGGTCGTGCACATCCTCACTCTCCTTGTTGGCCTTGTCAAGAAGTCCGTACAGTTCGGGGCCTATCACATCGGGCGATATGGCTGTTGCCACAAGGTTGAGCACCATGCGGATGCTGGCCATTGGCGAGCGCAGGTCGTGGGCGATGACCGAATACATCTTGTCGCGGTTGGAGATGGTGGCCCTCAGTTCTGCGTTTTGCTTCTCAATGATGTGGCGGGCGGCCACGAGCTTGATTTGATGGAACACACGGATGACCAGTTCCTCCTTGTTGAAGGGCTTGGTCAGGAAGTCACTTGCTCCCACCTGGAATCCATGCACCAGGTCGCTGGGGTTGTTGAGTGCTGTCAGGAAGATGATGGGTATATCGGCGGTAGTGGGGTCTTTTTTCAAGATGGTGGCAGTGTCGAAGCCATTGATGTCGGGCATCATCACGTCCAGCAGTATCAAGTCAGGGCTCTCTTTCTTGGCCTGCTCAATACACATATTGCCGCAGTTGGCTGTGCACACCTGATACTTCTCGTTGGCAAGAAGAATCTTCAGCAGTAGCACGTTGCTCACCACGTCGTCCACTATCAATATTTTGAAGTCACTTTTATTGATAATTGACTCCAGATTCTCGTTCTCTGTCATGCAAAGGATAGTCGGTTAAAGTTTTACGACTGCAAAAATACATTTTTTATTTATTATTTGCAAATTCTTTAGTATTATTTTAAATTCTCAAAGCCAAATAATCTAAAATTTGTCACAGTCTTTGAAAAAAAGTGTATCTTTGCAGCCGCTTATGGAAAAAATCATATTGGGCATCGACCCAGGCACAAACATTATGGGCTATGGCATTCTGCGGGTTGTCGACGGCAAGGCGCAGATGGTGACAATGGGCATCATTGACCTGCGCAAGTTTGGCGACGCTTACCTGAAACTGGGTCACATCTTCGAGCGGGTGACGGGAATCATCGACTCCTATCTGCCCGACGAACTGGCCATTGAAGCCCCTTTCTTTGGCAAGAACGTGCAGTCGATGCTAAAGCTGGGACGGGCCCAGGGGGTGGCCATTGCCGCCGCCATTCACCACAGCGTGCCTATCCACGAATATGCCCCGATGAAGATCAAAATGGCGCTGACGGGCAATGGCAGTGCCTCGAAGGAGCAGGTGGCGGGAATGCTCCAGCGCCTGCTGAAGATTCCCAATGACGAGATGGGCAAATTTATGGACGCCACCGACGCGCTGGCCGCCGCCTATTGCCACTTCTTGCAGATGGGCAGACCGGACAGCGATGCACCGCACTATAAGGGATGGAAAGATTTTGTGAACAAAAACCAGAGCAAGGTATGGTCAGGAAGAAAATCATAGCAATAGCCGGGCTGAACGGCAGCGGCAAGACACAGTATGTTGAGAAGATGCGTCGGCAAATGGCCAGCGACACCGTGCGCTACATCGCTTTTTGCGACTCTTACGGACCCGCCACCGACAGGGTCTACTACTTGCAGCTGCGGTGGAACCAGCACGACATCGACGCCGAGACGCCTACTGTGGGGCAGGCGCTGGAACGCTCGTTTCTGCTCTCCGGCCCCGACACCTCCGAGCGGCGGAGCTTGCAGCAGCAACTCTATATGCAGTTCGGCCTGATGGACTTGCTCGACAAGTACGTCATTCTGCTTTCCAGCGGCGAGTTGCGCAAGTTCCAGCTCGTCAAGACACTGATGGCCCGCCCGCAGACGCTCATCCTCGACAATCCTTTCATCGGACTTGATGCCGAGACGCGACAGCAGTTGCGCGCCTTGCTCTACCGGTTAATCCAGTCGCAACAGCTGACCATCTACCTCGTCGTGTCGCGTTGTGACGATATTCCCGACTATGTCGACGATATTGTATGGCTGACGCCAGAGAGCGTGATGAGGGCCGAGGCACCCCGTCTGGGCGATGATGACCGCCAGTTGCTCCTGCACTTGCCGGCGGCTCCCGATTGCAGGGGCAGCGAGGTGGTGCAGATGACCGACGTGAGCATCCGCTACGGCAGTCGCACCATTTTGAGCCATCTCGACTGGACTGTCCGCGAGGGCGAGCGATGGGCATTGTCGGGCCAGAACGGCAGCGGCAAGTCAACGCTGCTCTCGCTCATCAGCGCCGACAATCCACAGGCCTATGCCTGTAACATCTGCCTGTTTGGCAAGCAGAGGGGGTCGGGCGAGACCATTTGGCAGATTAAGCGACGCATTGGTTATGTATCGCCGGAGATGCACCGTGCCTATCACCACAATCTGCCCGTTGAGCAGATAGTGGCCAGCGGACTGAAGGACACCATGGGGCTCTTTACGCGCACCAACGAGGCCGAGCGCGAGACGTGCCACTGGTGGATGCGCCTTTTCGGCCTTGGCGGAATGGAGCAGCGGCCCTTCCTCTCGCTCTCCAGCGGCGAGCAGCGGCTGGCCCTCCTGGCCCGTGCTTTCGTCAAAGACCCTGCGCTGCTCATCCTCGACGAGCCGCTACACGGACTTGACAGCTACAACCGCCAGCGCGTCAAAGACATCATCGACACCTTCTGCCAGCGTCCCGGAAAGACGCTCATCATGGTTACCCATTACGATGAAGAGTTTCCTGAGTGTATTGACCACAGGAAGACGCTTGTCCGATAAACACTTTTTGATTACAGTCTGACGTTGATGCCTTCGGCGCGAAGGTATTGCTTCAGTTCAGGAATGGGAATCTCGCCGAAGTGGAACACACTGGCGGCAAGGGCGGCGTCGGCATGACCCAGGGTGAAGGCGTCGCGGAAATGCTGCTTGCAGCCTGCACCGCCACTGGCGATGATGGGGATGCTCAAGCTGTCGGCCAGCCGGGCCAGGGCCTCGTTGGCATAGCCTGCCTTCACGCCGTCGTGGTCCATCGAGGTGAAGAGTATCTCGCCAGCGCCGCGCTCCTGCGCCTCGTGGGCCCACTCGAAGAGTCCGCGCTCCACTCGCTCGCGCCCGCCTTTGACGTAGGTGAACCACCCGTCGCTGTCGTGGCGGGCGTCGATGGCCACCACACACACCTGCGAACCGAACCGGCGGGCTATCTCCTCAATCAGTTGAGGACAGCGCAGGGCCGCGCTGTTGATGCTCACCTTGTCGGCCCCGGCATAGAGCATGCGCTCCACGTCGGCCAGTTCGTTGATGCCGCCGCCGACAGTGAAGGGGATATTGATTTCCCTGGCCACGCGGGTCACCATGTCAGTAAACGTCTTGCGGCCCTCGAAGGAGGCTGTGATGTCGAGGAACACCAATTCGTCGGCCCCTTGCTCGCTGTAAGCCTTTCCCAGCTCCACGGGGTCGCCCGCACTACGCAGGCTCACGAAGTTTACACCTTTCACGGTCTCCCCGTCCTTCACGTCGAGACAGGGGATGATGCGCTTGGCCAGCGACGAAAAATCCTTGTTCATTTCATTTGTCGGCTTTTTGATGCCATAATAGTTAATATGGCGGAGATGTCGGCCACATCAATTTCGCCGTCTTTATTCACGTCGGCCTGCTGCAGGGTAATGGTCTCGCTTCCAGCCATGTAGGTCAGCGTGGTGGAGATGTCGGCCACGTCGACCACGCCGTCCATATTGACGTCGCCCTCGCGCACGTTAATAAATACGGTGTAGCTCACCTGTGGCGGGGCCTGGCGGTAGTCGGTTGCGGCACCGGTGACGGTGATGGTGGCACGGCCTGGGCCTACGGGGGTAAGCTCGCCGGTCTCGGCCAGGGCGGTGACGCTGTTGGTGGAGAGGCGAATCCACGAGGCAGGCTTCTCAACGTTGGAAATGTAGAGACTGACGGGCAGATTGTTGTCCTTCGAGTTGCCTTCCATCCACTGGTATGGCCACTTCGTCTCATACTCGTAGGTGGTCTTGTTGCCCATAAGGCTTTCGGCATTGGTACCGTCGTTGGAGAACACGAAGTACTTCACCCCGTCCAGTTCGTACCACTCAGGCGTTACGTCTTTGCCATTGGCCACGAGGTTCAGCACACGGGTTACGTCGAAACGCTCGTGCACCTTCAGGCCGACCTTCTCTGGCGTCAGTTTCCATGCGATGGCATTGGGCTGCTGGTCGCCAATGTATAGGGAGTTCATCTCCGCACCGTTATCCTTCACGTCTTTCAAGTCGAGCCACATCAGTCTGTTGTGCTCTGCATTGATGCCGTTCATGCTCGGGCATTTGTCGATGATGAGCGTTTGGAGTTTGTTGTTGTGGCAGTCCAGTCCGTAGATGGCGGGCAGGTTGTTCAGCGTCAGCGTGCCGAGCACGTTGTTGTGAGCCTCGATGGAGCTGAGTTGCGCCAAGTCATCGACGAGCATACTGGTAATGTCGCTCTCGTACACAAGAATGTCAAGCACTTCGGGCAGGCTCTTGAAGGTGAGCGACTTGATGGTGCTGCTCTTGATGTCAATGTTCGTCAGCAGCGGGCAGTTTGCCATGTTGAGCGAATTGAGTTGATAGTAATCATGTATGCCATCAACACCAATGTTTTGTATCGACTTGTGGCCGCTGAAGTCCAAGTCGGTGATACCTGTCGTGCCCGTAAACACGACTGACCTGAGGTCGGGTAACTGCTTCGGGTCGAAGGTCTTGATGAGGGGGGCGTTATTCAGAGCGAGATCCTTGAGGCTGCTGGGCAGTTTCAGCGTTGAGAGACTGGCGGGATTCTCGCCTGCCAAGAAAATTTCCAGGTTGGTACACTTCGATGCATCTACCATTGTCAATTCGCCGACCTGGTCCTGGATGTCCAGCGTGTTCAGGTTCGGCAGGGCGTAGTCGAATGTCCTCAGGCATGGCCCATCCGGGTAATTGACAAGATACAGTTCTGTAATGGATGTCAGCAGTTCGATGCCTTTCAGGTTGCTGACCCTGTCAAAGGTATGCTGTCCGCCGTTGGCCTCCATTTCCTCGTCACTAATAATGTCGTCCTCCTCGATGTTATCAAAGTGTTCCTTCACCTGTGCACGGAAATTGTCATCAGGGAAGTTCGTCCTGTTAATCACTACGCTCGCCTGCACGCTCGTCATTGCGAGTGCCAGTGCAGCTAAAGTGAAAAGTCTCTTTTTCATAGTTGCTATTTGTTTAATGGTTATCAGATGTTACTGTTTTTATGAGTTCGGCCAGGTCGATGCGGCCCTCGTAGATGGCTTTTCCGAAGACCACGGCGGGGATGCCGGCGGCTTGCAGGCCGGCGATGTCAGCCTCTGACGAGACGCCACCACTGGCAATGAGGTGCAGGGTGGGGTAGGCCGCCATCACCTTTTTGTATAATTGGGTGGCGGGGCCTTGCAGGGTGCCGTCCTTCGAGATTTCTGTGCAGAGCACGTTGCGCACGCCCAAGTCGACGTACTTCTGGAGGAAGGGCAGCAGTTCTTCTGCCGAGTCTTCCTTCCAGCCGTTGATGCTGATGCGCCCCTGTCGCACGTCGGCACCCAGGATGATGCGCTCCGGGCCGTACTTGCGCAGCCATTGGGCCGTCAGTTCGGGCTGGGTGACGGCCACAGAGCCTACGGTGACCATGCTGGCACCGGCCTCGAAGGCGCGGCCAATGTCGTCGTCGGTCTTCAGGCCCCCGCCGAAGTCCACCACCAACTGGGTCTCCGTGGTGATGGCCTTCAGCATCTCAACATTGACGATGTGGCGCGACCTGGCCCCGTCGAGGTCAACCACGTGCAGGCGGCGGAAGCCCAGCCGCTCAAACTCGCGGGCCATCTCTATCGGGTCGCCGTAGACGGTCTTCTGGTCGTAGTCGCCCTTGGTCAGTCGCACGCACTGGCCGTTGATGATGTCGATTGCGGGGATGAGTTCTATCATTTTTTTTCCTTCTTTTGTCGTTATCACGTTATTACGTTATCTCGTTATAACGATGTTTCGTTTTCTCGTTATCACGTTATCCTGTTATAACGAGATTTCTATAAAATTCCTGATAATCCGCTCTCCTACGCTGCCGCTCTTCTCCGGGTGGAACTGGGTGGCGAAGAAATTGTCCTTGCGGAGGGCGGCACTGTAGGGCTGCACGTAGTCGGCCACGGCGATGGTCTCGGCACAGAGGGGCACAAAGTAACTGTGGACGAAGTAGACGTAAGGGAAATTGCTGTCAGCCGATGGGCTGTTTGCGACTGGACTGCCCAGCCCATCAAAGAGGGGCGACTTCAGGTCATACAGGGCGTTCCACCCCATGCAGGGCACCTTGTCCTCGTGGCGGGTGGGCTGGAAGCGCTTCACGTCGGCGTCGAAGATGCCCAGGCAGTCCACGTCGCCTTCTTCCGAGTGGCGACACAGCAGTTGCTGGCCTATGCAGATGCCCAGCACGGGCTGCGTCAGCGAGCGAATCACCTGGTCCAAGCCTCTCGCCTTGAGATACTCCATGGCACCGCGGGCTTCGCCCTGGCCGGGGAAGAGCACGCGGTCGGCGCTGCGCAGCTCAGAGGGGTCGTCGGTGAGCAGCGGCTCTACTCCCAGTCGGCGCAGAGCGTTGAGCACCGAGTAGATGTTCCCCGCATTGTATTTTACAACTGCTACTTTTTTCATTTTAGTCCCATTCTTCATCCGCGTTAGTCTCGTCGTGCTGCATCAAATGCGCTCCATTGCGGTCTATCACGAACCGCTGGTTCAGCAGCACCTCCTGAGCCAGGGCTGGTGCCGTGAGCTCTTCGGCGGGAGTCCGCTCCGGCCTGAATCGTATGTGCACACCCTTCAGGTGGTCTTCTATGACATACCCTTCCGGGCTGTCGGCGCCCGTTGTCTCCAGCGTGGCGTAGAAGGTGCCCAACCCCTCAAGTTTCACGCCTACGCCCTGCAAGAGCATTTCCACGATGGAATCACGGATTTTTATCAACATGCCCTCCACCACGTCGCGGGTGTAGACCGACCCGTGCTTCGCGATGTGGTCGGCCAGCCCTCGCGTGTTCAGCGTCGAGCGGCGCACGGCGTGCGCATACCATTTGCCATTTGAGGCACTACCGGTGATGTTGTTCTGCTTCAAATCATACTGCATTGCAATCTTACTTTCTGCCATAGTCAGTTCTGTTTTTAGTGGTTAAAATGTTTATCGAAGTGCAAAGGTATAAAAAAAGAATCATACTTCCAAAAAATATCCCCCAAAAAGATAAGTGCCACTTATCTCGGAGATAAAAGGCACTTATCTCGGAGATAAGTGGCACTTATCTCTAAAGGGGGGTAAAGCAGCCGCAGAAAAAAAATGGGGGTGTGGGGCGGCCTGCGGGAATCTACGAGAAGATGATGGTCTTGTTCTTGTAGGTAAGCACTTTGCGCTGGATGTGCTTGGCCACGGCGCGTGAGAGGACTATCTTCTCCAAGTCCTTGCCCTTCAGTACGAGGCTTTCGGGCGTGTCCTTGTGGGTGATGCGGGCCACGTCCTGCTCGATGATGGGGCCGGCGTCCAGCTCGGCGGTGACATAGTGGCTGGTGGCTCCGATAATCTTCACGCCACGCTCGTAGGCCTGGTGGTAGGGCTTGGCACCCATAAAGGCGGGCAGGAAAGAATGGTGTATGTTGATAATATGGTGGGGATAGGCGGCAATCATCTCGTCGCTGATGATCTGCATATAGCGGGCCAAGACGATGAACGTCACCCCCTTCTCGCGCAGCAGGTCCATCTCAGCTTGCTCCACTTCGGCCTTGTTCGAGTGGTCCTTCTTGATGCTCCACACGTAATAAGGTATGCCGAACTGGTCGGCCACGTAGCGCAAGTCCTCGTGGTTGGAGACGATGCAGGGTATGTCGACATCGAACTCTCCAGCCTTCCACCGTGCCAGCAGGTCGTACAGGCAGTGGCTCATCTTCGACACGAAAATGGCCATGCGGGGCCTCTGGTCGCTGAAATAGAGCGTGAACTCCATCTGGTAGCGGCGTGAGTAAAGCGTCTCAACATATTCGCCTATTTTCTCGCGAGGAATGAGGAAACCGTCGAGTTCCCATTGTATGCGCATAAAAAACATTCCTTCGTGGCGGTCAACATACTGGTCCAGGTCGACGATGTTACCCTGGTTGTCTGTAATAAATTTTGTTACCTCTGAGATAATGCCCTGTTGGTCTGGGCAGTGCAGAAGCAGAATGGCTGTTGGTTTCATTTTTTTTGAGTTGTTCCTGTTTTGGGCTGCAAAGTTACTAAAAAGCGGTAGAATCGCCAAATTAATTTGGGCTTTTCCGTGGAAGTGGAAGCCTTTTAGGTAATAAACTCAAAAAAAATGAACTTTTTTAGTTAAAAAATATGTATTAAGTTCCTAATTTGAAAAGTTTTTACTATATTTGCACTCTAATCCGTAATCTTTAACCATTATAATTATTTTTAGCTATGAGTAAGTATAACATCACCGAAAAAAAAGAGAAGGAGGCCAACTACAGGGCGCTTGTCAGCCCGCAGGTGATGGATGAGCTCAAGGACAAGATTCTTGATGTCATCGTGATGCAGAAGAAGTACAAAGACAAGAACTATTCTGCCCGCCAGCTGGCTGCCGACCTGGGTACGAACACCCGTTACATCTCTGCCGTGGTGAACGTGAAGTTCCACATGAACTACACCTCGTTCATCAACAAGTACCGTATTGAAGAGGCCATGTCTATTCTTGTGGACAAACGCTACCAGGACTTGCGAATTGAGGAGGTGAGCGATATGGTGGGGTTTGCCAACCGCCAGTCGTTCTATGCCTCGTTCTACCGGCTCACAGGCATCACCCCGCGTGACTACAAACAGCAGCACGTGGTGGTTCAGCCCACAAAGTCGGCAAGGAAAAAGAGAGTAACGTTTTAAGGCCTATGAGTACCGGACAGGACGGTTTTCGATATGTAGACGAGCGGTTCGCCGACATTCAGATGCTGCGCTACCGGCTGAATGGGCTGGAGCGCCTCACGGCCAGGCAGAAGCAGTTGGTGTACTGTCTCAGCCAGGCCACTCTCTTCGGGCGCGACATCACTTTCGACCAGTTTGGCGCCTACAACTTGCGCATCAGGAAAACGCTGGAGACAATTTACACCGACCTCCGAATTGGCCACGAGAGCGACGACTTCAAGGCAATGACCGTCTATCTGAAGCGCCTGTGGTTCTCCAGCGGCATACACCATCATTATGGCTGCGACAAGTTTGTCCCCGGATTCAGCCAGGAGTTCCTGCGCCAGGCCATGCACACGGTGGATGCGGAGAAACTGCCGCTGGCAGATGGGCAGACCGTCGACGATTTGGCCGACGAACTGGTGCCTGTCATCTTCGACCCGGCCGTGATGGCCAAGCGGGTGAACAAGGCCGACGGCTGCGACTTGGTGGCCACTTCGGCCTGTAATTTCTATCAAGGCGTGACGCAGGAAGAGGCCGAACAATTCTACAAAGCACTCAGAGACAGCGGTGGCGACGAAGCGCCCTCGTATGGTCTCAACTCTACATTGACGAAGAATGAAGGGCATCTTGAAGAGAAAACATGGTCGGTCGATGGCCTTTATGCCAACGCCATACGCCACATTGTCTACTGGCTGGAGAAGGCTGCCGATGTGGCAGAGAATGAGCAGCAGAGGCAAGTCATAAAATTGCTGATACTCTATTACACGACTGGCGACCTCAAACATTTCGATGAATATTCCATAGCTTGGTTGCAATGTTTGGAGGGCGATGTCGACTTTATCAACGGTTTCATCGAGGTTTATGGCGATCCGCTGGGCCTGAAAGGCTCGTGGGAGGGGCTGGTGGAGTATGTCGATGAGGAGGCCACCCACCGCACACAGACCATCAGCGACAACGCCCAGTGGTTTGAGGACCATTCGCCCGTAGATCCCCGCTTCCGCAAACCAGTGGTGAGGGGAGTTTCGGCCCGTGTCATCTGTGCGGCCATGCTCGGCGGCGACGAATATCCCTCGACAGCCATTGGCATCAATCTGCCCAATGCCGACTGGATCAGGGCACGCTATGGCTCGAAGAGCATCACCATCAGCAATATCACCGATGCCTACAACAAGGCGGCCCATGGAAATGGGTTCAAGGAGGAGTTTGTTATTGACGAAGAAACACTCTCATTGATAGATAAATATGGTGATGCGTGCGATGACCTTCATACCGATTTGCATGAGTGTTTGGGGCATGGCAGTGGCCAGTTGCTGCCCGGCGTTTCGCCCGATGCGTTGAAAGCCTACGGCAATACTATCGAGGAGGCCCGCGCCGACCTCTTCGGCCTCTACTATATGGCCGATAAAAAGATGGTGGAACTGGGCCTGCTGCCCGATAATGAGGCGTATAAAGCCCACTACTATACCTATATGATGAATGGTCTGATGACCCAACTCGTCAGGATAGAGCGTGGACATGAGATAGAAGAGGCTCACATGCGCAACCGTGCCCTGATAGCCCGCTGGTGTCTGGAGCACGGAGCCGACGCAATGCGTCTGTTGAAGAAAGATGGTAAAACTTACTTACAGATAAATAATTATGAGCGATTGCGCCAGCTGGTGGCATCACTTTTGGCAGAGGTGCAGCGCATCAAGAGTGAAGGCTGCTTCGACGATGCCCGCCAGTTGGTGGAACGCTATGGCATTAAGGTGGATGCCACGCTCCACGACGAGGTGTTGACGCGCTATGAGCGGTTGGGCCTGGCGCCCTACAAGGGATTCATCAATCCGCGACTGCTGCCCATCTTCGATGAAAAGGGCGAAATTGCCGACCTCTATGTGGACTATACGGAGGCTTACGACCACCAGATGCTGCGCTACAGCAGCGAGTATGCCACGCTGGTGTAGAAGGGCAACCCTTGGATTAGAGTAAAGGCGAAAAGAGACGGGCCAGCGACTCACCGAGCTTGGGGAGGAATTTGGGCGACACCCTTTCGCTCTGCTGGCTCCAGGGCACAGAGTTGCTCTCGTCCTGAAGGAACGTGGCCTTCAGCCGGCGGGTGGTTTCGGCATCGAAGATGAAGACATTGGCCTCGAAATTGTTCTCGAATGAGCGGAAGTCAATGTTCGTGGAGCCGCAACTGCACACCCCGTCGTCGCAAACCATCAGTTTGGAGTGGAGGAATCCTGGCGTATATAGGCTCACCTGTACGCCAGCTTCGGCCACTTCGCGAAGATAGCTGCGGCTGGCCCACTCGGTAAACCGTGCATCGCCCTTCTGCGGAACGAGCAACCTTACGTCGACACCCGACTGTGCGGCACATTTCAGAGCGTAGAGCACCAACACCGTAGGCAGGAAGTAGGGCGTCTCTATGTAGACATAGTTCCGGGCCCCCATGATGATGCGCACATAGCCCTGCATAATCTCAGGGTAGGGCGATGTGGGGCCGCTGGTGACCGTCTGCAGAATGGCTGTGGACAGACCCGTGGAGGCTGTGGGCAGACTCGTGGAGGCTGTGGACAGATTCGTGGGGGATGTCGGGAGAAAGTCGGCCGAGGGATAGTACTTGCGGTCGCTTAATAGGGTGCGGTCCACGAAATACCAGTCCATCAGGAAGGCCCGCTGCAGCGAGTAGACGCCCTTGCCCTCGATGCGCAACATCGTGTCTCGCCAATTGTCTGCCGCCGTCCGGTCCGAAGCCTTGCCGGCGTTCCTTCCCTTCACATAGCGCAGGGCGATGTTCATGCCCCCAACATAGCCCACTTTGCCGTCGATGACGAAGAGTTTGCGGTGGTTGCGGTAGTTGGCGCGACGGGCAAACGACGGGAACCGCACGGGCATGAACGGCTCGGCCTCGATGCCTTCGACGCGCAGGCGCTCGAAGAAACTGTTTTTCACCTGCCAGCAGCCCACGTCGTCGTAGACAAGGCGCACTTCGACGCCCTTGCGCGACTTGGCTATCAGGGCATCGGCAACGAGACTCCCCAGGGCATCGTCTTCAAAGATGTAGATGTCGATGTGGATATGGCTCTTGGCTTGGGCAATGTCGTGGAGCAGCGAGGTGAAGAAATCGTAGCCATTGGTCAGAATGTCTATCTTGTTCCCGCTAAAGGGCAACGAGAGCCCCTCGTTGATAAACAACTCAATGACAGGTTTGTATGTTTCTGGGAGTTGCAGCGACTGCTGCTCGGCAAACTGAAGCATGGAGCGCTTGGTCAGCTGGTCGATGGAGCGCTGGCTCACCAGTCGCTCCTTTCGGGTGTTGATGCCGAAAAAGATGTAGGCAATGATGCCAACCAGCGGCACAAAGTAGATGACCAGAGCCCATGCCACCGTCTTGGCCGGTTGGCGATTGTCCATAACCACGTGGATGATGGTTGCTATAACCACCACTTGGTACAGAAGGAACAAAACGCCTTGTAAGCTCATATATAATGACGCATAGCTTCTTAGTCGATGCCTATCAGCTTGTGGATTTGTAGCGACAGGCGCCACTTGGGGTGCTGCTTGATGTATGCCACACAGGCGGCAGTGATGCGCTTGTTGCGTTCAGGGTCGCCCGTGTCGCAAGGTTGCAGATAGAGTAGGGGGCCATTGCCGCCGTGAGCGCTGAACGGCTCATGTCCTGCCAGTCGGCGGGGTGTCTCCTCGTCAAACACAATTTTCAGTTCGTCACAATGATAGTGGGAAAAGTCGCGGCTCCAGTCCTTGGGTGAAATGGTGAGCCAGTCGATGCCCTTTGGCGGCGGCAGGGTGCCGTTGCTCTCCATCGCCACGGTGTAGCCAGCTTGATGCAGCAGTCCTGTCAGGGCCTCGTCGGCCTGCAGTGTCGGTTCTCCGCCGGTAAGCACCACGATGGGCAATGTGCCTTCGGCAGTCGGACTCTCCTTTCGGATGTCAGCCACAATATCCCTGGCCGTCATCAGCCGGAAGGCGTCGAAGTCGGTATCGCAGAAAGGACAGCGGAGATTGCAGCCCGCAAAGCGCACGAAAACAGCAGCCTTGCCAGTATTCCGACCTTCTCCCTGCAGCGAGTAGAAAATGTCGTTAACCTTGTATGTGCGTATGGCCGGTTCTGCGTTCATTCTGTGAAGTCTACGTATTCCCCCTCGTCTTTGGTGAATATCTTCTTTTCAATGTCGTCAGGATTGCGGCGGTCCACAATCGTCACCCCGTTGGCCGTGCGTGTGGTACGCACATGCTGTGCAGACTGCTGCTGCCGGTTGGCACCGCGCTGCCAAGCGTGGCCCTTGAAGTAGTCTTTGTCAAAATTGTCTCCGTCTTTCGTGCTGCCCCGGAAGTGCTTGTTGGCCAGATGCTGAAACTCTTCTTCGGTCATCTCTCCATTGCTCATTCGCCTGAAAAAGCGGATGCCCTTGCGCACATAGTAGAACACCACCAACATGCCGATGGTGACGAAAACGAGCAGTGCGAAGAAAATAAAGAGGAAAAAGTTCATAGGCCTACTTGATTGGGGTTATTGCAACTTCTGCTGGGTGAACACCGACAGCAATACATACCACGCGATGATGACCGACAGGCCGAAGACGCCAAGAAACAGCAATGGCAGACAGCTGGCCACAAAGATATACTTCACCTCGTTGCCTTTCCAGCCCCATGTCTTGAACTTCAAAGCAAACATTGGTATCTCGCTCACCAACAGGTAGCAGCTGACAGCCAGCAAGCACACCAATATATATATAGTGTAAGGGGGCATGGCGAAGGAACTCTGGCTGATGCCGGTGATGAGGGCGGCCCAAAACAGGGCGTTGGCAGGTGTAGGCAGTCCGATGAAGCCCAGTGCCTGACGCTCGTCAAGGTTGAACTTGGCCAGCCTCAATGCCGAGAAAGCCGCCATCACGAATGAGAGGAAAGGCACCCACACCTGATGGATGTGGAAGGTGCAGAGATAACTGAACACCACTGCCGAGGGGGCAAAGCCGAAAGTGATGCAGTCGGCCAGCGAGTCAAGTTCTTTCCCGATGGGCGAACTGACATGGAGCAGGCGCGCCGTCATACCGTCGAAGAAATCGAAGACGGCTCCGAGGATGATGAAGAGCAGGGCTTCAGCATAGTTGCCCTGAAATGCGAAATAAGTGGCTATGCATCCTGAAATGAGGTTGCAACAGGTAATGGTGTTGGGTATATGCTTCTTCAATTGTCTTAGATTTAATGTCATTATTGAGGGTAGACGAGTCATGCCAGGCGAGCTATGACAGTCTGGTCGCCGGTAGTGCTCTGGCCCATCTTTACCTTTGCCTCAGTTCCCAAGGGAAGATAGACATCCACGCGTGAGCCCAGTTTGATGAAGCCCAGATGCTCGTCGATGTAACAGTCTTCCTGCGACTTGGCGTAGGTGACGATGCGCCGGGCCATGGCTCCGGCTATCTGGCGCACCAAGATTTCTTGTCCGTCAGGTGTCTCTATCATGATGTCGGCATGCTCGTTTTCTTCGCTGGCCTTCGGAAGCCAAGCCTTGTGGTAGTTGCCGTCAAAGTGTTTGACAAACTTCACCTGTCCGTCCACCGGGAACCAGTTGGCATGGACGTTGAGCGGACTCATGAAGATGCTGATGAGCAGTCGGCGGTCCTTGAAATACACGTTCTCCTCCGTCTCTTCAATCACCACTATCTTTCCATCGGCAGGTGCCACGACCACTTTCTCCGTGTCGCCGGTAAAATAACGGATGGGGCAGCGATAGAAATTGAGCATCAACAGCCATACGATGCCGAAGACGGCAATAAACAACGCAAAGGGGACTGGTGTTTCGAAAGAACGCCAAAGCACCACACCTACAGCAATAATAAAAAACAATCCGTAGAGCAACTCGTCCGTTCCTTCGCGGTGTATTCTTATTTTCTTTAGTTTTCGAATTCTTTCTCCCATGGTTTGGATAGCCAAATCTGCTTAACGCAAATTCGTGTGCAAAGTTACTGCTTTTTTGTAAATTACCAAACATTTTGTCCGTTTCTTTTGATATTTTTACCCTTTTGTGGCAACATTTGCCCCGATTGTTTGGCGATATGGCCAATTTTGTGTACCTTTGCAGGCAAAAATCGAAAAAACGAGACATAGATGGCAGACAAAAAAGTAAGGGTGCGTTTCGCTCCCAGTCCTACAGGCCCCCTCCATATCGGCGGTGTGCGCACCGCCCTGTATAATTACCTTTTTGCACGTCAGCATGGCGGCGACTTGGTGTTCCGCATCGAAGACACCGACTCTACCCGTTTCGTGCCCGGTGCCGAAGCCTATATTCTGGAGGCCTTCAATTGGTTGGGCATCAAGTTCGACGAGGGTGTGTCTTTCGGCGGTAACTACGGCCCATACCGTCAGAGCGAGCGCCGCGATATCTACAAGAAGTATGTGCAGCTGCTGCTCGATGCCGGCAAGGCCTATATTGCCTTCGACACCCCTGAGGAGCTGGAGGCCAAGCGTCAGGAGATTCAGAATTTCCAATATGATAACGCCACGCGCACGATGATGCGCAACTCGCTCACGCTGCCCGCCGAAGAGGTGGAGCGTCTGATTGGCGAGGGTCATCAGTATGTGGTCCGCTTCAAGATTGATGCCGGACAGGAAGTGATGGTGGACGACATGATTCGTGGCGAGGTGCACGTGAAGAGCGACACCCTCGACGACAAAGTGCTCTTCAAGAGCGCCGACCAGTTGCCTACCTACCATCTGGCCAACATCGTCGACGACCACTTGATGGAAATCACCCATGTGATCCGTGGCGAGGAGTGGCTGCCCAGCGCCCCTCTGCACGTGCTGCTCTATCAGGCCTTCGGCTGGCAGGACACGATGCCCCGCTTTGCCCATCTGCCATTGCTGCTCAAACCCGACGGTAAGGGCAAGTTGAGCAAGCGCGACGGCGACCGCCTGGGCTTCCCCGTGTTCCCCCTCGACTGGCATGGCACCGACAAGAAGACTGGCGAGCCGGTGTTCTGCAGCGGCTACCGTGAGCAGGGCTATTTCCCTGAGGCCGTGGTCAATTTCCTGGCCCTGCTGGGCTGGAACCCCGGCGGCGAGCGTGAAATGTATCTGCTCGACGAGTTTGTGCCCCTCTTCGACATAACCAAGTGCTCTAAAGCCGGCGCGAAGTTCGCCTACGAGAAAGGCATTTGGTTCAATCACGAGTATATTCTGCGCAAGAGTGCCGAGGAGATTGCTGCTCTTTGGGAGCCGGAGTGCCGTCAGCACGGCGTGACCGACTCGCTGGAGCGCATCACGCAAGTGGTGGCCATGATGAAAGACCGTGTGAACTTTGTCAAGGAGTTGTGGCCGCTCTGCTCGTTCTTCTTCGAGGCCCCCACTGCCTACGACGAGAAGACCGTGAAGAAACGCTGGAAGGAAGACTCGGCCCAGCAGCTCACCGAACTGTGTGCCGTCTTGGAGGGCATCGACGACTTCTCGCTTGAGAACCAGGAGCACATTGTCCACGCGTGGATTGAGCAGAAGGAGTATAAGCTTGGCAACATTATGAACGCTTGGCGTCTGGCGCTCGTTGGCGAGGGCAAGGGTCCGGGAATGTTCGACATTTCAGCCTTCCTCGGAAAGGAAGAAACTTTGAAACGCACGCTAAAAGCAATTGAGACCTTGGGCTGATGTACAACCTTATACTATATCTTTACACGCTTGGGGTGGCAGTCTGCAGCCTCTTCAACGAGAAGGTGAGGAAGATGTGGCGCGGCGAGCGCGAAGCCTTCCGCATCTTGAAGGAGAAGGTGGAGCCCGGCGCCCGCTATGTCTGGTTCCATGCCGCCTCGCTTGGAGAGTTCGAGCAGGGCAGGCCCCTGATGGAACAGTTGCGGCGTGACCATCCCGACCTGAAGATACTCCTCACCTTCTTCTCGCCCTCCGGCTACGAGGTGCGCAAGAACTATGAGGGAGCCGACATCATCTGTTATTTGCCCCTTGACACGCCCACCAATGCCCGGCGGTTCCTCAGGCTGATACAGCCCGAGGTGGCTTTCTTCATCAAGTACGAGTTCTGGTACAACTACCTCCTCATCCTCAAGAAGCGGGGCATCCCCGTCTATAGCGTGAGCAGCATCTTCCGCGACGGACAGGTGTTCTTCCGCTGGTACGGACGGCAGTACGGGCGCGTGCTCAAGTGCTTCACCCACTTCTATGTGCAGAACGAGAAGAGCCGGCAGCTGCTCGCCACCATCGGACTCACCAACGTCACCATCACCGGCGACACACGCTTCGACCGCGTGCTCCAGGTCAAGGAGCAGGCCCGCCAGCTGCCCGTCGTCGACCATTTCCTTGGCCAGGGCGCAGCCACACGTAAAGTCTTCGTGGCAGGCTCATCGTGGCAGCCCGACGAGGAAATCTTCATCCGCTATTTCCGCCAGCACCCCGAATGGAAACTCATCATCGCCCCTCACGTCATCGGCGAAGACCATCTGCAACAGATAGAGCGGCAGCTCGCAGGCTGGTACGTGCAGCGCTATCAGACCTACGACACCAACGCTACTCAGGAGCCGCAGGCACTCATCATCGACTGCTTCGGACTCCTCTCCACCATCTATCGCTATGCCGACGTGTGCTATGTCGGGGGAGGCTTCGGCGTGGGCATCCACAACACCCTCGAAGCCGCCGTATGGGGTGCCCCCGTCATCTTCGGCCCCAACAACGAGAAGTTCCAGGAGGCCCAGGAACTCAAGCATTGCGGCGGAGGCATCCAGATAGACAGCTACGATGACTTTGAGCGCCTGATGCAACGCTTTGCCGCCAACCCCGAAAGCCGCAGCGAAGCGGGCCGCCAAGCCGCCGCCTACGTGCAGAGCAAGGCCGGGGCCACCCGCCAAATCCTCTCCGACGTACAGCCGTTAATAGATAAGTGCCACTTATCTCCGAGATAAAAGGCACTTATCTCCGAGATAAGTGGCACTTATCTCTAAGGGGCCTTTCTGCCAATGCCCCAAATCCTCTTTTACATTCCGGCTTAATGTCCCGCCATCTTCGTGATGAGGGAGTAGATGTCGCCCACGTCCAACTTGCCGTCCTTGTTCACGTCACACACCTCGCCGCCCGCGCCGAGGGTGAACTCCATTGTGGCCACGTCGCTGTTCTCCCAGCCAGTCTTCATAGCATAGACGCTCACGGTGTAGACACCCGTCAGACTGACCGTACTGGTGTAGTTCTTCTTGGCATCGCCCACTTTCACCTCCGACACATACTCCACGCCCTCCGTCTCGCAGCTGAATACCAACTTTCCGTCAACGAGGGCGATGGTCGGCGTGGAGCACTTCTTCACCTCCGGCTCCTCTGGAATATCCTCACCATTCAGGCTGACGATGCTCTTGAAGTTCTTCCAAGGCTCCACAGCCTTGTAGTCGTTGATAGAGGCCGCAGGCACATGCAGCGTGGCGTACCCGATGTAGTAATCCTTGAAAGCGCCAGTTTCCGTTCTCGGCACATCCTCTGCCAGACAATAAACATCCATCAGTTCCGCGCAGGAGGCAAAAGCTTGGCTGTAAATGTCCTTCACCCCGCTGCCAATCGTGACTGAGGTCAGGCCGCTGCAACCTCTGAAAGCCTCGTATCCTATGCTCGTCACGCTGTTTGGAATCGTGACTGAGGTCAGGCCGCTGCAACCCTCGAAGGCAGAGCCTCCTATGCTCGTCACGCTGTTCGGAATCGTGACTGAGGTCAGGCCGCTGCAATTATAGAAAGCAAAGTCTTCTATGCTCGTCACGCTGTTTGGAATCGTGACTGAGGTCAGGCCGCTGCAACCAGAGAAAGCATATTCTCCTATGGTCGTCACGCTGTTTGGAATCGTGACTGAGGTCAGGCCGCTGCAGCCAGAGAAAGCAGCTTCTCCTATGCTCGTCACGCTGTTTGGAATCGTGACTGAGGTCAGGCCGCTGCAATCACGGAAGGCATAGTTTCCTATGCTCGTCACGCTGTTTGGAATGGTGACTGAGGTCAGGCCGCTGCAGTCACTGAAAGCAGAGCTTCCTATGCTCGTCACGCTGTTTGGAATGGTGACTGAGGTCAGGCCGCTGCAATTACAGAAAGCAAGGTCTCCTATGCTCGTCACACTGTTAGGTATCGTGACTGAGGTCAGGCCGCTGCAACGAAAGAAAGCCCTTTCTCCTATGCTCGTCACACTGTTTGGGATGGTGACTGAGGTCAGGCCGCTGCATTCACGGAAAGCAGAGCTTCCTATGCTCGTCACGCTGTTTGGAATTGTGACGGAGGACAGGCCGCTGCAACCAGAGAAAGCATATTCTCCTATGGTTGTCACGCTGTACTCTACCCCCTCGTAGATGACGCTGGCGGGGATGTTCACGCTGCCTGTGTACTTACCGCTGGGCTTCTTTGTCACTTCGGCCACTTTGCCCTTTGTTATCACATTGTAGTAAATGCCGTCAATCTCCACGGCATCCTGTGCGCTTGCCACCACGGGCAGGAGCGCAAGGAGGAATAAAAAGAATTGTTTCTTCATAGTTGTTGATGTGGTTTTGATTTGTTTAATCTGTTATTTTGTCGTAATCGTTGGCAAAGGTAGTGCTTCTTGCTATATACTTTGAGCCAAGTGGTTACCCCTCCACCGACCCCTCCCCTAAAGGGGCGGGGGGAGCGGGGGAGGGGGGACACCGGAATGGCGATGTGTATTAGCGGTACCGGCCCTCTTCCTTGTCGCCGAGCATGGAGAGGTAGCTCTGGTAGCGGCTGGGGGCTATGAGGTGGTCGTCGAGGGCTTTGAGGACGGCGCAGCCCGGCTCGTGCGTGTGAGTGCAATTGCTGAAGTGGCAGTCTTTTGAGAAGCGGAAGATTTCCTTGAAGTAGCCTGTCAGCTCCTCTGGTTCCATGTCGAAGGTGCCGAAGCCCTTGATGCCCGGGGTGTCTATGAGGTAGCCGTCCTGGCCAATGGGTATCATCTCCGAGAAGGTGGTGGTGTGCATGCCCAGGTTGTGCACATCGCTGATTTCCGCCGTGCGCAGGTTGGCGTTGGGCACGAGGGCGTTGATGAGTGTCGACTTGCCCACACCGCTATTGCCACTCAGCAGCGTGATGTTGCCTTCAAGCAAGGGCCGCAGCTCATCGAGCCCCTCACCTGTCTGTGCTGACACCTGCAGGCAATGGTAGCCCACGGCTTCATAGAGCCTGACCATGAGTTGCTGGTAGTGTCGCTCGTCATCGTGCAGTATGTCCGTCTTGTTGAAGACGATGACCACCGGCACCCGGTATGCCTCTGCCGATGCCAGGAAGCGGTCGATGAACGTGGTGCTGGTCTGTGGGTGGCTCACGGTGACAATGAGCAAAGCCTGGTCTACGTTGGCGGCCAGTATGTGGCTCTGCTTCGACAGGTTGATGCTCTTTCTGATGATGTAGTTGCGGCGGTCTTCTATCTCGCAGATGAATCCCCCGTCCACCACTACGCGGTCGCCCACGGCCACGGGGTTTGTGGCGCGTATGCCTTTCAGGCGGAAGTTTCCCTTAATCTTACAGTCAAGCAGCTGGCCGTCGTCTGTGCGGACGGTGTACCAGCTGCCAGTATTCTTTACAACAAGTCCTCTCACTTAGACGGTCATTATTTCCTTGTTCTTGGCTTCGATCAGGTCGTCCAGTCGCTTGATGTACTTGTCGTGTAATTTTTGAAGCTCCAGTTCGGCATCCTTCTCGTTGTCCTCGCTCAGTCCGTCCTTGATGGCCTTCTTCAGCTTGTCCTTGATGTCGGCCCGCACGTTGCGCACCTCTACTTTGGCTTTTTCGGCAATTTTGTTGCACTGTTTCACCAGGTCGCGGCGGCGCTCCTCTGTGGGCTGTGGGATGGTGAGACGTATCACCTCGCCGTTGTTCTC
Source organism: uncultured Prevotellaceae bacterium (assembly GCA_902786565.1). Classification (GTDB taxonomy): domain Bacteria; phylum Bacteroidota; class Bacteroidia; order Bacteroidales; family Bacteroidaceae; genus Prevotella. The sequence continues at coordinate 49,798 of CADACW010000012.1, read as the reverse complement.
AGGGGTGATACCCACGTCGCTGTCCATGATGCCCTTCTCGATGTCCTTGATTTGCTTGCGGTCCCAGGGCTTGATGGCAATGGTCCTCGCATCGGGGCAGTTCACCGTGGCAACTTGGTTGAGGGGCACTTTCGAGCCGTAGCTCGACACTCTGACGCCATCGAGTATGGCCACATTAGCCCTTCCGGCGCGTATGCGGCTCAGTTCGTCCTCCAGAAACATGGCGGCCATCTCCATGCGCTCTTCGCTTTTCTTCAAAGTCTCTTTTACGTCTATCATAATATTGTGTAGTTTGGTTTTTGCTGACAAATTTAGGCATTTTATTTCTAATGAGCAACAAAAAGCCTCTATTTTTTGCAAAATTTGTTTCAGAAAGTGTCTTTTTTTCAAAATAATGCCTAACTTTGCACCCAAAATTTGGAGAATGATGAGAATGTTGAGACATTTTTTGACCGTTTTCCTGCTCCTGATGAGCAGTGTTTGCATGGCCGACAGCTACCAGTATCTGGTTGTTGGTGAGGGCGGCGAAGGTGGCGGCGAGACTGGTTTTGCCATCAGTCAGATTGAGCGCATCACTTTCAGCTCTACCGATATGAACATCGAGCTCACCGATGGCACCATCAGGCAGATTCCGCTTTTGTCACTTTCTAAGCTGTTCTTCTCGGCCGACGATCTCTCGGCCCTGGCGTCGGCTACGGCCAGCGGCTCGTCTATCCGGATGAGCGATGGCGTGCTGCGTGTAGATGTTGCTACGGGCGAGCGCGTCACCATATTTAATATGAAGGGGCTGCAAGTGCTGACGGCCACCGAGTCGCTGACCCTTGACTTCGACCATCTTCCCAAGGGCGTCTACATTGTGAAGGTTGGCCAACAGACAAAGAAATTCCTAAACAACTAATAAGTATATTTGGTTAGTAAAAAATATGCAGAAAAATTTAGTTATAGTCGAGTCGCCTGCCAAGGCTAAGACCATCGAGAAATTCCTGGGCAAGGACTACAAGGTCATGTCGAGCTACGGTCATATCCGCGACCTGAAGAAGCACGACTTGAGTATTGACATCAGCACGCTTGAGCCTGAGTATGAGGTGCCTGAGGAGAAGAAGAAAGTGGTGAACGAGTTGCGTTCAAACGCTGAGAAAGCCGTTCAGGTGTGGCTGGCAAGTGATGAGGACCGCGAGGGAGAGGCCATCTCGTGGCATCTGTGCGAAGTGCTGGGCCTTGACGAAAAGAAGACCAAGCGCATCGTGTTCCACGAAATCACCAAGCCCGCCATCCTGGCTGCCATCGAGCATCCCCGCACGCTTGACATGAATCTGGTCAATGCCCAGCAGGCCCGGCGCGTGCTCGACCGTTTGGTGGGATTCAAGCTCTCGCCAGTGCTTTGGCGCAAGGTCAAGCCGTCGCTCTCTGCCGGCCGCGTTCAGAGTGTCGCCGTGCGCCTCATTGTGGAGCGTGAGCGCGAGATTCAGAACTTCAAGAGCGAACCCTATTTCAGCGTCTCGGCCACCTTTAATGTGACCATGCCCGACGGCAGTCAGGCCGAGGTGAAGTCGGTGCTCGACAAGCGCTTCAAGACCGAAGATGAGGTGAAGGATTTTCTTGACCAATGCAAGGACGCCACCTTCATCGTGGACAGCATACAGAAGAAGCCGACCCACCGCACGCCGGCACCCCCCTTCACCACCAGCACGCTGCAGCAGGAGGCAGCCCGCAAACTGGGCTTCACCGTGAGTCAGACCATGATGGTGGCGCAGCACCTCTACGAGAGCGGTCTCATCACCTATATGCGTACCGACTCCGTCAACCTGTCCGGCCTCTGCATCAGCGCCGCCAAGCAGAAAATCGCTGCTCTCTACGGCGAGCACTACAGCAAGGTGCGTCAGTATCACACCAGCTCGAAGGGCGCACAGGAAGCTCACGAGGCCATCCGCCCCACCGATATGGACACCACCGCCATCGAGGGCACTCTGCAGGAGCGCCGCCTCTACGAGTTGATATGGAAGCGCACAGCCGCCTGTCAGATGGCCGATGCCGAGATAGAGAAGACCACCGTCGCCATTCGCATTGAAGGCCCTGCCTCTATTGCCGACCTGCAGTTTACGGCAAATGGCGAGGTGATAGCCTTCGACGGTTTCCTGAAAGTCTACCACGAGTCGGTCGACGACGAGGACGAGCGTCACGACGATGCCGTCCATACCCTGCCTCCTCTCAGCGAGGGCCAGCTGCTGTTGCGCCGCGAGGTGACCGCCAACGAGCGTTGTAACCAGGGGCCCCAGCGCTATTCCGAAGCCTCGCTCGTGCACAAACTGGAGGAGCTGGGCATAGGCCGACCCTCTACCTACGCCCCCACCATCTCCACCATTCAGCAGCGTGAATATGTGGCCAAGGGCGACAAGAAGGGCGAGGAGCATGACTATACCGTCATCACCCTGAAGGGCAAGCAGATCACCCATAGGAAGCGCACCGAGGTGGTAGGCAGCGAGAAGGGCAAACTGCTGCCCACCGACATGGGTATCGTGGTGAACGACTTCCTGATGGAGAACTTCCCCGCCATTATGGACTACAACTTCACCGCCAAGGTGGAGCAGGACTTCGACCAGATAGCCGAGGGCAAGCAGGATTGGAACAAGACCATCAAGAGCTTCTACCACGACTTTGAGCCTACCGTCGAGGCTACGCTCAACGCTCGCTCGAAGCACAAGGTGGGCGAGCGCGAACTGGGCATCGACCCTGTGAGGAAGCGTCCCGTCTTCGTCAAGATAGGCCGTTACGGCCCCGTCATTCAGATTGGCAAGGCCGACGATGCCGATAAGCCGCTGTTCGCCCATCTGCCAAAGGAGCTGGGCATGGAGACCGTCACCCTCGAGCAGGCTCTCGAATTGTTCAAGCTCCCCCGCATGCTCGGCAGCTATGAGAACGAGCCCGTCACCGTGGGCTCCGGTCGCTTCGGGCCCTATATCCTGCACAAGGGTGTCTATACCCCCATCCCCAAGGGCGACGACCCGCTGACCATCGACATGACCGCCGCCCTGCGACTAATCGAGGAGAAGCGCAAACAGGCCCAGAACAAGCATATCAAGGCATTTGCCGAAGACTCCAAACTGGAGGTGCTCAATGGCCGCTACGGCCCATATCTTGTCTACGATGGCAAGAACTATAGGCTGCCAAAAGCCCTGCGCGACCGGGCCAAAGACCTGACTTACGACGAGTGCATGTCTGTTGTGAACAAATGACGAGAATCATCCTCATCGGCTACATGGGAGCCGGAAAAACGACTATAGGCAAGGCCCTTTCCAAGGAATTGGGCCTGCCTCTCTATGACCTTGACTGGTACATCTCCAGCCGTAGGCATCGCACCATAGCCCAACTCTTCGAAGAATATGGCGAGGAGGGGTTCCGGAAGATAGAGCGCAACATGCTTCATGAGGTGGCTGAGTTTGAAGACGTCATCATCAGCTGCGGAGGGGGCACGCCCTGCTTCTTCGACAACATAGACTATATGAACCAGCAGGGCACCGTGGTCTATCTGAAGGCATCGCCTGAGGTGCTGGGTGCCCATCTGGCGATGAGTCGCACAGAGCGCCCCCTGCTCAAGGGCAAGACTCCTGATGAGTTGCTCGAGTTCATCACCACCCAGTTGGCCCAGCGCGAGCCGTTCTACTCTAAGGCTGCCTATTCCTTCGATGTGAGCCTGATGGACAACTTCGAGAAAATCCAGCACACCATCAGCAATCTTCGCCAGCTGCTCAACATTTAGGGCTGTTCAACTTTTGCAAGCAGGGCGGCAATCAAAAATATTTTACATTCCTAAGGGGAGGCCAAAGCGGACTCGGAGATAAGTGCCACTTATCTCCGAGATAAGTGCCTTTTATCTCCGAGATAAGTGGCACTTATCTCTAAAGGGGGGTATTTGGGCTGTTTCTAAAAATTTGACAAAACTGATGCTCCAAGCCGCAATGGCGTCAACTGTCGTCTATGCTTCTGAACTGCTACGGCCGGCCTCTGGTAGCTTTGCTTTCAAAGTTTCGTTTCAAAAGGTTCGTCCTTTTGCCTTGAAAGGTTCGTCCTTTTGCCTTGAAAGGTTCGTCCTTTTTCCCCTACACATCACGGCAATTGGGGCTGCGCAATGGTGGGCTGTCTGCAAATGCGCGTTAAAAGCCGTTAAACTGCTGCCTATACATAAAAAAATGTGTACCTTTGTAGGCTCAAAACGAATGGTATAGACTGAAATGGAGACTCAGACAAGCATTAATAACGACGATATGCTGAACGGCATACTGGCAGCCTTCGGTGGCGAAGAGCATCTGCTGGACGAACTGGAGCGGCTGGAGAGCCAAAGCCCTGACCCCGTGCAGCGGCAGCAGATGGTGCGCCTGGCCGCTCATCTCAAGACGCTGGCACCCAAGGGCGACCTGGGCCTGAACGTGGGGCTGGCAGCCGTTTGCGAGGTGAGGCCCCAGGAGCTGGAGTGCGACGTGGTGCGGTTTCAGAACAACAAGGAGAAATGGGTGGCCCTGGTGGGGCTGCTCGACGGCTATCCCTACGAGATATTCACCGGTCTGCAGGACGACGACGAGGGCATCGTGCTGCCTAAGTCGGTGACCAAGGGCAAAATCCTGAAGCAGGCCAATGCCGACGGCACCAAGCGCTACGACTTCCAGTTCACCAACACCCGTGGCTACAAAATCACGGTAGAGGGCCTCTCCGAGAAGTTCAACCCCGAATACTGGAACTATGCCAAACTGATCAGCGGCGTGCTGCGCTACCGCATGCCCATCGAGCACGTGATACGCCTGGTGGCATCGCTTCAACTGAACGACGAGAGCATCAACACCTGGAAAAACGGCGTGGAGCGCGCCCTGAAGAAATATCTGCCGGGCAGCAGCGAGGCCGACATGGCAGATGATGCCGTTGCCGCCGAATGAACGGAAGAGATGAAAGTGGAGAGTAGTGTCATCGTGCTGGACAGCGTGCGCCTTTATGCCTATCATGGCGTGCTGGAGCAGGAGCGCAGGGTGGGGGGCTGGTTCTCGGTCTCCCTGCGTGTTCATTGCGATATGGCGCGTGCAATAGCCACCGACAGCCTGCAGGACACCGTGAGCTATGCCGACCTGCTCGACCTGGTCAGGCAGGAGATGCGGCAGCCCTCGCAGTTGCTGGAGCATGTGGCGGGCCGCATAGGCCGTCAGGTGCTGGACCGATTTCCGCAGGTGTCAAAGTCAGAAGTGCGGCTACTGAAGCTCAATCCCCCGATGGGTGCCGACTGCGATGGTGCCGGTGTGGAGATTGTAGTAAGTAAATAAGCGAGAGAAACAAAAACAGATGAAAATGAGATACTTAACGACTGTCCTGATGCTTCTGCTCCTTCAGGTGGCGCTGGCTGCCGCCGACCATCGCTTCACGCTGGTCATCGATGCCGGCCACGGGGGGAAGGATGCCGGAGCGCTGGGCAAATACTCCAAGGAGAAGACCATCAATCTGAACGTGGCCCTGGCCTTCGGACGGTATGTGGAGCAGAACTGCCCCGACGTCAAGGTCATCTATACCCGCAAGACCGATGTCTTCATCCCCCTGCACGAGCGGGCCGCCATTGCCAACAGGAACAAGGCCGACGTCTTTGTGAGCATACACACCAATTCGGTGGCCAGCAAGAAGCCCATAGCCGGACTGGAGACCTACACCATGGGCATGCGCCGCAGCGACGAGAAACTGAGTGCCGCCATGAGGGAGAACGACGTCATCCTGATAGAGAAGGACTACAAGCAGCACTATGCCGGATTCGACCCCCGCTCGCCTGAGAGCTACATCATCTTCGAAATGATTAACGACGCCAACATGATGGAGAGCGTGGAACTGGCCAAGGCCATCCAGAAGCACGTGTGCCGCACCGCCCACAGGCCCAACAAGGGTGTCAGGCAGGATGCCTTCCTGGTGTTGCGCGAAACGTCGATGCCGGCCTGTCTGGTGGAGTTGGGCTACATCACCACCCCCTCGGAGGAGGCCTATCTGAACGAGAAGAAGAACATTGACGCCCTGGGCCGCGGCATATACCAGGCTTTCGTGGCGTACAAGGCCAAGCGCACCGGCGGGAAAGCCCCCAAACTGCCTGCCGACAAGAAGGAAGAGAAAACCCAGGACCAGGCCCCGGAGAAAACCGACACCACAGTGCAGACCCCCGACACCATCAGCCAAAAGCCACAGAAAGATGACACCCCCGCCGAGGCACCCGTGTTCAAGGTGCAGCTGATGGCCAGCGACCGCCAGTTGAAGCCCGGCGACCGCCAGCTGAAGGGGCTGAAGGATGTAGACAGCTACAAGGAGGGCAAAATATGGAAATACACCGTAGGGTGCACTACTGACTATCAGCAGATACGTGCCCTGCGCAAAGAGGTGGCCGGCAAGTTCCCGCAAGCCTTCATCATCGCCTTCAAGAACGGTGAGAAGATGGACACGCAGGCCGCCATTCAGGAATATAAATATAAGAAGAATAAGAAATAACGACAAAATATGAAATGGTTCACTAAAGAAGTAAAGATTGCGCTGGTGGCCATCGCCGGCATCGTCATCTTGTTTTTTGGCATGCAGTTCCTCAAGGGACTCACCCTGTTTTCATCCAGCAACAGCTACTACGCCCTCTTCGACAATGTGAGTGGGCTGTCAACCTCAAGCCCCGTCTATGCCAACGGCTTCAAGGTGGGTGTGGTGGAGAGCATAAACTACGACTATGCCCGCCCCGACCACATCGTGGCCGTGATAGGGCTGGACAATCAGCTGAAGGTGCCCAAGGGCACCCGGGCCGAAATCTCCAGCGACCTGCTGGGCAACGTAAAGCTGGAACTGAAGTTCGGCCCCGACATGGGCCTGCTGATGACCAAGGGCGACACCATCAAGGGCGGAATCGAGGCCGGACTGATGGGCAAGGCCGCCGGCATGGTGCCCCAGATAGAGCAGCTGCTGCCCAAGCTGGACTCCATATTGGCTTCGGTCAATGCCCTGCTGGCCGACCCCGCCATCAAGAGCTCGATAGGCAACATCGACCAGGTGACGGCCAACCTGACCACCACCACCCAGCAGTTGAACCAGCTCACGGCAGCCCTCAACCGCCAGGTGCCCCAGATGATGACCAAGGCCGACGGCGTGCTGGCCAACACCGAGAGCCTCACCCACAAACTGAACGACATAGACGTGGCGGCAACCATGCTGAAGGTTGACAACACCATGGCCAACCTGGAGCAGACCACAGCCGCAATCAACAGCAAAGAGGGCACACTGGGCCTGCTCATGCGCGACCCTGCGCTCTACTGGAACCTCAACGGCACCATGTGCAGTGCCGACTCGCTCCTGACAGATCTCAGGCAGCACCCCAAGCGCTACGTTCACTTCTCGCTCTTCGGAAAGAAGGCCAAGTGATTTTTTTCAGTCTTTGCTTTTCTCTTCAAGTTTTTTTTCGTACCTTTGCACCCTGTTATGGATAGATTTGAAAGAACAAATGCCCAATTTGAGGCTGCAATAGCCGAATGTCGCAGCATTTTCAGCAGTAAACTGCACGACTACAGGGCATCGTGGCGCATATTGAGACCGTCGTCGCTCACCGACCAGCTCTTCATCAAAGCCAAGCGTATCAGGCAGTTGGAGCTGACTGGCGAATCGCTGGTTGGCGAAGGCATCAGACCCGAATTTATGGCCCTGGTCAACTATGGCATCGTGGGCCTGATACAGTTGGAACGGGGATTCGCCGATACGGTTGACATCAACGCCGAAGAAGCTCTGGCACTCTACGACGGCTATGCCCGTAAGGCCCTGGAGCTGATGAAGCGCAAGAACCATGACTACAACGAGGCTTGGCGCGACATGCGCGTGAGCAGCTATACCGACCTCATACTCACCAAAATAGAACGCATCAAGGAAATTGAAAATCTGGGAGGCGCAACACTCGTCAGCGAAGGCATCGACGCTAATCTGATGGACATCATCAACTACGCGGTGTTCGGCCTCATTAAGTTATGAAGAAAGTCGTTGTCAATCTTTGCCGTCTGTTGCTGGCTGCGGTGTTCATCCTTTCGGGGTTTGTGAAGGCCGTAGACCCCAGGGGTACGCAGTACAAGATAGATGACTATGCGCAGGCGCTTGGATTGGACCAATTGCTTTCTTCTACCGCCGCCCTCATCATGTCGGTGGGCCTGTCGGCCATAGAGTTCTGCCTCGGCATCTTCCTTCTTTTTGCCATCAGGCGGCGGCTCGTTTCCCGGCTGGCGCTGCTCATGCTGGCCGTGATGACCCCACTCACGCTGTGGCTGGCCCTGACTAATCCCATTAGCGACTGTGGCTGTTTTGGCGATGCCCTCGTGCTCACCAACTGGCAGACCTTCCTGAAGAATGTGGTGCTGCTCGTGGCTGCCATCGTTGTGGCGTGGTTGCCAATGGAGATGTTCCGCTTCGTCAGCCGCTCCAATCAGTGGATTGTCATCAACTATTCGGCCCTCTTCATCCTGGCCGTGGCTGCCTGGAGCATCTACGACCTGCCCCAGTTCGACTTCCGTCCCTACCACATCGGGGCCAATATCCCCAAGGGCATGGAGATACCTGAGGGCGAGGAGCAGCCACAGTTTGAGACCACTTTCATTCTGGAGAAAGACGGCCGGCAGCAGGAGTTCACCCTCGACAACTATCCCGACTCTACTTGGACTTTTGTCGACTCGAAGACCATTCAAGTGAGCCAGGGCTTTGTGCCTCCCATCCACGACTTCAGCATCGTCTCGGCCGACGAGGGCGACATCACCGCCGATGTGCTGGCCCATAGCGGCTACACCATGCTGCTGGTGTCGCCGCATCTGGAGCAGGCCGACGACTCGCGGCTGGACCTCATCAACGAGCTCTACGAGTATGCCAAGCAGCATGGTTATCCCTTCTATTGTCTGACGGCCAGCACCGAGGGGGCCATCAGCCATTGGCGCGACATCACCGGTGCGGAATATCCCTTCTGCCATACCGACGAGATAACCCTGAAAACCATCATCCGCAGCAATCCCGGACTGCTCTTGCTCCACCAGGGCACCGTCATCGGCAAGTGGAGCCACAACCGTCTGCCCGTCATCGACGAAGACCAGTGGACGCTGCCCCTTGAGAGTCTGCCCATAGGCCAGATGCCCGAAGACTCCGTGCCCGGGAAAATACTGCGGCTGCTGCTCTGGTTTGTGCTCCCCTTGTTCCTGCTCACCGTTGCCGACAGGCTGTGGATGTGGACAAAGTGGGTGCGCCGAAAATCGCCGAAAATCATAGAAACTAAGGAGGAAACTCCTCAGTCGAATGAATAATATTAACCCCTAATTAAAATAACAAAAGAATTATGAGAAAGAAAATTGTTGCAGGAAACTGGAAGATGAACATGAATCTTCAGGACGGTATCGCTCTGGCAAAAGAGCTGAACGAAACACTCAAGGCCGACAAGCCCAATTGCGGGGTGGTCATCTGCACACCGTTCATCCACTTGGCATCCATCGCACAGTTTCTCGACCAGGACATCATCGGACTGGGAGCAGAAAACTGCGCCGACAAGGAGAAGGGTGCCTTCACCGGAGAGGTGAGCGCAGAGATGGTGAAGAGCACAGGTGCACAGTATGTCATCCTGGGCCACAGCGAGCGCCGTGAGTACTACAAGGAGACCCCCGAAATTCTGAAGGAGAAGGTGCTTCTGGCACAGAAGAACGGGCTGAAGGTCATCTTCTGCATCGGCGAAAGCCTGGCAGAGCGCGAGGCCGGCAAGCAGAACGAGGTGGTCAAGGCCGAACTGGAGGGCAGTGTCTTCAATCTCTCAGAGGAAGACTTCCGCAAGATTGTCATCGCCTATGAGCCCATTTGGGCCATCGGCACAGGCAAGACCGCCACAGCCGAGCAGGCAGAGGAAATCCACGCCTACATCCGTGGCATCATAGCCGAAAAGTATGGTCAGGCCGTGGCCGACGACACCACCATCCTCTATGGCGGCTCGTGCAAGGCCAGCAATGCCCCCGAACTTTTTGCCAAGCCCGACATCGATGGCGGACTCATTGGCGGCGCATCGCTGAAAGCAGCCGACTTCAAGGGTATCATCGATGCCTTTAAGTAAATCGTTCAGTATGAAAGCATTGGTCATTCTACTTGCTTGCCAATTGTCGGCAGTCAACACTCATGCCCAGACCTTCACCCAGCGTGTGCAGCAGCATACGGCGGGTGAAGGGACGGTGACCATACACCACGACAAGGCCATCGACGACCTGGTGAACGGCATTGGCGAGCAGCCCGTGAAGGCCAAGCCCGTCACGACGGCCAAACCCGCCAAGACCGTCACACCCGCCAAAAAGGCAGAGAAGCAGGACGACAGCAGCAAGACCGCACCACAGACTGCCAAGCCCGTGGCACCCCAGGAAACCCAGGAGGAAAAAACCACCCCCGACACCACCACCACCACGGTGCTGAAACGCTCGTATAAGACCACCGGCTATCGGGTGCAGGCCTTTGCTGGCGGCAATACCCGGCGCGACCGCCAAAGGGCAGAGCAGACAGGCAACTCGCTGCGCCAACTTTTCCCCGGCGAGGAGGTCTACGTACACTTTTACTCACCCCGCTGGATTTGCCGCATGGGCAACTACCGCACCTATGCCGAGGCACGCGAGAAGATGTTGGAGGTCAGGAAGATGGGCTACGAGTCGGCCACGGTGGTAAAAGGCAAAATCACATTAACGCGATAAGATTGTCATGACTGAGAATACTGAGTTCAGGGAAGGCCTTGACGAATTAGCCGCCCACTATAAGAAAGTCATCGAACTGCTTGGCGAGGACACCGACCGCGAAGGGCTGCTGAAGACACCCATGCGCGTGGCCAAAGCCATGCAGGTGCTGACACGTGGCTATGCCATGGATGCCCACAAAGTACTGACGGATGCCCTCTTCCGCGAGGACTATAGCCAGATGGTCATTGTCAAGGACATTGACTTCTTCTCCCTCTGCGAGCACCACATGCTGCCATTCTACGGCAAGGTGCACGTGGCCTATATCCCCAACGGCTACATCACGGGGCTCTCAAAGATTGCCCGCGTGGTCGACATCTTCAGCCACAGGCTGCAGGTGCAGGAGCGGATGACGCTGCAGATACGTCAATGTATAGAAGACACGCTGAAGCCGATGGGCGTGATGGTGGTGGTCGAAGCCAAGCACATGTGCATGCAGATGCGGGGCGTAGAGAAGCAGAACTCTATCACCACCACCAGCGAGTTCAGCGGCGCCTTCAATCAGGCCAAGACGCGCCAGGAATTTATGAATCTCATTTCGCATTAAATCAGAAAAATCTTAGTTTCTATGGACCAAAACAACAATGGGGAGTTCCGAAAGAGCGAATCACTCTTCAAGGAGTTTCGCCACTCCTGCCTCGGACAAATCATCATCTGGGGAGCCTTCTTGGGGGCTGTACTGCTGGTGGCTTTCATCACCTGTCCGTCGGAAGAGACAATGTTTGCAGAAGTGCAGGACAACATCCGTGAGAATATCCTGCCCAACGACAGTATCAACACCGACTGGATGGACGATGCTGTCAGCAACGTGGGCTATATGTTCACCACTGCCGATTCGATCGACAGGAGAAACCAGTACGAGGTAGATCTCTTCTATAAGCACAACAGGCTGGAGTATTTCAACCACACCTTCTTCTCGACGATGCGTATCAACAGCAACATCCGTCCTGAGAGCGTGCGCTGTGCTTTCGGATTCTTCGGATTGGTGCTCACTACCGTCAACTTCAACGACTACCTCGTCCATGAAGGCCCCCTGCGCAAGGACTACAATCAGCCTGCCGTGCAGGACTACAACACCGAAGAGTATTTTGGCGAGAACCCCGACTTGGGGGGCGTGTTCCAGTATAATGGTGAATAGCCAGTGGCGATGGATGTGCTGAATTTGCAGGAATTGACCCTTGCCGTCTACGACGTGGCACGTCAGGCGGGGGCTTTCATCCGTCAGGAGCGGAGCCATTTCTCTGCGGCAAGCGTGGAGCGCAAGCATGCTCACGACTATGTGTCGTATGTCGACAAGCAGTCGGAGAAACTGATTGTCGGGAAATTGCAAGAACTCCTGCCTCAGGCTGTTTTTATCACCGAGGAAGGAACTGTTTCATCGGCTGCTGACCATCCTGTGGCCGATGAGCAACTGTGCTGGGTGATTGACCCGCTCGACGGCACTACAAATTTTATTCACCGCTTTGCCCCCTATGCCGTCAGCATCGCCTTGATGCGCGGCACAGATATTCTCTTGGGCGTGGTCTACGAGGTCTGTGCCGACGAGTGCTTCTATGCCTGGCTTGGGGGCGGCAGTTATGCCGACGGCCAGCCCTTGCACGTAGGCCAATCGGCCATTGACGATGCCCTGCTCTGCCTGCAGCTGCCCTATAATAGTCAGGCTTACAAGCCAGTCATACAGCAACTTATCAACCATTTCTATGGCCGTGCCTCCAGCGTCCGCATGCTGGGTTCGGCAGCCATTGCCCTTTGCTATGTTGCTGCCGGACGGCTGGATGCCTACGTGGAGAAGTACATCGGCCAATGGGACTATATGGCCGGGGCTCTCATCGTGGCCGAGGCAGGCGGCAGAGTGACCAACTTCGAGGGTTCGCCCCAGTTCACTCAGGGTGACAGCATAGTGGCAACCAACTCCGTGGTGCACGACGAGATGCTGCAAGCGCTTGCCACCTGCTGCCAAGGAAACTAAAGGAGTAAAGATGTTTCGAATAAAGAAGTTAGACATTTTCGTGGCAAAGCAGTTCGGACTGCTTTTCGTGGGCACTTTCTTCATTTGCCAGTTTGTGCTGATGATGCAGTTCCTGTGGCGCTATGTCGATGATCTGATAGGCAAGGGGCTCACCCTCGATGTCCTGGCCCAGTTCTTCTGGTATATGGGCCTGATGCTGATGCCCCAGGCCTTCCCGCTCGCCATCCTCCTTTCTTCGCTCATCACCTTCGGCAATCTGGGCGAGAGTTCAGAGCTGACAGCCATCAAGGCCGCAGGCATCTCGCTGATGCAGGCCATGCGCTCGCTCATCATCATCTCTCTTCTGATGGCCGGCCTGTCTTACTATTTCCAGGACGTCATCGGCCCCAAGGCCAACCTGCACTTCTCCGAACTGCTGCTCTCTATGAAGCAGAAGAGCCCGGAACTGGAGATACCTGAAGGCATCTTCTACGACGGACTGCCCAACACCAACCTCTATGTGCAGCGCAAGAATCTGGACACGGGCAAGTTGTATGGCATCATGATTTACCGTCAGTCAGGGTCGTATGAAGACCAGGCCATCATCCTTGCCGATTCGGGCATGTTGCAGACGACTGCCGAGAAAAAGCACCTGCGTCTCACCCTGTGGAGCGGCGAATGGTTTGAGAACATGCGCTCGCAGGACATTGGCGGAGCGGCTGAAGTGCCCTACCGCCGTGAGACTTTCGGCCACAAGCAAATACTGCTCGACTTCGACAGCGGCTTCAACATGACCGATGCCGACCTCTCGGGCAACGCCAAGGCAAAGTCGGCCAAGCAGATTGTGCACGACTTGGACTCCATCCGCCAGTTCATCGACTCTGTTGGCAAGAATTTCTATGATGAGGCAAAGCGCTATGTGCTCTATACACCACAGCTTACCACCACCGACTCGGCCAAGTTGCAACAGGCGGCTGTGCCAGACCTTCCCGTGATTGACAGTGTCTATGCCCACTTAGACAAGGAAGACAAGCGCAGCGTGATGATGACCGCCGCACGTGAGGCCCAGAATGTACTCAACGACCTGACCATGAAATCAGACTATGCCAACCACCTGAACCGTCAGGAGCGCACCCATTGGCTGGAACTCATCGGCAAGTTTACCCTGGCCCTCTCATGCGTCATCTTCTTCTTCATCGGTGCCCCCTTGGGTGCCATCATCCGCAAGGGCGGACTGGGCGTGCCGGTCATCATTTCAGTGGTGGTGTTCATCATCTACTACATCTTCGAGAACTCAGGCACCCGCATGGCACGCGACGACAACTGGGCCATTTGGTTCGGCAAGGGCATCTCCACCTTCGTGCTGGCGCCCATGGCTGTTTTCTTCACCTACAAGGCCAACAACGACTCGGCTGTCTTCAACATCGATGCCTACCGACTGCTGTTCATCCGCATACTCGGACTCCGGCAGAAGCGCAACATCGTGGGCAAGGAGGTCATTATCTCCGATCCCGACTATGAGGCCGATGCCACCGAACTGCTGAACATCACACAGGAGATTGACCGCTACCATCAGGCCCACAACCTGTTGCGGTGGCCCTCGCCCGTTAAGGTGTTCTTCCGTCCTGGCGACGATCAGCGCATAAAGGACATCAGCGACAGGCTCGAAGCCGTCATCGACGACCTTGGCAACACTACCGACCGCGTCGTCATTCACAATCTCAACCATTATCCCGTATTGGCCACCCATGCCCACACGCGCCCCTTCCGGCTGCGCTGGCTCAATGCCCTGACGGGCATCGTCCTGCCCGTGGGCATCTTCTTCTATTTCCGTATGCTCCGCTTCCGTTTCCGCCTCTACCGCGACTTGAAGACTATCGAGCGTACTACGGCCACCATACTCCCCTTGTTACAACAGAAAATTAAGTAATATATGAACCAATCTCAACTATCAACCATAGAGGAAGCCGTGAAGGACTTCCGAGAAGGAAAATTTGTCATCGTTGTCGACGATGAAGACCGCGAGAATGAGGGCGACCTGATCTGTGCCGCCGAGAAGATTACGCCCGAAATGGTGAACTTCATGCTGAAGAATGCCCGTGGCGTGCTCTGTGCCCCTATCACCATCAGCCGCAGCGAAGAGTTGCAACTGGCCCATCAGGTGCAGGAGAACACGTCACTACTTGGCACCCCTTTTACTGTTACCATCGACAAGCTGGAAGGCTGCACAACGGGCGTCTCGGCCCACGACCGCGCCGCCACCATCCGAGCGCTGGCCGACCCATCCTCGACCCCGCAGACCTTCGGACGCCCCGGCCACGTCAACCCGCTCTATGCCCAGGACAATGGCGTGCTACGTAGGAGCGGACACACCGAGGCCGCCATCGACCTCTGCAAACTGGCCGGGCTATATCCTGCCGGCGCACTTATCGAGATCATGAACGAAGACGGCACCATGGCCCGTATGCCCCAGTTGCAGGTCTACGCCCAAAAACACGGACTGAAGATTATCACCATCAAGGACCTGATTGCCTACCGTCTGCGCCAGGAGTCGCTCATCGATGTTGGCGTAGAGGCCGACCTCCCCACGCAGTACGGCCACTTCCGAATCATTCCCTTCCGCCAGAAAGTGGGCGGTCAGGAGCATTTCGCCCTCATCAAGGGTGAGTGGCGTGAAGACGAGCCTATACTGGTGCGTGTCCACTCCTCGTGTATGACGGGCGACATCCTCGGCTCGAAGCGTTGCGATTGTGGCGAACAGTTGCACCGTGCCATGCAGATGATTGAGCGCGAGGGCAAAGGCGTCATCGTCTATATGCAGCAGGAGGGCCGTGGCATCGGCCTGATGAACAAGCTTGCCGCCTATCGCCTTCAGGAGGAGGGCTACGACACTGTCGATGCCAACCTCTGCTTAGGGTTCAAGGCCGACGAGCGCGACTACGGTTGCGGTGCTCAGATGCTGCGCCACTTGGGTGTGCACAAGATGCGCCTGATGACCAACAATCCCGTGAAGCGAGTCGGATTGGAAGCCTACGGCCTGGAAATCGTAGAGAACGTCGCCATCGAGGTAGAGCCCAACGAGTACAACCTCCGTTATCTGCAGACCAAAAAGCAGCGCATGGGACACACGCTGCACCTGTAATCCTTTATGCCCGACATTCTCCAGCAGGACATCATGTACCTGACGGGCGTTGGCCCTAACAGGAAGAAGTTGCTCAGTTCAGAACTGGGCATCAACACCTTTGCCGACCTGCTGGAGTATTTCCCCTATAAGTACGTGGACCGCTCGAAAGTCTACAAGGTGAGCGAGTTGACGGGCGACATGGCCTTCGTCCAAGTCGTTGGCCACATACTCAGTTTCGAGACCTTCTCCATGGGTGTCCACAAAGAGCGGGTGGTTGCCCATTTTACCGACGGCACTGCCCTGATGGACTTGGTCTGGTTCAATGGGGGCAAGTATGCCCGCGAACATTATAAGGTCGGCCGTCAGTATCTGGTCTTCGGCCGGCCTTCTGTGTTCAACAACCGCATCCAGATACAGCATCCCGACGTTGATGAATTCGGGGCCGACAGCACCGAACTTGACGATAAAAGTCTGGGCATGCGTCCTTACTACAACACTACGGAGAAGATGAAGAAGAGCAATCTCACTTCGAAGGGTGTTGAGCGGCTCGTCCACAATCTGTTAGACAAACTCACTCAGCCCCTGCCGGAGACCATCCCCCCCTTCATCACGTCCAAACTCCACCTCGTCAGCCGCGACCAGGCTCTGCGCGCCATCCATTATCCACCTGATGCCAAGCAGCTGTCGCAGGCGCGTGTGCGCTTGAAGTTCGAGGAGCTCTTCTTCGTTCAGCTCAACATTCTGCGGTATGCCAGTGACCAGCGCCGCAAATACTTGGGCTTCGTCTTTCCGCGAATTGGCGATATCTTCAACACCTTCTATTACCAATGCCTGCCCTTCAGTCTCACTGGGGCGCAGAAGCGCGTGATGCACGAAATCAGGAGCGATATGCGCTCCGGCCGACAGATGAACCGCCTGCTACAAGGCGATGTGGGCAGCGGCAAGACCCTTGTGGCCCTGATGGCCATGCTCATTGCCCTGGACAACGGCTTCCAGGCCTGCATGATGGCACCCACCGAGATTCTGGCCGAGCAGCACCTGGCCACCTTACGCGAACTTCTGACCGGAATGGACATCCGTGTGGAGCTGCTCACCGGCATCATCAAGGGCAAAAAGCGGAAAGAAGTGCTCGCTGGCCTCCTCGACGGCAGCGTGCAGATACTGGTGGGCACCCATGCCGTTATCGAAGACACCGTGCAGTTCAGCCGTCTCGGCCTCGTCGTCATCGACGAGCAGCACCGTTTCGGCGTAGCCCAAAGGGCCAAGCTATGGGGAAAAAGCAGCCCCACCCCCAACCCCTCCCGCGAGGGGGAGGGGAGTATGCACACTAACCAGCAGACAAATGTAACCACTCCCCTCCCCACAGCGGGAGGGGCCGGGGGTGGGGCTGCAGTCGGCGCTATCCCCCACGTGCTCGTAATGACGGCCACGCCTATTCCCCGCACATTGGCTATGACACTCTACGGTGACCTCGACGTGAGCGTCATCGACGAACTGCCGCCAGGGCGCAAACCCATACAGACCGTCCATGTCTTCGACAGCCGCATGACCTCGCTCTACGACGGCATCCGACGCCAAATCCAGGCAGGACGCCAGGTCTATTTTGTCTTCCCCCTGATTGAGGAGAGCGAAAAGATGGACTTGAAGAATCTGGAGCAAGGCTTTGAAACCCTCTGTCAGGTCTTTCCCGAATACCGTCTCAGCAAAGTGCACGGACGGATGAACGCCCATGACAAGGAGGAAGAAATGCAACGCTTCGTCAGCGGACAGACGCAGATACTCGTGGCCACTACCGTCATAGAGGTGGGTGTCAATGTGCCCAACGCCTCCGTGATGGTCATCATCGACGCCCAGCGCTTCGGCCTCTCACAGCTGCATCAGTTGAGGGGCAGGGTGGGGCGTGGCGCCGAGCAAAGTTTCTGCTTCCTCGTCACCAACTACAAACTGTCGGAGGTCACCAGGAAGCGTATCGACATCATGTGCGAGACCAACGACGGTTTCCGAATTGCCGAGGCAGACCTCAAGCTGCGAGGCCCCGGCGACCTGGAGGGCACGCAGCAGAGCGGCATGGCTTTCGACCTGAAGATTGCCGACATTGCCCGCGACGGCCAGCTGGTGCAGATGGCTCGCGACGAGGCTGCCATCGTCATCGGCGAAGATCCGCAATGCAATTCCGCCAAATATCAGTCTCTCTGGCAGCGACTCAGCGAAATACGTAAAACCGACATCAACTGGTCTGCCATCTCATGAACCTTTGCCATCGTGCCATCATAGCCATCGACTCTTTCAAAGGCTGCCTGACCTCGCAGGAGGCTAACCAGGCGGCTGCCGAGGGCCTTTTATCCCGTTTCTCCGATGCCGACGTGGTCCAGATTCCGGTCAGCGATGGTGGCGAGGGTTGGATAGAAGCCTTTCGTAGTGCTGTGGGGGGCGACCTTGCAGAATTGACGGTGCGCGACCCCCTGATGCGCCCCGTCACCGCCTGCTATCTGGTATGTGGCGATAGTGCCGTCATCGAAATGGCCAAGGCCAGTGGACTGGAGCTGCTCTCGTCCGAAGAGCGCAACCCCCTGCTGACCTCTACCTACGGAACGGGCCAGCTTGTGGCCGACGCCGTGAGCCGAGGGTGCCGCCGCATCATCGTGGGATTAGGAGGCAGTGCCACCAGCGACTGTGGCATCGGCATGATTCGGGCCATCATCGACGCCTTTGCCAAGCATGGCACCTGGGACGATGTGCGGGCGCTTGACGGTGTGAGTTTCACCATTGCCACCGATGTCAACAATCCGCTTTGTGGCGAGCGTGGGGCCGCCTGTGTCTTTGCCCCGCAGAAAGGGGCCACTCCCGACGTGGTGCGCCGTCTCGATGACCGTGCCCGTCGGTTTGCTGCCATCTCTGCCCGCCACTTTGGCTTCGACCGTCAGAACGCGCCTGGCGCAGGAGCCGCCGGAGGCTTGGGCTATGCTTTCCTACAGTATCTTGGAGCCACTTGCCGTCCAGGCATCGACTTGCTGCTCGATGCCGTCCACTTCGACGATATGCTGGCCGGAGCCTCGCTTGTCATCACTGGCGAAGGGTCGGCCGACCGCCAGACACTAATGGGCAAGTTGCCCTACGGCATCCTCCAGCGGGCCAAGGCCCATCAAGTCCCTGTCTGCCTCGTTGCAGGCTGCATAGCCGACCGCCAGTTGCTGCTCGATGCCGGATTCTCGCAGGTAATGTGCATCAATCCCTCAGAACTTCCCCTTTCAGAAGCCATCAAGCCCGAAGTGGCCAAACGTAATTTATCGTCCATAATGTGCTCCATCACATAATAACTTTGGGAGATAACCGGCACTTATATACCATATAACTGGCACTTATATACCATATAACTGGCACTTATATACCATATAACTGGCGGTTATCTTTGAATGAGGCTGTTCTTTAAAATACGTTAATGTGGAAAAAACTGCACTTTTTTTTTGGATTTGTGCAGAAAACGATGTACCTTTGCACAAAATTTTGAAAATTGTGCAATGAACATTGGTTCTGGTTTCAATAAATACATACAAGACGCCATTGTAAACAACTGGGATTCAGACGCTCTGACCGATTATGAGGGGCAGACACTCCAGTTTCACGATGTGGCGCGTAAAATAGAAAAGCTGCACATTCTCTTTGAGAACTGCGGCATAGGGCCTGGCGACAAGATTGCCATTTGTGGTCGCAACTCCGCACATTGGGCTGTGGCTTTTTTGTCTACGCTGACTTATGGCGCCGTAGTGGTGCCTATACTTCATGAGTTCAATAGCGAGCAGATTCACAATGTGGTGAACCACTCGGAGGCCAGATTGCTCTTCGTGGGCGACTTTATTGCCAAGGACATCAACCCCGACAGCATGCCGGCTCTCGAAGGCATCATCAACTTGCCCGACTTTTCGCTGATGGTCTCCCGCTCGGAGCGCCTCACTTATGCGCGTGAACATCTTAATTTAATGTTCGGCAACAAATACCCTTATTCTTTCGCAAAGTCGCATGTGAACTATCACGTGGACGATCCTGAGGAGCTGGCGCTTATCAACTACACCAGCGGCACCACTGGCTTCTCAAAGGGGGTGATGCTGCCATACCGCGCCCTGTGGGGCAATCTGGACTTCTGCCTGCGGCGGCTGGGCAGCCAAGTGAAGCCGGGCAGCCCGATGCTTGACATACTGCCCATGGCCCATATGTACGGACTTTCCATAGAGTTCATTTTCGGTTTCTGCAACGGTTGTCACCTGTTTTTCCTCAATCGCCTGCCGTCGCCGTCGCTCATTGCCAAGGCATTTACCGATGTGAAGCCGGCGCTCATCATCTCGGTGCCGCTCATCATTGAGAAGATAGTGCGCAAGCGCGTCTTCCCCATCCTGCAGACCAACCGGATGAAGCTGCTGTTGGCCCTTCCCGTGGTGAGTGACAGGGTGAAAGAACGCATCTGCCAGAAGGTGATGGAGGCCTTTGGAGGCCGCACCTACGAGGTGATTGTGGGCGGCGCAGCCCTGTCGAAAGAGGTCGAGGAGTTTCTGCTGAGCATCGGTTTCCCCCTGACCGTAGGCTATGGCGCCACGGAGTGCGCACCGCTCATCAGCTATCGTGACTGGCACGAGTTTGCTGCCGGTTCGTGCGGTTGTGCCATCGACAATATGGAAGTGCGCATACTAAGTCCCGACCCCGCCAATGTGCCAGGCGAGATTGTGGCGCGGGGCACCAATGTGATGCTGGGCTACTATAAGAACGAGGAGGCCACCCGTGAGGCCATAGACAAGGACGGCTGGTACCACACCGGCGACCTGGGCACCATGGACTATGCCGGAAACATCTACATACGTGGGCGCATCAAGAACATGCTCTTGGGCGCCAATGGGCAGAACGTCTATCCGGAGGAGATAGAAGACCGGCTGAACTCTATGCCTATGGTGAGTGAGAGCCTGGTGGTGCAGAAAGGCGAGAAGCTGGTGGCACTGGTCTATCCCGACCAGGACGAGGCAGCGATGATTGACCACGAGGGGCTGGAGGCCATCATGGAGCAGAACCACCTGAACCTGAACACGCAGTTGCCTGCCTATTGCCGCATAGCACAAATCATCCTGCGCAACGAAGAATTTCAGAAAACACCTAAGAAAAGCATAAAACGTTACCTTTATAATGACTATGGAACAAATACCAAGTTTTAACGAACTCATACAAAAAAGCATTATCGAGTTCTGGGACAAGGACGCGCTGACCGACTATAAAGGCCAGACGCTGCAGTACCACGATGTGGCCCGGAAGATTGAAAAAGTGCATATTTTGTTTGAAAACTCTGGCATCCAGAAGGGCGACAAGATTGCCCTTTGCGGTCGCAACAGCAGCCAGTGGGCTGTGGCCTTCTTGGCCACGCTGACCTATGGTGCTGTGGCTGTGCCCATTCTGCACGAGTTTATGGCTGAGCAGATACACAATATAGTGAACCATAGCGATGCCAAGTTGCTCTTTGCCGGCGACCATGTGGCAGGAACCATCGACCCGGAGCAGATGCCACATCTGGAGGGCATCATCCGCAGTACCGACTTCTCCGTCATCCTGTCGCGCTCTGAGAAGCTGACCTACGCCCGCGAAAACCTGAATGCACTCTATGGTCAGAAGTTCCCCAAGTATTTCCGGCAGGAGCACGTGAACTACTACATAGAGAGCAGTCCTGAAGAAATGGCGCTGATCAACTACACCAGCGGCACTACCGGTTTCTCAAAGGGTGTGATGCTGCCATACCGTGCCCTGTGGTCGAACTACGATTTTGCCTGCAATGTGCTGGGAAAGACTATCCACCAGGGAGACAGCATCATCTCCATCCTTCCCATGGCCCATATGTATGGCATGGCCTTCGAGTTTATCTTCGAGTTCCTGCACGGCTGCCACGTCTATTACCTCAACCGCACGCCGTCGCCGGCCATCATCGCCCAGGCACTGGCCGAGGTGAAGCCCCGTGTGGTCATTGCCGTGCCGCTGGTCATCGAGAAGATTGTCAGAAAGAAGGTGTTCCCCAAGATTCAGAACAACCGTATGCGTCTGCTGCTGCAGATGCCTATTATTTCACAGAAAGTGCGTGAGATGATTTGCCAGGAAGTGCTGAAGGCATTCGGCGGAAATATGTACGAGATTATCATTGGCGGCGCCGCCTTCAACCAGGAGGTGGAGCAGTTCCTCAAGCGCATCAACTTCCCCTATACCGTGGGCTTCGGCGCTACGGAGTGTGCACCTATTATCTGCTATAGCGACTGGCACACCTTTGCGCCGGGCTCCTGCGGCAGAGAGGTGCTTCACATGAAGGTGAAAATTGACTCGCCCGACCCGCAGACCGTGCCGGGAGAGATTTTGGCCAAGGGCCTGAACGTGATGCTGGGCTACTATAAAAACGAGGAAGCCACGCGGGAGGCCATCGACAAGGACGGCTGGTACCACACCGGCGACCTGGGCACCATGGATATCAACGGCAATGTCTACATCAACGGACGCTCGAAGAACATGCTGTTGGGCCCCAGCGGCCAAAACATCTATCCGGAGGAGATAGAGGACAAGTTGAACTCGATGGCGATGGTGGTGGAGAGCATCGTGGTGCAGCGTGAGAACAAACTCGTGGCGCTGGTGCATCCCGATCTGGACGAGGCCCGGAACCTGAACTTCACCAAGGAAGACCTGGAGGGCATTATGGAGCAAAACCGTAACACGCTGAACGAGCTTTTGCCGGCCTACGAGAAGATCAGTGAGATAGTGATTCACAACGAGGAGTTTGCAAAAACGCCGAAGAAGAGCATCAAGCGCTACCTCTATCAGTAAGTAATAAACAAATTAATATTAGGAACAAAATGAAAGTGATATTGACGGGCGACCGTCCTACAGGAAAACTGCACTTGGGCCACTATGTGGGTTCGCTGAAACGACGCGTGGAACTGCAAAACGCTGGTGGCTACGAGCGTATGTTCGTGTTTATGGCCGACGTACAGGCACTTACCGACAATGCCGAAAACCCTGAGAAACTGCGCCAGAGCATCATACAGGTGGCCCTTGACTGGCTGGCTGCCGGACTGGACCCAGCAAAGTGCACGCTCTTCATACAGAGCCATATACCCGAACTGGCAGAGCTGACCACCTATCTGATGAATCTCATCACCGTGTCGAGGGTGCAGAGGAACCCTACTGTGAAGACCGAGATAAAGATGAGAAACTTCGAGGCCAACATCCCGCTGGGATTCTTCTGCTATCCTGTGTCGCAGGCTGCTGACATCACTCTGTTCAAGGCCACTACCGTGCCTGCCGGCGAAGACCAGGAGCCCATGTTGGAGGTGACGCGTGAACTGGTGCGCCGCTTCAACCAAATCTATGCTCCCGTGTTGGTGGAGCCAGAGATTATGCTGCCTGAGAACCAGACGGCACGCCGTCTGCCCGGTACCGACGGCAAGGAGAAAATGTCGAAGAGCCTGGGCAACTGCATTTATCTCTCAGATAGTGCCGACGAGGTGTGGCAAAAGGTGCGCTCGATGTACACTGACCCCTTGCACCTGAATGTGAGTGACCCCGGCCATGTAGAGGGGAATGCCGTCTTCACCTATCTTGATGCTTTCTCATGTGAGGACGACTTCA
Source organism: uncultured Prevotellaceae bacterium (assembly GCA_902786565.1). GTDB lineage: Bacteria > Bacteroidota > Bacteroidia > Bacteroidales > Bacteroidaceae > Prevotella. The sequence goes on along the minus strand of CADACW010000012.1, from coordinate 26,322 downwards.
AGAACTTCTGGCCAGAGTACCAGAACTTGGACGAGCTGAAGGAACATTACCGTCGGGGCGGTCTGGGCGATATGAAGTGCAAGAAGTTCCTCAACGAGGTGCTGCAGCAGTTCCTTGCTCCGATGCGTGAGCGTCGCCGTGAGTTTGAGAAGGACATACCCGGCGTGTACGAAATGTTGCGCAAGGGCACAGAACAGGCCCGTGAGGTGGCATGCCAGACTATGAGCGAGGTGCGTCAGGCCATGAAGATTGACTACTTCAACGACACTGAGCTTATCCGCCAGCATACTGAGATGTTCCAGAGCGGGAAGTGAAGGGTGAGAGTGCAGTTACTCTTCTTCGCCCTGTGTGCCAGTCTTGGCCGCTTCTGTCAGCAGTTTGACGAGGCGGCGAATACCATTTACGTTTTGGGGCCAGGTGTCGAAGCCGCCGGATGAGATGTACTGTTTGCCCTCAAAGTAAGCGGAGAAATCCCATCGCGTACCGTCAAGGATCCTTTCGCCCTTGGGCGTTTTGTCGTAGTAAGAGTCATACTCGTACATTTTCTCCTCTTCCATAATGCGGCGGGCCACATCGAAAAGCGAGTCAGGCACCTCTATTACCTTCTTTTCACTCCAGTGGTAGAAAGAGAGGGTGGGGGTGCCTGAGCGGCGGTTCAGCTGGAAATCGCCAAATGCCGGCATTCTCATTCCGCGCTCCTTGTAGTCCACTTCCAGCAGTCGGCCCTGCGGCATCGTCTTGGGTTTCTTCTCTGTTGCAGGAGCCGGTTCTGGTGTCACGGTAGTGGTTGTCATATTCGTTTTGCATCCCATCATAGTGATTGCAGCCAGTGTGAGGGCTAAAAATGTGGTCTTGGTGGTCATAGCCGATGCTGGTTCAGAGTTGCTCAATACATTCGCGCAGAGAGTCTTCCCAGTAGGGTATTTCTATTCCGTAAGTCTCTTTCACCTTGGTCTTGTCGAGCACGCTGTAGTGCGGACGCTTGGCAGGAGTGGGGTATTCAGAGGTGTGCAGGGGGCGCACTTTGCAGGTTTTTATGCCAGCGATGCGGTGGATGGCCTTAGTGAAGTCGAACCAGGAGATGACGCCCTCGTTGCTGAAGTGATAGATGCCGGGCTTGACACCTTTCTCTATGGCTGTGAAGATGACCTGTGCCAGGTCGCGGGCGTAGGTGGGAGTGCCCACCTGGTCGAAGATGACGCCCAGTTCGGGTTTCTCCTTGCCCAGTCTTATCATGGTTTTCACAAAGTTGTTGCCGAAGGTGGAATAGAGCCAGGCCGTACGTATGATCATGGCCTGCCGGCAATTGTTCATGGTATTGAACTCGCCTTTCAACTTGGTGCTGCCGTAGACGGAGTTGGGGCAGACCTCGTCGGTCTCTTCGTAGGGCCGATGGTTGGTGCCGTCGAAGACGTAGTCGGTAGAGATTTGTATCATCCAGCCGTTTCGGCTGTCTGCGGCCTCTGCCAGATAGCCCGGTGCATCGCTGTTGAGTGCCGTAGCCAGTTCGATGTTTTCCTCGGCCTTGTCTACGGCAGTGTAGGCGGCGCAGTTCACGATGCCGTCGATGGCATGCTCGTCGACGAAGCGGCGTATGGCATCACGGTCGGTGATGTCCAGTTCCTGTACGTCAGTATTAAAGTACGTGTGTTCGGGGTGCAGCAGCTCCAGCCGTTGCATTTCGTTTCCCAATTGGCCGTTGCAGCCAGTAATCAGTATGTTCATATCTTTGCTTGTTAGTCATTAAAACAGTGGTTCCTCCTTATCCTTCTTATAGTAGTCGCTCAGGAGTCCAATAAACGATGAAACTTCCTTCACGGCATGCTGTGTGCTGGCTGTCACCTCTTTCTTTTGCAGGCGCAACATCATGACGCCATAGAGCAGGTTCAGGCAGGTCTCAATCTCGTTCTCCTGCTTGTCGGCCCCTCGCTGGCGCAGCTCCACGATAAAGGGCAGCACCTTGTAGTAGGCAGTATTGTAGAAGGGGAACTTGGGCGATGCCAGCAACTGGGTGTGCAGGTCGGCCAGCAATTGCATTGTCACCTTGTTGATCTGCAGATGGCCTTTCTCCCGGCATCCCTCCTCGTTCATCATTCTGACGAGGTTGCCATACCAGTCGGCCTCTTCCTCCTTCTGCTCGTCGGTATAGTCAAAGTGGGCTATGTATTCCCTTCTTATGCGTGGCAGCGAGCAGCCGAAGGCCCTGATGGTGTCTTCCACCTGCCACATGTAGAGCAGGTATTCTGCAATATTGTTCTTTCTCAGTTGGTTGGCAATAAACATGCTTCAGAATATGTTATAGAGGTGTAGGCTGGTGATAGTAGAGAGCAGGATGATGACGCTGCCCAGCATGACCACCATGCCGATGATTTGATTGATCAGTTTGATGCCGTCGGTGCTGAACTTGGCCCTAATCTGGTCGATGAGCCAGGTGAGTCCCCACCACCAGAGCAATGCCCCGCCAATAATGCTGACGAAGCCCACCATCATGTCGATGGGCTTGTCGGGCTGCAGGCCGAAGGCGAACTGTGCATAGAGTGCCATAAAGAGGAAAATGATGAGCGGATTGCTCAGTGTGACCAGAAATGCGGTGATGGCATTGTGTGTCAGCGTGCCCTTGCTCTGCCCCGGCTTTCGCATCTTCTTGATGGGGTCGGTGCGGTAGGTGTAGTAGCCGAAAGCCAGCAGTGTGAGGCTTCCCACTATCTGCAGGTAGAAGCGGTTGGTGTCGTTGTTCACAAAGTCGACCACGAGACCCATGCCCAGACCGGTGATGCCGGCGTAGATCATGTCGCTCACGGCAGCTCCGCAGCCAGTGACGAAGCCGAACCAGCGGCCTTTGTTCAGGGTGCGTTGCACGCAAAGGATGCCCACAGGCCCCATGGGTGCCGAGGCGATGATGCCTATGAGCAGCCCCTTGAACACGATGTCAAGTATGTTTGGTATGTTTTGAACGGCGAAGTTCATCTTGTTTCAGTTGGTGGGTTATGGTTATGTCTATGGATGTAGCGTGACAGCCATCAGTCCTATGACGACATCGTTTGAGAGCGGGATGACTGTTAGGCTCTTCAGCCCTTTCTTCTTGTTCAGGTTCATACGCAGCATCTGAGCGGCGCCGCCTGGAATCTGTCGCCCGTCGGCGCTCTCCTTCAGGCCCAGTTCCTTGCCCAGGTCGCGGCTCACGGTCCCCGTTTTCAAGCTGACGCGGTAGGGGCGCAGCTTCAGTGCTGTGAATGCCTTGCCGTCTATGTAGTAGTCCTGGTCTATGGGACACCAGTTCAGCGGGTTGTTCAGCCGCAGGGTGTCGGTTGAGTTGTCGGTATAGGTGAACACCACCAGTCCGTTGTCTATCCGGCTCTGCATCTGGTTGGTGCTGCCGGCCATGAGCAGGTAGGCCTGGCTGGCCTTGCCTGTCAGTGGCACTGTAACGCTGCTGGGATAGTTGTCCCAGAGGCTGGTGTAGATGATGTTCCGGCCGTCGCGTGGGGTGCGGAAGCCGATGCCCTGCATCTTGAAGGTGCCGCCCTTGATGAGCGAGCGGAAGCCGGAGTCGTCAATCTCAGGGGTATAATCGGTTGAGCACCAGTCGCCTGCACCTTGCAGTGGTATCTGAAGTGTGGTGGTGGCAGGTCGCGGGCTGTTGTAGCGGTTCTTGAAGATGTCGGCGACGTTGGCATTGAAGAGTTTGTCGATGTTCATCTGCTTTTCCTTCTTCGACACCGTGGGTTCTGCCAGTCCCAGCTTACCGGGCTCACGGCGTGCCTCACGGTCGCGCATGTGCTGCTCTCTCATCAGGCGTTGGCCTTCGGCGTCGGCCAGATATTGGGCTGTAGGTTGTCCGTCGTTGTGGTTTGCCGGAATGGTGATGGTCTGTGTACGGTCAGTGGTTCCCTGTACCACCACATCGTCTGCGCCATGACGCCTCAGGCGGAACACAATCTTCAGCGGTCGGGCGAAGTTCTGGGTGATTTCGTAGACATCCTTGTCGCCCCTCCTTGTCATCTTGTACGATAGGTAGGGTGTCTTCACCTGTGCCTTGTTCCAGTCGGCGGGCAGCCCCGGACTGATGATGCACTCGCCGTAGAGGGCGTTGGGTATGATGCCAAAGAGGCCCTGCAGCAGGGTGCGGGCGGAGATGCCGATGCAGTCGCCGAAGTCGCGGTAGCACTCGCCACGGGCAGCGTCGTAGTAGCTCAGCTGCCCGAAGTTGGCAGGCGACTGTCCGTAGTACATGTTGTCAATGATATTGGCCATCATCAGGTTGTAGCCGTCCTTTGCACGTCCGGCCTGGAAGTAGGCCAGCGCTGTGTGCATCACCTCTGCCGGAGCCACGTTGTTGGTGCTCCAGGCGTAGGGCATCCAGTTGCTGGTAGCAATGGTGCGCAGCCCCGTGTCCTCCACGTCGATGTGTGGTATGATGTTGTCTACATATTTTGTGGCTTTGAAGAACTGCTCCTGTGTGCCGGCCCCGCAGTCGATGGGGGTGTAGACCGACCATAGGGCTGCGCTCTTGTGCAGCCGCTTCAGGCCCATGGCGTCCTGGTATTCGGCCCAATGGCCTCCGCCTAGTGGCGATGTGACCCACATGCGGTCGGTCAGGGCCTGCAGGATGGCAGCCGCCTCGTGGGCGTAGGGTGTGGGGTCTTGGCCTGTCAGTTCGGCAATGCGTGCTGCCAGCAGGTTGGCACGGTAGTTGTAGGCCGACGAGTGGGTCACAGCTCCGCCGCTGTAGTAGAGTGCATCGCTGGCCCAGATGCAGCAGTAGGCGTCGTAGAGGTGGTCGCCGTCGGGGTCGAAGTTGCGCTTCTCCCAGTCCAGATGGCTTTTGATGACGGGCCACATCTGCTTCATATAGTCGGGGTCAGCATCATACTGGAAGTGCCAGAGCAGCTCGTCGATGTAGCAGAGGTTCATGTCGTAGTGGTGCATCTGGTCGTTGCGCTCCGGCGTGCGGCAGATGTACCCGTTGCTGTACATCTGTGTGCCCCATTTCTTCTCTGCGCGGGCCATGTTGCTGGCGGGGTCCTGTGTGGGGTGCCCCATAGTGGCGGGCACGTTGTTCACCTGGCTTTTGGCGTATGCGCTGAAGTGGCTCTTGGCGCGGTCGTTCCATCCCATCACGTCGCCCAGATAGCCCGCCCGCCATCCGGGCAGCTGCGAGCGCCAGCCAATGCAGCCGTGCAGCCAGGTCTGACCGTCCCAGTCGCCGTCGGCGGCCAGTGTGAGGGCAGCTCCCAGGGTGTTCACGAAGGGGTCGGGGGTGTCGAAGACGATGCGCTGGCAGAACTTCTTCCAGTAGTCAATCTCGTTGTTGTACATCTCGGTGGCAGTGATATCGCCAATCCTGGCCACCTGGTCGCCCTTCACCACCAGATGGGCAAAGTTGCGGAATCCCGGCGTGGGGCCGCTCTCCATGTTGGGCTCGCCGGGGGCGGGGTCGAAGCATGCCCTGTCGTCTACGCCCAGGTCGCCGTTGCGCTTCATCTTCGGGTTGGCAATGTCGCACACCTTGTAGGTTACGTGCAACAGCCCGTTCCACTTGTCGCCGATGAGCTGCCAGATGGCGCCCTCCTCATCGTGCAGGGCCACCACCTTGACGCGCACGGTGCCCATGCGGCTGTATTTCTTCCACCGGTCGTCGCGCAGTATGTAGCTGCGGGTGCCGTCTTCATAGCTGGCGTGGCAGTAGGCGGCCGACTCCAGGGGCACGCCCTCCACCTCGAAGCGTATGCTGCGGTGGTGCCCCTTCTTGGTGACGGCAAAGACGGGCTTGTCGCTGGTCTCAATGCGATAGTCGGTGTGGCTGCCATAGAGTGCACGGGTAAAGCGGTTGGTGCCGTTTTCGCAGACGAAGGCCCTGCCGTTGGGGCGGTACTGCACCTCGCGCAGGGGCTTCCCGGCCTCTTTATTGCCGCCGTCCGCCAGCTGTTCGGCGGCCAGCCCCCGGCTGAAGAGTCCGCCCAGAAGCAACGTTCCCAATAGGATGTTGATATGTTTCATAAAATGATAGTTGAGATTTTTTGTTTTTTGATTTTTAAATTTTTAATCACGATTTGTGAAACCAGTCCTGCACGTAGCTTTCGGCTATGGCAATAAGGATGAGAAAACCCAGGGCCATCCAGAAACTGGCTGTCCGGCTTGCCGAGAGGTAGGCCGTCAGATTGTAGACTATCAGGCACAAGGTGAACTTGACAGTCCAGCTGATGATAAATTTCCAGTTCATATTGGCTGACAAAGTTACGGCTTTTTTCTGAAACCACCAAATATTTGTCCGTAAATTCCCCGTTTTTCTGTGATGAGGGGGAAAAGGGGAGTAGACAGAGGGCATTTTGGTGGCAGATGCCATCTTCTCCTCTTGACTCTCACCTCTCATCTCTTGTAGCGAAAGTGAGAGGAGAGTGGCGAGAGGAGAGATTCACCACAATAAGAGGGGGCGCTTGGTCCTGCCGACTACTGCACAAACACGTAGTGCAGGGACAGGTAGAACTGCATGGCCAGGATGTAGAGGAGGAGGAGGGGGGCGGCGCCGCGCAGGCCCTCTGCGGCGGCATCGACGATGGAGGTGAGCGTGGTGAGGGTGCGGGCGGCCAGGCCGTAGCCTATGGCGGCGACGACGGCCCCCAGACAGACAATGGGCACCAGAGCCTGGCTGAAGGGCGACGGCCACAGGTGGCCTGTGGCCGAGAGGAGGACAGCATGGGGCGGGGCGGTGAGTAGCAGGACGATAAGCACGTAGACGGCAAGGAGGATGAGGGAGGCGGAGCGTGGGTGATTGACAATTGACAATTGACTATTGGCATCGGGGCGGCGGACACTGAACAGCCGGCTGCGGCGCACGATGCCGGCTGCGGCCGCCGCCAGGAGCAGCCATACCAGGAGGGGCGACTGCAGCCCGTCGACGAAATGGGCGGCCAGCCAGCGCACACCCTGGCCGGAGAGGAGGGAACGGTGGCAATTGAAAATGGACAATTGGCAATTGGCAATTGACAATTGTGAGTTGCGAATTGACAATAGCAGCCACGAGGCCAGCGCCAGCAGCACCTGGGCCACCAGCAGTGCGGCGGCCGCCATGGCCACGGCCTGCCTCCATTTCCTGTTACTCTCTGTTCCTGCCATCAGTCTTCGTCGGGGTTGAGATTGTCGGGGTCAAGGATGTGCAGCTCGATGGCGCGCACCACCAGCCTCACGGCATTCACGCCGCGAGTGTCGGCAAAGAGCTTCTGCACCAGCTCGTTCTGCCGCTTCTCCAGGCTCTTCACACCGAAGGGCATGCCGCGCAGCTGGGTGATCTGCTCCTTGGTGTAGCCCAGGGCCAGATGGCGGAGGAAACGCTCGTCGTACTCATCAATCTCGTAGTTGACCAGCGCCTCCTGCTTGTTGAGCTGTGCGCCCACGCTGTGCTTGAACCGCTCTACGATGCGGCGCAGGATGGGCTCGTTGAACACCAGTTGCTTGCCGTCCATCACAGCCACCACGTCGTGGCGCGTCAGCAATTCGCCGGTCTTCAGTATGATGCCGTCGGCGCCGGCGTCGAGCACGTCTACCCACAGCTTCTCGTTTAGGATTTCGCCTGTGAAGATGAGCACCTTCACCTCGGGGTGCAGCTCCTTGGTCTGTCGGCACAGCTCCACGCCGACGGTGGTCGATCCTCCCAGCCCCAGGTCGAGCAGCACCAGTTGCGGCAGCTGCTGCTTGAGCAGTCGCCAGTAGGCAGCCTCGTCGGCTGCTGTGCCGGCGACTTCGGCTTCGGGTATGTCGGTGGCTATGATGCCTAATGTGCCTTTCAGCTCCAGGGGCACATCTTCTACGACTATGACTTTGAATTTCTCCATTTTTTGATAAGTGATAATTGTGGGTTGAGATTATTTTTAATGGCTTCTTTTGACTCTCGGCAGGGTGATGACGATGCGGGTGCCGCCCTCCGGGGCATTCTCGGCTGTGATGGCGCAGGCCCTTCGGTTGGTGGCCTCGCCGTGGTCGCGCACTATCTGACGGCAAAGCAGCCATGGTATGTTGTCCGTGCTGTCGGGGGTGAACAGGTTGGTACGGTGCAGGGTGGGCAGGGTGACGGTGCACACGATGTATTTCTCGTCTCTGGCGTCGTAGGCTATAGCGGGCTGTTGCTGTCCGCTCTCCTTCCTGATGATGTCGAAGAGGTAGCGCACCAGGTTGTCGTCGCCCAGTATGTCGTGGGCCAGCGGCTGGAGGTGCAGCCGGGCCTGGCTGGTCTGTTGGGTCGACTGCATGCTGAGCATAGCGTAGAGTTCGCGGTAGTAGGCCACCACCTCTCTGACGGTTCCGTAGTCGCTGGCCGTGAGCAGCATCTGCCGGATGCGGCTGGGGTAGTACATGGTCTCGTGCTTCAGGGTGGAGAGGGTGTTGTCTAACACGGCATTGCTTACGTAGACAGCGTTCTCCTCCTGTTGCAGCCGGTGCAGCTCGTCGCCCTTCAGCTCCAGTTGCTCCTGCCGCTCCTGCTGCCTGCGGGCCTGCCGTCTGACGTTGAGCAGCAGCTGCCAGAGCAGGGCAATGACGATGGCGGCAATCAGCACCACGAGCAGGATGATGGCCACCTGCCTGTTGGCCTGCGACTGCTGCATCCTGCGGCAATAGTCGGCCAGGGTGCCGTCGGCCGAGAGTTCCTTCAACAGCCGGGTGTAGATACGGTTGTTGTAGTGGTACAGCTGCCATTGGTGCAGGGCCAGGGCCGCCACGGCGCTCTCGTTGCGTATGTCGAGGATGATGCTGTAGTTGGTCTGCAGGCTGTCGTAGTACCATCCCACCTCGGGGAGTGTCACCGAGGGGTCGCCCAGGGCCACGAGTGTGTCGTTGCCCTCAGGCCGTTGCTGCCTGTAGTGGCTGTTCAGGTGGCTGCGGCACGAGTCGGCAAAGACGAGCGTCCGTTCGTAGGTGCCGTTGATGTTTGAGAAGTAGGCTGAGTCGGCAAAGATGCTGGCCCTGGCCAGATGGCTGTCGGCCTGTGCCTGTGCTCCCAGCGTGGGCGTGAGGCTCAAAAGGGCGGCCAGGCCGATGGCGGCGCCAGCGGCATTTCTCCCCGTGCCGCCCTTGGCCACGCCGCGGGGCAGTCGGAAGTAGAAGCGGCTGCCCTTGCCCAGGGTGCTCTCGGCTGAAAGCAGGCAGACGTCGAAGATGTGGCTCATCTTCCTGTACTTCTCGATGATACCCTTGCAGTTCATCAGCCCGAAACCGTGGGTGTTGGCAGTTGATGATTGGCAATTGACAATTGACAATTGGGCGGCTGATGTTGAGAGGGCAGCGGACAGCTGCTCGGCAGTCATGCCGATGCCGGTGTCGCTGACGGCCACCTCCACATAGTTGTCCGTCTCATTTGCGTCGATGGTCACCGTGCCGCCAGCCGGCGTGAACTTGCGGGCATTGTCGGCCAGGGTGTTCACCATGAACAGTGTGAGCACGCGGTCGGCTTTCACCAGTGCTGTGGTGGGCACCACATTGAGCGTGATGCCTTTCAGCGAGAAGCCCATCTGGCTCTTGCCCACCATGTTGAACAAATCTTTCAGGGGAAAGGTCTCTATGTGCAGGCTGACTTCGCCCTGCCGCAACTGAATCCAGTGGGTGAGCACCTCGTTCTGGCGGCTAATCTCGTCGGTCAGCTCTCGCACGTAGTCTGTCGACCATTGCCCGTTGCCGTCTGACCGCCGGGCGTGGTCTATGGTGTGCAGCATGCGGTCGATGAGCGGGGTAATGCCGCAGACGAGCGACACCTTGGCCCGCTGCTCCAGATGGCGGCGTTCATTCTTCTCCACGTTCAGGCGGGCCAGAGCCAGCTGCTCCTCCAGTTCCTCGTCGCTGTCTTCCGGGGGCAGCATGGCGGCCCTGCACCGCTGTGTGCGCTTCCGCCAGTAGAGCAGGGCAAGCATGACCATCACCAATCCGAGAATGAGGGCCACGGCCCACAGCAGCGCGTTGAACTGGCGGAGCGATGCCTCCAGCTGTTCAGCTCTGGCCTCAAGCTGGCGGTCCTGGCGCGTCTGCTCCTGCAGGTCCAGGTAGCGGTTGCGGTTGTAGTCGCTCAACGGCTTCTCGTCAATGGCGGCATAGGCCACGCTCATCTGTTCGCAGATGCTGGCCACCAGGTCGGGGGCCTGCATGATGAGCGTGTCGGCCAGTGCCAAGTCCAGACATGTCAGGGCACGCTCGGCATCGCCGGTGGCCAGATGGCAGGAGGCCATGGTGCGGTAGGCACCCGCCGTTTGGTAGGTGTCGCCATAGTCCTGAAAGATGGCCAGTGCCTCTTCGGCCAGCCACAGCGGCAATTTGTCGTAGGCCAAGGCCTGCGGGTTGAGATACTTCATGGCGGGCAGATTGTCGGCCACCAGCCTTTCGCGCCATGCCGGCTCGATGATGTGCTCGGCCAGCGCCTCAAGCGAGTTGGCCACAAAGAATGGGTAGCCGCCCTGGCGGGCCAGCAGGAAGCAGCGCATCAGGTGGTCGAACTCCCTCTGGTTGACCTCCTCCTGCGTGTCTGCGTCGATGGTGCCACCGGCTCCCACATTGTACAGATAGTTCAGCCATTGGGCCGTGTCCTTGGCCACGTCGGGGGTGATGGCCAGCATGGTCTCAGCCGACTGGCGCTCCAGGCCCACATAATAATAATAGGTGGAGGTGACGATGGCCATCTCGGTCTCGGCATAAAGCAGCCGGGCCTCCTGCCGGGGGTCGAGCGAGGCCCTCTCTTCGTTGATGCGTTGCAGGCTTTGCATGGCCTGCTCGCGGTGCAGGTAGAAGTCGCGGTTGCGCGAGCGTCGCTGGCACAGGCGCATCTGCTGCACGCTGGCCACGAGCAGTTCCAGATGGTTGTCGGTGGTCAGGGGGATGGTGTCCAGCAGCCGTTGCGCCCCGTCGTAGTCCATCCTGACCAGCCGTGCAAAGGCCAGGTGGTTCAGTGCCTCGGCCCTGCCGTCGGCATAGTCGGCGGCGGCCTTGAGGGCCTGCTGGGCATAGTGTTCGGTAGAGTCGATGTTGCGGTAGTGCCAGGCGTAGGCCGTCTCGTTCAGCCGGTCCACTTCCACAGGTGGCGCTTGGTGGCAGGCAGGCAGCAGCAATACCGCCGTCAGGAGCACCCACGGCCACAGCGGTTTGGCTTTGCGCTTTTGTGGTGTGTGCTTCATCGGCGTTGGTTCAATGCTGTGGTCCCTGTTCCACAATGTTGAGCATTTTGATGGTGGCTTTGATGGCGGCCTCGGTCTGGTCGGCATCCAGTCCGCGGGTGCGCAGCAGGCGTCCGCTCTCCATCTGCCAGGTGATGACGGTCTGCACCAGGGCGTCGGTTCGGCCTCCGGGCGGGATGGTCACCGCATAGTTCTCCAGCAGTGGGAAGGTGCGGTTCAGATTGTCTTTGTAGATGCTGCGCAGGGCCTTGACGAAGGCGTCGTACTGGCCGTCGCCAGATGAGTGGGCCTCGTACTGCTGGCCGTTGATTTCCACCTTCACGTTGGCCAGCGGCTTCAGACCATAGGCCAGCGACACCTGATAGCTGACCAGCCGCACACGGTCGTCGCTCACGTTGTGCTTCAGCACATCGCTCACGATGAAGGGCAGGTCGTCCTGCGTGACCACCTCCTTGCGGTCGCCCAGCTCGGTCACACGGCGCACCACGCGCTGCATCTGCTCCGGCGTGAGGTTCAGGCCCAGCTCCTGCAGGTTGCGGGCAATGTTGGCCCGCCCGCTGGTCTTGCCAAGGGCATAGGCCCGCCTGCGTCCGAAGCGCTCCGGCATGAGCGGGTTGTGGTAGAGTCCGCCCTTCTGGTCGCCGTCGGCATGCACGCCGGCCACCTGCGTGAACACGTTGTCGCCGATGATGGGCTGGTTGGCGGCAATGGCAATGCCGCTGTAGCTCTCCACCAGTCGGCTGATGTCGTTCAGCTTGCTCTCGTTGATGCTGGTGGTGGCGTTGAACTGGTCCTTCAGTATCACCTGTACGCTGGAGAGCGGAGCGTTGCCGCAGCGCTCACCCAGGCCGTTCACGGTGACGTGCAGGCCCTTGGCGCCGCTCAGGGCTGCCGCCAGCGAGTTCGACACGGCCAGGTCGTAGTCGTTGTGGGCATGGAAGTCAAAGTGTACGTCGGGATATCGCTTCAGCATCTTGCGGAAGTACTCCACCACTTGCAGCGGGTTCATGATGCCGAGCGTGTCGGGCAGCATGAACCGGCGGATGGGCGTGGGGTGGGAGGTCAGACTGTCCATGAGCTGGTAGATATACTGGGGCGAGTCGTTCATGCCGCTCGACCAGTCTTCCAGATAGAGGTTCACGCCGATGCCCTTCGCGGCGGCATAGTCGACCACGGCCTTGATGTCGGCAATGTGGGCTTCGGGCTGCTTGTGCAGCTGTTGGGTGCAATGGCGCAGCGAGCCTTTGGCCAGCAGGTTGAGCGTGCGTGCGCCGCAGTCGCAGAGCCAGTCCACTGAGGTATGACCGTCTACGAATCCCAGCACCTCCACGCGCTCCAGGAGTCCGGCCTGTGCGGCATAGCGGCAAATCATCTTCACCGCCTCCTTCTCGCCCTCGCTGACGCGGGCCGATGCCACCTCGATGCGGTCGACATTCACCTCGCTCAGCAGCATGCGGGCAATCATCAGCTTCTCGTGGGGGAGAAAACTCACACCGCTGGTCTGCTCGCCATCGCGGAGCGTCGAGTCCATGATTTCTATATGGCGCTCTTTCTGCATGCTTCCGGGTGATTTATTGGGCATTGTCGTCGGTGGGAGGCTGGGGGAAGGCACCGCCCTCCTTGAACAGGCGCAGGCTCTGGCGGATGGCGTTGTCGTCGCGGTTGAGGAACTTCAGCCACGCCTCTTCGTCGAGCATGATGTAGACCACACGGCTGAAGATGTACTGTTCGAGCAGCTGGTGGGAGCGCTGGATGAGCAGGTTGCGGCGCTTCAGCCCGTGCTTTTCGGCATACTTGGCAAACTGCTCCACCAGGTTCTGGCGGCGCAGGTGTCTGACCAGGGCCTCCTCGGTGGTGAACTCCTTCAGACGGTCGCGATGCTCGTCGGTATAGTCGTAGCCGAACTGGAGGATGAGCCCCGACATGGATGCCTCTTTATAGTAAGAGGTGTAGCCGGTAGTGTCTTCGGGAACGAATATGTCGGGGGTGATGCCGCCACCGCCATAGACCACGCGGCCTTTGCTGGTGTGGTATTCGGGTCCCTCGTGCTTGATGCTGTCCTGCGAGAAGAACTCGCCGTGCTGGTAGCGGCTGATGAGGTCTTCCTCATAGTCCTTGTCCATGCCGCTCACGTAGGGCTTCTGTATGCAGCGGCCCGACGGCGAATAGTAGCGGGCTATGGTGAGGCGCATCATCGACCCGTCGCCAAACTCGATGGGCTTCTGCACCAGGCCCTTGCCGAAGGAGCGGCGCCCAATGATGGTACCGCGGTCGTTGTCCTGGATGGCACCGGCCAGAATCTCGCTGGCCGAGGCCGACACCTCGTCGATGAGCACCACCAGGGGCATGCGCTGGTAGCTGCCGCGCCCGTCGCTATGGTAGTTTTCGCGGGGTGAGTGGCGGCCCTCGGTGTAGACAATCAGCTTGCCACGCGGCAGAAACTCGTTGGCTATCTGGACAGCCGACTGTAGGTAGCCGCCGGTGTTGCTGCGCAGGTCGATGACCAGCTGTCGGAAGTCTTCCTGGGCCAGTTGGGCCAGGGCCACCAGCATCTCGTAGTAGGTGTTCTCGCCGAAGTTCTTCAGCTTGACATAGCCTGTCTCGTCGTCGAGCATGAAGGCGGCGGTGACGCTCTTCATCGGTATTTCGCCACGTGTCACGGTAATCTGGCGCAGCTCTTTCTCCTTGTAGCGCAGGATGCCCAGCTTCACCTTGGTGCCCTCGGGCCCTTTCAGCCGGTGCATGGCCTCCTCGTTGGTCAGCGTCTTGCCCGTGAAGGCCGAGTCGTCAACGGTCACAATCTTGTCGCCGGCCAGCACACCGGCCTGCTCGGCGGGGCCGTCGCCAATGACATTCTGCACGCGCAGGGTGTCGTTGCGGATGACGAACTCGATGCCCACACCTGAGAAAGAGCCGCGCAGGTCGTCGTTGGCGGTCTGCACGTCCTTGGCGCTGATATAGACAGAGTGGGGGTCCAGCTCCGAGAGTATCTGGGGCACGGCCTGTTCCACCAGGTCGCCCATGTTGACGGTGTCTACATACTGGTCGTCGATGATGTAGAGCAGATTGTTCAGCTTGTTGCTGCCTGAATTGATGATGCTCAGTCTGTTACCTGAAAAATGGTTGGCATAGAATGTGCCTATCACAATGCCTGCTACGGCACTCAAGGCCAGCCATAGCGGTGAGAAACGATTCTTGTTGTTCATACTGATTGTTGATGATTGGGGGCTTAGTCGCCCAGATATACCACCTCGATGCCGGCGCGCTCCAGCAGTTTGACGCCGTCGTCCAGGCGGTATTTCTCGCCGTAGACCACACGCTTGATGCCCGACTGGATGATCAGTTTGGCACACTCTATGCACGGCGAGGCCGTGATGTAGATGGTGGCGCCGTCGCTATTGTTCGAACTGCGGGCCAGCTTCGTGATGGCATTGGCCTCGGCGTGCAGCACATAGGTCTTTGTGAGTCCCTGCTCGTCTTCGCAAACGTTCTCGAAACCGCTGGGCGTGCCGTTGTAGCCGTCGCTGATAATCATTTTGTCCTTGACCACCAGTGCACCCACCTGCCGGCGCTGGCAATAGCTGTTCTCGGCCCAGATGCGGGCCATGCGCAGATAGCGGGAGTCCAGTTTCTGTTGTTTTTCTGTCATTGTTGCTTGTCTCTTACACACGTCATGCTTTCTTTTGAACCCACAAAAGTATATATATTTTACCGTTCCACCAAATTTTTTTATGAAATTTGGCTATTATTAAAAAAAATCGCCCGAAAGGGCCTTTAGAGATAAGTGCCTTTTATCTCGGAGATAAGTGCCTTTTATCTCGGAGATAAGTGGCACTTATCTCTGAGGCCGCATTGACGAAACTCAATAAAAGCAACGTTCAACGAATGTTTCACGGCAGATGCTTGCACGTTTTGTATAAAATTGTTACTTTTGCCGACAAACAACACATTTCTCTGACCGATGATACTACAACGACTCGTAATCGCGGCAATGCTGCTGCTCCCCGCTCCGCTTCTGTCACAGGAAGAGCCGATGGTGAGCGAACTGCCACAGGCCACCGAAGAGGGGCTGGTATGGCCGCAGTCCGTTCAGCAGCGACTCGACGAGATGGTGCGCCAACCCCTGACGGAGACCACCCAACTGGGCCTGATGGTGTGGGACCTGACCGACGACCGGCCCATCTTCAGCAGCGACCACCGCCAACTGTTGCGGCCCGCCTCTACGATGAAGCTGCTCACGGCCATCACCGCACTCGACCAGCTGGGGACTGACTACAACTTCACCACCCGCCTCTATACCAGCGGCGAGCGCGTGGGGCGCGTCTTCCACGGCGATGTTTGCTGCGTGGGAGGCATGGACCCGCTTTTCTCCTTCGACGATATGCGAAGCTTTGTCGATGCCCTGAAGGCCACCGGCATCGACTCCCTTTGCGGTCGCATCGTGACCGATGTCTCGATGAAGGACACGCTGAAATGGGGCGAAGGCTGGTGCTGGGACGACAAGAACCCCACGCTGACACCCCTGCTGGTGGGCCGAAAAGACACCTTCGCACCCAGTCTGGCCAGTCTGTGTGAGGATGCGGGCATCGCTGTGATGAACGATTTCTACGTCAAGGCCGACCTGCCCAAGGATGCCGTGCTGGTGGCCGAGCGGCGCACCCCGCTCACGCTCGTCCTGCAGCAGATGATGAAGGACAGCGACAATCTCTTCGCCGAGTCGGTGTTCTATCAAGTGGCTGCCAGCAGCGGCCACCGCCCTGCACGCGCCATCGACGCCATTCGCCAGGAGCGGGCTCTGATGGAGCGCGCCGGACTGGAGAGCAAGCAATACCGGCTGGCCGACGGCAGCGGACTGTCACTCTATAACTACCTCTCGGCCGAAGCCGAGGTCTACCTGCTACGCTATGCCTATCGCAACAAGCGCATCTTCAACACCCTCTACGAGGTGCTGCCCATTGCCGGTGTAGACGGCACCCTGAAAAAGCGGATGAAAGGCACGGCAGCAGCCGCCAACGTCAGGGCGAAGACGGGAACGCTCACAGGTGTCATCACCCTGTCGGGCTATGCCACGGCCAGCAACGGCCATCTGCTCTGCTTTGCCATTATGAACCAAGGCACCCTGAAAGCTGCCGATGCACGCAACTTCCAAGATCAGGTGTGCCAAATCATCTGTGAACCATAGCGATGGAAAAGAAACGACTGGCCCTGCGCAAGCTGATGGAGGCCGTAGAGAAAGAACTGTTGAGAAAGCCCAACCGGAAGACCCTGGACCGCCTGTCGCTGCTGGCTGGATTTCAGGATTGGGATTCGTTCCAGGACGCCCTGCACGGCGATGCCGACGGCAAGACCAATTATGAAGGTGGCGCCTAACCTTAAATAAAACTAATTTTTATGGTCAGGTAGTGGCAGTATCACGGAAATTGAGTAATTTTGCACGGTTTTTTACAGAGACCATATACATTTATTATTATAGAGAAAGCAAAAATGAACAAACTTAGCTATGCCCTGGGACTGGGCATTGGGCAGCAGCTCTCACAGATGGGAATACCCGATTTCAGCGTGGAAGAATTTGCAAATGCCGTCAAGGACGTGCTCGATGGCAACGAGCTGAAGGTTTCGCATCGTGAGGCACAGCAGATGGTGAGCGAATTTTTCACCCGCCAAGAACAGAAACTCAACGCTGAACGTGAACAGCAAGGCAAGGTGCACAAGGAGGCCGGCGAGAAGTATCTGGCCGACAACGCAAAGCGCGAGGGTGTGGTCACTCTGCCCAGCGGCTTGCAATATCAGGTGCTGAAAGAGGGAAATGGCCGCAAGCCGAAGGCCACCGACAGCGTGAAGTGCCACTACGAGGGATTCCTCATCGACGGTACCGTGTTCGACTCCAGCGTGCAGCGCGGCGAGCCCGCCGTCTTCGGTCTGCAGCAGGTCATCGCCGGATGGACCGAGGGATTGCAACTGATGAAGGAGGGTGCCAAGTACCGCTTCTTCATCCCCTACCGCCTGGCCTACGGCGAGGGTGGTGCAGGGCAGATGATACCTCCCTACGCCGCACTCATCTTCGACGTGGAACTGCTGGAAGTGAAATAAATATCTTATAGAACCGTTTAATTAATCATTTATAATTTCAAGAAATGAAAAAGCTTACTATCATGGCCGCTACGGCCATCGCTGCCTCCGCTCTGTTTTCCTGCGGCGGCAACACCCCCAAACCAAGTCTGAAGAACGATATTGACACCGTGAGCTATGCCATCGGTATGGCACAGACACAGGGCCTGATGCCCTATCTGGCCAATGCCAAGGGCGTAGACACCACGATGATTGCCGAGTTCATCCAGGGTCTGACCGACGCTGTGAACGCTGGCGAGGACAAGAAGAAGGCTGCCTACTTTGCAGGCATCGAGATTGGCCAGCAGATTGCAGGCCAGGCATTCAAGGGCATCAACGGCATGCTCTTCGGCGACGACAGCACACAGACCATCTCGACCAATAACTTTATGGCTGGCTTCATCAGCGCCATCACCGGCAAAGACCAGCGCATGACCATCAAGGAGGCCGACTCTACCGCTCAGGCTATGGTCGAGACCATCAAGGCTCGCACCATGGAGAAGAAGTATGGCGAAGCTAAGAAGAAGAACGAAGACTTCCTGGCCGAGAACAAGGGCAAGGAGGGCGTGGTCACTCTGCCCAGCGGCGTGCAGTACAAAATCCTGAAGGAGGGCAAGGGTGCCATTCCTGCCGACACCTCGAATGTTGAGGTCAACTACGAGGGCAAACTCATCGACGGCACTGTCTTCGACAGCAGCCTGGAGCGTGGCAAGCCCGCCACCTTCGCCGTGAATAAGGTGATTGCCGGATGGCAGGAAGTGCTCAAGATGATGCCCGTCGGTTCGGAGTGGGAAATCTACATCCCGCAGGACAAGGCATACGGCTCACATGAGACCGGCAACATTCCTCCCTTCTCAACACTTATCTTTAAGGTCGAACTCCTTGGCATCAAGTAATCAGACACTATGAAGAAAGTCGTATTATTGGCACTCACCCTCGTGGTGGGTGCCACTTTCAGCAACATAGATGCTGCAAAGAAAAAGAAGAAAGACACCCAGAAGGAACAGGCCGTCAAGGAGATGGTCAACCTCGCTAACAGCAGCGACTCGCTGAGCTATGCCGCCGGCATCACCATGACCAACGGCCTGATGCCCTATCTGCTGCAGCAGGGCGTAGACACCGCCTATATGGCCGACTTCGTGGCCGGCTTCAACCAGGCTGTCAAGGATGCCGTGGCTGCCAAGACCGACCACAGCGTGAAGGCTCGTCTCACCGGCGTGCTTATTGCCGACCAGTTGGTGCAGCGCCTCATGCCCGGCCTGAAGATGGAGTTTACCGACACGCCCGACTCGGTCATTGACCTGACCTTCTTCCGTGGTTTCACCGATGCCCTGCAGAAGGACTCCAGCGTGATGAAACAGAAGCAGGCCGAGACGCTCTTCCAGGAGAAACAGCGCACCAACAAGGCCGCCAAGGCCGAGAAACTGTCGAAGCCCGGACGCGACTTCCTGGCCGCTAACAAGACCAAGGAGGGCGTCATCACCACACCCAGCGGACTGCAGTACAAGGTGCTGAAGCAGGGTGAGGGCGAGGTGCCCCAGCGTTCAGACAAGGTGAAAGTGAACTATGAGGGTCGTCTCATCGACGGCACTGTCTTCGATGCTTCCTCAAAGCATGGCTCCGAGCCCGCCACCTTCCGTGCCGACCAGGTCATCCGCGGATGGACCGAGGCCCTCACCATGATGCCCGTCGGCTCAAAGTGGCAGCTGTACATTCCGCAAGAGTTGGCTTACGGCGAGCGTGCACAAGGTCAGATTCCCGCCTACTCGACGCTCATCTTCGATGTCGAGCTGGTAGCGATTGACAAGCCTGCACCTGCTGCCGAACCCGCTGCTCCTGCCACCACTCCTGCCAAAACCACAACTGCCAAGAAGAAAAAGAAATGAGAAAGAACTTCGTAGAAGAACTGCGCTGGCGCGGCATGCTGGCGCAGATGATGCCCGGCACTGAGGAGCTGCTCCAGAAAGAGATGGTGACGGCCTATCTGGGTACTGACCCCACAGCCGACTCGCTCCATATCGGCCACCTCTGCGGCATCATGATGCTGCGCCACCTGCAGCGTTGCGGCCACAGACCCGTGATTCTGGTGGGCGGCGCAACAGGCATGATCGGCGACCCCAGCGGCAAGAGCCAGGAGCGCAACCTGCTGAACGACGAAACGCTGCGCCACAACCAAGAGTGCATTAAGGCGCAGGTGGCCAAGTTCCTCGACTTTGAAAGCAAAGACGAGAATGCCGCCCTGATGGTGAACAACTACGACTGGATGAAGGATTTCACCTTCCTTGACTTCGCCCGCGAGGTGGGCAAGCACATCACCGTCAACTATATGATGGCCAAGGAGAGTGTGCAGCAGCGACTCAACGGCACAGCACGAGATGGACTGAGCTTCACCGAGTTCACCTACCAGCTGCTGCAGGGCTACGACTTCCTCTACCTCTATCAGCACTATGGCGTGAAGCTCCAGCTGGGCGGCAACGACCAGTGGGGCAACATGACCACGGGCACAGAGCTCATCCGTCGCACCTTGGGCAACGAGGTGGAGACCTTTGCCCTGACTTGCCCGCTCATCACCAAGAGCGACGGAAAGAAGTTTGGCAAGACCGAGAGCGGCAACATCTGGCTCGACCCCAAACGCACCACCCCTTACCGCTTCTACCAGTTCTGGCTGAACGTGAGCGACGACGATGCCGAGCGTTACATCAAGATATTCACCTCGCTGGAGAAGGACGTCATCGACACACTCGTCGAGGAACACAAGGCCGACCCAGGACGTCGAATCCTGCAGAAGCGTCTGGCTGAGGAGGTCACCGTGATGGTGCACTCGAAGGAAGCCCTTGACATGGCTATCGAAGCCTCGAACATCCTCTTCGGCAAGTCTACCAAGGAAGCCCTGGAGAGGCTTGACGAGCAGACCTTCCTCGATGTGTTCGACGGCGTGCCCCAGTTCGTTATCGACAGGAGCCAGCTGGGGCAGGTGGCTTCCGAGCTGTTCACACAGACGGCCAACGTCTTCCAGAGCAAGCGCGAGATTCGCGAGTTCCTGAAGAGCGGAGCCCTGAGCCTGAACAAGGAGAAGTTTGCCGACGACAGGGCCGTCACAGCCGACGACCTCATCGACGGAAAGTATCTGCTCGTGCAGCGTGGTAAGAAGAACTACTACCTTGTTGTAGTAAAGTGAGGTACTTCATCACACTGAGCTACGACGGCACGCGCTTCCACGGATGGCAAGTGCAGCCTAACGGCATTTCGGTCCAGGGCGAACTGCAGCGGGCCCTCTCGCTGCTCCTCCGCCAGAACATCCAAGTGACGGGTGCCGGCCGTACCGATACGGGCGTACACGCCCGGATGATGGTGGCCCACTTCGACTGGGATATCGACAGTTCACAGTTCGCGGTTCACAGTTCATTGTGCACCAAGGACTGTGAACTGCTTTTGTTGGACTGCCAGCAGTTGGCCTACAAGCTGAACCGCCTGCTGCCCCGCGACATTGCTGTCCAGAGGGTTGAGCCTGTGACCGGCGATATGCACGCCCGCTTTTCGGCCACAGTGCGCACCTACCATTATTTCATCCATACGGAGAAGTCGCCTTTCCTGCGCCACTACTCTTGCGAACTGCACTACCCGCTCGACTTCCGGCTGATGAACCAGGCGGCCGCCATGCTGCTGACGTATGACGACTTCGGCGCTTTCTGCAAGAGCCATGCCGACGTGAAGACCACGCTCTGCCACGTCACAGCCGCCGCATGGCACCAGACATCGCCGTCGGAATGGTACTTCGAGATTTCGGCCAACCGCTTCCTGCGCAATATGGTGCGGGCTGTGGTGGGCACGCTCATTGAGGTGGGCCGCGGACGGCTGTCGCTCGACGACTTCCGCCGTGTCGTTGAGGGCCGGCGCCGCACCGATGCCGGCGAGTCGATGCCTGCCAATGCACTCTTTCTCGTCAAAATAGAATACTAATTATGATGTGGTTAGTACTTGCATTCCTCTCTGCAGCTTTCCTGGGCATCTACGACTCGCTGAAGAAGAAGGCACTGAACGGCAATGCCGTACTGCCCGTGCTGTTTCTCAACACCCTGTTCTCGTCGCTCATCTTCCTGCCTTTCATCGTCACCAGTGCCACGTCGACGGCACTCGACGGCACCATCTTCGCTGTGGCCAGTGGCGGGTGGGAGGCCCACAAATACATTGTGCTGAAAGCTGTCATCGTGCTCTCCAGTTGGGTGCTGGGCTACTTCGGCATGAAGCATCTGCCGCTCACCATCGTCGGTCCTATCAATGCCACGCGCCCCGTGATGGTGCTTGTGGGCGCTCTGCTGGTCTTTGGCGAGCGGCTCAACCTGTGGCAATGGCTGGGCGTGACGCTGGCCGTGGCCTCCTTTCTGATGCTCAGTCGGAGTGGCAAGAAGGAGGGCATTGATTTCAAGCACGACCACTGGATCTATATGATTGTGGGCTCGGCGGCACTCGGTGCCATCAGCGGACTCTACGACAAATACCTGATGGCCCCCGCCAGTGAGGGTGGGGTGGGGCTCGACCGTATGATGGTGCAGTCGTGGTACAACATTTATCAGTGTGCGATGATGCTTGCCATGCTCCTGCTGCTCTGGTGGCCCAAACGTCGCCATACCACCCCCTTCCGCTGGGACTGGGCCATCATCGGCATCAGCCTGTTCCTGTCTACTGCCGACTTTATGTACTTCTATTCCCTCTCGCTGCCGTCGGCCATGATCAGCATCGTCTCTATGATTCGCAGGGGCAGCGTCGTCGTCTCGTTTCTCTTCGGAGCCATGTTCTTCCACGAGCGAAACCTGCGCGCCAAGGCATTCGACCTCGCCCTCGTCCTGTTGGGCATGATTTTCCTTTGGATAGGCAGCAAATAGACTACACCTTTATTCCTTTAACTCCCTTAACTCCCCAAAACCTATGGAACTGATAGAACGATTTCTGAATTACACAAGGTTCGACACCCAGTCGGCCGAAGAGAGCGATACCGTGCCCAGCACAGCCAAGCAATTGGTCTTTGCCCGCTATCTGAAGGACGAGCTGGAGCGCGAGGGCCTGTCCGACGTAGAGATGGATGCCAAGGGCTACATCTATGCCACGCTGCCGCAGAATCTGCCCGACGGCGAGACGGCCCCGGTCGTGGGCTTCATCTCCCACTATGATACCAGCCCCGACTGCAGCGGTGCCGACATCAAGCCCCGCATTGTGAACGCATACGACGGTGGCGACATCGAACTGAGTGCCGGCATGGTGCTCTCGCCCGCCATCTTCCCCGAACTGCTCCGCCACAAGGGCGAGGACTTGATTGTGACCGACGGCCATACGCTGCTGGGGGCCGACGACAAGGCGGGCATTGCCGAGATAGTGCAGGCCATGGTGTGGCTGCGGACGCATCCGGAGGTGCACCACGGCAAAGTGCGCATCGCCTTCAATCCTGACGAGGAGATTGGCATGGGTGCCCATCACTTCGATGTGGACCGGTTTGGCTGTCAGTGGGCTTACACCATGGACGGCGGCGAGGTGGGTGAGCTGGAGTTTGAAAACTTCAACGCCGCTTCGGCCAAGGTGACCATCAAGGGCGTGAGCGTCCACCCCGGATATGCCAAGGGAAAGATGGTGAACGCCTCGCTGCTGGCCGCCGAGTTTGCAGCCATGATGCCTGCCGACGAGCGACCGGAGACGACCGAGGGCTACGAGGGCTTCTACCATCTGACAGCCATGCAGACCACCACCGAGCAGGCCCGACTCAGCTACATCGTGCGCGACCATGACCGCCAGCGCTTCGAGGCCCGCAAGCAGTTCATCACCGAGGCAGTGGCCCGGATGAACCGCAAATATGGCGAAGGCACGGTGACTGTCGTCCTGAACGACCAGTACTATAATATGAAAGAGATGATTGACCCGAATCCGCATGTCGTCGACTTGGCCAAGCGGGCCATGCTCACTGCTGGTGTCACGCCCAGGGTGAAGCCCATCCGTGGCGGTACCGACGGTGCCCAGCTGTCGTTCAAGGGCCTACCTTGCCCCAACATCTTCGCTGGCAGCATCAATTTCCACGGCCCCTACGAGTTCGTTCCCGTCCAGTCGATGGAGAAAGCCATGCGCGTCGTCATAGAAATCGCACGGCTTGCCTGCGAGAATCACTAATCTTTCTGAATACACATCCACAAAAAAAGACGTGGACTTGGGAGGTGAATTGTCGATATCTATTGTTTGAAAGATGCGGTGTTAAGCCGCATCTTTCATTTTAGTAGGCTTAATAAACCTAAAATCCGCAGATAATTTTTTGAGTGTCTGATTTAGCCCTTACTTGTGACGATTCTGTCTGATTCTGGGCTTAGAAGCGCTTGATATGTCTTAAAAGAGAAAGGTGTTATTCGACGTGTTGGTGAATAAAGATGGGTATTGGGAAGTGCTATTAGACATTGAAAAAATTGTTTAGGGGTGCTTGCTCAGTGGTGCAAATTTTGTGCATTGCGTAAATAGAAAATTCCTCTCTATTTTCTCAGATTTTTGTTGTACCTTTGCCATGTCATTGATGATTTTGCTTGTCTTGATTTGCAGCACTAAGGTAAGTGAAAAATCTGACATGGCAAAAATCCTGAGCCGCTCGGCTTTGCCGCTTGCCACAGCAAGAACTTTTTGTTGCTCAGGCACTTATAAAGAAAGTTAAAGTAAAGTGCTGCGGAATTTGGGTACTATTAAAACGCGAGCCGTTGGAAATCTTGCATCGTCGGGCTTTAAATGTTCCTAATCGGCACTATTTCGTTTGAAGCAGGCAGCGTCGGCACTGAGGCCAACGGCTGCCTGCCTGTCGAGAGAGATTTATAGTCGGTTGCGTTCGCTTTGTCCTGCGTGGCTACCCTTGTAGCGGCTCTTGGTGGCGTTGAACTTCCACGAGAGGTCGATGCCGATGCGACGCGAGTCGTTGTACTGACGGAATTGTGTACGGATATTGATACCGCTGTAGGCTGTCATCTCTGTGTATTGTGTATGCAGAATGTCATTAGCAAGGATGGCTATGCTCAGGCTCTTGTCTTTGAGCAACTGCTTGTTGAGTCGGAAATTGACGAAACCCGTGGTCTTCACTTGGGCACAAGCGGATTCTTGATAAGGTGTCAGACTGCCTTTCACGTTCAGCATCCACGAATGGGGAAGTGTGAAAGTGTTGTCGAGCGTAAAGTCCGTACAAAGTCCATTCCACTTATGGGTGATGCCGATGGCCTCCAAATCTTCGTCAACGAAAAAGAAACTTGCGGAGTAGTTCATCTGCCAGATGCCTACCTTCGGGGAAAGGTTGAGATTGATGCCATATAATTGTCTCTTAGGGCTATTGACATAACTCATGATCATGACACCGGGATGATTCAGGTCATCGTAGGCATACTGGAATGAGCGGACAGTGTTCTTGTTGTATTCGTAGAAAGCCTCAGCATAGAGCCACTTCCATCCGGAGGCCCAGGAGAGTTGGTAAGTCGTCTGCGGCTTCAGGAACGGATTACCCATATCATATTCGTATTTACTGCGATAGTGGATGTCGGATGACAACCGCAAATATGAAGGGTTGTTGCGATAAGTGGAGAACGAAAGCTTATGGTTCCATTTTTCCGTTTTGTAATTGACAGATGCCCTTGGAATAACAATGCTGTAATTCGGGCTCATTTCGTCATTGCGCTTGCCGTCTATGTCATAGTGGTTAAGTTCGTTCTGCCACCGCAGGCTGGTAGTGAGGCTGAACTTGCCAAGCGTCAGTGAATAATCTGCGAATAGCGACCAAGTGGTAGTCTGCTGATGTATATGATTATCGGCAGCATATCCGCTTTGCGTGAAATCCGTGGTACGGTCTACTCCTGATGCTTCCTCACCGAAAGTCAGTTTGCCTTTAGAAACGGGGGCTGTGATGACAAGTTTCTCAGCTATCAGTTTGTTCTTTGCTTTGCTGTTACTGCTGACACCAGATTGCCCAATTGTTCCGCCCTCCATCTCCGTATCCTCGGGTGCCATATAGTAGTCGGCACTGAAATCAATGCCCCAATTACCGACTTCGCCAACGTAATAAGCGTTGATGCTGTGACTGACTTTGGGCTTGCGATAAGTAAAGGTCTCGGCTTTTCCGCTTTCCACGATTATTCCATCCTGCCATGTTTCTTCCTCAAAGCGACGGAGGTCGGGCTTGTTGCCTAAGTAGCTGAATGGGGTGTAGTCAATGCCGACAGAATGGTGTTCATTGATGTCCCAGTTCCAGCCAAGGTCGCCAAAGAAATAGTTAAAATGGTAGAGCCATTCTCCATTGCGTGCATAATCCCAATTAGAGGATGCCTGCAACTGGTCTTCAGACGTAGCAGAAAATGTCTGATTGTTATGCGTCAGATAGATGCCACCAAAGAAGTCCATACCGTTTTTTGTTCGGTAGTTTAGTCTCGTATTGCCACTGGCATAATTCTCCTTTCCCTGCCGATAGGCTGTCGAGAAGTTGCCACTCAAGCCCTCACCCGTTTTGCGGATGGTTTTTAGTCGGATGACGGAAGTAACATTTGCACCGTATTCAGCACCAGGATTGGTGATAATCTCTGCCGACAGTATTTCGTCGGCGCGAAGACGGTCGAGTTCCTGCGCATCGCGCACTTTTTTATTATTGATGTAGATTTCAGGCACGCCATGCCCCGCTATCGTTCCGTCACCCATCATCAGGGGCAGATGGCTGAGCATGTCGCTTGCCGAACCGAATTGTGCCAACGGTGTACCCTGAACGGTAACCTGAAGTCCTCTTTCTGTTGGTGTGTAGAGCAGCCGATGGCCTTTCACTGTCACGTTCTTCAATGTATAGGTATCAGGCTTGATTCTGATTTCGCCGATTTCCGTGGTCTCGCATAGTTTATATACGGTCTTGTAGCCTACGAATGAAACGCGGGCAAGAACGGGATGTTGCTCGCATGGAATAACAAAGAGGCCGCTTTCGTTCGACACGCCACCCGTCATCAGCGTGGAGTCCTTGGGAGAGAGGAGGGCGATGTTGGCGTAGGCGATGGGCTGGCCTTGCTCGTCGATGACGATACCC
>CADACW010000011.1 GCA_902786565.1 uncultured Prevotellaceae bacterium | reverse complement strand
GCGATGGACACCCTTGTCTTTGGCTGTGTGATTCCCGCTATTAGGGCTCACTCGGGACTTGCACCCGTTAGACATTGCTCATGCCGAGCATACTAAAACGTTCCCACCGTGGGAATATTTTGTTCCTACGGTGGGAATTGCAGAGATGGTTTACAATCAATTCCTATGATAGGGGAATCATTGAAAGGTAAGCTCTACTGTTTTATACAATGTGCCCCAAAAATAGTCGATAGCCAAGGGAATTCTAACCTTGAAACTACCAGACAATGATGTCCCAAAACTATCAATAACGATTGAGCCAGCATCCCAAGTATCAATATGCATAGAGAAGTTGGAAGATACTCTATATAAGGGGACGAAAACATCCGGGCTTGCCTGATTCAGATTTGTCATTACGTTGCGGTTTTGAGAGAGGTAATCACCAATATTCAAACCCTCGACACCAACCACAAACTTGTTCTTTCCTAAAGGACTATAGTACTCTTCGTAATCCAAGCCACCTTGACTTGCTGTCTTCCAAAAAGGTGCACCACCAAAGTTGCCGCCGCGGAAGTCGGTGTAACTTCCCATAAAGTCGGACAACTGTATCCTTGAACTCCCAGAATTGATGTTCACAACCTTTGAATTAACAGTGGTAACAGAAATGGGCCGCAGGAAACGAACATCGAACTGATAGTCCTTCAACTTTATTGGGTAATAGGTGTAGATAGGATTACCGTCATTATCGATTCCTGACTGATACCTCACAGCATCCTCATAGACGCTGGCATCCGTGCTGCTGATGGTCACAGGATAATCCGTCCACTCAGCCATAAAGCCATTATAATCATCCTGAACATGGCTCTTACCAAGTGCTGATTTGTTCTTGGGAACAACAGCTACCTTTGCTTTCAGCACACCATTACCCATAATGCCATCCGGTGCACTATAGTTGAGAAGAGCCTTGGCATACTCAGTCGTAGCAAGAACTATCTTCATCGACTGGAGGCCAATGGAATTAAAGGGCCGACCTGTCCACATGCCATTCAGAGTAGCTACCTTCTGGTAGCTTGAAGGAACGTCATTAGCAGTCTTCAGCCTGGCATACAGAGTTGTGAAAGTCTTATCGGTAGCAGTAGCGTCTGTACCATTCATATTTTTCACAACCATTACGGTTGGGGTGCCAGCACTCAGCTGAGCAAAGTATTCACCATTGCCTGCCTTGTCGAAAATCATAGCAAGTTCCACATTAGCAGCGGTGAAGGGCTGTCCAGATACTGAAGGAGCATTCTCAAACTTAAGCCACTCATTGAACGTGCCCTGACGGAAGTTGTTTAGGAATACATTCATGAAAAAGTTCTCGAAGACAAGCGGCTTCCATGTCTGGTAAGGAGCACCCATACCATATTGGTCCGCCATCTCAGGAGTTTCCACACTAGTGTGGATTTCATCGGTGCCCATCTGGAACGGGCCTGAAACAGGATAATCATGAGAGAACCAGAATTCATTGATACGATGAGAAGAAACGCCCATATCCAGGACAACTTCCTTGTTCTCAACACTAATCCGACCAGACTTTAAGATGACAAAGATGTCAGGATAGTTTACAGAATCGTCCGATTTCAAGCAAACGGCCCGAGTCAAATACGGTATGCCAGCACTGGTGAAAGCTGTTACTTCACTTGACAGCATATCCCATTTAAATATCCCTACTCTCAAAGGGTTAATACCACCATGATCATACCAAATAGATCCTGCTTTAGCCTTAATCGTAGGACTTGACAGAACAGGTTTGAATGAAGGCTGCACGTTTTCCGGATCGGCAAGAAATGCCGATTCGTTTTCAATATAAAACTGGTCAAGGTCTGACATATAACCTGAGATGGTGTACCGAGGCGAGTAATGCGTATTGAATGTCTCATAATCCAGTCCATATGCAAGCAGATCATTTTCAAAGATAGTGGCATCGGAGGTTAGTATATTGATGCTACTACCACTTGTACTGTAGCCACCATTGTAGGATACCAAATTAACATTATGAGAACTACTGTAAATGAGGTTGAAACCTTTATCTGTTGCAGGTCGTTCCACCACAAAGAACACCGAGTCGATATTGCTAACGTCAACTTTAAGGTCGGGGGTGCCATTGTTGTAGCGCACCACCATTTTTCGTTGCGCCTCGCCTGCTGTGGCTATCAACAGCAGGGGCAAAAAAGCAAGAAATAATTTCTTCATCTTGATGAAAAGCTAATTTGTAATAGTCACATAAACAGACACCAATATAGCTTACATCACAATAGCGACAATTGTAAACTATCATTGGTGCCTGTTTCAATCGTTCAAAAAGAGTTATCTCGGATTATCGCGTAGAGGAACCGTCAAGGACAAAGGTGACGTTATAGACACGCTCTGCCCTTACCCTGCGGTCCCTTGAGAGGACGGTAATCTTGAGTAGATGAGACCTTCCGTCTCCTACCATATAGCCAATGTTGTGGAAACGGATGACATAGCTGTTCTGCAAGGCACCGGTGATGGGCAGCGAGTTCAGGTCGACGCCTGAGAAACTGGAGTCGGTCTTGAAAACCGTACCACCAGTATACTCGGAAATCTTCCAAGGGAACTCCTGATAGTAAAGTCGTTCAGTAAAGGAATAGCCGCTATAGACAGTATGCACCGTACCCAGCGAAGTACCCCAGTTCTGCTGACTGGCGAAGAACTCAACAGAATAATCCTGCTTGCCGCTTGGCTGGTTCGGCTCGTCGGTGAAGTTCACATAGATGCGGTTGGCACCGCTGCGGAAACTCAGATTGGCATTGGCATAACGAATAGCCATGGCTCCGCACTCGTCGCCGACGCGGTAGGCAGAAGCAGCTGTCTGAAGTGCTGAGGCGTTGCTGCCACTGAAGCCCATTGTGCGCCCGGTGCCAGAGGAACGGTTCAGGAAAGTGGCCAGCCCAGTGCCATTGGTGAAATCGATACCGCCATTGATGGTTCCGCTGACTGAATAGCCAACGCAAGCAAACCGCACGTCGAGTCCGCTGTTAACCAATGTCTGCGACCACGAGATGATGTCACGAGCCACGGCATTGGCTTCCTCGCTCATTGAACCGCTGTTATCGACAATAAATATCACATCTGTCTTGATGCCGCCATCAGCCTCGTCTACATTATTATAGACAGTGAAACCCTTAGGCCTGTCGTCCACGGATATCCAGATATTCTGGTCAGGATTGTTCGTGCCATAAAGGCGAATCCAGTCCAGCGTGGTGGGATCTTGTATGCCAGTCATGTCAAGGCGCACAATGATATCGCTACCCACCACCTCACACACATACTGGATGTTAGGAATGGTGGTAGTGGGGTCGCCAATATTGGGGTTAGGATTGGCATCGTCATCACCGGGGATGCTGCTGTCGCCAGTGCCGCCATAGTCGAAATAATAGCCATAAGAGTTCTTCAGCAACTTCAGCTCAATAGATGTCCCAGATGGCAATTCAATGTTATTGCTAATCTGAATGGACTTCGAGGGCTCATTGCCAATATACAGCCTTCCCACAACATCTACGGTGCTTAGTGTTTGGGGCGGAAGAATGGCCTTGAAGTGATTGGAACCGTCCTCGCACATCTTCACAGGCAGGGCCTGGCTGGAAGGAAGCGACTCAACCGTCTGTCTCTCCAAATCAACGCTGACGGTGTGCTTATAGGCCAACAGCTCCATACGGTAAGTGCCAGGGTAGAGACCTGCCCCGCTGGCATCAATGAGCACTCGGCTCATCACATGATCGAATTTCAGCGGCACCAATGCTTCATTGCCACCTGCTATGGTGTCGGCCAGGCAGAGGTCACTCTTTGTGTAGCCATCAAAGGTGCTTTGATCCTCTCTTATCGTGAAGTTGTATTTGGCAGAAGCATTCTCCTGATAGGGATAGGCAGCGTAATAGTGCACTTCAGATGCCTTGGTCTTTGGCACTTCTATGCCCACACCAGCATTGATAAAGCGACCGGAACTATACAGATATTTGGAATTACTGGCATAGTTGCCCGTGGCTGACAGGGAACCGTCGGCTTTGGTCGAAGCAAACACGCCAATGGCATCGCCTGTGTCAAACGAGGTGTCGCTGGCGCGAGTAGTTCCGGCTGATTCCGGCTGGAATTGTACCGTACCGTCCTGTGCAGACCCGGCAAGTTCACTGACATCTTCGCCAGTACAGGAAACTGTCAGCATCAATCCAAAGACGGCCAATACCTGATACAAAAATATTTTTCTCATAGTCTACCAAAATAAAAAACTACCATTTTCTCAATTTACTACTTGAGGCTGAAGGGTGTCAGCAAACGGCTGACATCAGATTTTTTTGCGCTGCGAGACATTGAACCGGGCCAGCTGACATATTCTGACATCGCATCCTGGTCTTCAAAAACGCGGAATACGCCCTTGGCCATCAGCCGACTGTTGGGGTCGTTTCCCTTGTCGACCATCACAAAGGCGTACTTCAAATTCTGTATGCCACCAGATGTCTTTGTACCACTAATGACAAGAGCCGTTTTCGTGCTGATGCCATCGGTTTGCCCAACCGTATTGAAGAAAGCGGTAAAGTTGTCGCCTGTACCACTGATAAATGCCCCTGCACCGGTACTTGTACTCGTACCATCCTCATTGGTCTGGTCAATGTCAATGGTATTATAGGTGGTGTTCTGATTGGAGAAACGAATATACGAGCTATTCACCACGGTTCCGGGAGCATAGCCACCGTTGCCTTGGTCTTCACAGTAGACTGCTGCAAACGGGTTCACAAAGACGGTACCCTCGATGTGGGGCGGTTTGTTGCCACGATAGATGGGGATATACGGGCCCATCTTGCCCTGAATGTCTTCTGGCACTACGTCGTTGATACGCTCGTCAACGTTCCATGGGTTGATATCGCCAGTAAAGAAGACCAGCTCGGTGTCGTTTGGTTTCTCCAAACCCAAGGTATACTCATAGCTCTTGCCTGAACGCCACTCCAATTCGCTTTGGGTGTCGAGCGAATATTCCACGCCGTTCATAGTTACGGTGACTATCTTCTCGCCACGGCCGACGACTTGGGGAGGCACGATGACCTTATAGCTGCGTGTACCATTGGGCGCACAGACAATGTCCTTCTTTGAGCCAACTCCAACAAATGTCACACTGTTCAGGTCGACACTGGCCGTGGCTATCACGTTGCGCATTTTCACGCTGATATTATTCCCCGTCCAACCATCGCCTGTCAAATTAATAATGATCTTCGAGAGGCGGTGACTGAATTTCAGTTCTACCTCCTTGGCATCGGTGGCCTCGGTACTTGCCGTGCAGAGATCGCTGGCAGTATAGGCTGCAGCAGTAGACTGGTTTTCGTTCACATCAAAGGTGAAAACGTTGGCCGCAGTACTGGTATAAGGATAGACTGCTGTATAAAACAGCTTGGCATCACCAGGAATCTCAATACCATTGGTTGCGGTGAACTTGCCTCCGCTATAACTATACGCCACATTGTCGGCATAGTTGCCTCCTTTGTTCGCCAGTATGGCACGATTGTCGTCTGCAGAAGCCTTCACGGCAAACACGCCAATGCGGTCGCCAGCCTCAAATTGTGTGTCGGTGGCACGGGTCATGGCTGTCAACGAGGGGAGAAAAGCCACAATGCCCCGAGTCTGCACTCCGGGTGTGTTACCATTGTCGTTTTGGGTCGTGTCAGCAGGAGTGACAGGTTCGGGTTTAGGTGTTGGGGGCGTGACCACGGGGTCGTCACTACTGCTGCCACCGCCGCAGGCAGACAGCATCAGAAAGCCACTAAAGAAAAACAAAAGACTTGATTTGTTCATAATAATAAAACAGTTTAGAATGATATTATTGGTAAGATAAAAAATATTAGCCACAAAAGAATGGGGTCATAATAAAAAAAACGGGATTGTAATTAACCTAAAAAAGGAATCATAATCCCGCACTAAAAACTTCTATACGAAAGATTACTATTTCATAACGGGGCGGATGAGCAGACCATAGAAGCGCGAAGTGCCGTGGAGGTAAGGATCTTCACTATAGTTGCCCTTGATGCAGGTAGCCCAGTTGACACGCTGCTCTTCATTCAGCGACGATGTGTAGACCGTACTGGTCCAGTAGCACATATCGGCAGAGTTATGAGTTGCATTGGTGCCTACCTTTGAACCGCCGGCCGGGAAGAACAGCTCGGCTCCATTGATGTTGCTCTTGAAGACAAAGCCTACAACACCATCACGGGTGACAGGACTGCTGACCGTGCAGGTGCTTCGCAGGGCACCAATCTCGTCCATAGTGGGCATGCGCCACTTGTCGCCCCACAACTGGGTGGCAGCGTCGTTTTCGGCATCGATGGTCTGGAAGCCGCTGTCGCCACGGCCGATGCCTTTATAGGGCGAAATATAATTATCCTCTGTAAAGCTATCCTTGGGCTTGATTTCGCCCCAGGCAAAGTAGTTGCCCACTTCTGACGATTTCTTGGCACCGATGTTCTGGGGAGCCCAACGGACGCCGAGGCCCATGTCGATACCATCAGTAGGAATGTCCTGATTCTGAACGGGAGGCGTCACTTCGCCACCACCCTGGCCGGTTCCGGGATCGCTGCTGCCACCATCGTCATAGACGGGACGCAGAGACAGATGAAGGTTGCGCATACTGTTTGCTGGCTTCACACTCACATTGTCGTAAATGCGATAGCTATAGGCCTGATAGGTTGAGTTGTATGTGCTGTCTGACCAAATATAGGCAAACTGGGTGTCCTCCAAGCCGCCAGTGTCTTGATAGCCGGCACAAGGGAAGAATAAGGAATTGCCGTTCCTGGTGAACAGCCAGCCTTTAACGCCAGTGTTTTGATAGTCTTTGACAAAAGTGATGGTGCAAGAGTTCAGTTCTTCAATCTCCTTGGCCGTCGGCATACGCCAATGTCCGCCCAACTCCTTGGCCACGATGTCGTATGCCACATCTCCGCCAATGCTCGTATTGAACTTGCCAGAAGCATATAAGGCACCACGGTCGTTCACGGTAAGGGTCTCAGTGACGTCGCCCCAACCGAAATAGCCACCGAAATCGGTAACGCTTGAGGCTCCGAGGTTGAAGCTGCCCCACTTCACTGACAGGCCCAAGTCTACGACCTGAGGTCTCTTGTATTTACCGTTGTAGTTGGGATCGTCGTCGCCAATGTCATCGGCAGGGGACTGGCTCTTCTTGCGGACGGCGCGAACAGCCTTGGCGGTAGAATTGGCATCAGTCCTTTCTTCGAACTCGACGCTTTCAGACAATTCATCAAAGTGGACATAGACATATTTCTTGTTGTCTACAGAAGTCCAATAAAGACACATAGAACCGGAAGTGAATGGCAGCAGAATGGTTTCATTGTTCTTTGTAGAAGTGCCCACGAAGCCTGCATCGGTCTTCTGCCATGTGCAGGCTTCTTTCAGTTCCATAAAATCGGTGCCGGTTGCAATGGTCCAATCATCGCCAAATTCTTCGTGAATATAGTTGAGGCAGTTGGCCTTATATTCGGCAGTGAAGCCGAACTTGCCACCACCCAGAGACAAATCCTTCTTAGACCAGAGCAGATTGCTGGCAAGGCCCAGGTCTACGGACAGGGTGTCGATCACAACGACCTTTGCTGTGTCTTTTGCGGTGAAATAGATGCTGTCTACATCACCTGCCTTATAGCTTATAAGTTCTTGATTCTTTAATCTGATGTTTACCCATCTTTCCTTTGGTGCAGTCTGAGCCGATAAGAAAAGAACGCAAAGCATCAGAATACTAAGTGAAATAATTCTCTTCATAATATAAAGCTTTAAAGTTATGTATTAATACTCTTTAATTATTTGTTTTCTTATTGGAGAGATACTTTAACACATCGCCTATGTCCACCTTGCCATCTCCATTAACATCAGCCTTATGCGCATCGTCATCCTTTCCCAGTATAACAGAAAGAATATCGGAAATAAACAAAGCGTCATCATCCTGGAGGTTAAAACGCCAGAATGAGAAATGACGAATTTCATCAAAAGAAAGAGAAACAGAGTTATTATCACTCTTTATGTTCACAATCTCATCACTGAATGTGATGACTGGGTTCTGATCCAAATCGAACTTTTGAGTTTTGCCATTGGCAAGTGTCAAAAAAAGATTAGAACTCTCGTCAGCATGTATTGGCAGCGTCAGTGCTAATAACGCGCCCACTAACAATTCTTTGAAACGTATTCTCATTGTAAACAATAAATTAAGTTCAGTTTTGCACTGACAGAGACGGTGGCTCTGTCAGCACGTATTAGCGCCGGACGCCAATCAGGGTGATGCGTTTCACCTGTTCATGGCGGTCGTTAGAGAGAATGCCAAACTGCTTGCGGATGGTATCAGCCGGATATTCAGAGAGGTCCTGGCTGACAGTCACTCTACCACGCTGGCCAGCAGGAATGACGGAGTCGATATAGAGAATCTGCGTGCAATTACATTCTGGCTGGGCACCGAGAATGACAAGGTCGTCGGTACCTGTATTAGTGAGTTGTATCGTGGTCTCCTTCACCAGCTGGTCGCCTTCAAAGACACCCATGTCGATGGTCTGGGGCACGTGAAGTTCAGCATAGGGGCGTGAAGGGGCTTGTTGCTCTGCAACCTCGGCTGTTGCAACGCTTTCCGGTTTGGTGGAGTTGCTGGTGCAGCCGATGAAAGCAACACCGAGAATAGAAATAAATAATGACTTAGAAATCATATCCTGAATAACAATTAATTAATGGTACAATCCAACGCCCTCGGCATACTTGTCGCGCAGGGTGAGATACCACTGGCCTTCAACTTGAACAGGATTCAGCATAAAATTGATGGTTCCCTTCTCGGTCTCCAGATTACCATCCTCAGAAACCTGGACAGCTATGCGCAGCTCGTTGTCTCTGTCGCTATAGAGTTTCAGTTCCTTCAATGCTGTACCGTAGACGGGCAAAACCTTCATAGCCTGAACAAAGCCGTTACGCTGCTCATTGTCGAGAGGGAATATGCTGTCGTTGCGCACAATATAAAGCATATCGGAAGCAGCTTCATAGTTTTGCTGACCAAAGAAAGTCATATAGTCATTGGCCAAAGACATAATATTGGTGGAATCCTGATTGGAGAATTCAAAAACAGGCAAGCCATTCTCATCCACTTCCGAAGTGGGCTTCTTGTCAGTGCAAGAAAAGACAAGAGGAAGGGCCAAGAAAGCAATCAGTAAATACTTAACAGTTCTCATATAGAAAATAAAACTACTTTTCGGGCTACAAATGTAGCTTTTAAAGTGATAAAAATAAATTTAAAAAAGGGGAGGGAACACTCCCTCCCCTTTCAGTATAGAAGATTCGTCAGTTCAGAATTAGTTCTTGCGAGAAGAGTTCTGAGTTCTCTTGACAGTGATCTCAACCTTGTCATAGATAGTACCCCAGTAGTACTCAATCTCGACAGGAATACGAACCTTGAACTCGAGCACGGTAGAACCGTTGTTGTAGTAGGTCAGCTCGTCAGGACCGGTAACCTTGAAGTTCAGAGCGGCACTCACCTTGCTCAGCTGCTCCCAAGTGTCGGGTGTAGCCTGGTTCAGGTTGGTCTCAACCTCGCGGTTGTCACTCAAGAACTGGCCGATGGTCAGACCCTGAACGTTAACCTTGAACTTGTTCAGGCCATCAGGTGCATAGTACTCCTCGTAGTCGATAGCATCGGGAGGAACAACCTTCCAGTTAGCAGCGCTGCCGAAGTTGCCACCACGATAGTCGGTGTAGCCACTGATCAGGTCAGACAGCTTGATAACCTGTGCACGGTCGGTAGATGAGGTAGCATCCTCGATAACCACAGAGTTCATCTTGTCAAGTGAAATCGGGCGCAGGAAGCGGACGTCGAACTTGTAGTCCTTCAGCTTGATCGGGCAGTAAGTGTACTCAGCATTGCCGTTCTCGTCAGTACCGGTGCGATACTGGACAGCGCTCAGATAGTTACCATCCTTGTCAACAGAAACGGGCTGTGAAGTCCAGTCTGCATAAACCTCGGCACCATTGCTCAGAGTCTTGACAGCAGCCAGATGGTTGAAGCCGCGAGCAGCAGTGTTCTTGGGAACAACAGCAACAGTAGCCTTCAGAACGTCCTTAGCGATGATGCCATCGGGAGCAACATAGTTGAGCAGAGCCTTAGCGTATTCAGTCTTCTCAAGAGCAATCTTCATTGACTGCTGGCCAGTGTAGTTATAGGGCTTACCAGTCCAAGTACCCTGCAGAGAAGCAATCTTCTGATAGCTGCTGGGAACATCGATGTCACTCTTCTTACGTGCATAGAGCGAAGTCAGGGTCTTGTCGGTAGCGTTGGTAGCAGTACCATTGATGTTCTTGACAACAAATGTAGTAGCCTTGCCGGCATCCAGCTTACCGCTGTAATCGCCATTGCCTTCGTCAGCAAAGATCATAGCCATCTCAACATTGGTGGCAGCGAAGGGCTGACCAGCCACAGAGGGCTTACCCTCGAAGTTGAGCCACTCAGTGAAGGTGCCGTCGCGGAAGTTGTTCAGGAACACATTCATGAACCAGTTCTCGAAGACAACGGGCTTCCAGATATGGAACTGACCGTCGTTCATGCCGCTCTGATCACCCTCCTCAGGAGTAATCACGTTGGTGTGGATTTCCTCAACACCCATCTGGAACGGACCAGCTGCGTCATAATCGTGAGTGTACCAGTACTCATTGATGCGATGAGCGGTAACACCGACGTTCAGCACGACCTCCTTGTTCTCCAGCTTGATCTCACCAGACTTGAAGATGACATAGATGTCAGGATAGTTGGCAGGATTGTTAGACTTCAGCAGGATGGCACGGGTCATAGTGTTGTCATCAGACAGAGCCTTCGGAGTGGCAGTAGCCAGGGCACGGATCTCGAGCTGGTCGATATCCCACTTCAGGATAGAAGTACCCAGACCGGCATTAGTACCACCAAAGTCGTAGAAGATCTTACCGACCTTAGC
Source organism: uncultured Prevotellaceae bacterium (assembly GCA_902786565.1). GTDB lineage: Bacteria > Bacteroidota > Bacteroidia > Bacteroidales > Bacteroidaceae > Prevotella. The sequence continues at coordinate 53,358 of CADACW010000011.1, read as the reverse complement.
CTGGCTCAGCGGAGTAGCCTTGACAGCCATGAACTTAGCACGGACACCGTCGGGATTGCTCTCGCTGTAAGGATTAGCGAAGTAAGCCTTCTCGTTCTCGATGTAATACTGGTCAAGGTCTGTGATAGTACCAGAAACGGTGTACTGAGCAGCGTAGATGCTCTCGAAGTTTTCACGTGAGAGGACAGTGCGCAGACCCGGATGGCTCATCAGGTCTTCCTCAGTCTGACGCCAGTCAGAAGTGTAGGCGTTGACATTGTTACCTGCAGGCGAGTAGCACATGTTGTACTGGGTCACAGCAGCGTCCTTGTTGGAAGTGTACTGAGCGGTGATGAAGTCCTGAGGAGGATTATCCTGCTCGCCGACGATACGGATGGGCAGATAGCCATAGTCGATGACCTTACCCTCGGGAGTACCATCCTTGTAAACGAGAGAAACACGCACCAGGGGTACACGGTTGATGACAACCTCAGTCTGAGGATTGGCCTCGTTGTACTCACGGCCATTCAGACCACCCTCCTGAGGATCCTGCGGGTGCAGGAAGTAGTGGGTCTCGCCATTAACCTCCTTGGTGAAGATAGCAGCGTGAGCACTCTCATTGGTCTTGATGTCGTCCTCATAACGGAAGTCGGTCAGCTCGAAACGATAGTCGAAGTTACGAGTGAAGTTCTTGTCGTTGAACACATCGTGGTTACCAGCTGAGTTGGTGTAGTGGGTCTCAATCAGAGCGGTCAGGTCGATGTCGCCCTTGTACCAAACGGTATCCTGGCCCTCACCGAAAGCATTGTCGTTGATACGCTTGGTGTTGGCAACCCAATACTTAGCCTCACCGACGGTAGCGAAAAGGTGCATACCCTTGCGCACGTTACCAACCTTGTAAACATCGCAGAGTCCGCAGTGGTTGTTGAACATAGCGGTCTCGATGAAGTCGATGTCACGGGTGCCGGTAGCGTTGTGGCGCTTGTGGGCAAGACGCAGATTGCTGACAGTCTCCTCAACGATAGCAGCATAGTCGGAAGTGACGGTGGTGTCCTTACCATCAGCAGTCTTCACATTGGTAACCTGTGTAGCAAACACGGTCACACCAGGATTAGCGTCGAAGGTATAGTTGCCATCAGCCTGCTTTGTGGCGACAGTGCTGATAGTTCCATTGACCTGGAGGGGAACGCTCAGAATACCATCCTTAACACTCCAGCCACCATTCTTCTTATCAGCAGCACCGAGCAGAGTGACCTTACCGTTGCTGGAGATACCACGGGTGTAAGACTTGTTGTCGCTCAGGATGTTGATAGAGGTAACATCGTCGAACTTAGCAGTTGTGGGGTTCACATGATACTCAGCAGTAGCGTCAACCATCACGCTGATGGTGTTGCTGCTAAGAGTATAACGGCAGTGTGAATCAAGAGTGGTGTCAACCTTCTCATAATCCATCACACCCACGTGCTCCTTACAGCCAACGTGAACGTGACCGGGAGTACCAACAACCTCCTCGCGCTGAGCGTCGTTGTCGATGTACGAAATCAGAGCCTTAAGGTCGGTGTAGTACTTGGGATTGATACGAGAAATCTTGGCAGCCTCGATACCCCAATAGTAGGTCTGGGGAACAAAGACCAGGCTGGTCAGAGTTGAAGTGGTGGGAATGTAGAATGTTCCCTGATTCTCGATACCTGCCACGAACACGCCGGTAGCGGTCTGAGCAGCAGAAATCTGAGCGTCAACCTCACCAGTATTCAGGTTGGCATCCCAAGCAATGTCGGTCTTGGTCTGAGTGCCATCCTCAGCAACGCTGTAGAAGTAACCATCGAGGTTGGGGATGAGGTAGACATTGCTTCCGGCAACGCTGGTTCCAGGCTCGCCCTGAGGACCCTGAGGTCCGGCAGGTCCCTGAGGTCCGACAGGACCCTGTTCACCTTGAGGTCCCTGAGGTCCGACAGGACCCTGTTCTCCCTGAGGTCCCTGGGCACCATCCTTACCGTCCTTACCGTCGGTACCAACAGCCTTGTAGTCGGTCTTCTGGCCATTCTTGTACCAGAAGCCATCGTTACCAATAGTCCAAACGTCAGCGTCCTTGCCGTTTGCACCGTTAGACAGTGTCTGAGTGCTGCCGTCGCTGAAGGTCAGTGTGATGCCAGAGCCATTCTGCTCGACATTCGTGACAATGATGCCCTTGGCATACTTGTCCTTCCAGTCGGTCAGCTGACCTACTTGGCTGCGCAGATTACTGATGTCGTCATCGTAATCCTTACAAGACACAAACATGCTTGTGGAAGCCACAACGAAAGCCCCCATAAGCAATGCACTAATAAGTTTTTTCTTCATAAGAATTTGAATTAAATTAAAAAATTAATATAAAAAGTGTTTTTGTTTGCGATTCTCGCTAATTTCTCCTCTCTTTCTTTATCTTCATTGGCATCTTGTTTGAATACTTTTCACTCACTAATTTGCGTGTCTCCTCCGCGGGAGATACGTTTTTTGGGTGCAAATATAGTCATTAATCCAATTATGTGCAAATATTTTTAATTTTTTTTTTGAAAAAGGCGTAAAAATTTGTGCTAAATTGGGTTTTGGACTTTCTTACACATTGGCGCGGATTAGAAATCGGCGGATTTGGGCGTGCGCGGAAAAGGTATGACATCGCGGATGTTCTGCATGCCCGTGACGAAGAGAATGAGCCGCTCAAAACCCAGTCCGAAGCCGGCGTGCGGGCAGGAGCCGTAACGGCGCGTATCAAGATACCACCACAGCTTGTCAGTCTCCATCTGGCGGGCTTTGATCTCTGCCATCAGCTTGTCGTAGTTTTCTTCGCGGACGCTGCCGCCGATGATTTCGCCAATCTGAGGGAAGAGTACGTCGGTGCCCTGCATGGTGGGGCCTGGGGCTACTATGCCCTTGTAGCCTTTGGTGCCGTTCTGCTTCATATAGAATGCCTTGATGGCGGAGGGATAGTCGGTCATGATGACTGGTTTCTTGAAATGCTCCTCCACCAGGTAGCGCTCATGCTCTGAGGCAAGGTCGTCGCCCCACTGGCACGGGAACTCGAACTTGTGTCCGTCGGCAATGGCTTTCTGCAGGATGTCGATGCCCTCGGTATAGGTGAGGCGGACAAAGCTGGTGCTGATGACAGACTGCAAGCGCTGCAGGAGCGACTTGTCGACCATCTGGTTGAGGAAGGCAAGGTCGTCCTGGCAATTGTCGAGTGCCCACTGCACACAATATTTGATAAAGTCCTCTTCAAGGTCCATCAGCTCTTCCTGATTCATAAAGGCCACTTCGGGCTCGACCATCCAGAACTCGGCCAAGTGCCGCGGTGTATTGCTGTTCTCGGCACGGAAGGTGGGACCGAAAGTGTAGATGGCTCCCAAGGCTGTGGCTCCCAGCTCGCCTTCCAGCTGTCCGCTGACGGTGAGAGATGTCTGCTCTCCAAAGAAGTCATCGTCGTAGATGATGTTTCCCTTTTCGTCCTTCTTCAGGTCGTAGAGGTTCTTCGTGGTCACCTGGAACATATTTCCTGCTCCCTCGCAGTCACTGGCGGTGATGAGCGGCGTGTTGAAATAGTAGAAGCCATGGTCGTGGAAGTACTTGTGGATGGCTATGGCCATATTGTGGCGTATGCGCATGATGGCCCCGAAGGTGTTGGTGCGCAGACGGAGGTGAGCGTTCTTGCGCATCACCTCAAAGCTCTGCCCCTTCTTCTGCATGGGGTAGGTGTTGTCGCAGAGACCGTAGACGACAATCTCAGTAGCCTGAATCTCGGAGGGTTGTCCGGCTGCGGGACTCTCAACAAGCGTACCCTTGGCACAGATGCATGCACCGGTGGTGACATCCTTCAGGGTGGCGGTGAAACCTTCGCCGCTAACAGGACAGGAAGCGGGGTCAACGACAATCTGGACATTCTTGATGGTGGAACCGTCGTTGAGGGCAATAAAGTCGACAGCCTTAGAACTGCGGTGAGTCCTCACCCAGCCCTTGACGCAGACTTCTTTACCATATTCGGTGCTTTTCAGCACATCGATGATTTTCGTTCTTTTCATTGTTGCTGATGGTTATAGGTTTTACTCATACGACCCCATGCGGAGGCGGTCAACCTCCTCCTCAGTGAGGTAACGCCAGTCGCCCCGGCGCAGGTTCTTCTTAGTGAGGCCTGCAAACTGCACACGGTCAAGTCGGGTGACGCGGTAGCCAAGGCTCTCGAAGATACGGCGGACGATGCGGTTCTTGCCCGAATGAATTTCGATGCCCACCTGCTTCTTGTCGTTGGGGTCGGCATACTGGATGTCGTCTGCCTTTATCTCGCCGTCGTCAAGGGTGATGCCGTCGGCGATGGCCTGCATATCATGGGCCGTGACGTTACGATCCAGATAGACATGGTAAATCTTCTTCTTCAGGTACTTGGGATGGGTCAGCTTAGATGCCAGGTCGCCATCGTTGGTGAGCAGCAGTACGCCCGTAGTATTGCGGTCAAGCCGCCCAACGGGGTAAATGCGCTCCGGGCAGGCATTCTTCACCAAGTCCATCACGGTCTTCCGCTGCTGTGGGTCATCACTTGTGGTGACATAGTCCTTGGGCTTGTTGAGGAGCACGTAGACCTTCTTCTCAAGACTGACAAGCTGGTCGTGGAAATGGATAACGTCAGTACGCATCACCTTGGTGCCCAGTTCGGTGGCCACTTGTCCGTTGACGGTGACGACGCCAGCCTGAATGAACTCATCTGCTTCGCGACGGCTGCAAACGCCGGCATTGGCAAGGAACTTGTTCAGACGGATAGGCTCGTTGGGGTCATAGTTCTGCTCCTTATACTCTATGCGCTTCTTCATCGAATACTTTGCATTGGGATCGTAGTCGGCAGTGCGCTGGCGATAGCCGCCCTGCTTGCCATAGGGCTTGCGGGGCCTCTGTCCGTACTGTCCGCCTTGGCCGCCCTGGCCATACTGCTGATAGCCACCCTGCTGACGGGGCTGATAGCCGCCGCGCTGCTGGTATTCACCATTCTGCTGACGGGGCTGGTAGCCGCCACGCTGCTGATACTGCTGGCGAGGCTGATAGCCGCCGGCCTGCTGGCCGTCGCCATCCTGGTTGAAACGTGGCCTATATCCCCCCTGCTGACGGGGCTGATAGCCGCCACGCTGCTGATAGCCATTATTATTATAATTATTATTGGTTCGCGCATAATAGGGGCGTTGAGGTGCCTGACCCTGCAGGCTTGCTCCGAAGCCTTCCGGACGGAAGCCTTCCTCGTCGCCGGTCTGCCGTCTGTTGAAGCGGTCGTAACCGCCAGCGGCAGGCCGTTGTGCACTATGTATGCGCGGACGCGGTGAACGTCCGGCAGGACGGAATTCTCTCTGGTAGCCTTCGCGGCTAGCATTCTGTTCGGGGAGTTGCTGCTCCTTGTTCTTCTCGTTGTCGAAATCCATGGTTGTCAGTGTTTTTTTGTTAATATAGTCCTGTGTAATTGTGTGGTGTGATTTGATTGAGTTCCTGCTTGACATCATCGCTGACATCAAGTGTCATAATAAATTCTTGTATGGCTTGTTGTGTTATTTTCTGATTGGTGCGTGTGAGTTGCTTCAGCGTCTCGTAGGGATTGGGATAGCCCTCACGCCGCAGAATGGTCTGAATGGCTTCTGCCACCACGGGCCAGCAGTTTTCCAGGTCTTGGCTGATGCGCTCCTCGTTGAGGATGAGCTTGCCCAGTCCTTTGGCTGTGCTCTGAATAGCAATCAGGGCGTGGGCCAAAGGCATACCGATGTTGCGCAGCACGGTACTGTCGGTGAGGTCTCTCTGCAGACGGCTCACTGGCAGTTTCTGTGCCAGGAAAGCAAGCAACGCGTTGGCCATGCCCATATTGCCCTCGCTGTTCTCAAAGTCAATGGGGTTCACCTTGTGGGGCATAGCGCTTGAGCCCACCTCGCCGGCCTTGATGCGCTGTTTGAAGTACTCCATCGAGATGTACATCCACACGTCGCGGTCCAGGTCGATGATAATGGTGTTGATGCGTCGCAGAGCGTCGCAGACGGCAGCCAAATTGTCATAGTTGGATATCTGTGTAGTATACTGTTCACGCTCCAGCCCCAGTTTGTCAGCGACAAAACGGTCGGCCCAATCGGCCCAGTCGTACTGCGGATAGGCCACATGATGGGCGTTGAAATTGCCGGTGGCACCACCGAACTTGGCCGTTACTGGCGTGTCCTGCAGACTGCGCAGCTGTTCCTCCAGACGGTAGACGTAGACGCGCAGCTCCTTGCCCAGGTGGGTGGGCGAAGCCGGCTGCCCATGCGTGCGGGCGAGCATCGGTATGTTGCGCCATTCCTCGGCCAGGTCGTTGATTTGCTCAATGAGTTGCTCCAGCTGGGGCACGAAAGTCTGCTCCAGGGCCTCCTTCAGCGAGAGTGGCACACTGGTGTTGTTGATATCCTGCGAGGTGAGACCGAAATGGACGAAATTCTTGAAGGTGTCAAGCTGTGGAATATCCATTCCGTCCATTTTCTCCTTCACAAAATATTCCACTGCCTTCACGTCGTGGTTGGTGACAGCCTCGATGTCCTTCACCCGCTGTGCGTCAGCCACGGTGAAGTTGCGATAGATGTCGCGCAACGGCTCAAACAGCTGTTGCGGGAAACGCTCAAGTTGTGGTAGTGGAGTTTGGCAAAGAGCTATAAAATATTCTATTTCCACGCGTACGCGATACTTTATCAATGCATACTCCGAGAAATAGTCGCCCAAAATTTCCGTCTTGCCATGGTATCTGCCGTCAATAGGCGAGACGGCTGTCAGTGCACTAAGTTCCATTGTCTTAATTATCCTTGAAATGAAAAGTTGCGACTGAGTCGCAACATCATATCGGTCATTTTCTTCTTCCTTAGGTGGGCGTTGACGGATTCGAACCGCCGACCCTCTGCTTGTAAGGCAGATGCTCTAAACCAACTGAGCTAAACGCCCCTGACCTTTGTACTTTTCTGTTAAGCGGGTGCAAAGGTACGGTTTTTCCCTGAAACCACCAAATTTTTTCACATCTTTTTTTATCTTTGTAGGTAAACTGACGCAATGGGAAATAAGTATAAGACATATTATTACTGTCCGCTAAACATTGACATTCTCGCGCACGTGTGTGCATAAAGAAAAATTGGGCTGACTCTCACACGAGAATCAGCCCTTTTGGCTATCTTTGCAGTCGCTAAACAAAACAGATAACCAAATCATGGGCAAAAGTACACATTTTCTCGGACAGCCGATACTGGGTCAGCTGTTAAATTACCTAAACAAGGCGAAAATGGCTTACTCCGTCTTCCGCTTTATCAGAGTGCTGCCACCTCATCGGGTGACAGCCCTATCAGCTCCGCTATTTCAGCTGTTGCATATCCCTTGGCTTTCATTTTCTTTGCCGTAGCGCGTTTGTTTTCCTCTATGCCCTCGGCACGACCCTCGGCACGGCCCTCAGCACGACCCTCGGCACGGCCTTCAGCACGGCCCTCAGCACGCCCCTCGGCACGGCCCTCAGCACGACCCTCGGCACGACCTTTCACCAATCCGCTGGCAATGGCCGAGCGGAATGCACCGTCAAGGTCGTAGTAGACCTTTTCGCTTTCCAGATATTTCGCATAGTCCTCCTTTGAGAGGTTAGCAGTCTCGGCAACGTCGAAGAACTTCCTAAAGATGCGTTCCTGCAAGGCGGCTGGACGCTCCAAGAGACGCGGCAGGTTCTTCAGCGCATAGAGCCACTTGTCGAAAAGCGACTCCAGCTCCGCCTCCGTCTTCCTAAACTTCGGCATCTCAAGATAGATGTAAGTCAGCTTGTCGAAGAAAACCTCTTTCTTGTTTATGCCCATCAGTTTTACCTCATGGTGGAAATAGTCCTCATCGTCCTTGTCCTCATCGAACACAAAGTCAAGTATGCCAATGGTATAGACAGCTTTCAGTCCGAAACGCCAGCGGCCTTTGGCACCCTGCGAGCGGATAGGGAACGACGAGTAATAGATGCTGCGGTCCTTGAAATACTGCTGGTCGGCCTTCTGCATCTCAATGATAATCTTGTCGCCCTGCTCGTTTTCGCAGTACACGTCGAAGACGGCACGGCGGTCATCCTGAGTGTCGCCCAGCTGCTCCGTGGGCAGCATCGTGAGCGACTTGATCACCTCATGCCCGCGCAGCAGGGCGTTGACCAGTGCCAGCGTGAACTCCTTGTTTGGCTCAGAGCCGAAAAGATACTTGAAACCGTAGTCGGTAAAAGGATTGATGTATCTGCCTTCACTCTCTTCCATGATTCACTATGCTTTGATTTCCAGTGGCAAAGGTACGCACTTTTTCGCATACCGCCAAATTTTTCAGGAAAATTCTAAGGCTACTCAAACATGACAACGCCATCTAAGCATTTTCCACTTTCTAACAAGCAAACATAGGCGCGGCAATTCCGCGCCTATGTCTCTTGCCAAACACCAGAGGAATAGCAGATAACGCAATTGTCAACTGAAGGTCAGCTCTTCCTTTTCGGGGTGCTTGCCGATGTGGATGGTGGTGCCTGGGGTTATGGTGTCGCTTAGGATGAGCTCGCAGATGCCGTCCTCGATGTAGTTCTGGAGGGCACGCTTCAAGGGGCGGGCACCAAACTGGACATCGTAGCCCTTGGTGGCGACAAACGCCTTGGCCTCGTCGGAAAGGTCTATCTCGTAGCCCAGGTCGCTGATGCGCTTGCGCAGAGGCTTCAGCTCCACGTCGACGATGCGCTTGATGGCCTCCAGGTCGAGCTGGTCGAAGGTGATGATTTCGTCGAGACGGTTCAGGAACTCCGGCGAGAACTGCTTCGAAAGTGCCTTCTGCACGATGCTGCGGGCATGCTCACGGTCGCGCTCATCCATATTGACGCCCAGCGAGGTGGCGGTGAAGCCCACGCCGCGGCCGAAGTCCTTCAGCTGGCGCGTACCTGCGTTTGAGGTCATGATGATGACCGTGTTGCGGAAGTCCACAAACCGCCCGTTGCCGTCGGTCAGTCTACCCTCGTCGAGCACTTGCAGCAGGAGGTTGAACACGTTGGAGTGGGCCTTCTCAATCTCGTCGAGCAGCACGATGCTATAGGGTTTGCGCCGCACACGCTCGGTCAGTTGTCCGCCCTCTTCGTAGCCCACGTATCCCGGAGGCGCACCGATGAGGCGGCTTACGTTGAACGACTCGGTATATTCGCTCATGTCGATACGTATGAGCGCATCGGCCGACGAGAACATCTGTTCTGCCAGTTTCTTGGCCAGATAGGTCTTTCCCACGCCCGTCGGGCCCAGGAACATGAATGCGCCGATGGGGTGATTGGGATCCTTCAGACCGACGCGGTTGCGCTGTATGGCCTTCACCATCTTGTCTATGGCCTTGTCTTGAGCTATTACTTGTGCCTTCAGCTCGCCCGCCATGCCCTTCAGCCGGGCGCCTTCGCTCTCGGCCATCCGTTGCACGGGCACGCCCGACATCATCGACACCACGTCGCTCACCTCGGCCTCGGTCACCACCTGCCCGTCGTCCATGGCACCTTCCTGCCATTCTGTCTGCAGGCGCTTCATTTCCGCCTCCAATTCCGTCTGGCGGTCTCGGTAGCTGGCAGCCAGTTCAAAGTTCTGACCGGCCACTGCCCTACCCTTTTTCTCCTTGATAGTCTTCAGCTCCTCCTCAATGTGGGTGATTTCCGGTGGAATCTGCGCCGTCTTCAGGTGCACCCTCGACCCCGTCTCGTCCATGGCGTCGATAGCCTTGTCGGGGAATGAGCGGTCGTTGATGTAGCGTTCTGTCAATTTGACACACGCCTGTATGGCATCGTCGGTAAACTGCACGTGGTGGTGGTGCTCATAGCGGTCCTTCAGGTTGTGGAGTATCTGCAGCGTCTCCTCAGCCGTGGTGGGGTCAACGACGACCTTCTGGAAGCGCCGCTCCAGTGCGCCGTCCTTTTCGATGCTGTTGCGATATTCGTCCAGCGTGGTGGCTCCGATGCACTGTATGGTGCCCCTGGCCAGTGCCGGCTTCATGATGTTGGCAGCGTCCATGGTACCAGCCGCGCCTCCGGCTCCGATGATGGTGTGAATCTCGTCGATGAAGACGATGATGTCGGGGCTCTGCTCAATTTCTTTCATCAGGGCTTTGATGCGCTCCTCAAACTGCCCCCTGTACTTCGTTCCTGCCACAATGCCAGTCATGTCGAGGCTGACTATGCGCTTGCCGAAGAACATGGGCGAGCACTTGCGCTGTGCGATGAGTTGCGCCAGGCCTTCCACGATGGCACTCTTTCCCACACCCGGTTCGCCTATGAGTATGGGATTGTTTTTCTTACGACGGCCCAGTATCTCCATCACGCGCTGAATCTCCTTCTCACGGCCCACCACGGGGTCCAGTTTGCCTTCTGCAGCGGCCTGTGTTAGGTCGGTCGAGAAATTGTCGATGACAGGTGTCTTCGACTTCTCCTTTGTGCCCTTGGCCGTCTGCGTGTTGCTGTTTCCCTGTGGGGTCTCCTCCTCTTCATCCTCGTCGGGCAGACTGAGGATGTCGGAGGTGCCCGTACCGGCCGAAGCCGTGTTGCCAGCCTTCAGCAGGCTGAGTACGTCGTCGTAGTTCATGTTGTTATGCTCCAGAATTTGTTTGGCGCCATTGTCCACCTGGTCGTGCAGGATGGCCAACAGCAGATGCTCCTCGTCCACGCGTTGCGTGTGCTGGATGCGTGCCTCGAGCACGGCCAGCTTCAGAATGTTCGACGCGCCCTCGTTGAGCACCAGTTCGGTGGTGCTGACCGGGCTTGCCATCGAGTCGTTGAGCACTTTCTGTTCGAGCGACTGCTTGATGCCCGGCACATTGAGGCGCAAGCGGTGGAACACCCGGTCTACGGGGCCGTCCTTGACGCGCATCATACCCAGCAGCAGGTGCTCCGGCCCCACTGATGTGCTGGCCAGCCTTGCTGCCTCTTCGCGTGAATAAGCGAGGATTTCAGATACCTTTGGTGAAAATTGACTTGTCATATCAAACCACTTCTTGCAAATAGCGTGCCAAAACTTCTACGGCCTATAATTTCATAGTGAGCGAGATTCGGTTGCGCCGCCTGTCCACCTCGACCACCTTCACCTCTACGTGCTGGTGCAGCTTCACCACGTCGGAGGGATGGGCTATGCGTCGGTTGGCCATCTGCGAGATGTGCACCAGCCCGTCCTGGTGTACGCCTATGTCGACGAATGCGCCGAAATTGGTGATGTTGGTCACGATGCCGGGCAGCACCATACCCTCTTCCAGATCGTCTACGGTCTGCACGCGGCTGTCGAAGTGAAACTCCTCCAACTGCTGTCTCGGGTCGCGTCCGGGCTTCTCCAGTTCCGTCATAATGTCGGTCAGGGTGGGCAGTCCCACCTCGTCGCTGATATATTTATGAATGTCTATGTGCGTGCGCGACTCCTTGTTGGCCATCAGGTCGGCCACGGTGCAGCCCTGGTCCTTGGCCATCTGCTCCACCAGCTTGTAGCGCTCGGGGTGCACGGCACTGTTGTCCAGCGGGTTTGCCGCTCCGGGTATGCGCAGGAAGCCGGCGCACTGCTGGAAGGCCGACGGCCCCAGGCGCGGCACCTTCTTCAGCTGGCTGCGACTGCTGAAGGGTCCGTTGTCGCGCCGGTAGTCCACTATGTTCTTTGCCAGCACGGGCCCCAGTCCGCTGACGTACTGCAGCAGATGGCTGGAGGCGGTGTTGAGGTTGACGCCCACCTGGTTGACACAGCTCTCCACCGTCTGGTCCAGCTGTCGGCGCAGCTTCGCCTGATCCACATCGTGCTGATATTGCCCCACGCCTATGCTCTTGGGGTCAATCTTCACCAGCTCTGCCAGGGGGTCCATCAGACGGCGACCGATGGAGACGGCGCCACGCACGGTGACATCCTCCTGCGGAAACTCGTCGCGGGCCACCTTCGAGGCCGAATAGACCGATGCCCCGTCTTCGCTGACCACGAAAATCTGTGGTGCGGGGCGAGAGGTGGCCCGGGGCGAGAGGGCATCCTCTACAAACTCGCGGGTTTCGCGGCTGGCGGTGCCGTTGCCTATGGCTATGGCCTCGATGGCATAGTCGGTCACCATCTGCTGCAGGTGCACGGTGGCCTGCATACGCTTGTTGACGGGCGGATGGGGGAAGATGGCCTCGTGGTGCAGCAGATTGCCCTGCGCGTCGAGACACACCACCTTGCAGCCTGTGCGGAAGCCGGGGTCTACGCCCATCACGCGCCTCTGTCCCAGCGGAGCGCCCAGCAGCAACTGCCGCAGGTTCTCGGCAAAGACGCGGATGGCCTCGTCGTCGGCCTGCTCTTTGCTCAGAGCGGCAAACTCGTTTTCTATCGATGGCTTCAGCAGCCGCTTGTAGCCGTCGTCCACGGCTTCGGCCACCAGTCGGCCGCAGGGCGTGTTGCCGTAGACGTAATGCCGCTTCAGCCGGTCGGTGCACTCCTGGTCGTCTATGGGGTCTATGCTCAGTCGCAGCACGCCCTCGGCCTCGCCCCGCCGCATGGCCAGCAGGCGGTGACTGGAGCAGCGGCGCAGCGGCTCGTGCCAGTCGAAGTAGTCGCGATATTTCTGAGCCTCGTCGCTGTCGGCCTTGGCCTTCACCACCTTCGAGGTGATGATGGCGGTGCGGCGGAAGGCGCCACGCACCTGCTGACGGCTGCGCTCATCCTCGCTGACGGTTTCGGCTATGATGTCCTGCGCACCCTTCAGTGCGGTCTCCACGTCGGCCACGTCGCCCACGACAAACCGCTCGGCGGCCCGCTCCGGGTCGCGCTCGCGCTGCAGCATCAGCAGTTGCGCCAGCGGCTCCAGGCCTTGCTCGCGGGCCACCTGTGCGCGGGTTCTGCGGCGAGGCTTGTAGGGCAGATAGATGTCCTCCAGCTCGGTGGCGTCCCAGCAGTTGTCAATGCGCTGCTGCAGTTCGGGCGTCATCTTGCCCTGCTCGGTGATGGTGTTCACCACCGTCTCCTTGCGCTTCTGTATCTCAGTCAGACGCTCGTTTTCAGCACTGATGGCAGCAATCTGCACCTCGTCGAGTGCGCCGGTGCGCTCTTTGCGGTAGCGCGAAATGAAGGGTATGGTGCAGCCCTCGTCGAGCAGCGTCAGCGTGTTGGCCACAGCCTCCTGCTTCAGTCCGAGGCTCTGGGCTATCAGTTGTGCAAATATAGTCTTGTCCATAGATAGTAAGTCGTTATATTGTTGGTTCCCAGCGCCTTTACGCTTCAGCCCACTGTACCTTCGAGCGATACGGCAAGGAGTTTCTGCGCCTCGACGGCAAACTCCATCGGCAGTTTGTTGAGCACCTCCTTGGCATAGCCGTTGACGATGAGTCCTACGGCCTGCTCCTGGGGTATGCCGCGCTGCTGGCAGTAGAACAGCTGGTCTTCGCTGATTTTCGATGTTGTGGCCTCGTGCTCGAAGATGGCCGTGGGGTTGTGCACGTCCATATAGGGGAAGGTGTGGGCACCACATTCCGAGCCCAGCAGCAGCGAGTCGCAGCTGGAGTAGTTGCGGGCGTTGTCGGCAGTGGCGGCGGCGCGCACCAGTCCGCGGTAGCTGTTCTGCGAGTGGCCCGCCGATATGCCTTTCGATATGATGGTGCTCTTGGTGTTGCGGCCTATATGAATCATCTTGGTGCCCGTGTCGGCCTCCTGGTAGTTGTTGGTCACCGCCACGCTGTAGAACTCGGCCTGCGAGCCGTCGCCGCGCAGTATGCACGAGGGGTACTTCCACGTGATGGCCGAGCCCGTCTCCACCTGGGTCCACGAGAGCCTGGAGTCCTGTCCGGCCAGCAGGCCGCGCTTGGTCACCAGGTTCAGCACGCCACCGCGCCCCTGCTCGTCGCCGGGGTACCAGTTCTGTACGGTGGAGTATTTCACCTCGGCCCGCTCGTTCACCACGATTTCCACGATGGCGGCGTGCAGTTGGTTCTCGTCGCGCATGGGGGCGGTGCAGCCCTCTAAATAAGACACATAGCTGTCGTCGTCGGCCACGATGAGCGTGCGCTCAAACTGGCCCGTACCCTTGGCGTTGATGCGGAAGTAGCTGCTCAGTTCCATGGGGCAGCGCACCCCCTTGGGGATATAGACGAAGGAGCCGTCGCTGAACACGGCCGAGTTGAGGGCAGCGAAGAAATTGTCGCGGTAGGGCACCACCGTGCCCAGATACCGGCGCACCAGGTCGGGGTGGTCCTTGATGGCATCGCCGATGCTGCAGAAGATGACGCCCTTCTCGCGCAGTTTCTCCTTGAAGGTGGTCTTCACCGAGACGGAGTCCATAATGGCGTCGACGGCGGTGTTGCCGCTCAGTGCCAGGCGCTCTTCCAAGGGTATGCCCAGCTTGTCGAAGGTTTTCTCCAGCTGGGGGTCGATGGCGGCGGAATTACCGCCGCCTACGGAACCGGAGGGCTTCTTGGCCGTGGGGTCGGCATAGTAGCTGATGGCCTGATAGTCTATCTTGGGCAGATGGACGTGACCCCAGTGCGGCTCCTCCAGCGTCAGCCAGTGGCGGAAAGCCTGCAGACGGAAGTCGAGCATCCACTCCGGCTCGCCTTTCTTCTGCGAAATCAGGCGCACCACGTCCTCGTTCAGTCCTTTCTCTATGATTTCCGTATGCACATCGGTGGTGAAGCCGAACTCGTACTTCTGTTCTGCCACCCGTTTCACATACTCGTTTTTCTCTTCCATTTCTAAAGCCATATAGTTTTTGGGATGCAAAGGTACGAATTAGTCGGTGAAATACCAAAAAATTAATATTCTTCAACTTTTGCCCCCAAAAGGGTGCTGAAAGTTTTGGGCATTCGACTTTTTTGTTTACCTTTGCGCCCAGATTCCCAACAGAAACGCAGAAAGAGCAATGATAGAGGTACAACATCTGTACAAAAGTTTTGAGGACAAAGAGGTGCTGAAAGACATCAGCATCACCTTCGAGGACGGCAAGACCAACCTGATAATAGGCCAGAGCGGCAGCGGCAAGACGGTGCTGATGAAGAACCTGGTGGGGCTGCTGGAGCCTACAAAAGGCCAGGTGCTCTACGACGGGCGCGACTTCGTGAGCATGTCCAAGCGGGAGAAGGTGCTGATGCGCCGCGAAATGGGCATGATATTCCAGAGTGCTGCCCTGTTCGACTCGCTGACCGTGCTTGAGAACGTGATGTTCCCCCTCGACATGTTCTCGCAGATGACGCTGCGCGAGCGACAGCGGCGGGCATTGGACTGCCTGTCACGCGTGAACCTGGTGGGGGCCGAGAAAAAGTACCCCGGCGAAATCAGCGGCGGCATGCAGAAGCGTGTGGCCATTGCACGCGCCATTGCCCTGAACCCCAAATACCTCTTCTGCGACGAGCCCAACTCAGGACTCGACCCCAAGACGTCGCTCGTCATCGACGAACTGCTGCACAGCCTGACCCGCGAGTTCAACATGACCACCATCATCAACACCCACGACATGAACTCTGTGATGGGCATCGGCGAGAATGTGCTCTTCATCTATGAGGGGCGGAAGGAGTGGCAGGGCGTGTCGTCAGAGATTATGGACTCCACCAACAAGCGGCTCACCGACTTCATTTTTGCCAGCGACCTGCTGAAGGAGATGCGGCAAGCCGTGACCACAGCAAGACAATGAAGAAGGACATGAATGACCGTCGCGGATTTGCCACCCGATTAGGCGTGATCCTGGCCACGGCAGGCTCGGCTGTGGGGCTGGGCAACGTGTGGCGTTTCCCCTACGTGGCTGGCGAGAACGGCGGCGCTGCCTTCATCCTTGTCTATATCGGCTGCATCCTCCTGCTGGGCATACCGGGCATGCTGAGCGAGTTTATCATAGGCCGGCGCGCACAGCGCAACGCTGCCCGCTCCTATCGCAACTTCTCGCGCTACCGCATCTGGCGCTTCGTGGGCTATCTGGGCATACTCACCTCGTCCATCATCCTGGGCTTCTATGCCGTGGTGGCCGGCTGGTGCCTGCAATACCTGTGGGCCTCGCTGCTGGGCGGCATCAAGGGCGACGCCGCTGCCGTGGCCGACTATTTCAACACGTTTGCCTCAAATCCGTGGAAACCGGCCCTGTGGGCGGTGGCCGTCATCCTGCTGACCCACCTCGTCGTGGTGCGCGGCGTGGAGAAGGGCATCGAGCGGGCATCGAAGGTGCTCATGCCCCTGCTCTTCGTGCTCCTGGTGGTCATCGTGATTGCCTCGTGCATGCTGCCCGGAGGCATGGAGGGGGTGCGCTTTGTGCTGCAGCCCGACTTCAGCAAGCTCTCCCACGGTGTGCTGCTCGACGCGCTGGGACAGGCTTTCTTCTCGCTCTCGCTGGGCACGGCCTGCCTGTGCACCTATGCCAGCTACTTCTCTCGCGACACCAATCTGCTGCGCTCGGCCTGCCAGATTGCCTTCATCGACCTGGGCATCGCCATCCTGGCCGGACTGATGATTTTCCCCGCCGTCTTCTCCGTCGGCGTGGAGCCGGCACAGGGGCCTTCACTCATCTTCATCACCCTGCCCAGCGTGTTCCAGCAGGCATTTGCCGGAATGGGCCAGGCCATCGCGGTGCTGTTCTATGCGCTGCTGGTCTTCGCTGCCCTCACCTCTACCATTTCCATGCACGAGATTGGCACGGCCTTCTTTACTGAAGAGCACCGCCTGCCGCGAAAGCGCGCCGCCTGGCTCATCACCAGCTGCTGCTCGGTGCTGGCCGTGCTGTGCTCGCTCAGTGTGGGGGCTGTAGAGGGTATAGGACTGATGGGGCTGTCGCTGATGGACTTCTGCGACCAGCTGACGGCCAAGTTCATGCTGCCTGCCGGAGCCCTACTGACCAGCATCTTCATAGGCTGGTTTGCCAACCAGCAGGTGGTCCGCAACGAGTTCACCAATCGTGGCACAGTAGCCACCAGCCTGTTTCCGGCCTATCAGTTTGCAGTGCGCTTTGTGCTGCCCATCCTCATTGTCCTCATCTTCCTCCGCCAGACGGGAATCATTTGATTCGGGAGTTCAGAAAGTTTTACAAAAATCCGTATGGGCAAATCATTATGAAGAGATGACCCTCAATGGGCCATACGACCTAACTGGGAGATAAGTGCCTTTTATCTCCGAGATAAGTGCCTTTTATCTCCGAGATAAGTGGCACTTATCTCTAAGGGGGGGTAAACCACATATTGAAGCAGCCGTCTGCAACTCCCGGTTTTGGCCCTAAGAATCGTGAAATTTAATTTTACAAAAGAAGATGATAGGTTCCTCCGGCGAGCGAGCGAACCACACCCTTCATCTCCAACTGGAAGAGGATGGCCGCCAGCTGGCCGATGGCAATGTTGACGATGGCAGAGAGCTGGTTCAGCTGGAGGTCGCCCGCCTTGGCAAGGGCAGCGACCACGGCCTGCTCGTGGGCAGTAAGGTCGGGGAAACATTCGCGCTCTATGCCCTGACGCTTGGCCTGATGCAGCTGGGCGTCGGCCTGCCACCCCATGGCGGCCACAAAGTCGGCAGCCGAGGTGATGAGCTGCGCCCCGTTGTCGCGAATCAGATTGTTGCAGCCCTCGCTGTAGGGGGCGCCCACCGCTCCGGGAAATGCGAAGACGGCGCGGTTGTAGTCCTGCGCGATGCTTGTGGTGATGAGCCCGCCGCCCTTGGCCGCGCTTTCCACCAGGATGGTCGAATCGCTCATGCCGGCCACGATGCGGTTGCGGCGCACAAAGTTCACCTTGTCGGCATTGGTCTCCGACATATATTCAGTCAGCAGCCCGCCCTTCTTCAGCATCTCGCGGGCCGTCTCACGATGGCGCGGTGGATAGATTTCGTCCAGCCCGTGGGCCAGCACGCCAACGGTCTCGAAGCCGTTCTGCAACGCATGGCGATGGGCACAGATGTCTACGCCATAGGCCAGACCGCTGACGATGAGCACTTCGGGGCACTGCCCCTTCAGGTCGGCCACGAAACGACGGACGAGGTCTGCACCGTAGGGCGTGCAGTGGCGCGTGCCCACAATGTTGATGACGCGCCGCTGGTTCAGGTCGGCCGTGCCCATATAGAAGAGCACCAAGGGCGCATCGGCACACTCGGCCAGCCGCTGCGGATAGCGCGGGTCGCTGATGATGAGTGTCTGGATGCCGTGCTTCTCGACAAACCGCATCTCCTGCTCCGAGCGCAGCAGCGGCAACTGCCAGTCGGCCAGGGCCTCGGCCAGCCGCTTGCTGCAGTCGGGCAGCACATCGCGCAGGTCGTTGCGGTGCTCGTAGACGGCACGCGCACTGCCCAGCTCTCTGTAGAGAAGGAGCAGCGTGGCGGGATTGAACCACACCAGACGCGTCAGCGCCATTGTGTAGAGTGCCTCCTGCTGGTCTGCCATCATCTCATTGCCTGTTTAATGTCGACCAACTTCAGCTGCGTCAGCTCCTCGGTGGTCTTAGGCGTTTCCTTCGTCAGGCGGTTGGCATGGCACTGTATGGCTTTCTCGAAGACGTTGCGCACGTAGCGGGCATTGCCAAAGTTGCGATCTTTGGTGTTCACCACATAGTCCAGCCGCTTCTGCAGGTAATCGGACGCCTCGGTGCTGATGGTGTACTCGTTTTTGCGCAGATACATCAGGAAGATGTCGTAGAGTTCGGCAGACGTGTAGTCGGGGAAGTTGATGTAACGGTTGAAGCGCGACTGCAGTCCGGGGTTGGAGCCAATGAACTGCTTCATCTCGTCGGTATATCCGGCCACGATGACCACCAGCTTGTCGCGGTCGTCCTCCATACGCTTGAGCAGCGTGGCGATGGCCTCATCGCCATAGTCCTGCGCACCCCTGTTGGTCAGGGCGTAAGCCTCGTCGATGAAGAGCACGCCGTTGAGGGCCGAGTCGCAGATGGCGTTCACCCTGGGTGCCGTCTGGCCCACATACTGGCCCACCAGTCCGGAGCGGTCGGTCTCCACCAGATGCCCTTTCTTCAGGATGCCCAGATCCTTATAGATGCGGGCCACGATGCGGGCCACGGTGGTCTTGCCCGTACCGGGGCTGCCGGTAAACACGAGGTGATAGGAGAGCTTGGGGTTCTTCAGCCCCTTATCCTCACGCATCTTCTGCACCTTGACATAGTTGGCCAGCGTGCGCACCTCTTCCTTGACCGACTCCAGGCCTATCAGTTCGTCCAGTTCCGCGTAGGGGTCGTCCTCTATCGGCTGGCTGACCACCACGCTGTCGGCCGATGCCTGGTCGTCTACGCCTTCCGACTTGATGTCGAAGCTGAAGGTGTTTTCGTGGCGCGGGCTGTTGGTCTCTTCGGGCTTAATGTCGTCCCTCAGCATGGCCACCATCGTCAGCAATCCCATGACGATGAACGATGCCGCCACGGCTACGATAATGATGGTGATTTGCTTGCTTGTGAAAAAGTTTCCCATAGTCTGTTGATGTTTGTTTGATGTATACTCAGATAAATAGCCAGGGGGAGCAGATAGCAGACGGCATCGGCCACATCGGGCGTGCCCGGCAGGAGGTGCAGGGCCTGCATCAACTCGGAGGCGGCACCCGCCAACGGAATGACGCTGACGGCAGCCATGCGCGCCTGCCACGGTCTGCCCGCCAGCAGTGCATCGACTATCAGCATGTAACTGGCAGCCCAGAGGCCACCCGGCAGATTGTGGACGGCGAAAGCGGGAAGGTGCCAATCGGCCACAGCGGCTCGCCAACCGTCAACCACGGAAGCCGCCCCCAGCGCATCGGCTACGCAGAACAGCAACAGCGTGCGCGGCCTGAAGAGCAGGTAGAGCAGGCCGCCGACAAGCAGCAGGCCGAATGACGACAGCAGTTTCAGTCTTCCCATCAGCCCCCCTACCCTATTGGTTTTCGACAAACTTGGCGAAGGCACGGTCGTAGTCTTCGCTCTGGCCCAGACGGCCATTGACCAGGCACACCAGCTCAATCTTGCCCCGAAAGCAGATGGCCTCGTCGCTGGCACGATAGAGGTCCTGGTGGAACACATACTTGATGCCCTCCTTGGTGAGGCGCAGACGCGAGATGAACTCGTCGTCGGGCCGCAACGGCACCTTGTACTGCAGTTGCATGCGGGCCACCACGGCATCGACGCCCTTACGGTGCATTTCGGCAAAACTGAGGCCGCACTCCTTGAGAAAGAGGTGGCGGGTGTGTTCGCAGTAGTGTATGTACTGGGCATTGTTCACGATGCCCTCGATGTCGCACTCATAGTCGCGCACTTCCATGCGGGTTTCAAAGTGATATTTTTCCATTGTTCAGTTTTTTCGTTGTAACGTTATATCGTCATTTCGCTTTAGATATTCGTATCCGATGCGGCAGCGCAGACAGTCTTTCCGGTCGCAGTACTGACGCTTCAGCTGGATCAGGGCCTGGCTGTCGGCGGCGCTCTTCACGGTCAGCCCGCAGGCCTGCCACATGTCGACAATGCGGTTGTGCTCGGCCTTCAGCTGCTCCAGCAGGTCAAAGGCGCGGTCGCACAGTTCTTCCTTCTGGCGGTGGCGGCCCACGGCAAAGAGGATGGGGATGGCCGTGTTGATGATGAGCAGGTCTTTCGAGGCTGCCGATAGTTTCTTGGGGTTCCTGTCGCTCATCGCCCCAAACATGAAGTGGGTCTGCCAGTAGGGCGTCACCTGGGTTGAGAAGAGGTCGCGCAGTTGGGCCACCGTCTCGCACTCCAGCAGGGCGCTCAGTCCGGCCCGTCGGCTGTAGTAGAGATTGGCCAACTGTGAGATGCGGATGTGGGGGAAGTTCTGGGGGCGCAGCCGCAGGAAGCGCCACAGCGTGAAGTTCATCGGCTGGAGCGAGAACTTGTGGGCCAGATAGAGATACTCGTTGCGTATCTTCTGGAAGTAGCCCTCCTGAAGGGCCGAGTCCTGATAGCGCTGCGGAATGCTGGGCAACTCCAGCAGGCCGGCCTGGCCCAGGAAGACGGCCTCTATCTGGAACAAATCGTCGCGGTGCTTGCCCACGGCACTCAGCGGCACGCACTGCGCCCACTGCTCGAAGGCATCGCCGTTGATGCCAAAGCCATAGTTGCGGGCCAGGGTCTGGAAATAGGCGTCCTCCCAGGAGCCGCCTGCCCGCGCCGCCCGCTGGCTGATGGCCTCCGTCTTCTGTTCGAGCCGCTCCGTCTGCAGGGCGGCCATCCACGAGTGGACCACAAGGGGCGACAGCTGCGGAATGATTTTATAGCAGGGCGGGTACTGGTCGGCGTGCAGCAGCTCTTCGTAGTTTTGCGTCAGATAGGGCGGCACCTCCACCTCCAGCTGGGGCAGATATTTGCCGTCGTCGGTCAGCACGTCGGCATCGGCATTGCCCGTGACGTGGAGCACCACATTGTTGTAGCGCGGGTCGCGGTCGTGGCCGTGGGCATACCAGTCGGCCGAGCGCTGGTGAATCTCCACATTGCCCACCCACAGCGTATCGCCTATCTTCACCTTGGCATTGAAGAAGTCGGGCCCCGCATTGCGGTTGTGCAGGCCAGGGTCTATCACCTCAACGGTCTTGCCGTCGGTGGTCATCAACTGTCTCAACGGCAGCAGCTTGTGCTTCCAGACATAGTGGAGAAGTTGTTCCATAGGTTGCTTGTCGGCCTTCAGTCAGTGTTAGGGGCGTATCTCCAGGACGAGGCTCTGGCGGGGCCTCATCTCCACATTTATAGAGAGGTCGTAGTAGCGGCCGGTGAGCACGTCGCGCACACGGGCGGCAGTGCCAATGACCTCGGCATAGCGTGCCACTTCGAGCGTGGCCGGCTTCGACGTGCCGTTAAGGATGGTGAGCACGGTGGACTGCTGCCAGCGGCGAGCAAAGACATAGATGCCGTTGTAGGGGCAGAACTGCGTCATGCTGCCCTTGGCAATGACGGCATTGCCCTTGCGCCAGTGGAGCAGACGCGAGAGCCAGCCAAACATCTGCTGCTCCTGCGGGGTGCGGCCCTCGCGGGTGAAGGCGTTGTGGGTGTCGCCGGGGAATCCGCCGGGGAAGTCGCGGCGCACGTCGCCATCGGTCTTCTCCTTGGTGCCGTTCATCATAATCTCCGTACCATAATATAATTGTGGTATACGCTTCACGGTGAGCAGCAGCGCCAGGGCCTGCTTCACCTTCAGCGAGTCGTGGCCATTGCCCAGGAAGCGGTCGGTGTCGTGATTCTCGATGAAGGCGAGCACCGACGCGGGGTTGGGATAGAGGAAGTCGTAGCAGAACGAGTTGTAGAGCCGGTTCAGCCCGTCGAACCAGCCGTCGGTCTCCTCGTTCTTGGCCCGTGCCAGCTTGTCGAAGAACGAGAAGTCCATCACCGTCTTCAGATAGCTGTTCTGGTCGGTGAGCTTTGAGTCTTTCTGCCAGGCAGCGGTATAGGGCGGCTCGGTGACCCATGTCTCGCCCACGGTGTTGAAGTTGGGGTACTCCTCGTCCAGCTCCTTCATCCACTGGGCCATCGGCTCTCTGAAGGCGTAGGGATAGGTGTCCATGCGTATGCCGTCAATGCTGGCCGTCTCGATCCACCAGATGCTGTTCTGGATGAGGTAGCGCATGAGGTGCGGGTTGCGCTGGTTCAAGTCGGGCATGGTGGGCACAAACCATCCCTCGGTGGTCTCGCGCAGGTCTACCTGCGAGGCGTATGGGTCGAGCACTGAAGTCAGTTTGTAGCTGGTGCCCAGATAGCTGGTGCCCTCGGTATTGCTGGTGCCCTTCGACTCGGCGAGCCATCCAGGCAGATTGAACCAGTCCTTGGAGGGCATATCGGCCACCCAGGGGTGCTCAAAGCCGCAGTGGTTGAAAATCATGTCCATCACCACCTTCAGCCCTTTGGCGTGGGCCTCGTCGATGAGCCGCACATACTCCGCGTTGGTGCCCAGTCGGGGGTCCACACGGTAGTAGTCGGTGGTGGCATAGCCGTGATAGGTAGAATAGACATTGTTGTCGGGCGAGTTGTTCTCCAGCACGGGGGTGAACCACAGGGCGGTGACGCCCAGTTCGTTGAAATAGTCCAGGTGCTGGCGGATGCCCTCCATGTCGCCGCCGTGGCGCAGCGAGGGCTGAGTGCGGTCGTTGGTGTATGGCTGCATGCCGGCCATCTGGTCGTTGTCCTGCCTGCCGGAGGCAAAGCGGTCGGGCATGAGCAGATAGAGCACATCGCTGATGTCGAACCCACGGTGTGCCTCGCCCTTCATCTTGCGGGACTTGAGCACGTAGGGGCGGCTGACGGTCTTCCTGCCCGACTTGAAACTGAGGGTCATCGTGCCGGGTTGGGCCTGCCTCACGTCGAGATAGAGCAGCAGATAGTTGGGCGAGTCGAGCCTGACCACCTGCTCAATGGCCACCCCGGGATAGTCGGTCGTCACGCTCTCCACATTGCGGATGTTCGGGCCGTAGACCATCAACTGCAGCTTGGGATTCTTCAATCCCACAAACCAGTCGGTAGGGTCAATGCGGGTGACAGTCACTTTGGCCTTGGCGCCTTTGGCCGCGGCAGCGGAGGGTGTTGCATTCATAGTGTTTACGCTTAGTAGCAAGCAAATAAGGGTAAGTAATGTTTTCATGTTCACACGTGCTTGTATGGTTCTGGCTGCAAAATTACGAAAAAACGGAAAAACGGCCAAAGGAAAACGACGGAAATTGACAAGGAAAAAGAAAGAAAGGCGGTTGGAAATTTGCGGCGGCCACAATTATTGTGTATCTTTGCAGCCAAGATTGACTGGAAATATGATTAAAGTGACTTATCGCCGCACGAGTAAGCTATCTATGCGCATCGGCAAGAATGGAGACGTGCTGGTCTCTGCCCCTTTGGGGCTGCCCAAGGAGGAAGTGGAGGAGTTTATCAACGAAAACCAGAAGTGGATAGAGGAGGCTCGGCAGAGAAGATACGAGCGAGAGAAACGGCGGGCCGATTTCTACAACCAACTGCCCCTGCGCACCCACCAACAGGCCGACGAGGCCCTGCAGCGGTTGAGGGCTCTGGTGGGGCCGATGGTGCAGCGCTATGCCCGGCTGATGGGCGTCAAGCCCACGCTGGTCTACTACCGCGCCACCATCAGCCGATGGGGCATGTGCAACGTCAAGGACAAGACCATCTGTATTTCGGCCTACGTGTTGCTGCTGCCTGAATGGTGCGTGGAGCACGTAGTGGTGCACGAGCTGTGCCATCTGCTGGAGCCGAGCCACAGCGCCCGTTTCCACGCCCTGATGGACCGCTACTTCCCCCGCTGGCGCGAGGCCCGCGCCGAGACGCGCCGCATCTGCCAGATGGAGGACGAAAACGACGAATAGCCCAAGCCGAGGGCTTAACCCCTCAGGCGGTCAATCTCTCCTATTTGGAATATTTCTCTATGAGACCCTCGGCCTGGGGGTCGCCCATTTCACCTGCCTTGCGAAGATTTTTCACGCCCTCGGCCTTCTGGCCCTTCAGACACTGGGCCAGGCCCAGGAAGAGGTAGCCGTCGCTATGGTCGGGGGCAATGCGTATGCACTCCTGGGCGGTGGCCATCGCCTCGTCGTAAAGGCCCACACGGACCTCGAGCGAAGCCTTCTCGGCATAGTAGAGGTCGCTCTGCGGATTGAGCTCGATGGCTTTGGCTATGTCGTTGAGGGCCTGCTGGAAGAGCCGGCCGGCCAGCTCGGCCCGGAAGCGGAGATAGTAGAACTGGTCGTTCACCTGTGCCGCCATCAGCTGCTCGTAGTCGTTAAGGTCGGTCACGGCCTCGCGGTTGCGCCCGGTGTCCATTCGGGCCTGCGCACGGGCCAGTATATAGGGTGCGGCCTCCTTCAGGTAGGGACGGTTGAAGAGCGAGAGACAACTGTCAAGCAGGGCCAGCCGCCTTGTGGTGTCGCCAGCCAGCGCCTGGCAGCGCGATGCCTCGTAGAAGATGTCGGGCGAGCGCAACTGCGAGGTGAACAGTTCGTCGTAGACGGCGGCGGCATCGGCATACTTCTTCTGCGCAAAGAGCACGGTGGCCTGCTGGTGGCGATAGGTGGGCTGCGCATTCAGCCGATAGGCCTCGCGGGCCTCGTCGAGTGCCTTGTCGAGCGACCACGGTGCATAGTCGTCCTGCGGCCTGACGAGCATCTTCTGCCAGACCATGCGCGAATAGCTGTAGTGGGTCTCGTCGGGCTTCTCGCCCGTCTTGAGCGCCGTCTCCATATCGCGGTCGGCAGCGGCATAGTTGCCCCCGTCAGCGGCCAGTTGGGCCCGATAGACATAGCCGTCGGGACTCTTGGGGAACTGCTCGATAAACTGATTGACGAGCGAGGCGTAGGCTGCGGAGTCCATTTGTGCCGAGCCCACATAGAGCGTCAGCAGGGCCTGGTTGATGTCGGCGGGCAGCGCCTTCTTGATGTGGATGGCGCGCAGCGCGGGGTCGTTGATGCTCAGTCCGCTGAGGGTGAGGCTGTCGGCAAAGAGGGCACTGACGGCATAAACCAGCGTGTCGGTCTGCTGGCCGGGTTGCATCAGTCCCACGGCCTCGCCCGCCTCGTTGATAAGGGGCGTGCCGGGAAGAAAGACGTTGAACGACGGTTGTTGGACTTTGACGGTGTAGTAGCCATAGTGCTGGCCGAAGGTCTCCACCTTGCGTATGGTGCCCTGCACTATGTTCTTGGGCTGCAAATAGGGCTGCAGCCACAGCTGGCCGCCTGCGTCCTGACGGCGGGCGGCAAGGGGGATGGGCACGGTCTTGCTCAGACTCACGCGGAACTTGGCCACATCGTAGGTCTCGTTGGCGCCGAGCATACACTCCACCTCGGACTCTTTGCCTGAAGCGTCGATGACAACGGCCCGTGAGGCGCCCTTGAAGGGGGCATAGCAACTGATGGCCTCGCCACCAGTGCCCACAAAGATGCCGTTGGCGCTGGACAGCAGCGTTCCGCCGTCGTCGAAAGTCTTCAGGGTGAACACGGCCTTCGACGTCTTCTTCACCCACGACTGGGCGGCCGCGGTGCCTGCTGCGGCAAACGAGAGCAGCACAAAGAGGCAGGTGAGCAGTGGGCGCAGCAGCGCCTTAGCGTTCTGGATGGCGGCCTCGGTGACACTGCTGCCGCTCAACATCTGTGCAATCTCGCGCACACGCTCGTCGGCACCAAGCATCACCATCCGGCTGACAGTGCCCTGTGGGGTCTCTTCCTTGAACACTTTGTAGTGGGTCTTTCCCATGGCGGCTATCTGGGGCAGATGGGTGATGCTGATGACCTGGCGGTCGAGGCGTCCCATCTCGTCCATCATGCGGGCCATCTGCTCGGCGGTCTTGCCGCTGACGCCGGTGTCTATCTCGTCGAAGATGATGGTGGGCAGCTTCACGGCACCGCTGATCATCACTTTCAGGGCCAGCATGACGCGGGCTATCTCGCCGCCCGAAGCGACCTGCGAAACGGGCTGAAGCGGCGTGGACGTGTTGGCGCTGAAGAGGAACGACACCTTGTCCTGCCCCCGTCGCGACAGCGGCTCCTGGCTGATGGCGGTCTGGAAGCGCACGTTGGGCATGCCCAGGGTGACCAGCCGCTCGCCCATCTGCCGCTCTATCTCCTTGGCGGCGGCCTGGCGCTTGGCAGTGAGGACGGCGGCGCGCTCGTGGCACAGGCGCTCGGCAAGGGCCAACTGCTGCTGCAGCTCGGCGAGGGCTTCGTCGCTGTTCTCCACGGCGGAGAGCTGGCGCTGCAGGTCTGTCAGGATGTCAAGCAGCTGGGCCACACTGTCCACACGGTATTTCTTCTCCAAATCGTAGATACGGTCCAGACGGTTGTTTACGGTCTCCTGCTCGGCCGGGTCGAAGTCTACGTCTTCCAGTCGTCGGCTCACTTCGGCAGCCACGTCTTTCAGTTCTATGTGGCAGGTCTCCAGCCTGTCGGCCAGCTCCTTTGCGTCGGGCAGCACACGCTCAATGCTCCTGAGCTGTGCGGCGGCGGTGCGCAGACGGGCCACCACGCCACGGTCGTCGGCTGTCAGAATGTTGTCGGCCTGATAGAGCGCCGACTTGATGTCCTCGGCATGGGCCATGGTGTCGCTGCGCTGCTCCAGCTCCTCCTGCTCGCCGTCGGCCAGCCGGGCATCGGCCAGTTCGTCGGCCTGAAACTGCAAGAAATCGGCGTTCTGCCGTGCCCGCTCAATGTCGGCCTTCAGGGTCTCCAACCGCTGGCGCGTGGCCTGATAGCTGGCGTAGACCTGCTGGTAGGCCTCCAGCTCGCTGCCGTCGTCGGCAATGATGTCGACCACGTTCAACTGGAAATCCTGCTTGTTCAGCAAGAGGTTCTGGTGCTGCGAATGGACATCGACCAACCGCTCGCCCAGTTCCTTGAGCAGGGTGAGCGGGGCTGGTGTGTCGTTGATGAAGGCGCGGCTCTTGCCCGCCGCGGTCAATTCCCGCCTGACGATGGTGTCGGCAGCGTCGTATTCGATGTCGTTCTGTTCGAAAAAATCCTCCATGCCATAGCGCGACAGGTCGAAATGTGCCTCGATGACACACTTGGCGGCCCCCATCTTGACCGTCTTGGAGTCGGCCCGCTGTCCCAGCAGCAGGCCGATGGCGCCCAAGATGATGCTTTTTCCGGCTCCGGTCTCGCCAGTGACCACAGAGAATCCGCTGTTGAAGGCCATATTCAGCTCGTCAATCAGCGCGTAGTTCTTTATAAAAAGTTGTTTTATCATAGTCAATCAATTAAAGGTCATAGCAGTTGGCTCACCACTTGCTCTATCACCTGCGGGTAATGGGCCATCTCCAGTTGGCGCTCCTTTTCGGCAATGTCATCGACGGTGTCGGTGGGCAGCAGGGGCACGCTGAACTGCGCGATGATGTCGCCACCATCGCAGACGGGCGTGACATAGTGGACGGTCATGCCTGTCTCGGTGTCGCCGGCAGCCTTCACAGCCTCGTGCACATGATGCCCCCACATGCCTTTCCCGCCGTGGCGGGGCAGCAACGAAGGATGAATGTTGATGATGCGGCGGGGGAATGCCTCGATGAGATAGTCGGGGATGAGAGGCAGGAAACCGGCCAGCACGACGAAGTTGACACCATGGCGCTCCAGCAGCGGCAGCACGTTTTGCGGTGCCTGCAGCTCTGCCTTAGTCACCACGGCGGTGGGCACGCCCAGCCGTCTGGCACGCTCCAAGGCAAAGGCATCGGCCCGGTTGCTCACCACCAGCGGGCACTCCACCGTGGGTGAGCCGCTGAAATAACGGATGATATTCTCGCAGTTAGTGCCGTTGCCCGACACGAAAATCGCTATCTTTATCTGTTCCATATTTCTGTTAAGCTTTATTCTCACTTCATCACAACACATAGTTACAATTCGGCTGCAAAGATACAAATAGTTTTTGAAACTCGTTTAAATTCGCAGTTAAAAGTGTAAAAAGGTGGGCTCACAGGCGAATGCCCATGGAGGTGTTGACGAACCAGTCGTTCAAATGGCCGTGGCTGCTGTTGTGGTGATAGCGCATATTGTTGAACTGTCCGTAAGCATTGATAAAAAAACGGCCGAAGTTGTAAGTCAACGACAGACGGGCGTCGAAATTGACGGTCATGCCACTGTTGAACGACATGTCGCCCAAAGGGGCAATGCGCAGATTGCCGTAGAACCACTCGTCCCACTTGTCGTTTGTGATGTCCGGGTCCCAGAATGTGGGGTCTTCCATCAACTCATCAACATTGGTCGCATAGGTGTGAACCTTGATTCTGTTGACAAAGGTGAGCATAGGCATGACCATCGCGTTGACAAGCAGTCCGCGAAGAGGCACCCAGTTGTAGGCATAGCCCACGC
This sequence comes from uncultured Prevotellaceae bacterium, assembly GCA_902786565.1. Classification (GTDB taxonomy): domain Bacteria; phylum Bacteroidota; class Bacteroidia; order Bacteroidales; family Bacteroidaceae; genus Prevotella. The sequence goes on along the minus strand of CADACW010000011.1, from coordinate 24,651 downwards.
CAACGCTGCCCTGCCACAGTTTCACTCGGCCCAAGCCATGCATCAGGTATATCAGGTCACCATTGGTTGGCGAGGCATAGTTGATGTGGCCGTAGTAGTACATCGCGCCTGCCATCAGCGAGCCCGCCGACCGCTTCTGCAGCACCGACTGGTCGTAGGCGGCAGCGTAGGAGAAGTGCTTGCCGTTGAACAGATAGTAGCCATTGGCTATGACGGTACGCACCTTGATGGGGTTGGTCAGTTGCACCTCACCCCACTCGTCCTTGTCGCCTTCCAGGATGAGGTCGCTGTTCAGGTCGATGTTGGGCGATTTGTCCTCAAACGAGTGGATGCGCACATTGATGCCGTATGCCCCGCCTGTGGCGCCAAGGGTGAAGTAGCTGCCCTTGTCGCCGCCCACGTTGACCGAGTAGCCCAGTCCATAGCCGCGATAGCCGGCCCATAGCCCTACGTACTGCGACGGCCGGGTCTCGAGGTATGGTTTGGCGCTGTAGTCGAGTCCGCCGATGCTGCCGGAAGTGCTCATGCTCACAACGCTCTGGTTCATATTCCCCCTTGCGATGATTTGCCAGGGGCGCTCCGGGGCACTGATATAGCGGCGGTCACGCCCCCTGACCGACATTGAGTCAATAAATTCGCCCAACTGCTTGACAAGTTTAGGCACGCCAATTTTTGCCGAGGCTTGTCCGCAGACGAGCAGCATAACAAATAGTATGGCCAACGTTTTTTTCATAGTATGCAAAGGTAATCAAATTCGCCCGAATATCTTCGCACCGAGAGCCTGACAAGGATGGATTTTGCAAATTTTAAAACGTTTTTGGCAAATTTTGAAAGCCTGCCGCTGATTACACAAGAAACTTCGGCAAAAATTGTGGCGTTACGGAATTTTTTTGTTACCTTTGCAGCCTGCAAGCAGGAATTTGCTTTAATACTATACCAAATAACAACAAACTAATTCTTAACATTTATGGGACTCATTGAACAGATTATTGCGCGTGCTAAGAGCAACAAGCAGCGCATCGTGCTCCCCGAAGCTGAGGAGGAGCGTACACTGACAGCAGCCGACCGCGTGCTGGCCGAAGACATTGCAGACCTGATCCTAATCGGAAATCCTGATAAGGTGCATGCCCTGGCCGCCGAGAAAGGACTGAAGCACATCGACAAGGCCACACTCATCGACCCGCTGAACTATGAGAAGAGCGAGGAGATGGCACAGCTGCTGCAGAAACTGCGCGAGAAGAAAGGCATGACCATCGAGAAGGCCCGCGAACTGGTGAAAGACCCGCTCTACCTGGGCTGTATGATTATCAAGACCGAAGGTGCCGACGGCCAAATCAGCGGTGCCCTGTCGACAACCGGCGAGACGCTGCGCCCCGCCCTGCAAATCATCAAGTGCGCCCCTGGCATCACCTGCGTGAGCGGTGCCATGCTGATGATTACAAAGAAGCCGGAATACGGTGAGAACGGTGTGCTCGTGGTGGGCGACGTGGCCGTGACGCCGATGCCCGACGCCAACCAGCTCAGCCAGATTGCCGTGTGCACAGCCCAGACGGCCAAGAGTGTTGCCGGATTTGCCGACCCGCGTGTGGCCATGCTGTCGTTCTCAACGAAGGGCAGTGCTAGCCATGAGGTGGTGGACAAGGTGATTGAGGCCACCAAGCTGGCTAAGGAGCTCGACCCGACGCTGAAGATTGACGGCGAGCTGCAGGCCGACGCCGCCCTTGTCCCCTCGGTGGGCAAGAAGAAGGCTCCCGGCTCGGAGATTGCCGGCAATGCCAACGTGCTGGTATTCCCCTGCCTGGAAGTGGGCAACATCGCCTACAAACTGGTGCAGCGTCTCGGCGATGCCGTGGCCATCGGCCCCATCCTGCAGGGTATTGCCCGCCCGGTGAACGACTTGAGCCGCGGCTGCTCTGTCGAGGACATCTACTATCTGGTAGCCATCACCGCCTGCCAGGCCATGGATGCAAAGAAATAAATAGGCATTTAAACAACTGAAAGGATAAAAAGAAACATGAAAATTTTAGTTCTTAACTGTGGAAGTTCGTCCATTAAGTACGCACTGTACAATATGGACGACAAGAGTGTGATGACCAGCGGTGGCGCCGAGCGTGTTGGCCTTGACGGTTCTTTCGTGAAGGTGAAGCTGGCCAATGGGGAGAAGAAACAAATCATGCACGACATCCCCGAGCATACCGAGGGCGTGAAGTTCATCTTCTCACTGCTCACCGACCCTGAGATTGGCGTCATCAAGGACCTGAAGGAGATTGACGCCGTGGGCCACCGCATGGTGCACGGCGGCGAGAAGTTCAACAAGAGCGTCGTACTGACCGACGAGGTGCTGAAGGAGTTTGAGAAGTGCTCCGACCTGGCCCCGCTGCACAACCCCGCCAACCTGAAGGGTGTGAACGCCGTGAAGGAGCTGATGCCCGGCCTGCCCCAGGTGGGCGTCTTCGACACCGCCTTCCACCAGACCATGCCGCCGAAGGCATACATGTATGCCATCCCCTATGAGCTGTACGAGAAGTACGGCATCCGCCGCTACGGCTTCCACGGCACCAGCCACCGCTATGTCAGCGCCCGTGCCTGCGAGTTCCTGGGCATTCCCGCCGAGGGCACCAAGATGGTGACCTGCCACGTGGGCAATGGTGGTTCGATTGCTGCCGTGAAGGATGGCAAGTGCATCGACACGTCGATGGGTCTGACCCCGCTGGAGGGCCTGGTGATGGGCACCCGTGCCGGCGACATCGACGGCGGTGCCGTGACCTTCATCGAGAAGAAGCTGGGCCTCGACGCCGATGGCATGAGCGACCTGCTCAACAAGAAAAGCGGCGTGGCCGGCCTGACGGGCGGCAGCAGTGACATGCGCGACGTGGAGAATGCTGCCAAGAACGGTGACAAGCGCGCCCAGCTGGCCCAGGACATGTACTTCTACCGCATCAAGAAGTACATCGGTGCATACGCTGCAGCCATGGGCGGCCTCGATGTCATCGTCTTCACTGCCGGTGTGGGCGAGAACCAGATTGGCATGCGCTCCGAGGTCTGCAAGGACATAGAGTTCCTCGGTGTGAAGTTCGACGAGAAGAAGAACAATGTGCGCGGCGAAGAGGCTGTCATCTCGGCCGACGACAGCCGCGTGAAGGTTGTGGTCATCCCCACCGACGAGGAGCTGATGATTGCCACCGACACGATGAACCTGCTCTAAGCCAGTCCCGAGGCTATAGGCACAAAAAAAAGCGGAACAACACGGTTTGCCATAAAGGGCTTCCGTGTTGTTCCGTTTTTTTCTGTGCCTTGCTGTTTAGAACTTATAGTCGAAGCCCAGGCCGATGACGTGGTTGGTGCGACTGTAAGTCTCGGTGCCGTAGGCCGCCTGCTTCTCGTAGTCGCTGTAGAGCGAGCAGAAGTAGCTGACGTTGAGGCGCATTTTCTCGCTGATGTTCCAGGCTCCGCCGAGGCCTACGCTGTAGCTGTCGCAGGCAAACGAGGTGTTCTGCTGGTAGCCGTCGCTGAGGCCGTAGTCGGTGCGCTGGCCGCCGCAGCTGACTGTGAACCGGTTGTTGATGTCGTATTCCACACCGGCCAGGATTTCGTGGGTGCCGTGGGTCAGCTCTTTCTGGCGGTCGCCACCCATCTTGGCATTCTTGTCGTCGAAGAAGTGGTACTCAAGGGCCGCACGGAGCTTGGGCGTGAACTCGTAACCGGCAGCGACAGAGAGCAGCGAGGGCATATCGTAGCGGGTGCGCACGCCGTCCTCGTAGGGAGCGGTGTAGGCGCTAAATCCGCCGCCCATCTTCTCTTGGATGGCATTGCCTATTGCCACGGCCTGTTCAGCCGGGATGGCCCCGGCAAGCACCAGGTTTGTCAGCGGTTCCTGGATGATGCCAGCCTTGTTGAGTTCGGTCTCCAGGACGTTGGTGTCGTTCTTTGGGTTAAGCTTGGTGCGGAACTCATAGCGTGCCGACAGCGTGAGGGGGCCTTGGTGATAGTTGAGGCTGACGATGGGCGTGAAGCCCCAGCCCTTCTGGTCTACGTCGAGCAGGAGTTTGGCCAGCGCCCCCTTCGTGCCGTGGTTGGCAATGACATGGCCGCGATAGTAGCCGTCGTAATAGTTGGCACGCACACCGACGGCGGCCGAGAGGCAGTCGATGAGCTTGTAGGTGAAGTTGAGCTGTCCGCCATAGATATACTGCTTGCCCTTCATCTCTGAGTCGATGGCGTACTGGTCGGGGGTGATGGCGGGGATGGCCCCACCCGTGGCCGAGGCCAGACCGCCGGTCAGGTCGCTGATGGTCTTGGTGAGCAGCACATTGAACATAGGCACGCCGTCGTCGTACTTCACGAAACCGCCACTGCCCACAATGCCAATCATGGCTGAGAGGGCCAGGCGCTCTTTCTTGTAGGAAGCGAAGAGGGCGGGCACGATGGGGGCCGAGGCCACACCTTCGTACTTGGTGCTGTTGAACTCGATGTCGCGGTTCTGCCAGGGTTTCTGGAAGTTGAGCGACAGCTGGAAGCCCTCGTGGCCCCAGGCCAGTCCGGCGGGATTGGAGAAGGCGGCGTCGATTTCGGTAGTGGCGCCACGTGCAAACATGCGGTCGAAGGCAATGTGATAGTTGGTGTTGGTCATCAGGCCGCCGGCAAGTGCAGCCGCTGGCAGAAGGCTGCCGCTGAAGGCAAGCCACAAGCCCAGTTTAATTGTTTTTTTCATGTTTTGTTTGTAATGGTTTGCAAATCGCTTGCAAAATTAGTCATTTCCCGCCATACTCGCCTTGTACATTCCGCAGAATGTATTGCCAATTTGTAAGAATCCCTCATTTAGACCGCCAAAAAGGGGAGGGAGAAGGTGGTGGCTGGTCAATACGTTCTGACAATCCACATTTTCAGGAACTTGTCAGCAATGGTGTAAATCTTTGTTCGCCCTTCGCTTTGACAGGTGAGCAATTGCGAAACTTCCCGCCAGAGAGTGAAGCGCAGCAAGGAAGGTGGGCGATTGCGGCCAAAAGTTGCGAAATGTCTTTGCGGTTTGCGGTTTTCTTCTTAATTTTGCAGCCAGTTATAGATTAGCGATTATGATTGGGACCATCGTCAATACCTGCACCATCATTGCGGGCACGCTGCTGGGGGCACTGCTGAACCGGGGCATCAAGGACAAGTATAAAGAGACGCTCTACACCGGACTGGGGCTGGCCTCGCTGGCCATCGGGCTGAATGCCACCATCAGCAACCTGCCCAAGAGCCAATACCCCGTGCTGTTCATCGTGGCACTGGCCGTGGGCGGTGTGGCCGGCACTTGGATGGACATCGACGGGCGCTTCAAGCGGTTGGTGAACAGGCGGTCGGGCGGCAAGGGCGAGGCCAAGCTGGGCGACGGCCTGAGCACGGCCATCCTGCTCTACTGCATCGGTCCGCTGTCTATGCTCGGCCCGGTCATATCGGCACTGAAGGGCGACCACACGTTCCTCTTCACCAATGCCACGCTCGACTTTGTCAGCAGCACCATCTTCGCCTCGACCTATGGCATCGGCATGGTGCTGGCCGCGCCGGTGCTGTTTCTCTGGCAGGGCCTGTTCTACGTCACAGCGCAAATCAGCAGTTCCGCCGTCAGCGACGCGCTGATGTCGGAACTGCTCATCGTTGGCGGACTGATGATTACTGGCAGCGGGCTGGGGCTGCTCAACCTGAAGGACTGCAAGACGCTCAACCTGCTGCCGGCGCTGCTGGTGCCCGTCATTTGGTTCCTGCTGAAGTCACTATGACCACACCCTCCTGCTTTTTGCCGTCCATCTTATGCAGCAAATCCAGCCTGTGTCAGTAGGTCCGGCAAATCCACATATCCAGGAATTTGTCAGCAATGGTATAAACCTTTGTGCGCCCCTCGCTTTGATAGGTGAGCAGTTGCTTCTCCAACAGGGCACTGATGGCAAACTGGACTGAACTGGGCGACTTGAGCGCATGTTTCTTAACGAATGTGACGGAGGTTACTGCATTGGCCTTGCCTTCTTTGGCTATGGCTACGAGGGTCTCTTTCTGCTGATAGTTGAGCTGGTTCATCACCGAGGCAAACATGCGGCCTTTTTCTTCCAGGATGTCACTCAGTGTCTTGTTGATGTCGGCAACATCTACAGCCTTTCCTGCATCAACATAGGCAAAGGCGTTGTGCAGCACGTTATGTACATAGTAGGTGTGCCCCTCAAAAAGGTCGTAGGCCAGAGAGGCTGCCTCTGGGGCAATAGTGCGGGCGGCTTTTGCGAACTGCTCCTCGGCAAAGGATGTATAGACATCTTTGGGGATGCTGTCTAAATAAATCTGCTCCGCACTGTTGTAGAAGGGCTTTGCTGCCGAGTTGAACATATTTTCAAGGACATGCCGGTTGCTGCCGGCGTAGATGAACAGGCAATTGCTCATCTTCTGGATGTGAGAGCGGAGGGTAGCCTCCACATTCTTCTCCGGATAGTTGGCAATCTGCTGGAACTCGTCTATGGCGAAGATGCAGGGCTTGTCAGCCTGCTCCAGATAGTTGAAAATCTCTTCCAGCGTCAGTTCCGGCGAGTGGATGTCACCCAACTTGATGTTGAAAGTAGGTGTGTTGGATACAGGGTCATAGCCGAAACTGCCCGCCAGAGAGTGCAGCCCGGCAAGGAATCTGTTGAGCACGGTCTTCCCCTTGGGCACCAATACCGAATAAATCTCTTTGCTCAGGAACAAGACAAGCTCATGCAGACTGGTAGTGGGGTAAATGTCCGCATAGAACGTATAATAACCATCTTTCAAAGCCGGTTGTGCAAACACGTGTCTAATCAGCTGCGTCTTGCCCATCCTTCGGGGCGAAGTGAGCAGGATGTGCGCCTTGTTCTCAAGTGTGCGCACCATCCACAGTGTTTCTTTCTCCCTGTCACAGAAATAGGGTTCAGGGATGATGCCGGTGATATAAAACGGATTGTCCATATAGCTGCTATTTGGCCGCAAAGGTAAGCAAAAGATTTCAATTATACAAATTCTATAATAGGATTTCTATAATTCCCGTTCTCTACGGATTTGAAGTCGCTATGACCACCGCCTCCTGCTTCTTGCCGTCCATCATCACCTTGAGCGGGCGGCCGAAGCGCACGTGGCGCACGTGCTCTGTCTCGTCGACGGCGGGCATGGCGTCGAGCACGTCTTTCTGGAACACGCCGTCGCCGGTATAGGTGTTGATGGTGAAGTAGCCGACGCCAAACGACGTGAGGTTCTGGAAGAAATGGGTGCCCTGCGAGGGGTCCACGTGATAGTTCTTCAGCCCCACCTCGACGATAATGCGAGCGGCCGATATGTGGGGCCACTTCACGGGTATGCCCAGCCAGTAGTCGCTGGAGCCCCACCGTCCTGGCCCTATGAGGATATAGTTCTTGTCCTCGGCCAGGAATTTCCTGTTTATCTGCTCTATCTCTGTGGCAATGGTGGGATTGTTGGCGGCGGTGAAGCTGTCGTCGGTCTTCACATAGACCACGTCGACGACATCCTCCGAGATGCCGTGGCCCAGACTGTTGTGCGAGCGCAGCAGGCAGTCGCTGTCGGGTATCTTCTGCAAGTCCTCGTCGAGCACCTGCTTGGAGTCTACGATGGGACGTATCTGCAGCAGGTAGAAGTCGCCGCGCTTCTGCCCGCCATACAGGTTGCAGGCCAGTTCTATCTCCACGGGCCGGCGCATCTCGTCCGAGCCCAACTTCTGGGCCATCTGCAGCAGCTCCGGCAGGGGGAAGATGCCGTGCTGCAGCACACCGCTGAACGAGATGACCTTGCGGCCGCCCTCGTAGATGCCGTCGCGTATGATGCCGTCCATGGGGTCGTAGGTCGAGGCGATATAGTCGAGCGAGCCGTCCTTGTCGGCCTGCTTCACCCGCAGGTTCTTGATGTTGAATCCGTCGTCCACCTTGAAGTCGTCGCTCACGTGGCTCAAGTCCAAAGCGTAAAAGCGTGTCTGCGTCTGGCTCAGGGCCGACTCCATTTCGCTCATCTGCAGCACCTGGTGCGGATGGTAGGGACTGACGCGCAGGGTCTGTCCGCCGTCCACGATATACTTGCCCAGTCCCAGCGCCAGCGAGGCGATGCCCTCCTCGGCGGTCTCGTCGCCGATGGGGTAATAGTTGAGCGAGCGCAGCACGCCCGAGAAGGTGGGATAGTAGAGGTCGCCATAGCGCTGGCCCACCACCTCCTGGAGGATGACGGCCATCTTCTCCTGGTCGATGACGTTCTGCGTGGCTGTCATATAAGCCTTCGAGTCGCGGTAGTAGACGCTGGCGTAGACACTCTTGATGGCGCAGGCCAGCATGCGGAGCATCGCATACTTGTCGTCCAGATAGGGTATCATGTAGGTGGCGTAGATGCCGGCGAAGGGCTGGTAGTGGCTGTCTTCGAGCAGCGAGCTGGAGCGCACGGCGATGGGCCGCTTCACGGCGTCGAAGAAGGTGTAGAAGTCGGCTCTCAGGGCGTCGGGCAGCTGCGCCTTGAGGAAGTGCTGCAGGATGACCTCGTCGGGGGCGTCGCTCAGTGCGATACTCCACAGGTTGTTGTCGTCCATGAACTGGTCGAAGAAGTCGGTGCAGAGCACCACCGTCTTGGGTATCTGCACGGTGGCGTTGGCAAACTGGTTGAGCTCCGGGTGGCGCTTGATGATGTTGTCGAGGAAGGCCAGTCCGCGACCCTTGCCGCCCAGCGAGCCCTCGCCGATGCGTGCAAAGTGGGCATAGCGGTCGAACTTCAGGCGGTCGAAGACGGCCACGATGCCTATGTTCTTCAGTCGCCGGTACTGCACGATGGCCTCGAAGATGATTTTGCGGTGGGCGTCCACGTTGGGCAGCTTGTGCCAGGTGACCTGTTTCAGAAATGCCGACACGGGGAAGATGGCGCGAGCTGTGAGCCACCGGCTCATGTGGTTGCGCCGCAGGTGGCGCATCAGCGAGTCGTGGGGAATGTTGAAGATGTTGTCCTGCAGCTCCTTCAGGCTGGAAACGCGGGCCACCTCCTCGCGGGTGACGGGGTCGCGGAAGATAAAGTCGCCAAAGCCCATGTGCTCCTCGAGCAGCTGGCGCAGGTCCACGTTCATCTTCTTCGAGTTCTTGTCGACGAAATGGAAGCCCTCGGCCTGGGCCTTGGCCCGGTTGACCGTCTCGGAACTTTGCAGGATGAGCGGCACATACTCGTCGCGACGGCGAATCTCGCGCAGCAGTCTGAGGCCGGCCTCGGCATCGCCCTCCTCCATCTGGCGGAGCCTGCCCTGCGGCGCACTCAGGGGGAAGCGGGTGTCGCTGATCACGCCCAGCGTGTTGTCGTGATACTTCTCGTATATCTGCATGGCCTCCTCATAGTTGGTGGCCAGCACCACCTTGGGGCGTCCGCGCTTGCGCTGTGCGGCGGCATGGGGGTTGAGGGCCTCGGTGCTGAAGCGTTTGCTCTGCGCCAATATATAGTTGTAGAGGTTGGGCAGCACCGACGAGTAGAATCGGATGTTGTCCTCGACCAGCAGAATCATCTGCACGCCAGCCTCGGCAATGTCGTGCTCGATGTTCATCTTGTCCTCGATGAGCTTGATGATGCTGAGGATGAGGTTGGTGTTGCCGAGCCAGCAGAAGATGTAGTCGAAGATGGACATGTCCTCGTCCTGCATGCGCTTGGTGATGCCGTGCGAGAAAGGCGTAAGCACCACGCAGGGCACGTCGGGGCGTATCTGCTTGACCTGACGGGCCACGGCGAAGGCATCATTGTCGGCCGTGCCGGGCATACAAATCACCAGGTCGATATTGGTGGTGCCAAGCACGCGCTCGGCCTCCTCAGTGGTCGACACCTGGGTGAAGGTGGGCGGGTAGCGCATGCCCAGCTCAGTGTATTCGTCGAAAACTTTCTCGTCCACGCGGCCGTCGTCCTCCAGCATGAAGGCGTCGTAGGGATTAGCCACTATCAGAACGTTGAAGATGCGGCGTGTCATCAGGTTGACAAACGAGACATCTTTCAGATAAAAGGTGTCGAACTCCTGCGGTATCTTGATTTCTTCTTCCATGTCAGCTTTCAGTCTTCAGTCTACAATCTTCGGTCTCATACGTATTGGTCGGCAAAATTACGAAAATTATTCGGAACCGCCAAGCCCCGCGCCCTTTTTTTGGACTTGCAGGGGCCAAAACATGGTGCCGCCCGCAGCAAAACAGGACGGACCCCGGAGCAAAAACGCCGGGACCCCGGAACAAAACTTAAAGGCTCGACGTAATTTATCTGAATTACGACGTAATTTATATAAATTTCGACGTAATTTATCTGAATTACGTCGTAATTTTAGTTTTATGTCCGGCCACCGCACGTTTTTGCTGCGGGCGCCGATGGCTTTTGCTGCGGGCGGAGAATGATTTAACTCATCCCTTCACCTTATTATAAATAAAATAACGAAAAAGATTTGGCTGTTAGAGCGAATTTTACTATCTTTGCAGCCAAATTCTATAACGTTATAAGATTTTTTATGAAAGGTATCATTTTGGCTGGTGGGAGCGGCACACGCCTCTACCCTATAACGAAAGGCATCAGCAAGCAGCTGATTCCCATTTTTGACAAGCCGATGATTTATTATCCCATCTCGGCTCTGATGCTCGCGGGCATTCGCGACATCCTCGTCATCTCGACACCGTTTGACCTGCCGGGCTTCCAGCGCCTGCTGGGCGACGGCAGCGAGCTGGGCGTGCACTTCGAGTATGCCGAGCAGCCCTCGCCCGACGGACTGGCTCAGGCCTTCATCATCGGCGAGAAGTTCATCGGCGACGACTGCGCCTGCCTGGTGCTGGGCGACAACATCTTCTATGGCTCCGGCTTCAGCGGGCTGCTCCGCCAGAGTGTGGAGAACGCCGAGAAGCACGGACAGGCCACCGTCTTCGGCTACTACGTGAACGACCCGGAGCGCTACGGCGTGGCCGAATTTGACGCCCAAGGCAATTGTCTCTCCATCGAGGAGAAACCGGCCAAGCCGAAGTCCAATTATGCGGTGGTGGGGCTCTACTTCTACCCCAACAGCGTGGTTGAGATAGCCAAGCACATCAAGCCCAGCGCCCGCGGCGAACTGGAAATCACCACCGTGAACCAGGAGTATCTGGCCCAGCAGCGCCTCAAGGTGCAGACGCTGCAGCGCGGATTCGCATGGCTGGACACGGGCACCCACGACTCGCTGGCCGAGGCATCGACTTTTATCGAGGTGATAGAGAAGCGCCAGGGGCTGAAGGTGGCCTGCCTGGAGGAAATTGCGTTCAAGCGCGGCTGGATAGACGCCGAACAGCTGACACGCCTGGCACAGCCCATGCTGAAAAACGACTACGGCCAATACTTGATGAGGCTGGCTGAGGGCAAATGAAAACTGCCACGCTTACACCATAAATAATATACACACGCGTAAGAAAAAAAAAAAAAAAAAGATATGGAAAACAACAAGAGATTAGACCTGGAAGCCGAAAGCGCCGAGCTGAAACTCAGGCAGGAGGAAGAGTCGTCGTTCGACATCAAGACCATCTTCGCCCTGTTCATCCTCAACTGGCAGTGGTTCCTATTGTCAATGTTTATTTTTGTCTGCGGTTCACTGCTGTACCTCAGATACACGTCGCCGGTGTATCAGGTGTCGGCAAAGATGCTCATCAAGGACGAGCAGAACAACCGCCGGCCCACCAACCAGATGCTGGCCAACATGCAGGACTTTGGCTTTATGACCAACTCTGCCGGTATTGAGAACGAGGTGGAGATCCTGCAGTCGAAGATTCTGGCCCATGAGGCCGTGATGGACCTGAAGCTCTACACCGAGTACCGCTCGAAGGGGCGCATCAAGAAATCGCTGATCTACAAGACGCAGCCCATCACCGTAGACCTGGACAAGGAGCACCTCGACATACTCGACGCCACACGCTCGTCATTCACCATCCTGCTCACAAAGGATGGCGACACCTACAACGTGGAGGAGATGCGCGGCGCCTTCACAGGCTCGTTCAGCACGCTGCCCGCAGCCCTGGAGACGCCCTACGGCACACTCACCTTCACAAAGAATGTGCTGCCTGAGCGCGAGAGACTGAAGCTGAAAGGCATCAAGACCACCACCGACACCAACGAGGAGGAGCAGCCGGACCGCAACCTGGCCATGTATGTCACATTCACCTCGCCGGAGTTTGTGTCTACAAGCTATGCACGCTCACTCTCGGTGGCACCAACGTCGAAGCTCACCAGCATAGCCGAGCTGACCATCAACGACTACAACCCCGAGCGGGCCTTCGACTATCTGAAGCAGCTGGCCATCTGCTACAACAGGCAGGCCAATGCCGACAAAAACGAGATTGCCTATAAGACCGAAGAGTTCATCAACTCACGACTAGAGAAAATCAACGCCGAACTGGGCGCAACAGAGAGCGAACTGGAGTCGTACAAGCGCAACAACAATCTGACACAGCTCAAGCTGGACGCCACGCAGACCATGACGCAGGCCAACCAGTACTATGCACAGCTGGTCAACGCCACCACACAGATACAGATTCTCGACGAGCTGCGCAAGCACATCGACGACCCCTCGAACCGCTACCAAATCATCCCCTCCAACGTGGGTCTGAGCGATGCAGCATCGTCGTCGCTCATTGCCTCGTACAACAAGACCGTGCTAGAGCGCAACCGACTGCTGGCCGCCGCTTCGGAGACATCGCCCCTGGTGATGGCACAGACCAACATGCTGGACCAGCTGGAGAACAGTATCCGCGAGGCCCTCAGACAGGCCCGCCGCACAGCCGACATCTCGCGCCAGGGCGTGGAGAAGCAGTACAACGAGTTCCAGAGCCGCGTAGCCAGCACACCTGAACAGGAGCGCATCCTCACACAGATAGGACGTCAGCAGGAGGTGAAGTCGGGACTCTACCTGATGCTCCTGCAAAAGCGTGAGGAGAACAGCATCTCGCTGGCCGCCACCGCCGACAAGGGCCGACTCATCGACGACCCCGTCTACAACGGCAAGGTGAGCCCCAAGGGTGCCATCATCCTGCTCGTGGCCGTGGTCCTGGGCTTTGCCCTGCCGCTGCTCGTGGTCTATATCCTCAGCCTGCTGCGCTATAAGATTGAGGGCCATGAAGACGTGGCCAAGCTGACCACACTGCCCATCGTGGCCGACGTGGCCGTGGCCAGCGAAGAGGCCAAGGATGCTGCCGGCATCGTGGTGAAGGAGAACAAGAACAACCAGATTGACGAGATATTCCGCTCGATGCGCACCAACATCCAGTTCATGATGAAGGAGGGCGACAAGGTCATCCTCTTCACCTCATCGACATCGGGCGAGGGTAAGACCTTCAACGCCGCCAACCTGGCCGCCAGCTTCGCCTTCCTGGGCAAGAAGACCATCCTCCTCGGTCTCGACATCCGCAAGCCGGCTCTGGGCCGACTCTTCCAGATTACCGACCGACAGGCTGGTATCACTGTGCTGCTCACCAAGGAGAAAGTGACCGAGGCCGACCTGAAGTCGCAAATCAGACCGTCGGGCATCAGCCCCAACCTCGACCTGCTCATGGCAGGCCCCACACCGCCCAACCCCGCCGAGCTCCTGGCCCGCGAGAACCTGAAGGAAATCATGAACCTGCTGCGCCAGCAGTACGACTACATCATCCTCGACACCGCCCCCGTAGGACTCGTCACCGATACGTTCGCCATTGGCAAATACGCCGATGTCTCCGTCTTCGTGTGCCGCGCAGACTACACCCCGAAGGATTCGTTCAACCTCCTGAACGAACTGCACATCCAGAACAAGATGCCCAACATGTGCATAGTCATCAACGGCATCGACATGTCGAAGAAGAAGTACGGCTACTACTACGGCTACGGACGTTATGGACGCTACGGTCGCTACGGTCGCTACGGACGCTATGGCAACTATGGCAACTACGGTTCATACGGCAACTATGCCGAGAGCCACTACGGCAATAAGGACGACAACTCAATCAAGAAATGACGATAGCAGTAGACTTCGACGGAACAATAGTTGAGCACCGTTACCCCGAAATCGGCGAAGAGAGACCCTTCGCCACCGACACCCTGAAAATGCTCATCAAGGACCGCCACAAGCTCATCTTGTGGACGGTCCGCGAGGGCAAGCTGCTCGAAGAGGCAGTGGACTGGTGCCGGCAGCGCGGGGTAGAGTTCTACGCCATCAACCGCGACTATCCTGAAGAAACCACAGAAAACAACCCACGCTTCAGCCGCAAACTGAACACCATCGACTATTTCATCGACGACCGCAACATCGGCGGACTGCCCGACTGGGGAACCATCTACCGCATGATTTCGCACCACAAGAAGTGGGAAGACATCGTCAACGAGGAAATCAAAAACGCATCGATGGCACCCTACGAAAAGGTGCACCCCAATAAGAAGCCCTGGTGGAGATTCTAAAAGCAGACAAAGGGTGTATATAGCCATTGCAGGAAACATAGGCAGCGGGAAGTCAACACTCACCCGCATGCTGGCAAAGCACTACGGATGGGAGGCAAGAAACGAAGCCGTCGCCGACAATCCGTACCTGGAAGACTATTACCGCGACATACACCGATGGTCGTTCAATCTTGAGGTGTACTTCCTCAAAGAGCGATTCCGCGACTTGCTGGAGATAGCACAGGCCGACCACACCGTGGTGCAGGACCGCACCATCTTTGAGGGCGTCTATGTCTTCATGAGGAACAACAAGGACATGGGCAATCTCTCCGACCGCGACTACGACACCTATATGGAGCTCTTCGAGCAGATGATGTCGGTGGTGCGACTGCCCGACCTGATGATCTACCTGCGGGCATCGGTGCCACACCTCGTGGGAAACATACAAAAGCGTGGGCGCAACTACGAGCAGACCATGCAGCTGGAGTATTTGGAGAACCTGAACAGCCGCTACGACGACTTCATCTACAACGACTACAAGGGCCGCGTGATGGTGGTCGACAAGGACCCGCTCGACTTTCTACACAATCCCCGCGACTTTGCCAAAATCGTGGACCGCATCGACCAGACGCTCTTCGGACTCTTCCCCAATTCATAACCCGTAAATCATAGCTTGTAACATGCACATAGCAGTAGCAGGAAACATTGGCAGTGGCAAGACCACACTCACACGGTTGCTGGCACACCGATACGGCTGGACGCCACGCTTCGAACCCGTAGACAACAACCCCTACCTGGCCGACTTCTATGCCGACATGAAGCGGTGGTCGTTCAATCTCCAGGTCTACTTCCTGAACAAGCGGTTCAAGGAGGTGGTGGAAATTTCAAAGTGCCAGGAGACCATCATCCAGGACCGCACCATCTTTGAGGATGCCTGCATCTTCGCCCCCAACCTGCACGGCCAGGGTATGATGAGTGACCGCGACTTCAGCAACTATCAGGACTTGTTCAACCTGATGATGTCGCTGGTCAAGCTGCCCGACCTGATGATTTACATCCGCGCCTCCATCCCCACGCTGGTGGCACAGATACAGAAGCGCGGACGCGAATACGAGCAAACCATGCGCTTGGACTATCTGGAGGGTCTGAGCCGCCGCTACGACGACTGGATTTCCGGCTACAAAGGCCAGCTCATCATCATCGACGGCGACACCTGCAAGTTTGGCGAGAATGCCGAGCACTTCAAGCAAGTAACCGACATGATCGACGCCAAACTCTACGGACTGTTCCCGATGGAATGAGCAACCGCTACTTACACCTGTCGAGCCACTCTTTGAGGGCCGACGGGGGAGTGCCCCCATCTATGGCCTGCTGCAATGCGCGGCGGGCCTCTTTCTTGCGCCCCAGAGTGAGCAGCAGATGGGCCTTCGAAACACAGAACTCGACATTGCCCGGACTCAGGCGCAGGGCCTCGTCCCAGTCGAAGAGAGCAGGTTCGTAATGGTGCATCTCACTCTCCATACTGGCACGCGAGGCGTATGCCAGAGCAGAGTCGGGGAAAAGCTCGACCAGCGTATTCAGCCCGTCGAGGGCTTCCGTCATCCGCCCCTGCTTGCGCTTCACCAGCGCCAGACCCAGCATAGCCTCGAAATGGCGGGGCACACGCGCCACAATGTCCTCATAGTCAGAGCGGGACTGGTCGTAGCGCTGCAGATGGGTGCTGGCGAATGCCCGGAAGTAGAGGGCGCTCAGATTGTCCGGCTCCAGCTGCAGCACGCGGCCATACTCGTCGATGGCATACTCCCACTGGTTCAGTTCTATGTTCACCGCAGCCTTCCGCAGACGCAAGTCCACCGAGCGCGGATGCTGGCTGATGGCCTTGTTGAGCACCTCCAAGGAGTCGCGCCAGGAGGTCTGCGCAGAGGTATACAGGCAAACAGCAGCGGAACAAAGCCCCGCCACCATCACACGCAGAAGACTGTTCATCACTTGCTCTTCTCAATATAGTCCACAATCCACTGTCCTACCTCCCGCGTCCCGTACTTGGCGCCGCCTTCCACCTGAATCTCCGGCGTGCGCACATTGGCGTCGAGCGAGGCATTGACGGCCTCACGCACCAGCGCACCCTCGGTCTTCAGTCCGAAGTGCTCCAGCAGCATAGCCGCCGACAGAATCTGTGCCAGCGGATTGGCCAGGTTCTGGCCTGCGGCCTGCGGCCACGAGCCGTGGACAGGCTCGAACAGCGGTGTGTGCTCGCCCAGCGAGGCCGACGGCTGCAGGCCCATCGAGCCGGTGATGCACGACGTCTCGTCGGTGAGTATGTCGCCAAAGGTGTTCTCCGTCACAATGACATCGAAGAAGGTCGGCTCGGTGAGCACGCGCATCGAAGCATTGTCGATGAACATATAGTCGGTGTGCACATCGGGGTAGAGCGGCTCCATCTCCTTGGCAATCTGCCGCCACAGGCGGCTGCTGGCCAGCACGTTGGCCTTGTCTACCACGGTGAGGTGGCGCCGGCGGCCCCGCGCCATCTGGAAAGCCACCTTCAGGATGCGCTCAATCTCCGGCCGGGTGTAGAGGTCGGTGTCATAGGCGCGGTCGTTGTCCTGGTATTTCTCGCCGAAGTACATACCGCCCGTCAGCTCGCGAATCACCACAAAGTCGGCACCGCGCAGCAGTTCGTCCTTCAGCGGCGACTTGTGGAGCAGGCAGGGGAAGGTGGCCACCGGACGGATGTTGGCAAACAGGCCCAGCTGCTTGCGCATGGCCAGCAGGCCTGTCTCAGGGCGCACCTTGGCCGTAGGGTCGTTGTCGAAGCGCAGGTCGCCAACGGCAGCAAAAAGCACCGCGTCGGCCCGCATGCACACATCGTGGGTGGCGGCGGGGTACGGATCGCCCACGGTGTCGATGGCGTGGGCTCCACAGATGGCCTCTTCAAAGCAGAAGTCGTGGTTGAACTTATTGGCTACGGCCTTCATCACGGCCACGCCCTCTCTCATGATTTCCGGTCCGATGCCATCACCCGGAAGGACAGCAATTTTCAGTTTCATAGTGCTCGTCTGTTATAATAATGATTGTATTTCGTCGTCAGTGGCCAGATTGAAGTCGCCCACGATGGTGTTCTTCAGCGCTGCGGCGGCCAGGGCATAGTCCAGAATCCACTGCTCGGTGGCTCCCGGCTGGCCTATGGCATGCAGCATGCCGGCCATAAAGGCATCGCCCACGCCCGAAGCGTCTACCACGCCGTTGATGTCGTGGATGCAGCCCTTCAGCAGGCGGTAGCCGTCGGCCGTCTCCTTGTCGCCCACGTTGGTGTAGAGCAGGGCGGTCAGCAGATGGCGGCTGGAGGCCACCATGTTGCGCATACCCATTAGCCAGCGCTGGCAACGGGGATATTGGCGGTGCAACTGCTCGAACCACTCCTGATATTCGTCCATCTGCATCTCGAAGTGGGTGTCGGTGGCGGTGAAGGGCGGCTGCTTGCGCTGGCACAGCCATTCAAACTCGATGGCGTCGCCAAACATCAGGTCGCAGCGGGAGAGCATCCGGCCTATCGTCTCGCGGGGGTCTGCACCGTAGCGCCACAGGTTCTTGCGGTAGTTGATGTCGAATGACACCTTTACGCCCATTTCATCGGCAATGTCGAGCGCCTCAAACGTAGCATCGGCAGCATTTTGGGTGATGGCCGTGGTGATGCCTGAGACGTGGAGCACTCGGGCTCCTTTGAGCACTTCGCGCCAGGGAATCATGCCCGGGCGCAGTTCCGAGTAGGCCGAGCCGGCACGGTCGTAGATGACCTTCGACGAGCGCATGCCTGCCGCTGGCTCCAGATAGTAGGTGCCGATGCGGGTGCCGCCAAAGAGGGTGGCGCGCAGGTCTACGCCCAACTGCATCAGGCTTTGGGCCCCGGCGTGGCCCACGGGGGTCTCAGGCAGACGGGTGACGTAGGCCACATCGTCGCCAAGCGTGGCCAGCGAGACGGCCACATTGGCCTCGCTGCCACCATACAGACTGGTGAAATAGCGGCCTTGCGACAGCCGCTGATGGTCTTCTTTGGAGAAGCGCAACAGCAATTCTCCGAAAGTAATAACTCTAGATTTAGCTTGTGTCATAATTGTACTATTACTGCTATATCGCTGCAAAATTACGCATTATTCTCTTTTTGCCTGCCGCCAAAGCGGTTAAAGATTGTTAAGCAGCGGCAATAGTCCACGTGAAATGACTACCTTTGCATTGAGCAAACTAAAACTACTACTATACAATATAAGAATGAAAAAACTTCAAACTCTACTTCTGGCTCTGCTGACAATGTGCAGCATGGCTGATGCTGCCGATGTGGTTTGGTTCGACGGTCAGCAGCCCGTGACCTATCAAGTGCAAGGCAAGTCGACGGCTGTGGTAGCCACGGCACTCGACATGTTTGCCGGCGACATGCAGCTGGTGACGGGCCAGCGGGCCGTCAGCCGCAAGGGCGGCACCATACAAATATTCCAACTGGACCAGAACCGCGGCGCCATTGGCAAATTGCGAAAGATGGGCGTGCCCGTCGACAGCATTGCCGGCCGCCACGACGCTTTCTTTGTAGGCACCGGCCATAATTCGGTGCTGGTCGTCGGCAGCAATGGCCGCGGCTGCGCCTACGGCATCCTGGAGTTGAGCCGCAAGGCTGGCGTGTCGCCCTGGGTATGGTGGGGCGACGTGAGCCCGCAACGGCGCCCGCGCCTGGTCTTCGGCCAGACCGACGCCACCCTGCAGTCGCCATCGGTGGCCTACCGCGGCATCTTCATCAACGACGAGGACTGGAGCCTGCGCAACTGGGCATGGAAGACCTTCGAGAAGAGCGACAAGTTCGGAACGATGGGGCCGAAGACCTACAAGGCTGTGTTCCAGCTGCTGCTGCGCCTGCGCGCCAACGCCATCTGGCCAGCCATGCATTCTGGCACGCCGGGATTTTTCACCATCAAGGGCAATAAGGAAATGGCCGACTCGTGCGGCATACTCATCGGGACCAGCCACTGCGAGCCGCTGCTCCGCAACAATGTGGCCGAATGGGACCACAGCGTGCGCGGCGCCTACAACTACATCACCAACCGCCCGCAGGTGCAGCAGTACTGGGCGGAGCGCCTGCAGCAGGTGAAGGGCTCGGAAGAGTTTTTCACCATCGGCATGCGCGGCATCCACGATGGTTCGATGGAGGGCGTGAAGACCAAGGAGGAAAAGCTGGACGGATTGCAGCAGGTCATCGACGACCAGCGCGAGCTCATACGCAAATACTACCACAAGGACGTGGAAAAGGTGCCGCAGGTCTTCATCCCCTACAAGGAGGTGCTGGAAATCATGGAGAGCGGACTGCGCGTGCCCGACGATGTGACGCTGATGTGGTGCGACGACAACTATGGCTATATGACCCGCCTTTCGGAAAAAGCGCAACAGCAGCGGAGCGGGGGCGGAGGTGTCTACTACCATCTGTCCTACTGGGGCCGCCCACACGACTATCTGTGGCTCACCACCACCCAGCCTGGACTCATCTATTCTGAAATGAAGGCGGCCTACGACCATAACTGCCGCAAACTGTGGATTGCCAACGTGCACGACCCGAAGGTGGCGGCCTACGACCTGGAGTTCTTCCTCGACATGGCTTGGAACATCGACGCCATCCAGCCCAACACCATCGGCAGCCATCTGCAACGTTGGCTGTGCACGCAGTTCGGCCCGGAGGTGGGCCAGAAGCTGTTCCCTGCCATGTACGAGTTCTACCACCTCTGCGCCATCCGCAAGCCTGAGTTTATGGGCTGGACGCAGGTGGAACTTGACAAGAAGGTCTATCCGCGAGGACTCTCACAGGTCACCGGCACAGAGTTCACCAATGAGTTCGACGGCGAACTGCGCCGCTATCTCTCGGCCTACGAGCACATCTGCCTGATCGTGAAGGAGGCCGAGCGACTGGTGCGCCCGGAGCTGAAGGATGCCTTCTTCGCCCACGTCAAATACCCCGTGCTCTCGGCCCGCGCCATGGCGGTGAAGATGCTGGAGGCACAGGATGCCCGCTCGAAATATCAGGGCCAGACGGGAAAGGCGATGGAGGGCCGCGAAGACTATATGCTGAGGGCTTCGGCCCGCGCCATACAGGCCTACCGCGAGATTCAGAATCTGACCACTTATTATAACGACACCCTGGCCAGCGGCAAGTGGAAGGGAATCATGAACATGATGCCACGCGACCTGCCTGTGTTCACGCCCCCGACGGTGCCCTTTCTGCCGAAGGCTGAGTATCAGCCGGGCTACGGCGACTATCTGACCCACCCGGCAATGCCCACCGATGCCATTGCCCAGAATGCCTGCCGATACCAGTCGGCCACGGCGGGGGTGCAGCCCATACAGATGCTGGGCCATTCGATGAAGGCCGTCAGCATTCCAAAGGGAGGCGAAGTGGTCTACGAGTTTGACACCTCCAACTACCGCAAGGGCGAGGGCGACGCAGTGCTCTATACGGCCATGATTCCCACTCAGCCTAACGACAAGGGCGACCTGCGCTATCAGGTGACGCTCGACGACCAGCCGCCCGTGGTCATTTCGCTGAAAGAGAAGTACCGCTCGGATTTCTGGAAGACCAGCGTGCTGCGCGGACAGGCGCTGAAGCAGACGCCCGTCAAGGTGCAGAAGGGCCGCCACACCCTCAGGGTCAAAGCCCTCGACGACCATATCATCTTCGACCAATGGATGCTCGACTTCAAGCCCGGCCGAAGATTCTACGTCATCCCCACTCAGCACGAAATGGCCAAGGAGCAGGGTGCCAACATCGTGTTCATCGGCAACAGCATCACCTACGGCGCCCTGCACCAGCAGCGCGAACTGACGGCGCCGCCCACCCGGTGTGCCCAGTGGCTTTCGCGCCAGGCGGGCATCGACACCGTCTACTTCCGCAATTGCGGGCGCAGCGGCAAGACCACCTACCACTTCCTGCCCCGCCAGGAGGATGTCGTGCCTGAAGGCGACAAGACCTATTTTGCCGACGTGGTGGCGAAGACCCGCGAACTGGTGAGCGCCCACCCCACCCTACCCCTCGTCTTCAGCATCATGCTGGGCACCAACGACACGGTGGAGCGGCCCCGCAACAAGCACACCACCCCCAACGACTATGCCAACAACCTCTGCGCCATCATCGACTCGCTGCTCGCCCTCTGGCCCAATGCCCACGTGGTGCTCAACAAGCCCATCTGGTACACACCCGACTACGTGACGAAGAACAAGTCGGTGGCTACGCCTCAGAGCCTCGCACTGCTGGCCGACTACTACAAGACATTCCCACAGGTGATGAGCCGCTGCAAGCCGGGACACGTGCACATAGGCGACAACGATGCCTACAACTACTTTGAGAAGCACTGGCAGACGGACATCATCGAAGAGAAGGACAGCCGAGACCAGAGCTACTGGCTGCACCCCAACGAGCGGGGAGCTGCCAAGCTGGCAGAGTTCTGGGGGAAGGCCATCCTGCCCGTGGTGAAAGGCTTGCTCAACAAAGACCCGCTGTTCGGAAAGCAGATAGGAGTCATAGGCGACAGCTACGTGCGCAACCACCGCGAGCCGGTGGAGAACACCTGGCACTACAAGTTCGCACGCAAGCACGGCATGCAGTACTTCAACTACGGCCGCAACGGCAACTGCATTGCCCTCGACCTCAAGCAGTGGGGCACGGGCATGTACCGCCGCTATCAGGAAATGAAGGACTCACTGGACTATGTGGTCGTCATTGCCGGCCATAACGACGCTTCGCAAGGCCGCCTGGACAGCATTGGCACCGACACGTTCAAGGAGCGGCTGGGCATCCTGTGCCGGGGGCTGAAGGCGAAATATCCCCGCGCCCGCATCCTGTTCTTCACCCCGTGGACGTGCGAGAACTTCGAGGGCAGCCCGCGCCAACAGGTGGTCGACGCTATGATTGAGGTGTGCGGCGGCTACGGCATCCCCATCTTCGACGCCGCCCGCCACAGCAACATCCCGGCTGCCGACGTGCAGTTCCGCAAGACCTACTTCCAGGGGGGCAAGGGCACCGACACCGCCCACCTCAACGCCCGTGGCCACGATCTCTTCCTGCCCGTGGCCGAGCAGTTCATCCTCAACTCTATGAAATAGTGATGGTGTACTCGCTCATGAACGAGGCACCGGGCTGCAAGTGGTTCATATAGTACTTGTCGCGGAACTCGCCCTTCCAGCCTCGCGGGTCGCCAAGGCCGTACCACGGCTCGATGCACACGAAGGGCGCACACTTCTGATAAGGGCTCCAGAAGGCAATGATGGGGCACTTGTAGTCAACCGTCACGGCGGGCGTGCCGTCGGGATTGAGCAGACAGGCCTGGTGCGTCTGGCAATCGAAGATTTTCACGGAGTCGTTGGCAAAGAACGCATCGTCGAAGGCGATGAGACCGTCCTTGATGCCGTCCAGCGCTATCTCAGTCATCTCGTGCGTTCCGTCTATGTAGCTCTTGATGCCCTTCAGCGGCCCCTTGTTGTCCAGGGCAATGACACCCTTCAGCGGCTCGCCCTCCTTGCAGCCTGGAGCCAGGAAGGCCGGGTGGCCTCCTATCTGGAAGTGAATTTCGCGGGTGTCGGTATTCTCCACATGCCAGACGACATGGATGGTGTTGCCGCTCAGCCGATAGCTCACCGCAAGGTTGAAGCGGTAGGGATAGACCTTCAGCGTCTCCTCCGTCTCGTGCAGGGCGAAGGTCACCTTATGCTCACCCTGCGCTATCAGCTCGAACTCGGTGTCGCGGGCAAAGCCGTGGCGGGGCAGATGATATTCCTTGCCGTCCACCGTGTAGGTGTCGTCGTTGACGCTGCACACGATGGGGAAGAGTATAGGTGAGCGGCGGGGCCACTTCTCGCCGGCCTGCCACAGATACTCGCGGCCATCCACATTCTTGATACTCTGGAGCTCGGCTCCCAATGAAGCCACCTGCACGGTGAGCTTGTCGTTCTTGATTTCTACCATGATTCTCTTAGGTTTTTAGTTACGAAAAAAGGTTGGGAATCTATAGACTCTCAACCTTTTACTTTTGGTCGGGGCTACTGGACTCGAACCTGTGTTAATTATCTCTATTGTTGTTATTGAATTTGATTACTTGCTATGACCTGACTTGCTGGGATGCGCTGAATGTTATTGTCAGCATCACAAACAATAATATCCTCTCCACGCATAGCCTTTTCCTGTAGCATACGTTTTCCAGCCAGTTCGATGCCTGCCTTGAGCTTCTCTGAGAATTCCTTGTTCGTCATGGTGCAAAGGTACGAATAATTCCTCAGATTACGTTATCTTCATTGGTATTTTGACATTTTTTGTCGTTTTTCTCATATAGGTATATATAAGTAGTAGTGCTAACTACTACGTTAACTGGGGAATTTGTATCTGCTGAGGTCAATGGTGAGATTTGCAAATGGGTTGCTCCAGAAGTTTGGCCAGTTATTCTCCTCAAACTCATCAGACGGAGTATCTTTATGAATAGGAGGAACTTGGTTGGATACGTCAAAGAGTTCATCCATTTTGGGCGTTTCTATTGGCTCATAGTCCAACTGAGGCTGCGAAACAATATACTTTTCCTTCCAGCGCATAAAAGTCCGATATTGAAGTACCAAACCGTTTGCCGCCATATACTCTTCTTGCAAATTACCGTAATTGTTGCTTCCATAAATCTTGGTTGACTTCTTGGTTGACTTTTCACGTCAACCAGCACATCACCCAACGGAATAAAAAAACGAAAAGAAAAAAAAAAGAAAAGGAGCTGAAACCCTTTTGTTTTCAACTCCTTAGCTTATGTCGGGGCTACTGGACTCGAACCAGCGACCTCGCGCCCCCCAGACGTGTGCGCTACCAACTGCGCTAAGCCCCGAACCTTTGTGCAGAAAGCATCGTTTTTGCTTTTGCGGGTGCAAAGGTACAACGTTTTTCTGAAACCTCCAAATTTTTTTCCGTTTTTTTTCGTAGAACTAACGAAAATCGCGCTTTTAAAGAGGTTTTCTCGCTTCACTCGTTCTTGGAATGGTTAATAAATAGAACTATATTTTCGTCACGCCTCTTCGCTCTTCCACTCCGTGATGTTCCGCTCTTCCTGCGAGAAGGCGAGGCCCACTTTGACCACGGGGCGGCCGTCCATGACATACTTCTGGGCATAGCCGCGCTCCTCTATCTGGCGCAGGGCCTCGTCGGCACTCTTGCCGTACTTCAGCTCTATGATGTAGATGCCCTTCGGCATCTTC
>CADACW010000010.1 GCA_902786565.1 uncultured Prevotellaceae bacterium | reverse complement strand
CCTCCGTCAACTCCAATATTTTTGGCTTTCCCATATCTAACTATAGAACGGGAATATCCAATATTTGTTTCGTATAAACTAATTTTGTTCACTTACTTAATAAAGGAAAATTGCAGTCATGGATAAGTATGGATTAATAGGCTACCCGTTAGGACATTCTTTCTCCGTCAGCTACTTCAACCAGAAGTTTGCCGACGAGGGCATCAATGCCAAGTACATCAACTTCGAGATTCCCACCATCGAGTCGCTCCTGGAAGTGCTCGGAGCCAACCCGGAGCTGAAGGGACTGAACGTCACCATCCCTTACAAAGAGAAGGTGATAGAGTATCTGGACCATCTCAGCCCGGAGGCCAGGGCCATCGGCGCGGTGAACGTCATCCGCGTGATGCGCGACGGGGGCAAGGTGAAACTGAAGGGATTCAACAGCGATGTCATCGGATTCACACAGAGCATAGAGCCGATGCTGGAGGACTACCACAAGAAAGCACTCATACTGGGCACCGGCGGCGCCTCGAAGGCCGTCAGCTACGGACTGCGCTCCATAGGGCTGGAGACGGTCTACGTGAGCCGATACGAGAAGCCCGACACCATCTGCTACAGCAGCATCACGCCCGACGTGGTGCGCGAGTACAACGTCATCGTGAACTGCACCCCTCTGGGCATGTTCCCAAAGACCGAGGAGTGCCCTCCCCTGCCCTACGAAGCCATGGACGAGCACAATCTGCTCTACGACCTGATATACAACCCCGACGAGACACTTTTCATGAAGCGCGGCGCAGAATACGGCGCACAGGTGAAGAACGGGCTGGAGATGCTGCTGCTGCAGGCCTTCGCCTCATGGGAGTTCTGGAACGGGAAAGACTAAGGACAACACGTTTACTAAAACAGCAAGGATATGAACAAAAAGATTTTCGCAGTAGGCTGCCTCGGCATCATCGTTGTGGGCGCCATCGTCATCGGTGCCTGGCTGATGA
Source organism: uncultured Prevotellaceae bacterium (assembly GCA_902786565.1). GTDB lineage: Bacteria > Bacteroidota > Bacteroidia > Bacteroidales > Bacteroidaceae > Prevotella. The sequence continues at coordinate 66,165 of CADACW010000010.1, read as the reverse complement.
GCAGCTACAACACACTGGTTACCAAACAGGAAAAGGCCAAGACGGAATGGTCGAACATCGACGTCATCCTGAAGCGCAACCAGCAGGAGCTCAACTCGCTGGTGAAGATTCTGCGCAGCGCCAAGAAGATGAATCAGGAGACCGTGGAGAACATGGTGGCTGCACGTGCCAAGGCCACGCAGACAGTGATAGACCCCACCAACTGCACACCGGAGCAGATGGCAGCCTGGTCGGCAGCACAGGGCGAACTGGAAAGGGCTATGGGCCGGCTGATGGTCATCCACGAAGCCGACTACCCCGAACTGCAGGGCAACGAGCACTTCACCAAGGTCATGGACCAGCTGGAAGGGTCGGTGAACCGCTTGGGCGAGGTGCGCCGCAAGTACAACATAGCCGTAGAGGACTATATGAAGCAGTCGCGCACGTTCCCCACCGTGGTCATAGCCGGCCTGTTCGGCTTCGGCCCCATGTACCGTTATGAGGCACCTGCCAACACCGAGGAGGAGACCACCGACTTCAGCGAACTCGACGAGCTCTAACCACCCCCCATACGACCTATGGCACAACAGGACAAGAAAAAAGACAACTCGCTGAAAGGCTGCCCTTTTGGCTGCCTGGCCATCATCGCTTGTTTCATCCTCATTAGCGGGGTGTCTTATCTTGGCAGTGTCTACGGTTCCACCGAGCTGACCAACTGGTGCGTGCTGTTCGTCCTCCCCCTCGCCGCCGTGTCGATACTCACCTACATGACGTACAACGACAAGACGCCCGACGAGGTGGTAAAAAAGGCCCAGAGGGCGCTGGAAAAGGTGCGCGCCCCCTACAAGAAGCAGCGCGAGAAGCTCGTCGTGGAGTACGACATCCAGAGCGCCCCCATCAAGAAGGCCTACGAGGCAAAGGTCAAAAAACTGCTCTCGCCTGAAGTGCCTGCCGCCACGACGATTGAGAACGAGCAACAAGCGCTGCTCGATGCACTGAAGCGCGACTTTATAGCCAAGGAGAGCCAGTTGGTGGCCGATTGCGTGAAGGATGAAAGGGAGGAGTGCGACAAGCAGCGAAAGGCATATACCATCAAACGGCGCATGCCCGAAGGGCTGTGGAAGGTGGTGGTGCTGATGCCACTGGTGTTCGCCGTCCTGTGGACCGCCTTCGGGCTGGGCACCATCGCCGGCAAAAGCGACAGCCAGCCCGCGTCCGTATGGAATGCCGACAACATTCCCATGCCCCACATGGCCGACGGCTACCAGTATGTGTCGAACCCCGACAGCATACTGACGCAGGCGACCGTGGACACCGTCAACCTCTTTCTGCAGCGTCTCGACGACGAGTTAGACATCGAGTCGGCCTTCATCGTGGTGAACCGCGTGGAGGGCGGCGAGGCCTTCCGGCTGGCCCAAGACGTAGGCAACAAGTATGGCGTGGGCAAGAACGACCGCGGACTGATGTTTGTGCTGGCCTACGAAGACCACGACCTGAACCTTTCGACAGGCAGCAACCTGGAGGCCGACCTGACCGACTTGGAGTGCGGGCAGCTGCTCGATATCTACCTGATGCCCTATATGAGGGTAGACAGGCTCAACGAGGGCGTGGTCAGCCTGACGAAGGCCATCTATGCCTATATGGCCAATAAGCCAATGCCCTTTATGGATGAGCCGGAGGCTGCTGAGGAAGAGACCACTGCCGAAGAAGCCTTCTATGGCATTTTGGGAGTCATGGTGGTGTTCGCGCTTGGCTGGCTGGTTGCGCTCATGTCTATATGGAACCTCTATGACGACAAACTGAAAAACCTGAAGCCGTTAGGGCTGCTCGCTGGGCCGTGGAACGACGACCGCGTGAAGCCACAGCCAGCATACTCCCCGCCCATCGCCAATGGCTATTCGTCGTCGACAAGCAGATCGTCGTCGTGGGGCCGGAGCGGCTCATCGTCCTCGTCGGGCAGCAGCCGTCCAAGCCGCAGCACCGGCTATGGCGGCGGCAGCTTCAGCGGTGGCGGTGCATCAAGGAAATGGTAAACTTTTAAAAAAACTTATCAACAATGAAAACAACAAGACAAATCACTGCCATCTTTACCGTGCTGATGGCAGCAACAATGCTCTCTTCCTGCGAAAAGGAAGAAGGAGTGGCCACGAGCTTATCGGGCACTTGGGAAACCACCGACCAGCTGTTCATACGCGAGTTCCGGGGACAGCAACTGCGCACCACAAAGACGGTGTTCAGCTTCACACGCGAGAAGGAGAATTATACCTTCGGCGACGGCTATGTCATAGAGTACTACGACAACGCATTGCTGCCACAGACCTACCACACTATACGCTGGGAAACCTGGACCCGGAAGAACGGCGACGTGGGCATTGAGGTGAAATACTACGAGACGCACGACAAGTTTTCTACCATCAGCTACAACTTCGACGACCAGGACTTCAGCGGCACCTGCAACCTGAACGACGGCCCCGACCAGTCATTCAAGTTCGTGCGCAGCACACTGCCCAGTCTGGCCAACGTGGCACATTGGGGCTACAACGAGCTGATACCCACCTGGCACGCCGTGACCTACGAGGGGCAGCTTGACATACGCCGCCAATACCAGGGCACCACCTACACACCCACCAGCGTGTCCATCACCTTCGATGTTGACCCCGCCTACAACACCAGCGGCCCGTGGAACGGCAAAGCATTCGTCATCGAGAAATACGACAACGCACCCTGGGGCACCTACCTGGCCGACAGTCTGAGGAGCTGGCGATTCAGCAATCCGCAGACCCTCGCCCTGTGTTTCGCACATAGCGACAACAGCTGGGGCGACTACGATTTCCAAGGAGTGGAAGTGACCGAGAACGAAATGACCGGCTCCATTTTCGTAGAGACAAACGTCTTCACTCCCTTCATCCTGCGCCGCACCTCCACCCCTGACTGGAAAACCATCACCAAGTGGGGCATCACCAACCAATTTTAAATAAAAGAATGGACAACCGATATATGCAGCGCGGCGTCTCGGCCACCAAGGAAGATGTGCATGCCGCCATCAAGAACATTGACAAGGGGCTCTTTCCACAGGCTTTCTGCAAAATCATCCCCGACATACTGGGCGGCGACCCCGACTATTGTAACATCATGCACGCCGACGGCGCAGGCACCAAGTCGAGCCTGGCCTATATGTACTGGCGGGAGACTGGCGACCTGAGCGTGTGGAAAGGCATCGCTCAGGATGCCATCGTGATGAACACCGACGACCTGCTCTGCGTGGGCGCTACGGACAACATACTGGTGTCCAGCACCATAGGGCGCAACAAAATGCTCATCCCCGGCGAGGTCATATCGGCCATCATCAACGGCACCGACGAGCTGCTCGCCGAACTGCGACAGATGGGCATCGGCATCTGGCCCACAGGCGGAGAGACGGCCGACGTGGGCGACCTCGTACGCACCATCATCGTAGACTCGACCGTCACTTGCCGAATGCGCCGACAGGACGTCATCGACAATGCCAACATCCGCCCCGGCGATGTCATCGTGGGCCTCAGCTCTACCGGGCAGGCCACCTACGAGCACACCTACAACGGCGGCATGGGCAGCAACGGACTCACCTCGGCACGCCACGACGTCTTCGCCAAATACCTGGCCCAGCGCTATCCTGAGAGCTATGACCACGCCGTGCCCGAAGAGCTGGTCTACAGCGGCAAGCACCTGCTGACGTCGACGGTCGACGGGCTGCCCGTCGACACAGGCCAGCTGGTACTCTCCCCCACCCGCACCTACGCCCCCGTCGTCAAGCAGCTGCTCGACCAGCTGCGGCCCGAAATCCACGGCATGGTGCACTGCACCGGCGGCGCACAGACCAAGGTGCTACACTTCGTGGGCGACAACTGCCACGTGGTCAAGGACAACATGTTCCCCGTGCCACCACTGTTCCAGATCATCCACGACTGCAGCGGCACCGACTGGCGCGAAATGTACCAGGTCTTCAACATGGGCCACCGCATGGAAATCTACGTCAGGCCCGAAGTGGCACAGCAGGTCATCGACATCAGCCGGGGCTTCAACATCGACGCACAGGTGGTGGGACACATAGAGGAAGGCCCCCGGAGCCTCACCATCAAAAGTGAACATGGAGAGTTCCAATATAATTAAAAAAACGACGCTCAAGTGTTAAAAGAACACAAAAGCTGCCAAAGCCCTATGGCAGCACGGACTTTTTTTCTTAACTTTGCACAGTATTTTTTTCTTACTTTGTATAAACCGAAACGAAATAAAAGCCCTATGATATTGAAGAAGCTGAAGAAAACAGTACTCATCGCCGTTGCCTCATTGGCAGTCATCCCCACAGCCGCACAGGACCTCCTGGCCAACCAGGCACCCGTGGACCGCAAGATGAAAGCCGTAGACTCGGTGATGATGCAGCAGCTGATAAAAAACGAAGTGTGGGAATCGCCAGCAGCAAACCTCTATGAAGACTGGAACAACATCTACGCCAACAGGCCCACCAGCCTGCCCGACTCGTTCCGCATAGACCTGCGCGACTTCTGCATGCCGACCACCAGCCGCGTGGTGACGTCGAACTTCGGCGCACGCTGGGGGCGCCAGCACAAGGGCCTCGACATCAAGGTCTACATTGGCGACACCATCCGCGCTGCCTTCAGCGGCAAGGTGCGCATCGTGCGCTATGAGGCACGCGGCTATGGCAAGTACGTGGTCATTCGCCACCCCAACGGACTGGAGACCATCTACGGACACATGTCGAAGCAGCTGGTCAGCGAGAACCAGGACGTGAGGGCAGGCGAACCTATCGGCCTCGGTGGCAATACGGGCCGCAGCACGGGCTCGCACCTGCACTTTGAGACACGCCTCTGCGGCGTGGCCCTCAACCCCGCCATCATGTTCGACTTCAGAAACCAGGATATCGTTGCCGACGACTGGATGTTCTGCCGCGCCACCTACAACAAGGAGTCATCGCAGGCCACACGTCTGCGCGGTGCCGGCGGTGTCTACCGTGGGGGCGACGGGCTGAACTATGCTGAGGTGCCCGGCGGTGCAGACAAGAGCGTGGCCCAGCGCCAGACTCACTACCACAAGGTGAAGAGGGGTGAGACGCTATCGGCCATTGCCCGCAAGCACCATACCACCATCAATGCCATCTGCAAGCTGAACCGCATCAACAAGAAGGTGAAGCTCAAGCCCGGACAGATTCTGAAGTACTAACAACGCTTCTCTCTCTACACAATACCATCGCCGTCTGCCACCGTAGGCGGCGATGTCTGTTTTAAGAGACAAGCGACAGTGGCAACAGCCCTCTTTTCTTCATAATCGAATTGAGTTTAAATTGGACATTCACCTCACATACCCCCCAAGGGGCGGCTCCCACGATGCTGCGGAAATACGGAAAAAGAACCAAACCGCCAAGCATTTAGGGTGAAATATGAAGAAAAATGGGGAAGAAGCGCAAAAACGGAGGCGAAAAATTTGCGGGAAAGAGAAAAAAGCAGTACCTTTGCAGCCTGAAAGCAAAATATACACAGATTATCAACAATCATTAACAACAACGATGAAAAAAGGAATCCATCCAGAAAACTATCGCCCCGTCGTGTTCCGTGACATGTCCAACGGCGATATGTTCCTTACGAAGTCCACTGCAAAGACTAACGACACCGTGGAATTCGAAGGCGAGACTTACCCCGTGGTAAAAGTAGAAATCTCAAGCAGCTCACACCCCTTCTACACCGGTAAGAGCAAGTTGGTAGACACCGCCGGCCGCGTAGACAAGTTCATGAGCCGCTACGGTAAGGCTGCTAAGAAATAAAGGCGAGCGTTGCACGTGCACACCTGTCAACGCGTGTAAGTAAACTCAATGCTGAAAGAAAAATGAGAGGTGCGTTCAGGGTAGTTGCATATACCTTGTGCGCACCTCTTTAATATATATATACAGACGCTCACACACCCCGACTAAACTATGAGACCCTCCCTTGTCCACCTGCTCCTGCTGGCACTACTGCCAGTCATCATTCTGTCGTGTTCAGACACCGACGGCGACAACGGCTGGCAAAAGACGGACCCCACCGTCAACAATGCCAACCACAACGACGACAGCAAGGAACCGGCACTGGCACGCCTGGAGTTCCCCCACACCAAGGGCGGCAGCCTGATGCTCATACACTATACCAACGACCAGTATGGCATCAACTACTCCGTGGAATGGGACATTGAGAAGCGCGCACCCAGATGGTCGGCCTATCAGATGCACTCGGGCACCCTCAAGCGCAACACCACGCGCTACTACTCGCAGAACAACCAGTACCCCCGCGACCCGATGCTGCCCGACAGCTACTACTTCAGCACCGACCTGTTCTGGAGCAGCGGCTTCAGCCATGGCCACATCTGCCCTTCGGCCGACAGGCTCTATTCGACAGAGGCCAACTACCAGACCTTCTTTCTGACCAACATGCAGCCGCAATACTCTATGTTCAACTCCGGCGTGGACTATAGCAGCCCTTGGTGCCGACTGGAGGACAAGGTGCGCACATGGGCGGCCAGCAACAGCACCGCCAGCAACGGACAGCGGGTGTCCGACACGCTCTATGTGGTGAAGGGTGGCACCATCGAGGACAACCAGCTGCTGACAAAAATCAAGGGCGAACTGCGGGTGCCCAAATACTTCTTTGTGGCCCTTCTGCTGAAGAACCAGCAGGGCTACAAGGCTATCGGCTTCTGGATAGAGCACGACAACCAGAACCACGGCAGCGACCCGCTGAACAAATACGCCATGAACATCCGCGAGCTGGAGCAGCTGACGGGCATCGACTTCTTCTGCAACCTGCCCGACGACGTCGAGGCGCGTGTGGAGCAACTGCCCAGGGAGAATGTCTGCAGGGCGTGGGGCATCTGACAACAGAACGAACTATAAACAACAAAACATATACACTTAACAAAGATGAAGACAATTTATGATTTCACTGTCAAGGACAGAAAAGGCAAGGACGTGTCGCTGAAAGAGTATGCCAACGAAGTGCTGCTCATTGTCAACACTGCAACCAAGTGTGGGTTCACCCCCCAGTACGATGAGCTGGAGAAGCTCTACGAGAAATACCGCAGCGAGGGTTTCGTCGTTCTGGACTTCCCCTGCAACCAGTTCGGCCAGCAGGCCCCCGGCACCGATGAGAGCATCCACGAGTTCTGCAAGCTGAACTTCGGCACCGACTTCCCCCGCTTCAAGAAGGTGAAGGTCAATGGCCCCGACGCCGAGCCGCTGTTCAAGTTCCTGCAGGAACAGAAGGGATTTGCCGGTTGGGACATGGAGCACCCCATCGCCCACATCCTGGACGACATGCTCTCCAAGGACGACCCGCAGTACAAGGAGAAGCCCGACATCAAGTGGAATTTCACCAAGTTCCTCATCGACAAGAAGGGCAACGTGGTGGCCCGCTTCGAGCCTACCGAGAAACTTGAGAACATTGCCGCCCAGATTGAGAAGCTGCTGCACTAATCCTGCTTATGGAAACCACGAAATGCGTTATCATCGGCAGCGGCCCTGCGGGCTATACTGCTGCCATCTACGCCAGCCGCGCCAATCTGCAGCCCATCGAGTACTGCGGACTGCAGCCTGGCGGCCAGCTGACGCAGACCACCGAGGTAGAGAACTTCCCCGGCTATCCCGAGGGTGTCGACGGCAACCAGATGATGATGGACCTGCGCCAGCAGGCCGAGCGCTTCGGCACCGACATCCGCGACGGCGAAATCATGAAGGCCGACCTCTCCGCCCCACCCTATCACCTCTGGGACGACAGCGGTCGCGAGCTGGTGGCCGACACGGTCATCATCGCTACCGGCGCCTCGGCCAAATACCTTGGTCTGCCCGACGAACAGAAATACATGGGCATGGGTGTATCGGCCTGCGCCACCTGTGACGGTTTCTTCTACCGCAAGAAGACCGTGGCCGTGGTGGGCGGCGGCGACACCGCCTGCGAGGACGCCCTCTACTTGAGCGGCATCTGCCAGAAGGTCTACCTCATCGTGCGCAAGCCTTTCCTCCGCGCATCGAAGGTGATGCAGCAGCGCGTGGCCGAAAGGGAGAACATCGAGATTCTGTTCGAGCACAACACCATCGGCCTCTTCGGCGAAAACGGCCTTGAGGGCGCCCACTTGGTGAAGCGCCGCGGCGAACCCGACGAGCAGCAGGTAGACATTGCCATCGACGGCTTCTTCCTGGCCATCGGCCACAAGCCCAACACCGACATCTTCAAACAATGGCTGCCCACCGACGAGGCCGGCTACCTGAAGAAGGTAGACGGCACCCCGCGCACACAGCTGCCGGGCATCTTCGTGGCCGGCGACTGCGCCGACCCCGTCTACCGCCAGGCCATCTCGGCCGCAGGCACAGGCTGCCAGGCCGCCATCGAAGCCGAAAGATACCTGATGGCTAAGTAACAAGTGAATAGCGTAAAGAGCAAAGAAAAAACAATGGAAGAGAAAATCATCAACGAGAGCGAAGAGAGAAAAAGCGTCAGCTTCATAGAACAGATGGTCATCGACGACCTGGCTGAAGGGAAGAACGGCGGACGGCTGCAAACCCGGTTCCCGCCAGAGCCCAACGGCTATCTGCATATTGGCCACGCCAAGGCCATCGCCATAGACTTCGGACTGGCCAAGAAATATGGCGGCGAGTGCAACCTTCGCTTCGACGACACCAACCCGCAGAAGGAGGACACCGAATACATCGAAAGCATCGAGCAGGACATCAAGTGGCTCGGCTACGAGTGGGCCCACGTCTACTACGCCAGCGACTATTTCCAGCAGCTGTGGGACTTCGCCGTTTGGCTCATCAAGCAGGGCCGCGCCTATGTCGACGAGCAGAGCAGCGAGGTGATTGCCCAGCAGAAGGGCACCACCACCAGCCCCGGCACCAACAGCCCCTTCCGCGACCGTCCGGTGGAGGAGAGCCTCCGACTCTTCGAATACATGAACAGCGGCGAGTGCCAGCCCGGCACACTCACCCTGCGGGCCAAGATAGACATGGCCCACCCGAACATGCTGTTCCGCGACCCGCTCATCTACCGTGTGCTGAACATGCCCCACGTGAAGACCGGCTCGAAGTGGAACGCCTACCCCATGTACGACTTTGCCCACGGCCAGAGCGACTATCTGGAGGGTGTCACCCACTCGTGGTGCACCCTGGAGTTCGTGGAGCACAGGCCCCTGTACGACCTCTTTGTGAAATGGATGTCGGAGTGGGGAAAAGAGATTGAAAATGGAAAATTGAAGATTGAGAATTATCCTGCGGCAGAAAATCTTCAATCCTCAATCTTCAATCTTCAATCTTACAATGGTCCCCACCAGACAGAGTTCAACAAGCTGAACCTGAACTACATCCTCCTCTCCAAGCGCAACCTGCGCACCCTGGTCAGCGAGGGGCTGGTCAGCGGCTGGGACGACCCTCGCATGCCCACCATCTGCGGCTTCCGCCGCCGCGGCTATTCGCCCGAGGGCATCAAGAACTTCATGGAGAAAATCGGCTACACCAAGATTGACGCGCTGAACGACATGGCCCTCTTCGAGAGCGCCCTACGCGACGACCTGAACACCCGCGCCCTGCGCGTCAGCGCCGTGCTCGACCCCGTGCGGGTGGTCATCACCAACTATCCTGAGGGGCAGACTGAAATGCTCAACGCCGTCAACAATCCCGAAAACGAGGCCGACGGCACCCACCAGGTGGAGTTCAGCCGCGAGCTGTGGATTGAGCGCGACGACTTCCAAGAGGTGGCCGAGAAGAAGTTCATGCGACTCGCCCCCGGCAAGGAGGTACGCCTGAAGAACGCCTACATCATCAAGTGCGACGAGGAGCACCCCTGCGACAAGGATGCCGAAGGGCGCATCACCACCATCTACTGCACCTACGACCCCGAGAGCCGCAGCGGCATGCCCGGCGCCAACCGGAAAATCAAGGGCAAGACGCTGCACTGGGTGAGCTGCCACAATGCCGTGCAGGCGGAAGTGCGCCTCTACGACCGTCTGTGGAAACACGAGAACCCCCGCGACGAACTGAAGCGACTGGAGGAGGAAGAGGGCATCAAGGGTGCCGACGCACTCCGGCTGATGATGAACCCGGACAACCTCCATGTGCTCACCAACTGTTTCGTGGAGCCTTTCGCCGTCAGTCTGCCTGCGCTCACTTATCTGCAGTTCCAGCGCATCGGCTATTTCAACATCGACCCCGACTCTACGCCGGCTCACCCTGTGTTCAACCGCACCGTGGGGCTGAAGAGCTGAGTCTGGCCTTTTTTTGCCAGAGACAGAGAGCCCCCGTGGCACCAGTGCTGGTGCTGCGGGGGCTTCGCTTTTTTAGGGGGGCTGCAACGGTGTTGCAGCAAAGGGGGACGAGGGTGAAGCAGAAAAAGGGAGACGAGGATGAAGCAGAAAAGGGGGGACTATTGCTGGCAGATGGTGGCGGTCATAGCGTTGAGGGCCAGGCACATACTGCGGGTAAGGGGCAGGCGCTGGTTCTCGTGGGGCCAAGGGGCAAGGATGAGGAAACGACCCTCGGCACAAGCCTCGTAGTACTGATGGCCAGGACGGGAGAAGGCGTTGAAGCCCCAGGGGGTGAGGAAGATGAGGGGCAGACGGGCATCAAGGGCCGCCCGCATAGCGGCCTGCTCACCCTTAGAGATGGCTGGCGAGACGAGCACCGCCCCCCGGCGGGCCTTGGTCAGCAGACGCTCCACCGTCGCCGCCACCTCTTCGGCAGTAAGGCTTCTGGAGCATTGCACCTGCACCTTCTCGGGGCTGTCGAGCAGGAAGCGGTTGCCGATGGCGGCATAGCTCTGCCCCCCGATGGTGATGCCAAAGCTTACGCGGAAGTAGTCGGGGTGGCTGCGGCGGATGGAAAGGCGGCGGGGGTTGTCGTGCAGGTAGTGGAACCAGCGTTCCAGTTCGCCGGCCCCCTCGAGGATATGGTCGTTGAAGCCCCGCGCCCAGAGGTAGCCGTGGGTGCGGTCGTCTTTGGCCTTGGCGTCTCTTTGCTGCAACAGTGTTGCAGCATAGGGGGACTGGCGATAGGCCTTGTTGCAGCCGGCCTTGAAGCCCTTGAGCACTATGCCTAAGTGCTGCTCCATCTGTGTGGTGACGAAGAGGATGCCGTGCAGATGGTCGGGCATCAGCTGGAGGGCAAGCACCTCCACCTCGGGGTAGTGGTCATGGATAGAGAACCAGCATCGCTGCACCTCCAAGCCCAAGGGCGATGGCTCCACCCTGGGAGCCTCGGGGCTGTCGTCGGGGGCATCGGCATTGCCTGCGAGGGTGCCCAGGAGGGGGCGCCGGCCCTCCACCGTCATGGTGATGAGGTAGATTCTACGCGACTGGTAGTCATGGCCCACGCGTCGCCTGAGCATCGAGGGTTTCTTCTCGCCGGCAAAGGGCTTGTGTTTCTCAAAAGTTTCTTTATCCATTGCCTTTTGGTTTTTCTTTGCTGCAACGGTGTTGCAGCATAGGTTTGGTTTTCTTTGCTGCAACAGTGTTGCAGCATGGTGGGTGCAAAGGTACAAAAAAAAAGGGGGAAACTATTGCTGAGTAAGGGAGAAATTGATGGGGTGGCAGAGATTTTTCTTCCCTCCCTTTTGTTATTTCCACCCAAATGCTTACCTTTGCACCGCCAAAAAAAGATGATGACATGAAGAAGACTGGCGACGAATACTTTGACAGCGAAGAATTCCGCGATATGCTTGCGGAATATGAGGAGGCCGTAAACACGGGCCAGCCCGTGTTTCTCGATGCCGACGAGCTGGCCGAGATTGCCGACTTCTACCAGATGTCGGGCCAAATGGACGAGGCCGAAGCGGCCATCACCCTGGCCGAGGGCCTCTCGCCAGGGGCCATTGCCCCGCTGGCTTACCGCATCCACGAGGCCCTCTACGACGGCGACACCCAGCGGGCATGGGAACTGCTGGACCAGATCATCGAGACGAGCGAGCCCGACTACGTCTACTGCCGGGCGGAGATACTGCTCAGCGAGGAGCGCGTGGAGGAGGCCGACGCCTATCTGCGCGATGAGTTCGGCAAGGTGCCCCCTGAGGAGTATCAGGACTTTGTGGTCGACGTGGCCAACATCTACGCCGACTACGACTACCCCGAAAAGGCCATGGAGTGGATGGCCCGGGGCAAGCAGGAGGACACGCCGGAGTTCAAGGAACTGCTGGGCCGCACCCTCTTCGGACTGGGCAAATACAAGGACAGCGGCCGCATCTTCAACGAGCTCATCGACACCAACCCCTTTTCGAAATACTACTGGAACGCGCTGGCCAGCGCCCAGTATATGGACGAGGACTACAACAACTCGATACAGAGCAGCGAGTATGCCATTGCCATTGACCCCAAGGACCCCGACGGCCTGCTGTCGAAGGCCAACGGCCTGAACCGGCTGGAGAACTTCGAGGAGGCGCTGAAATACTACAAGCGCTACACCGAGGAGGTGCCCGACGACGAGCTGGGCATACTCTACCAAGGCACGTGCCTGATCAACCTGGGCCGCAACGAGGAGGCCATCGACACGCTGAAGCACGCCATCGACGTGGCCGACGGGCGCGAAGACTATCTCTTTGAAATCTATCAGGAACTGGCCTTCGCCTACAGCGAGACGGGCGACGTGGATATCGCCCTGGACTGTCTGGACAAGGCGGAAGCCACATACAACGACCCCGTGCAGATAGGGCTGGTGAAGGGCCACGTGCTGCTCTCTGCCGGCAGGCTCGACGAGGCCGAGGAACATTTCCAGCAGGCGGTGGCCGACAGCGAGGAGCCGCTGCTCACCATCCTGCGCGTCATCGTCTCGTTCTACGACAACCGCTATCTGGACGCCGCCTACTCCCTGTTCCAGAACTACTTCCGCGTGGTGCCCGACGACCATAAGGACGGCTATGCCTATATGGCGCTGTGCTGTTACGAACTGGGGCGCCAGGCCGAATTTCTGGACTATCTGAAGAAGGCGTGCCGCGTAAACCCCCGCGAGTGTCGGCTGGTGCTCTCCCAGCTATTCCCCAGCGACATTGAGCCGCAGGACTATTACGGCTACATCAGCGAGAAGATGAAATAGCCGGGAGAGCGCCCCCCCTTCTTTCTATGATTTTGATGGTTTGATGCCGTTGCGCCTGAGCAGGGCGTCGATGGTGGGCTCGCCGCCGCGGAATCGCTTGTAGAGCGTCATGGGATGCTCGGTGCCGCCTCGCGAGAGGATGTTGTCGCGGAAACTCTGCGCCGTCTTCTGGTCGAAGATGCCGTGACGCTTGAACACGGCAAAGGCGTCGGCCTCAAGCACTTCCGCCCACTTATAGCTGTAGTAGCCTGCGGCATAGCCACCCGCCATGATGTGCGAGAACTGGGTGGTCATGCACGTGTCGGTGCGCTGACGGGTAATGATGGCTTTCTTCCACGCCTCGCGCTCGAAGGGCATGATGTCTTCCTTGAACTCATCTTTCTGTGTATAGTAGGCCATGTCGAGCAGTCCGAACGACACCTGTCGCAGGCAGGCTGTGGCGGCCATGAAGTTGCGGCTCTTCACCACGCGGTCTATCAGCTCGTCGGGCAGCGGCTCACCCGTCTCGTGGTGGAAGGCGAAGGTGCGCAGAAACTCTTTCTCGACGGCATAGTTCTCCATAAACTGCGAGGGCAGCTCGACGAAGTCCCACCACACGTTGGTGCCCGACAGGCTCTCGAAGCGGGTGTTGGCAAACATGCCGTGCAGCGAGTGTCCGAACTCGTGCAGGAATGTCTCCACCTCGCCCAGTGTGAGCAGTGCGGGCTTGCCGTCGGTGGGCTTGGTCAGGTTCATCACCACGCTGACGTGGGGCCTGACGTTCTCGCCCTTCTTGTCTATGTACTGGCCCTGATATTCGGTCATCCATGCCCCGCCCTGCTTGCCTTTGCGCGGGTGGAAGTCGGCGTAGAAGACGGCCAGGAAGGAGCCGTCGCGGTCGAAGACCTCGTATGCCTTCACGTCGGGATGGTAGACGGGTATGTCCTTGTTTTCCTTGAAGGTGATGCCGTAGAGGCGGTTGGCCAGTCCGAAGACGCCGTCGATGACGCGGTCGAGCTGCAGGTAGGGCCTGAGCATTTCGGCGTCGATGTTGTATTTCTTCAGCTTCAGCTTGTGGCTGTAGTAGGCAGCGTCCCAAGGCTCAAGCCGGTCGAGGTCAGCCTTCGCCATACGCTTGAGGTCCGACAGCTCCTTTAGGGCTGTAGGCTTGTAGGCGTCGATGAGCTGGTTGAGCAGCCGGTAGACACCGCGCACGCTGCCGGCCATACGGTTTTTCAGCACATAGTCGGCATAGGTCTTGAAGCCCAGCAGCTGGGCAATCTCGCGCCTCAGGTTGACCAGCCGCCGGCACACCTCCAGGTTGTTGGCGTCGTTGTCGTGTATGCACACAGTGCCGCGGGCCATGAACATTTGCCGGCGCAGTTCGCGCTGCGTGCTGTAGGTCATGAAGGGCGAGTAGCTGGGCGAGTCGAGAGTGAACACCCATCCGTCCATCTGCCGCTCGTGAGCCTCGGCGGCAGCTGCGGCTACGGCCGTCTGTGGCAGTCCGTCCAGCTGGGCCTCGTCGGTGATGTTGAGGGTGTACGCCTTCTGCTCCTTCAGCAGGTTCTGCTGGAACTGCAGCGAGAGCAGCGACGCCTCTTCAGTGAGCCGGCGCAGGCGCTCCTTGCCCGCTTCGTCGAGCAGGGCGCCGCTGCGCACGAATCCGTCGTAGCAGTTGTCCAGCAGCATCTTCTCCTCGGATGTGAGCTTGCGGTGGTGGCGGTGCACATAGCTGATGCGCTCGAAGAGCCGCGGGTTCAGCCTCACGTCGTTGGCGTGCTGCGTCAGTATGGGCTGCATCTTCTGGGCCAGGGCCTCCATCTCGTCGTTGCTCTCGGCGCTCAGCAGGTTGAAGAACACGGTGCTCACGCGGTCCAGCAGGTCGTAGTAGCCCTCGGTGGTGTCCTCCTTGTCTATGATGGTATTGTCGAAGGTAGGCTTGGCGGGGTTGTCCACCAGCTTCTGTATCTGCTCGTTGTCGCGGCGTATGCCCTCCATGAACGCCTCTTCGTAGTCCTCCAGCCTGATGCGGTCGAAGGGTGCGGTGTCGTGGGGTGTGTTGTAGGGTTCAAAAAACGGGTTCTTCCTCTTCTCTGTTGTCTCGTTCATAATGGTTTGCTTTTTGTTTTTGGGAGTGCAAAGTTAGCAATTTCGCGCCAATTACGGCGTGCGGCCTCCCGATTGGGCCCGCTCTTTAAGCATAAATAACACTTCGGCGCCATTCATTGGTCACCTCCGGGATAAACATGCGGCCCCCCGGAGCAAAAGCACTGGGGGCCCGGACATAAACTTAATGGGTCGACGTAATTTATGTAAATTACGACGAAATTTATATAAATTACGACGTAATACAGATAAATTACGTCGTAATTTAAGTTTTATCCCCATCCACCCCACCTTTTAGCTCCTGGCTCCACCATATTTATATATAGGGAAACAAAAAAATGGGTGCTTCCTTGCTGTGGTTTCAGATTAATTTCGTAACTTTGCAGCCGATACAAACAACAGCAACACTAAACACGCAAAGACAATTATGAGAGACTACAGACAACTGACACAAGAAGAGATTCAAGTACTGGAGAACAACGTATGCTGGGCTGAGGATTGGTCGAGGGTATTGGTCGATGTCGAATTCCGGCCATACAACTTCCACCGCGTGATATTCTACGGCGACATCCGCCTGGGCCGCTTCGAGAAGCAGGTAGAGGTGGCCAAGGGCTTCTTCAAGCACTCCGGCATCAACGACGCCACGCTGCGCAACGTCTCGGTGGGCAACGACTGCCTGATTGAGAAGGTGGGCAACTTCATCAACAACTACACCATCGGCGACGACTGCTACATCTCCAACATCTCTACGCTGGAGACCACCGAGGGCGCCAACTACGGCGCCGGCTCGACCATATCGGTGCTCAACGAGATGGGCGACGGCAACGTGACCCTCTTCCGCGAACTGAACTCGCAGCTGGCCGCATTCATGGTGAAGTACAACCGCGACAAGGCGCTGACCAACCGCCTGCACCAGCTCATCGACGACGAGGTGCGCATCTCCACGCCCGAGCGCGGCATCATTGGCAACCGCGTGAAAATCATCAACACCAAGGACATCACCAACACCGTGATCAAGGGCGACTGCGAGATTGACGGCTGCGCCCGCCTGAACGAGTGCACCATCCTGAGCTCGGAAGACGCCAGCGTGTTCATCGGCACCGGCGTCATCTGCGAGAACAGCATCATCTGCGACGGCTGCAGCATCAACAACTCGGTGAAGATGCAGGACTGCTTCGTGGGCGAGGCCTGCCAGATCACCAACGGCTTCACGGCCGAGGCCAGCCTCTTCTTCGCCAACTCGTTCATGGCCAACGGCGAGGCCTGCGCCGCCTTCTGCGGACCATTCTCGGCCAGCCACCACAAGTCGAGCCTGCTCATCGGCGGACAGTTCTCATTCTACAACGCCGGCTCGAACACCAACTTCTCGAACCACGCCTACAAGATGGGACCGCTGCACTGGGGCACCCTGGAGCGCGGCACCAAGACGGCATCGGGCAGCTACGTGCTGATGCCCGCCACCATCGGCGCCTTCAGCGTCTGCATGGGCAAGCTGATGCACCATCCTGACACGCGCAACCTGCCCTTCTCATACCTCATCGCCTACGGCGAGACCATGTATCTGGTGCCCGGCCGCAACATCACCACCGTGGGCCTCTACCGCGACATCAAGAAATGGCCCAAGCGCGACAAACGCTCGCGACAGTCAAAGAAGAGCATCATCAACTTCGACTGGCTCTCACCCTTCACCGTGGGCGAGATTCTGCAGGGCATAGAGATACTGCGGGCCCTGCGCAACGCCTCGGGCGACAACGTCACCACCTACAACTTCCACGAGTACGTCATCAACGCCTCATCGCTGAAGAAGGGCCTGAAATACTACGACATAGCCCTGCGCATCTACATGGGCGCCGTGCTGAAGCGTGCCACCAAGGAGGGATTCTTCGGCAAGCCAAAGACCAACATCGGCAAGGGCCCCTGGTGCGACCTCAGCGGACTGCTGCTGCCCGAGAGCGAGGAAAAACGGCTGCTCGACGACATCAAGAACGGCACCATAGAGAACATACAGCAGGTGCTGGACCGCTTTGACGACATCAACAGCCACTACAGCGACTACCGCTGGGCCTGGAGCTACCAGCTCATACTGGACTACTACCACCTGACGGAGATAGACGAACAGGCCTGCGAGCGCATCCGCGAAGACTACATCCGCGCCCGCCGCGCCTGGATTGCCGAAATCCGCAAGGACGCCGAGAAGGAGTACCAAATGGGCGACGTGGAGCAGGAGGTCTACGAGGACTTCCTCTCAAAGCTCGACCACGAGATTGACTACGAGAACTAAAGCCCCAGGCTTTTGACATTATTCCTTAACGCAAGGGCTGCCCACCGACTGGCTGGACAGCCCTTTTGTCGGCGGAAAAGGGGGCTGTAGATGGGAGATTTGGATGATATATGGGAATTTTAACATACTTAATAGGTCTTTTCTCAAAAAATATACATAACTTTGCAAACGAAATATGATGTCGTTATGGACGAGCGACGCGTGCTGATGGGAATGACCACGGGCGAACTGCGGGAAGCGGTGCGCCAGCTGGGAATGCCGGCCTTTACGGGCGGGCAGATAGCGCAATGGCTCTACCAGAAGCACGTGACAGACATCAGCCAGATGACCAACCTGTCGAAGGCCAACCGCGAGCTGCTGGCACAACACTACACGGTGGGGGCGATGGCACCCATCGACTGCCAGCAGTCGGCCGACGGGACGGTGAAATACCTCTTCCCCGTGCGTACCGCCGACAACCCCTCACCCACCCCCCACCTCTTCGTCGAGACCGTCTTCATCCCCGACGGCGAGCGGGCCACGCTGTGCGTCTCCTGCCAGGTGGGGTGCAAGATGAACTGCCTCTTCTGCCAGACGGGCAAACAGGGGTGGCAGGGCAACCTGACCGCCGCCGACATACTGAACCAAATCTATGCCCTGCCCGAGCGGGAAAGGCTGACCAACATCGTGTTCATGGGCCAGGGCGAACCGATGGACAACCTCGACGCCATCCTGCGCGTCACCACCCTGCTCACCGCCCCCGGCGGCTACGCCTGGAGCCCCAAGCGCATCACCGTGAGCAGCGTGGGGGTGAAGGACAAGCTGCGCCGGTTCCTGGACCAGAGCCAGTGCCACGTGGCCATCTCGATGCACTCGCCGCTGCACGAGCAGCGCCTGCAGCTGATGCCGGCCGAGAAGGCCATGCCCATAGCCGACACGGTGGCCCTGCTCCGCCAGTATGACTTCACCCACCAGCGGCGCTGCTCCTTTGAGTACATCTGCTTCGGCGGACTGAACGACACGCCCGCCCACGGACGCGCCATAGCCACTCTGCTGAAGGGCCTGGAGTGCCGAGTCAACCTGATCCGCTTCCACCGCATACCAGACGTAGACCTGCCCGGCAGCGACGAGCGGCGCATGGAGCAGCTGCGCGACTATCTGACGCAGCACGGCGTCTACACCACCATCCGCGCCAGCCGGGGCGAAGACATCCTGGCCGCCTGCGGACTGCTCTCCACCGCGAAAAGCCAACAAGACCAAAACATATCACAATAAACACCCTAAAAGAACAATATGGAAGACAGAAAACCACGCGTGGCCATCACCCACGGCGACACCAATGGCGTAGGCTATGAGGTGATACTCAAAACCTTTGCCGAACCCACTATCTTTGAGCTCTTTACGCCCATCGTCTACGGCTCGCCCAAGGTGGCCGCCTACCACAGCAAGACACTGGGCATCGACACCCCCTTCACCATCATCAGCGACGCCAGCGAGGCCAAGGAGGGGCGCCTCAACCTGCTCACCACCTTCGACGAAGAGGTGAAGATAGACCTCGGACAGCCCACGCCGGAATCGGGGCAGGCCGCCCTCATCGCCCTCGACCGGGCCGTCGACGACTACGGCAAGGGCCTCTACGATGTGCTCGTCACCGCCCCTGTGTTCAAGAACAGCATCCCCGACTTCCACGGCCATACCGACTATCTGGAGCGCAAGTTCAACGACGGCAAGAAGGGCCTCACCATCCTCACCAACGACGACCTGCGCGTGGCCCTGGTGACCAACAACGTGGCCATCAAGGACGTGCCCGAAGCCATCACCAAGCAGAAAATAGTGGAGAAGGCACAACTGCTGCACCAAGCCCTGAAGCGCGACCTGCGCGTGAACAATCCGCGCATCGCAGTGCTGTCGCTGAACCCCCGCTGCGGCGAAGACGGCGTGCTGGGCACCGAAGAGCAGGAGACCATCATCCCTGCCATCGGCGAACTGGCCGCACAGGGCATGCAGGTGTTCGGACCCTACGCCTCCGACGACTTCTTCGGCCGCAGCAGCTACTTCCGCTTCGACGGCGTGCTGGCCATGTATCACGACCAGGGACAGACACCCTTCAAAGCCGTGGCCTACGAAAACGGCGTGCGCTTCACCACCGGCCTGCAGCTGGTGCGCACGGCTCCCGCCCACGGCGCCAACTTTGCCGCCGCCGGCAAGGGCACCACCGACGAGCAGTCGCTGCGCAACGCCATCTATATGGCCATCGACGTGTGGCGCAACCGCCAGAACTTCGACGAGCCCCTGCAGAACCCGCTGCAGAAGCTCTACCACGAGCGCCGCGACGAGAGCGAGAAGGTGCGCTTCCGCACACCCGACTCCGCCGACAAGAAGAAAAGTGAATAAGTAGAAATCTATGGAGTACATCGTTTCTGCACGCAAATACCGCCCCATGTCGTTCGATACCGTGGTGGGCCAGGCCGCACTGACCACCACGCTGAAAAACGCCGTGAAGAGCGGAAAACTGGCACACGCCTACCTGTTCTGCGGACCGCGAGGCGTGGGCAAGACCACCTGCGCACGCATCTTCGCCAAGGCCATCAACTGCCAGAACCCCACCGCCGACGGCGAGGCCTGCAACGAATGCGAGAGCTGCCTGTCGTTCAACGAGCAGCGGTCGCTCAACATCTTCGAGCTCGACGCCGCCTCGAACAACTCGGTGGAGCACATCAAGACGCTGATGGAGCAGACGCGCATACCCCCGCAGGTGGGCAAGTACAAGGTCTTCATCATCGACGAGGTGCACATGCTCTCGACGGCAGCCTTCAACGCCTTTCTGAAGACGCTGGAGGAGCCG
This sequence comes from uncultured Prevotellaceae bacterium, assembly GCA_902786565.1. Lineage (GTDB taxonomy): Bacteria > Bacteroidota > Bacteroidia > Bacteroidales > Bacteroidaceae > Prevotella. The sequence continues at coordinate 45,903 of CADACW010000010.1, read as the reverse complement.
CCCGCACACGTCATCTTCATCCTCGCCACCACGGAGAAGCACAAGATTCTGCCCACTATCCTCTCGCGCTGTCAGATATACGACTTCGAGCGCATGACGGTGAAGAACACCATCGACCACCTGAAGAGCGTGGCACAGAAGGAGGGCATCAACTACGAGGAGGAGGCCCTGTCCGTGATTGCCGAAAAGGCCGACGGCGGCATGCGCGACGCCCTCTCCATCTTCGACCAGGCGGCCTCGTTCTGCCAGGGCAACATCACCTACCAGAAGGTCATAGAAGACCTGAACGTGCTCGATGCCGAATACTACTTCCGCATCATCGACCTCTCTATTATAAATAAGGTGGCCGACCTGATGGTGCTGCTCAACGACGTGGTCAACAAGGGCTTCGACGGCGGACTGCTCATACAGGGGCTGGCACGCCACGTGCGCAACGTGCTGATGGCCAAGGACGCCCAGACGCTGCCCCTGTTAGAGGTGAGCGAGCAGATGCGCCAGCGCTATCAGAGCCAGGCACAGAAGGCCGACACGCGATTCCTCTACAACGCGCTGCGGCTGATGAACGAGTGCGACCTGGCCTACCGCCAGTCATCGAACAAGCGACTGCTCGTCGAGCTGACGCTCATCGAGATTGCCCAGCTGACGCAGCCCGACGACGGCACGCCTGGCAGTGGGCGCAAGCCCAGACGACTGAAATCCCTGTTCAAGAAACTGATTCAGCAGGCGCAGCCCGCCAAGAAGTCGGCCCAGCAGGTGGCCGCGGCTGCGCAGCCGGATCGCCAGGAGGCAGCCCCCCAGCAGCCTCAGCAGCAACCCCAGCAACAACCCGCCGCCACCCCCACCATCAAGGTGTCGCAACTGGGCTTCTCGTGGAAGAACATCCGCCAGCAGGCCCGTCCGCAGAAGATGCAGATACTGCCCGGCACACCCGGTGTGGACGAAAGCAAAGACAAGGTAGACGAGGCCTTCACCCAGCAAGACCTGGAACTGCAGTGGATGGCCATGTGCAACCGCATGCCCCAGCGACTGAGCGGCATCGCCGCCAGAATGAAGAACATGGACCCCGTCATCCTGCAGATGCCCGCCGTCGAGGTGGTGGTGCCCAACGACATCATCAAGGGCGAGGTGGAGAGCATACTCAAGAACATACTCGCCACACTGAAACTCTATCTGCACAACTCGGCCATCACGCTCCAGCTGCGGGTGGCCCGCCAAGAGGAGAAGGAGGTCATACTGACGCGCCGCGAGCAGTTTGAACTGATGACCAAGCAGAACCCCGCCATCGAGAAACTGCGCGCCGAGTTCGACCTGATATTGGCATAAGGAATAAATAGTGACAACAGAAAGATGAAGAAAATTAAAGACATACTACTGAAAGTGGCCCGCATACGCAGCCTGAAGTACATTGTGGTGCTGGTTGCAGGCGTGGCCCTCATCGGCTTTGCAGGAGCGAACAGCCTGTGGGCCCACTTCGCCTACCAGCAACGCATCAGCGAGTTGCACGACGAGATAGACCACTACGAGGGCGAATACCGCAAAGACCAGGCGCAAATACGCCTGTTGCAGACCAACCCTAAAGCCATGGAGCGCATTGCCCGTGAACGCTACTTCATGAAGCACCAGGACGAGGACATCTTCGTGCTCAGCGACGACGTGCGCGACCCTCAACCGAAAGACCCCGCCAATGAAACAATTGAATAGCATGCAGAGCGCCATCTTCGTCGTCGGCGCCCTCCTGATGGTCATCGGTGCCGTCGCCAGCGTGTTCCGTTGGGGCCCCGCCTTCTATGTCTATGCCGTTGGTGCTGTGGCGTTTACCAGCATGCAGATGCTGCAAAGCTATGACGGCAGCAACTTCGTGCTGCGCCGTCTGCGCCGCATCGTCATCGTGAGCGACCTGCTCTTCCTGTTCACCGCCGTGCTGATGTTCGCCAGCCAGGGAAACGCCTTCGGGCTGGACTGGCTGACCTACGTGAACTACGTGCAAAACAACTGGGTGGTCACGCTTCTGGTGGCGGCCATCCTGCAGCTCTACACTTCGCACAGGATAGGCAGCGAATTGGAGAAAGAGGCAAAAAAACGCTAAAAGTGCGCATTGTAGTTTTAAAATGCGCAAATTTTTTTTCACCTTTCAATATATCGTTGTACATTTGCAGGCGAGAAAGAAGCAGTCTATGAACAAAATTCTTTACGCCACAATAGTCATCGTCGCTGCCCTGGCCTCGTGCGCCGAGCAGTACAACATCCAGGGTTCGTCGTCGGTGGCACGCCTCGACGGGAGCAAGCTCTACCTGAAAGCCCTCAAGGAAAACAAGCTGCAGAGCATCGACTCTTGCGAAGTGGTGCACGGCAAGTTCAAGTTTGCCGGCCTCTTCGACACCACCTTGATGGCCAGCCTCTACATGGACGAGCAGAGCATCATGCCCCTCGTGGTGGAGCAGGGCAACATCAGCGTGCGTATAGACGACGTGCAGCAGAGCGTGAGCGGCACACCGCTCAACGAGTTGCTGTATGACTTTCTGGAGAAGCACAACCAGATGGACAACCAAATGGTGGAACTGAGCCACAGGGAGAGCCAAATGCTGCTCGACGGCATCGACGAGGAGACCATCGGCAAGCAGCTCACCATCGAAGCCCAGACCATTGCCGCCCGCATGGACAGCCTGGAGACCCACTTCATCATAGACAACTTCGACAACGTGCTCGGCCCCGGCATCTTTATGATGGTCACCAGCCGCTACCAGTACCCCATCCTCACCCCTCAGATTGAGGAGCTGATGAGCAAAGCCACCGACAAGTTCAAGAACGACGCCTACGTGAGCAACTACTACCGTGAGGCCAACGAGATTCACGAGAAGATGACCAACGGCGACACTACGGCCAGCAATGCGCCCATCGTAGACGAGCCCACCGACTCGGTGATCCAAAGCATACTTAACGGCGAATGAAGACACTCATCTGCGGAGGCCGCATCGTCAACGAAGGCAAGTGTCTGGAGCGCACCGTCATCATCGAGGATGAGGAGATAGCCGATATAGTGGCCCCCTCAAGCCTCGACCCACAATCCTTACCGCACGAAACGCAAGTGATCGACGCCACAGGCTGCTACGTGCTGCCTGGCGTCATCGACACCCATGTGCACTTCCGCGAACCGGGAATGACCGACAAGGCCGACATGGAGAGCGAAAGCCGCGCTGCGGCGGCCGGCGGTGTCACCTCGTTTCTGGAGATGCCCAACACCTCACCGCAGACCACCACGCTGGAGGCCCTGGAAGACAAATTCCAAAGGGCGGCCCATAGCAGCCACGTGAACTACTCGTTCTTCTTCGGGGCCACCAACGACAACAGCCATCTGTTCGCCCAACTGGATGTGCACCACATTCCCGGCATCAAGCTCTTTATGGGCAGCTCGACAGGCAATATGCTCGTAGACCGCGACGAAGCCCTGGAGCGCATCTTCCGGTCGGCCGCCCCTCTGCCCATTATGGCCCACTGTGAAGACACGGCCATCATCAACCACAATATGCAGACGGTCAAGGCGGGCTATGGCGACGACCCCGACGTGAGCCTGCATCCACTCATCCGCAGCGAAGAGGCCTGCCTGGCCTCCACACGGAAAGCTGTAGACCTGGCACGGAAGTACCACGCACGGCTGCACGTGGCCCACGTGAGTACTGCCGAGGAACTGGAAATCTTCACGCCTGCCGACGCCGAAATCACCGCCGAGGCCACCGTGGGCCATCTGCTATTCAACTCGCAAGACTATGCCCGGCTGGGCACCCGCATCAAGGTGAACCCCGCCATCAAGAGCCCTGTGGACCAGTTCATCCTGCGCCAAGGGCTCAACGACGGGCGCATCACCACCATTGCCACCGACCACGCCCCCCATCTGCTCTCGCAGAAAGAGGGCGGCTGTGCCCGTGCCGCCAGCGGCATGCCCATGGTGCAGTTTTCGCTGGTGGCCATGCTGGGGCTCGTCGATGCCGGCGTGCTCACCATCGGGCGCCTGGTGGAACTGATGTGCCACGCTCCCGCCCGCCTCTTCGGCATCCGCCAGCGCGGCTTCCTGCGCAAGGGGCAGAAGGCCGACATCGCCATAGTGAGGCCCGGCAGCCCGTGGACACTCACCCCGGCTGACATAGAGAGCAAGTGCGGATGGAGCCCCCTGGAAGGAGAGACATTCAACTGGAAGGTGGAACAAACTTTGTGCAACGGCCACACAGTCTATGCCAATGGCAGCGTAGACCGTGAATACATTGGCCAATCCCTCACGTTCAGATGATACTACTTGACCCCAACGTCTATCTCTGGATAATAGCGGCAGCGCTGGCCGTGCTGACCCTCGTATTGGTGCTGCCCTGCCGCAACAAGCGGCGCAAGCGTCTGCGCCGAATCACTCCGCTGGTGGTGCTGCTGGCCTGGGGAGCCTTCTACTACGGTGCCTTTGTGGAGCCCAAGCAGCTGACGGTGAGACACGTCGAACTGGACTTCAGCGATTTGCCCGAAGCCTTCGACGGCTATAAGATAGTGCTCTTCAGCGACCTCCATCTGGGCTCGTTGACCGACGGCAGGGAGGAAATGGTGCAGCACGTCGTCGACAGCATCAACGCCCAGCAGGCCGACCTGGTGGCTTTCACCGGCGACCTGCAGAACCGCGAACCCGAAGAAATCATGCCCTTCGTGCCACTGCTGAGCAGCATCAAGGCCACCAACGGCGTCTGCTCGGTGATGGGCAACCACGACTACACCATGTACCTGCGCAGCGACGACCCCTTCCTCATCTCACGCAACCTCGGACTGACAACGGGCCTGCACGATGAAATGAACTGGACGCTGCTGAACAACACCCGGCTGGTGATACGCCGCGACTCGGCGCGCATCGTCATCTCCGGCATGGAGAACGACGGCGAGGGTCGTTTCCCCGAACTGGGCAATGTGAACGAGGCCCTCTGGGGCATCAGCCGCGACGACTTCGTGGTGATGCTGGAGCACGACCCCACCGCCTGGCGGCGGAAGATTCTGCCCCACAGCCACACCCAACTGACACTGAGCGGACACACCCACGGCGGCCAGGTGGCCCTGCTGGGATGGAGCCCGGCATCACTGTTCTACCACGAGACCGGCGGCCTCTACGAAATAGCGGGGCGCCGCCTCTACGTGACCACAGGCGTGGCCGGGGTCGTTCCCTTCCGTCTGGGCGTCAGCCCTGAGATTGTAGTCATAACGCTCAAGTCCAGCAAAAGCACCGCGAAATGAAATATCTCTACTACCTATATCAGCTCTGCATAGCCCTGCCCCTCGGACTGCTCATCACCATCGGCTGCTGCCTGCTCGTCATCATCGGCTGCAGCCTCGGCTATGGCCATTTCTGGGGCTACTGGCCCGCCCGCATCTGGGCCCGCATCGTGCTCTGGCTGCTGCTCATCCCCGTCAAGGTGGAGGGCCGCCCCCATCTGGAGCAAGGCCAGTCGTATGTCTTTGTGGCCAACCACCAAGGGGCCTTCGACATCTTCCTGGTCTATGGCTACCTGAACCGCAACTTCAAGTGGATGATGAAATACCAGCTACGGCAGATTCCCGTGGTGGGCTACACCTGCGCCAAGGCACACCACATCTTCGTAGACAAGCGCGGCCCGAAGAAAATAAAAGCCAGCTACGACGCTGCCCGCGAGACGCTGAAGGACGGCATCAGCCTGACTGTATTCCCTGAGGGTGCACGCACCTTCACCGGTCACATGGGGGTCTTCAAGCGAGGGGCCTTCGCACTGGCCGACGAGCTGCAACTGCCGGTGGTGCCGCTCACCATCAACGGCTCATTCGACATCATGCCCCGCATGCGCGATATGCACTTCGCCAACTGGCACCCCCTCACGCTCACCATCCACCAGCCCATCTACCCCGTAGGACAAGGCCCTGAGAATATCGAGGCCATCAAAAACCAAGCCTACGACGCCGTGATGTCGGCCATCGAGCCCAAATACCAGGGCTTTGTAGAGAATCCTGACCAGTAAAAGCAACAAAAACAGAAAAATATTTGGGCATATCAGGCATTTTTCCTACCTTTGCAGTTTGAAAGGTGAAAGCACGCCTTCAAAAAAACCAAACAATGACTAAAGCCTACAGAACTATTATAATACTTTTGCTGCTGGCAGCGATTCTTCCATCCTTTGCCCTTGCGCAGGACAAGCCCCAAGCATCGGCCGCCAGAGTATACGACGAAGAGCACCCACTGGTGTATGAGGACGCATGGGACTTGTGGCCCTATGTCTTCCTGGACGATGACGGCACACCTACAGGCTACAATGTGGACATGCTCAAGCTCATCTTCCAAGAACTCAACATCCCCTACATCATACACCTGAAGCCCAACCGGCAGGCCCTTGAAGACCTGCGTGCAGGAAAGTCGGACCTGATGCTGGGCATGGTGGCCAACTTCCACGACGAGTACACACAGCTCTACGGCAAGAACAGCATCCATCTCTTTACCCACAGCGTGGCCCACCCCAAGACGGATTTGCAGGAAGTGCACGAACTCAACGACCTGAGCAACCAGAAAGTCATCGTACACGAGGGCAGCTTCAGCCATCACCTGATGCAAGACCGTGGATGGGGCGACAATGCCATCCCCTACGGCGATATGGACAAGGCCATCCAGATGGTCAGTGCCGAAGAGCGCGGACAGGTGCTCTGGAACACAATGTCGCTGAAGTGGCTCATCCACAAGTATCATGCTGACAATCTGGAACTGTCGCCAGTAGCCATGCCCTCGGGCGACTACCGCTTCATGACCAACGACTCGGTGCTCCTAAAACAGCTCGACGACACCTACATGAAGTTGAAAGCCAGCGAGCGCCTGCAGCCCTTAGAGGCAAAATGGTTCCACCCTGAAGACAACACCACAGACAACAGCCCCGACTGGCTGTGGTATGTGGCACTCGCCATCGGCCTGGTCATCCTTATCCTCATCATTGCCAGCATCATCTACCACATCCAGGAGCGCATAGTGACACGCGAATGGCGCAAGCGAAACGACCGCCTGGCGCTGATCCTGAAGACTTGCAACATGGAGGTATGGACCTACGACCTCCATTCGGACACCTTCAAGTCGTATGGCGAAAACGCCATGCCAGAGGCTACGCTGAAGCCGGCACAGTTTGCCAAGCACTACACCAAGACGGACTACGACAAGGTGATGGAGGCCATTCGCCGCCTGGCCAACCTTGAAGCCGAAGAGGTGACCCTGGAGATTGCGGCCAAGAGCGAGACCGACGGCAAGCCCCGCACAGGCGAGATGAACCTGTCGGTGCTGCGCAGCCACAAAGGCAAGCCCGCCATCATCATCGGCACGATGGTCGACATGACCGAAGCACGCGAGAAACTGCGGCAGTCGGAAGAGTTGAAACACCGCTATGCCAGCGTGTTCAACACGGCCATGATCGATATGATTTACTACAACGCCCAAGGCCAGGTGGCCAATATGAACGACCGCGCACAGCGCACCTTCGGCATCACCCTGGATGAGGCCAAGGAAACGTTCCCCAGCCTGTGGGAGACGATTGGCGTGGACGACTTCGACTATTACTACGCCACCCAGTTCGTAGACCTCGACAACAATCTGAAGCACACCACTCCCAGACACGACGACGGCATCATCTGCTACGAGCAGCAGCTCATTCCCGTGCACGACGAGAACCAGCAGCTGCTGGGCATCTATGGCACCGGTCGCGACGTAACCGAGGCTGCCATCAACTACCGCACCGCCCACGACGGCGTGAACCAGCTGCGCATCGCCATGCAGGAACTGGCCACACAGGTCAACAATATCAACTATGCCATGCAGGTGGGCGGCGTCAGGATGGTCAGCTATTCGCCGCAGACCCATCTGCTCACCATCAACCACCGCATGCACGAGGCACAATACATCCTCACCCAGCAGCGATGCATCCAGCTCACCGCCCCCGACTCGCTTGCGCAGGTGATGCAGATGATGAGGTCGATGGACCGAAAGGACAATAAGGTGTGGGATTGCGGAGTAAAGACTCGACTACGGGTGCCGGGAGGCAACCAGTTGTGCTTGCAGGTGCACTTCTTCCCCACTCTTTCGCCAAACGGCATTGTTGAAGAATACAAGGGCATCTGCCGCGACACCACCGAAATCAAGCACACCGAGCACCTGCTCCAGTTGGAGACCGAGAAGGCACAGGAGGTGGAGCAGCTCAAGAACAAGTTCCTCCACAACATGTGCTTCGAAATACGCACGCCCATCGACATCGTGGTCAAATATGCTGAGATGCTTGAGCAGCAGCACGATGCCGAGCGCGAGGAAGCCTACATCGCGGAGATAAAGAAGAACTCGGCCTATCTGCTTGAACTCATCAACGACATCCTCTTCCTGTCGCGCCTCGACGCCAAGATGGTGGAAATCAATGTGCAGCCCTGCGACTTTGCCAGCACCTTCGAGGGTCACTGCCAGATGGTTTGGCAAGGTATGAAGAAAAAGGAGGTGCGCTATGTGGCCGAAAACCACTACGACCAGCTGGTCGTCGACATTGACGACACCAACCTCGGACGCATCATCGAGCAGGTGGTGAAAAACGCCACCGAACACACCGCAGAGGGATACGTGAGGACACAATACGAATACATAGGAGGAAAACTCATCATTTCTGTCAGCGACACCGGTTCAGGCATCGAGAAAGAGAAGCTCCAGCACATCTTCGAGCGATTCAATATCTCTCCGGCCAAAGAGCACAGCACCGGACTGGGGCTACCCATCTGCCAGGAACTGGCCACACAGCTCGGCGGAAACATTGAAATCAGCAGCCAACTGGGCAAAGGCACCACCGTATGGATCACCATCCCCTGCCAAGCCACCACCATCGTCCGCAAAAAAGAAATATAATGAAAAGACTTCTCATACTACTCGCCATACTCCCATTCACGACATTCGCCATGACGCCCCTGCGAATAGCGTGCGACTGGGACTTTGCGCCATACGAATTCATCAACACCGAAGGAAAGAGCGACGGATTCACCATCGACGTCTTCAAGACCGTATTCCAATCGCTGGGCTACCCCTACGAGTTCGTGATGAACACCCACAAAAACGGAGTTGACGCCTTCCTCCGTGGCGATGCCGACATCATTGTGGACTACAACGGGCGCTTCGCCAACAACGACAACTTCTACCACTCCCTCAATGTACTGGGCTACTACAACTTGGCCCTTGCGTTCAACAAAGACACCAAGCCCGCCAAAACCTTGGACGAACTCTACGGACATGAAGTAGTGGTACGTGACAGCAATGACAGCCTCGCCATCAATAACATCAGGCAAATCCTCAAAGGACTCACGCTCAAATTCCACACACCGCGAGAAGCACTTGCCGGCATTTCGGATGGAGACTTCAAGTACTTCATCTTTGCCATGGAGCCGCTGAAGTGGAAACTCAAAGAGTACGACCTGCACAATATCGCCATTTCTCCACTCGACATACCTGCCATCGAAATACATATTATAGCCCACGACAAAGCCATCATCGACGAAATAGACAATGAGTTTGCCCGACTGCAGCAAAGCGGAAAGATAGACCACCTGAACAACCGATGGTTCCACCCGGAGCGGGCCGACTCAAACTCTTCACCCTATCTGAAGTACATCGTCATAGCCATCGTGCTGCTCGCCATACTCGTCTATGCCATCTACCGGATAGCCAAGAGCCGAGTGAAAGCCGCCGTCAGAAGGTATGAGGACAGCGAGGCCACCATGCACAAGGCACTCACTATGGGTAAATTCTCAGTGCTCATCAACGACCTCCGACAAAATCGTCTCTTCAACGAACACGGACACAAATTGCCCGAAGAAGGCATCACGATGGAGGAAATGCGCGAACACTTGCACCCCGAAGACCGGGACAAGATGTCGCCAGCCAACCGACGCAAAAATTCACAGAAAGGGATTGCCACGCCATTCACCATGCGATGGAAAGACGACGACACCCTGCAATCGGAACTGCCCCACTACAACACCATCACCGGCTATTCCTACCCCGAATTCAACGAAATCGGCAAACCAACATCTATACTCATCATCACCAAAGACATCACTACTGAAGTGGAGCGGGAAGAGCGTGAGCGGGAACTGGCCAAGCGCTATATAAAAATGTTCGACACAGCACTCATCGCCATGTCGTTCTACGACAGAGAAGGCAACCTCATCGACCTGAACCAGAATATGATAAAACTCTGTGAACTGACAGAGGAGAACATTCATTTCTTCAAAGACACCAAGTTCTATGACATGGATTTGATGAAAGGAGACTTCGACCCAAATAATTTCCCCCACGCACACTTCTGCCAGCACATGCACTACCCACAGATTGGGCTCGACAAATACATTGAAATGCGAATCCGCCCCATCAACGATGAAAAAGGGGAACTTCTCTTCTACCTTGTCACTTCCCGTGAAGTAACCCATGAACGCACTTTTTATTTAGAACTCAAAAAACAAAGGCAAGCCATCAACCAAGCCACTAACACCAACATCCAATACGAGAAGGAATTGCGCTCACTGCTTGAGAGCTGTAATATGTACGTTTGGCATGCCGACGTCGCTACTGGCAGCATTTCGTATTCACGTTCAGCCAACAAAGAAGAGTTCCAAGAGTCTTTCCAAGAATATATAAATGGCTTATTCCCTGAACATAGGGGGCAAGCACTTGAAAACATTTCCAAAATTTCCGAGTTTCGGAAACCTTTCAACATTGTCAGGCACTTCCACCACACGCCAGTAACTGGCACATCTGCCTGGTTTTCCGTCAGCGGAATGCCGCTCTTCGACGACCAAGGCAACGTCAACGCCCTTTTTGGTATTGTACGCGAGGTGACCAACCTGATGGAGGCCCAGGAGAAACTGAAGGAAGAGACGGCACGAGCCGAAAATTCGGCCCTGCTGAAGAGCACCTTCCTGGCCAACATGACACACGAGATACGCACGCCGCTGAACGCCATAGTGGGCTTCTCCGACGTCCTGCAGATGGTGGACACGCCCGACGAGCGCAAGGAGATACTGAACATCATACGCAACAACTGCGACATGCTGATGCGACTCATCAACGACATCATCGAGGCATCGACCATCGACGTCAAGCCGCTCTCCATCAAGCCCCACGACGTCGACTTCGCCGCCGAGTTCCAGACCGTATGCCAGTCGCTCTCACAGCGCGTGCAGGAGCCTGGCGTGCAGTTCATCGTCGACGCTCCCTTCACCACCTTCAAGACCTTCCTCGACATGGGCCGCATGCAGCAAGTGGTCACCAACTTCGTCACCAATGCTGTGAAATATACCCACGAGGGCCACATCAAGGTGGGCTACAGATATGAAGACGGCGGCCTCTACATCTACTGCGAAGACACCGGAGCGGGCATACCCAAGGAGAAACAGGCGCGGGTCTTCGACCGTTTTGTCAAACTGAACGACTTTGTCCAGGGCACGGGCCTGGGGCTGGCCATCTGCAAGTCGATAGCCGAAAGATGCAACGGCAAAATAGGAATCGACAGCGAGGGAACGGGCCATGGCTCCACGTTCTGGATATGGATTCCGGTGACCGTCCAAAAATGCACTCCGACCGGTTCTCCTGAAAACTTACAATAAAGGGCCTTTAGAGATAAGTGCCACTTATCTCCGAGATAAAAGGCACTTATCTCGGAGATAAAAGGCACTTATCTTTTTGGGGGGTCTGGGCCGACCTCGAAAAAGGGACCTTGCGGCGGGCCGTCAGAATGGTGGCAGATTAGTGTCGAAAGATTAAAAAATCGAAAAATTGGCAGCCCCCCACACCACGTTTCCCTTTTTCTTTGTATCTTTGCAAATGTTATGGAGGCTTTCTTTCGCACACACCGCTATTTGGTAGAGCACACACTTGCTCCAGTTCGCCGTGGCCTTATGGACGAAATAGACTGGAGCGACCGCCTTATCGGCATCAAAGGCACCCGCGGCGTAGGCAAGACCACCTTTCTGTTGCAGTACGCACGCGAGAACTTCGACCTTGAAGACAAGCAGTGCCTCTACATCAACATGAACAATTTCTACTTCCAGGGGCGCGGCATTGCCGACTTTGCCGGCGAGTTCTACCATCGGGGCGGGCGCGTGCTCCTCATCGACCAGGTGTTCAAGCAGCCCGAATGGTCAAAGGAGCTGCGGCGCTGCTACGACCTCTACCCCGGCCTGCGCATCGTCTTCACAGGCAGCAGTGTGATGCGGCTCAAAGACGAGAACCCGGAGCTGAACGGCATCGTCCATTCCTACAATCTGCGCGGATTCTCATTCCGCGAATTTCTCAACCTGCTCACCGGCAACAGCTTCAGGGCCTACACCCTGGACGAGATACTGCAAAACCACGAGACAATAGTGCGCGAAGTGCTGCCCCGAGTCTCACCGCGCCGCTATTTCCAGGACTACATTCACCACGGCTTCTATCCTTTCTTCCAGGAGCACCGCAACTACTCGGAAAATCTGCTCAAGACCATGAATATGATGACCGAGGTGGACATCCTGCTCATCAAGCAGATAGAACTGAAATACCTCACCAAAATCAAAAAGCTCTTCTACAAGCTGGCCGAGGAGGGCCCCAAGGCCCCCAACGTGTCGAGGCTGGCCGACGAGATTGAGACGAGCCGCGCCACGGTGATGAACTACATGAAGTATCTGGCCGACGCACGGCTGCTGAACATCATCTACCGCGAAGGCGAGGCTTTCCCCAAGAAACCCTCGATGGTCATGCTCCACAACTCCAACCTGCTCTATGCCATCTACCCCATTCACGTGGAGAAACAGACGGCCATGGACACATTCTTCGTCAACACCCTCTGGAAAGACCACGTGGTCAACGAGTGCGGACGCAGCGGCTGGTGGATTGTCGACGGCCGTCTGCGCTTCTGTGTCTGCAATGCAGAAGCCAATAGTAAAATGAAGGAAGAGGAAGGCACCATCTACGCACGCTACAACACCGAGATTGGGCGGGGCAACATGATTCCCCTCTGGCTCCTCGGATTTCTCTATTAACGATAAAATACTGAAGCATGGTTTACAAATACGATTTCCTCATCATTGGTGCTGGCGTGGCCGGCATGAGTTACGCCCTGAAAGTGGCACGCGAGAAAAAAGGCAGCGTATGTATCATCTGCAAGACTTCGCTCGACGAAGCCAACACCTCATTTGCACAAGGAGGCGTGGCAAGCGTCACCAACCTGGCTGTGGACGACTTCGACAAGCACATACAGGACACCATGGTGGCGGGCGACTACATCAGCGACCGCAAGGCGGTGGAGCAGGTGGTGAGGAACGCCCCCGAGCAGATACGCGAACTGGTCAACTGGGGCGTGAACTTCGACCGCAAGCCCGACGGCACCTTCGACCTGCACCGCGAGGGCGGCCATTCCGAATTCCGCATCCTGCACCACGCCGACGACACGGGTGCCGAAATACAGCGCGGACTGATGGCGGCCGTCCGTGCCTGCCCCGACATCACCGTCAAGGAGAACCACTTTGCCGTAGAAATCATCACGCAGCACCACCTGGGCGTTCGCGTCACCCGCCGCTCGCCCCACATCAAGTGCTATGGCGCCTACGTGCTCAACCCCTCAGAGGCGGTCGACACTTACCTGTCGAAGGTCACCGTGATCTGCACCGGCGGATGCGGCGCCGTCTACCTGACCACTTCCAACCCCGTCATCGCCACCGGCGACGGCATCGCCATGGTCTATCGCGCCAAGGGGACAGTGGCCGACATGGAGTTTGTGCAGTTCCACCCCACCGTGCTCCACAATCCCAAGGAGACGCACCCCGCCTACCTCATCACCGAGGCCATGCGCGGCTATGGCGGCATACTGAAGCTGCCTAACGGCGAGGAGTTTATGCAGAAATACGACGAGCGCCTCTCGCTGGCGCCACGCGACATCGTGGCCCGCGCCATCGACAAGGAAATGAAGATTCACGGACTGGACCACGTCTGTCTCGATGTCACCCATAAAGACGCGGCAGAGACGCGCCACCACTTCCCCAACATCTACCAGAAGTGCCTCTCGATGGGCATCGACATCACCACCGACTATATACCCGTGCGACCCGCTGCCCACTATATGTGCGGAGGCATCAAGGTGGACCTCAACGGACAGACATCCATCGAGCAGCTCTACGCCCTCGGCGAGTGCTCATGCACCGGCCTGCACGGCGGCAACCGACTGGCCAGCAATTCGCTGATCGAGGCCGTGGTCTATGCCGACGCCGCCGCCAAGGACTCGCTCAAGCACGTAGACCTCTACGACTGGAACGACCAGGTGCCGGAGTGGAACGACGAGGGCACCATGACCAACGAGGAGAAGGTGCTCATCACCCAGAGCATCAAGGAGGTGAACCAGATTATGTCGAACTATGTGGGCATCGTGCGCAGCGACCTCCGTCTGCACCGCGCCTGGGACCGCCTGGACATGCTCTACGAGGAGACGGAACGGCTCTTCAAGCGCGTCAAGGCAAGCCGCGACATCTGCGAGCTGCGCAATATGATCAACGTGGGCTACCTCATCACCCGCTTTGCACTGGAGCGCAAAGAGAGCCGGGGCCTGCACTTCACCATTGACTACCCACCACACGCCTACGATAAGTGATGAGCGAAATGAAAGACAGAAAAGTAGTCATCGAACTACAGAACGTGAAACGCTATTTCCAAGTGGGCGCCGAAACGGTGAAAGCCCTGCGTGGCGTGTCGTTCAAGATTTATGAGGGTGAGTTTGTCACCATCCAGGGCACCAGCGGCAGCGGCAAGTCTACGCTGCTCAACCAGTTGGGGTGTCTCGACACCCCAACCAGCGGCGAGTATTTCCTCGACGGTGTCTCCGTGCGCACCATGTCGAAGACGCAGCGGGCACACCTGAGAAACCAGAAGATAGGCTTCGTGTTCCAGAACTACAACTTGCTGGCCAAGACCACCGCCGTGGAGAACGTGGAGCTGCCGCTGATGTACAACTCGAAATACAACGCCCGCGAGCGCCGCGAAGCCGCCATCAAAGCCCTGAAGGCCGTGGGCCTGGGCGACCGCCTGGAGCACAAGAGCAACCAGATGTCGGGCGGACAGATGCAGCGCGTGGCCATTGCCCGCGCACTGGTCAACGACCCTGCCGTGCTGCTGGCCGACGAGGCCACCGGCAACCTGGACACCCGCACCTCGTTTGAGATGCTGGTGCTCTTTCAGGAACTCTACCGCCAGGGCCACACCATCATCTTTGTGACCCACAACCCGGAGATTGCCGAATATGCCAGCCGCAACATCATGCTGCGCGACGGCAAGATACGCGAAGACACCACCAACCTGAACATCAAGTCGGCCGCCGAGGCACTCGCCGCCCTACCCATTCCGCAAGACGACTAAAATGAATATACTCAACCTTTTCAAAGTGAGCCTCAGGGCAGTGGCGAGCAACAAGATGCGCTCGTTCCTCTCCATGCTGGGCATCATCATCGGCGTGGCCGCCGTCATCATCATGATGTCGATAGGCCAAGGCTCGAAGGAGAGCATCCGCAAAGAGCTCTCGACCATGGGCACCAATCTGCTCACCATACGTCCGGGAGCCGACTTCCGTGGCGGTGTGCGCCAGGACCCGTCGGCCATGCAGACGCTGAAAATGGCCGACTATGAGCGCATTATGCAAGAGAAGCGCTTCGTCACCAAGGTATCGCCCGAGGTGACCAGCAGCGGACAGGCCATCTATGGCAACAACAACACCACGACGACCATCTATGGCGAGGCGCCCGAATATATAGACATACGCCTGTGGACCATCGAAAAGGGTGAGTGCTTCACCGAGGAAGACATCAAGAAAGCCGCCAAGAAGGTGGTCATAGGCCACACCATCGTGACCGAGCTCTTCGGCGACGGCGTGGACCCCATCGGCAAGACCATCCGCTTCAAGTCCATCCCCATGACCGTCATCGGGGTGCTCAAGGCCAAAGGCTACAACAACTGGGGCATGGACCAGGACAACGTGATGATAGCCCCCTACACCACGGTGATGAAGCGCATTGCCGCCCAGACGTGGTTCTCAAACATCATCTGCTCGGCCGTGACCGAAGACATGAGCGATGCCGCCATTGAAGAGCTGACCCAGATTCTGCGCGACAACCACAAGCTGAAGGGCGATGCCGCCGACGACTTCAACATCCGCTCGCAGGCGGAGATGATGGAGACCATGTCGAGCACCATGGACACCGTGACGCTTATCCTCGTTGTGGCAGCAGCCTTCTCGCTGCTCGTTGCGGGCATCGGCATTATGAACATCATGCTGGTCTCGGTGACCGAGCGCACCAAGGAGATAGGCCTGCGCATGGCCGTGGGAGCCACGGGGCCGGTCATCTCGCTGCAGTTCCTCATCGAGAGTGTGCTCATCAGCCTCACGGGCGGACTGCTGGGCATCCTTCTCGGCTGTGGTGCCAGCGAGTGGGTGGTGCCGCTCTTCGGCATGCCCAGCAGTGTGCCCATGTGGAGCATCTACGTCAGCTTCCTCGTCTGCGTGTTCATTGGCGTGCTGTTCGGATATATTCCCGCACAGAAGGCCGCCAACATGGACCCCATCGAGGCCATCCGCCACGAGTAGGCCGCTGCCTGCCCCTCTCTACCGCTTTATCTCAATGTCACGGCGCACGTTGTCGCGTATCTTCGTCAGATAGGCTTTCATCCCGTCGCCGTCCTTCTGGTCGATAATCTCCAGCAGGTCCTTCAGTTCCCTACGTATCTGCGCCACCTGGTCGTGGGTGTAGGGGTTGAAGAGTATTTCCTGCAGCAGATAGTCGTCCTCGTTCAGCACGCCCTTGGCTATGCGCATGTGGCGCTTGAAGGTGGTGCCGGGCGCATCCTGGTGCTTCATCACAGCGGCGAAGACGAAAGTGCTGACAAAGGGCACCGACAGCGAGTAGGCCACCGTCTTGTCGTGCTCCTCGAAGGTGTATTCGTAGATATTCAGCCCCAACTTCTGGTAGAGGTCCTTGAAGAAGATGCGGCCCATATAGTCGCCCTCGCTGATGATGATGGCGTTCTCTTCGGAGAGTTGCTGCAGATTGGCAAACGTTGGGCCGAACATGGGGTGAGTGGAGACATAGCGCATGCCCGACTGCTCGTAGAACTCCTTCAGGTCGGTCTTCACGCTGGCAATATCGCTGATGATGCACTCCTTGGGCAGATGGGGGATGACCTCGCGAAACACGGGAATGGTGTATTTCAGCGTCACGGCATTGATGAGCAGTTCGGGCCGGAAGCCGTCAATCTCTTCGTAGGTGGTGAACCGCTGGCAGTTGTAGGTGAACCGCATGCGCTTGGGGTCTCGCTCGAAGACGGCCACCTCATGGTCAAAACTCAGCAGGTCGATGAAGAAGCTCCCCATCTTGCCTGCTCCCATTACTAATATTTTCATTTGTACACTCCGTTTTTCATTTGTTAATGATTTCCATCTGCTGGCGCACGCTCTCTTCGTGGATGCTCTCGAAGACCTTGGCCACGAACTCTGGCGACATGCCGCAGAGCGAGCCCTGCACGCCGCGCTTGTTCAGAATCTCGTTGTAGCGTGAAGCCTGCAGCACGGTCATGTTGTGCTCCTTCTTGTACTGTCCAATCTCGCGGCACACCTTCATGCGTTTGGTCAGCACGTCCATGATTTGGTTGTCCAGCTCGTCTATCTGCTTGCGCAACTGCACGATGCCCTCGGTGGTGGTGTGCTCGTCGCGGATGACGAGCAGCGAGAGAATATAGTCGAGCACGTCGGGCGTGACCTGCTGCTTGGCGTCGCTCCAGGCCTTGTCGGGGTCGCAGTGGCTCTCCACGATGAGGCCGTCGGCCCCCAGGTCCATGGCCTGCTGGCACAGCGGGGCAATGAGCTCACGGCGCCCGCCGATGTGGCTGGGGTCGCAGATGAGCGGCAGTTCGGGAATGCGGCGGCGCAGCTCTATGGGCACCTGCCAGAGCGGGTTGTTGCGGTAGATTTTCTGCTCGTAGGAGGAGAAGCCGCGGTGGATGGCGCCCAGACGCTTAACGCCAGCCTGGTTGAGACGCTCCATTGCCCCAATCCAGAGCTCCAGGTCGGGGTTGACGGGGTTTTTAACGAAGACGGGCACGTCGACGCCCCGCAGGGCATCGGCCAGGGCCTGCATGGCAAAGGGGTTGGCAGTGGTGCGGGCACCAATCCAGAGGATGTCGATGCCATACTTCAGGGCCAGTTCCACATGTTCGGGAGTAGCCACCTCGGTGGCCACGTTCATGCCCGTCTCCTTCTTCACACGCTGCATCCAGGGCAGTGCCTTCTCGCCGTTGCCCTCGAAGCCACCAGGCTTGGTGCGCGGTTTCCACACGCCGGCGCGGAAATTGTGGCAGCCTTTCATGGCCAGCTGCGTGGCGGTTGTCATCACTTGCTCTTCGGTCTCGGCGCTGCAGGGGCCGGCAATCACGAAGGGGCGTTCATTGTCACTCGGAAGGTTCAATTTTTCTAATTCCAGTTCCATAGTCTTATAGTGTTGTTGCTTTGATTCTTTCCAATGCTTGCTGTATTTTCTCTTCCTTGGCGCAGAGCGAGATGCGGATGTAGCGCTCGCCGTTGCTGCCGAAGATGAAGCCGGGGGTGATGAACACCCGCGACTGGTGGAGCACGCGCTCCGTCAGTTCCTCTACATTATTATATACATCGGGAATGTGGCCCCAGAGGAACATGCCCACCTGGGTGGGGTCGTAGGTGCAGCCCAGCACGTCCATGATTTGCTCGGCCAGACGGCGGCGGCGGGCATAGACCTCCACGTTGTATTCGCGATGCCAGGCAGCATCGTTGTTGTAGGCCTCGGCGGCCGCCAGCTGGATGCCACGGAAGGTGCCGCTCTCGATGTTAGACTGCACCTTCAGAATCCACTGCACCAGCTGCGCATTGCTGACGCACATGCCCACGCGCCAGCCCGGCATGTTGTGGCTCTTCGACATGGAGTTCAGCTCGATGCAGCAGTCCTTGGCGCCCTCCACCTGCATGATGCTGAGAGGACGCTCGCGGTTGAGGATGAACGAGTAGGGATTGTCGTTCACCACGACGATGTTGTGCCGGCGGGCAAAGTCAACCAGCCGCTCGTAGGTCTCGCGGCGGGCCGGTGCTCCGGTCGGCATGTTGGGATAGTTGGTCCACATCAGCTTGACGCCGCTCAGGTCCATCTGCTCCAGCTCGTCGAAGTCGGGCTGCCAGCCGTTGTCCTCGCGCAGATTGTAGTTGACGACCCTTGCGCCGAGAATCTTGCTGAGCGACGTATAGGTGGGATAGCCGGGATTGGGCACCAGCACGGCATCGCCGGGATTGGCCAGGGCCAGCGTGATATGCAGGATGCCCTCTTTCGAGCCTATCAGCGGCAGCAACTCGCTCTTGGCATCGACGTCAACGCCATACCAGCGCCGATAGAATCCGGCCATGGCCTGGCGCAGCTCGGGCGTGCCCTGAGTGGGCTGATAGCCATGGGCACCCGGCTGGCGGGCCACCTCGCACAATTTCTCAATCGTGGCCTCCGAGGGCGGCATGTCGGGGCTCCCGATGGCCAGGCTGATGATGTCGCGGCCCTCGGCGTTCAGCTGGGCCACCTCCTTCAGCTTGCGGCTGAAATAATACTCACTCACTAAACTGAGTCTGTCTGCTGGTTGTATCATAATCTATCCGAATTACTAAAAAAACTGCCCCGCTCTCACTGGGTTGTGAAGCGGGGCTTTATATCATTTTCCGTTAATTGAAATCTTCCCATACGGCCAATCGCTTCACAACTTAGCTGCAAAGTAATAATAAAAGCCGTAAAAGTAAGAGCCTGAATGTGCCATTTTGTTACTTTTTCTTTGTTTCGCCTGCAAAATTACAACATTCTGACGAAACCACCAAACTTTTTGTCACTTTTTTTGCCCCCAACTCCATTTTTAGTATCTTTTGCCAAGGCCGGAAAAATAATTGGAAGAATGTTGCGCGTATTAGGATTTTTTTTGCTAACTTTGCAGCCTCAAATCGAATATTAGTCTTATTAATAAACAATTATTATGGTAGATTACAAATCACTCGGTCTCGTGAACACCCGTGAGATGTTCAAGCGAGCCATCAATGGCGGCTACGCCATCCCCGCATTCAACTTCAACAACATGGAGCAGCTCCAGGCCATCATCAAGGCCTCAAGCGACCTGAAGAGCCCCGTCATCCTGCAGGTGTCGAAAGGCGCACGCAACTATGCCAACGCCACACTGCTGCGCTATATGGCACAGGGCGCAGTGGAGTATGCCAAGGAGCTGGGGTGCAAGCATCCTGAAATCGTGCTCCACCTGGACCACGGCGACAGCTTCGAGACTTGCAAGAGCTGCATCGACTACGGATTCTCAAGCGTGATGATTGACGCCAGCGCACTGCCCTTCGAGGAGAACATCGCTCTGACGAAGAAGGTGGTGGACTATGCCCACCAGTTCGACGTGACCGTCGAGGCAGAGCTGGGCGTGCTGGCCGGCGTTGAGGACGAGGTGTCGAGCGCTGTCAGCCACTACACCAAGCCCGAAGAGGTCATCGAGTTCTCACAGCGCTCAGGCTGCGACTCGCTGGCCATCTCTATCGGTACCAGCCACGGCGCCTACAAGTTCACACCGGAGCAGTGCACACGCGACCCGAAGACCGGCAAGCTCGTGCCGCCGCCACTGGCCTTCGACGTGCTCGATGCCGTCATGAAGCAGCTCCCCGGATTCCCCATCGTGCTCCACGGCTCGTCAAGCGTTCCCCAGGAGTATGTCGACGAAATCAACTCGCTCGGCGGCAAACTGCCCGATGCCATCGGTATTCCTGAAGAGCAGCTGCGCAAGGCTTCGAAGAGCGCCGTCTGCAAAATCAACATCGACTCTGACTCTCGCCTGGCCTTCACCGCTGCCGTGCGCCGCGTGCTGCACGACAAACCCGGTGAGTTCGACCCCCGCAAGTACTGCGGCCCCGCTCGCGACGAGATGGAGAAGATGTACAAGCACAAGATTATCGACGTGCTCGGCTCGGACAACAAGCTGGCACAGATTGACTAAGACACGTGCAGCCGAAAGGCTGACCGCACACTGCTGCCGCCACGGGAACAACATTCCCTGTGGCGGCAGCTTTTCTGTGTCAACACCAATTTAATGCCAATTTGTTTGGCGGCTTCACATTTTTTCCGTAACTTTGCATCCGTAAATGCAACTAAAACTAACTAACAAAACAATGACAAGAAGACTCTTCACCCTGCTCGTCGCTGCCGCCATGGCAATGACGGTTGCGGCACAGGCCACCGCCGACGATGTGCTGGCCGCCACGCGCAAAGCCAACGACTACTTTATGAAGAAATACGAGGACCCCACAGTGCCCACAAACTGGAAGCGCGTCAGGCCCTCCAGCCTATGGACACGCGCCGTCTACTACGAAGGACTGATGGCACTGCAACGAATTGACCCACAGCAACGTTACATAGACTACGCCATGACGTGGGCCGACTTCCACAAGTGGACACCACGCAACGGCACACAGACCTGCGACGCCGACGACCAGTGCTGCGGACAGACCTACGTGGAGCTGCTGCCCTATGCTGAAGGCGACAAGACGGAGCGCATCAAGAACATACGCGAAAACCTGGACCACCAGATGAAGACCGCCAACCCCAAGAACGGAAGCCTCTACGGATGGTGGACATGGATAGATGCCATACAGATGGCCATGCCGCTCTATGTGCAGATGTACACCCTGACAAACGACCACCGCTATCTGGACCACGCCATGAAGATGTATCGCTGGAGCCGCAATGAGTGTGGCGGAGGTCTCTTCAACGTGAAGGAGGGCCTGTGGTGGCGCGATGCCGACTACGTGCCGCCCTACAAGGAGCCCGACGGACAGCAGTGCTACTGGAGCCGCGGCAACGGATGGGTCTATGCCGCACTGGTGCGCTGCATGGAACTGCTGCCCAAGAAGTCGAAGGAGTTCAAAGAACTGAAGAAAGACTTCCTCCTGATGAGCGAAGGACTGCGCAAATGCCAGCGCCCGGACGGATTTTGGAATCCCAGCCTGGTGTCCACCAACTATGCCATGCCCGAAACCAGCGGAACGGCGCTCTTCCTCTACGGCTTCTGCTGGGGAATGGAGCAGGGATGGCTGAAGCCCGACGTCTACAAGCCACTGGCCGACCGTGCATGGACGGCCATCGAGCGCGACGCCATACACCCCGACGGATTCCTCGGATGGATGCAGGGCACGGGCAAAGACCCATCGGCCGGACAGCCACTAAGCTACACCCGAATACCTGACTTCGAAGACTACGGCACAGGCTGCTTCCTGCTCGGCGCCACCGAGTACTACAAGCTGCTCAAGCAATAACCCACGCACTACCCTCCCCCATTCCGCCCCTGTTGGCAGGTGGACCCCTCTCACCGCCAAACATCATCCCGCCCCGGAGAAAACATTCTTCGGGGCGGCTCTATTTAGTCGTTCCCCCGCACCTAAACTTAACGGCTCGACGTAATTTATATAAATTTCGTCGTAATTTATATAAATTACGTCGTAATACAGATAAATTACGACGTAATTTAAGTTTTATCCCTTGGCAGAGGGTAGTTTATCCCCACCCCCCCACAGTTTTAGCTCCGGCCTCCTCGCAAATAACAACACAACGCCTGCCACAAGAAATGATTATACTCAAACGTACTGCCTGAACAATGAAAGCACCAACGCTCAATAAAGAGGAGCACCCTCGGACATAGATGTAAATAGAAGCTCGGATAGTATTAAAAAAACATAAAATACGGTGTCAACGGCCTGCGGTTTACGCCGTATATTAAATTTTATACGTACTTTTGCGTCAAAGAAACAACCATATTAATATATTAAAGTTATGAAGAAACTGATTTTGATGACGTTGATGCTCATTTGCGGCATCACATTCGCCTCGGCCCAGAAGCCTGCCGAAATCAAGTTCGACACGCTCACACACAACTTTGGGAAGTTCTCAGAGAAGTCGCCGGTAGTCTCGTGCTCATTCACATTTAAAAATGTTGGCGAGCAGCCGCTCGTCATCAACCAGGCCATCGCATCGTGCGGATGCACCGTGCCCGAATATACCAAAGAGCCCATACAGCCTGGCAAAACGGGCGAAATAAAAGTGACCTATAACGGTACGGGCAAGTTTCCCGGACACTTCAAGAAGACCGTCACGGTGAGAACCAACGGCGCCGTAGAAATGACCCGCCTCTACATAGAAGGAGACATGGAGGGCGAACAGCCACAGCAATAAGAAAGAAAAAAGAAATGGGTGAGACAAATGTTTCACCCATTTCTTTTGATGTATATTACAGGTTAGAAGTTCACACCGAAGTTCAGGAAGAGGGCATTGCCGTGGCAAGAGGCGTCCTCGCCGGAAGGCAGATGGAAGTCGGCAATGTTGGCAAGGCCGAACTGATAGCCCAATTCGAGATAGAGCTTGTTGTACTCGGCACCGCAGCCAAACTTAATACCCATGTCGGAGCGGTTGAAGTTATGATAGGAACCCTGGCTGGCAGTATGTATCTTGCCATCGCTGTCCACCTCGGGGAATTTGGTCTTTCCGGCTATGCCCAGCGAGAAATAGGGACCGATGAAGGGCAGGACTGCAATGTCGTCGGTGGCCTGGATGCCATACTTGATGAGGAGGGGGATTTCCAGATAGGTCAGACTCACCTTGTTGCTGCCATCCTTGGCACCGCGCTCGGTGTAGTAAAGACCGCTCTCAAGGAAAAGAGGAGTGTTGTCGCTCAAGCGCAGACCGATGATGCCTGCCAGGTTGAGACCAACTTTCGTGCCCAACTCATCACCGCCCAAGCTGGAGACGAAGTCATCGCCACCGATGCTGGCAAAGTTGGCACCGAGACGCACACCATAGTAGACGCTGTTGCCATCGATACTGAAACCGCCGCTATTGAGTTGGGCAAACGAGGGAGCTGCAAGCAGAACAGCCAAAATAGTTGTTAGAAACTTTTTCATAATTGTTTGACTTTTATTTGTTAATGATTAATAATTCTTGGTGCAAAGGTACGAAAAAAACTGATAACCGACAGCATATTTGGAGGAAAAATATGTTAGGAGCGCTGAAATCGTTTGCTTTTTTGTAACTTTGCAGCCCAAAATCTGCTGAAACGATGGACTGGACCGCCACACTGCTTGAATTTCTTACCGGCTATGGCTACTGGGGCATGCTCCTGGCAGCCTTTCTGGCTGGCAGCGTTTTCCCTTTTTCGAGCGAGGCAGTAATGCTGGCCCTGATGGCTTCTGGGCTTGACGCCTGGCAGCTGGTGGTCTATGGCACCATCGGCAATGTGCTCGGCTCGATGTTCAACTACGCTGTTGGCCGGATGGGCAAGGTGGAATGGATTGAAAAATATCTCAAAGTGAAGCGTGAGAAAATGGAGCGTGCCAAGCGTTTTATGGCCGGAAGGGGGGCCTGGATGGGCTTTTTCGCCTTCCTGCCCATACTCGGCAGCGCCATCACGGTGACGCTGGGCTTCATGCGGGCCAACATGGCCATATCGCTGCTCAGCATCACCATCGGCAAGTTTCTGCGCTACTGGCTGCTGGTCTACGGAGCGCAGTGGATGACCTCCACCCTACCCTAATCCCTAATCTACGAAATGACACCCACGATGTCCAGCACCGAAGCCACGCCGTGACGGTCGAGCCACTCGTTGATGCCTTCGCGCACACGGATGGTCACGGCTGGGTCGATAAAGTTGGCGGTGCCAATCTCGATGGCCGTAGCGCCACACATGATGAACTCCAGCGCATCCTCGGCAGTCATAATGCCACCTAAGCCCACAACGGGTATCTTGACAGCACGGGCCACCTGCCACACCATGCGCAGGGCCACAGGCTTGACGGCTGGTCCGCTCAGTCCGCCAGTACCAATGCTCAACACGCGGCGACGCTTCTCAATGTCGACAGCCATGCCCATCAGCGTGTTGATCAGGCTCACGGCATCGGCCCCGCTGGCCTCTACGGCACGGGCTATCTCGGCGATGTCGGTCACGTTGGGCGACAGTTTGACTATGAGCGTCTTGTGATAGCGCTCACGCACAGCCCGCACCACGCTCTCCGCTCCTGCACAGGTCACACCAAAGGCCATA
Organism: uncultured Prevotellaceae bacterium; assembly: GCA_902786565.1. Classification (GTDB taxonomy): domain Bacteria; phylum Bacteroidota; class Bacteroidia; order Bacteroidales; family Bacteroidaceae; genus Prevotella. The sequence goes on along the minus strand of CADACW010000010.1, from coordinate 20,717 downwards.
CCGCCGTCTTTCACATTGGGGCAAGAAATATTGAGCTCAATAGCGGGAATAGCGTCTAAGGCGTCAATACGGGCAGCACACTCGGCATAGTCTTCGGGCGACGAGCCGCTCACGTTGACGATATACGTACCACCCGTGGGCAGCAACTGCGGGTAGATGTGCTCACAGAAATAGTCTACGCCTTTGTTCTGCAGGCCCACGCAGTTCAGCATGCCGCTGGCGGTCTCGGCCATGCGCGGGTAGTCATTGCCCTCGCGGGGACGCAGTGTGGTGCCTTTCACGATGATGCCGCCAAGCTCATTGAGCGGCACAAAGTCCTGAAACTCCAGGCCGTAGCCAAAAGTGCCCGAAGCGGTCATCACAGGGTTCTTCAGGTGCAGCGCACCAATATTTACATCTAATTTTGCCATAGCAGTTCCTTTACATTAAATACCGGGCCGTCCTTGCAGACGCATAGGTTGCCCCTGACAGTTTTCTCCACACAGCACAGGCAAGCGCCCAGACCGCAGGCCATCATGTTTTCGAGCGATACCTGACAGTCGATGCCCTGCCCGCAAGCATAGCGCGCCACGGCCTTCATCATCGGTGTGGGGCCACAAGTCAGGATATGGTCGAAATGCTCCTCTTTCAGCAAGGAATGGTTGGTCACAAAGCCTTTTGCCCCCATCGAGCCGTCCTCAGTAGTGACCTCTACACGGCCATATTTACGAAATTCGTCGAGCAGCAGCAGACCGTCAGCAGTGCGAGCACCAAGCAGGAACACAGGCTCCGAACCCTGAACTTTCAACTGACTTCCCATATATAAAAGAGGTGCAACACCTACGCCACCACCAACCAGCAAGTAGCGTGAACCAAAAGCGTCAGACTGTGTGCCGGGAAGCGCAAAACCATTGCCAAGCGGCAGAATGCAGTTAAGACGCTCGCCTGGATTAAGTTTCGACAAACGGCGCGTGCCATCGCCAACAACTGCGACCAACAGCCACAACTCATTAGCAAAATAGTCCACAAAACAAATGGAGATAGGGCGGCGCAAGAAGGTCGTCGAAGACCCATCTACACGCACTTCCACAAACTGGCCAGGCAAAATATGGGCATCCAGCGCCTTGCAGTCGTCAGTCAGCTTCAGCAGCACAAAGCGACTGCCAATCTTTTCTACTGACTTAACTAACAAATCGAGTACTTCCATTTCAAATCAGTTATTTATCATGCCGCAAAGGTAAGAAGATATTTTGAAACTGCCAAATGATAGCCTCCCAATTTCGCTTAGAGTGTAAAACGTACTCTAATATATATGGTACGGCTCAATGGGCAGAAAACCTCAAAAACTACTTCTTAGAAGGCACGAAACTTTCCCAAGTCTGGTCGTCGTAATAGACACGAATCTCAGTGACATGACGTTTTGGTATGTCAAATAGTTTTACCTCGTCACGAAGACTTTCTTGACGTGTGTTTCTAACACTATTAACTATCGACATTGGCTGATGGACAGATTGTGGGGTAGGCGACAAAGCAGCTCGATGGTCAGATGAAGTAGATGATGGTGTAAAATCTAACATCGGTTGTTGAACAGCCGAAGATGGAGCTGGCGAAACTGACTGATCGTTAACGTCAATAGGAGCTGGCGCCGATTGAGAGACATACATATCGCCAATGTTGAACACCAGCCAATCGAGGCTAATGTCAGGAAATTTCTTTTTTATCGCCTCAACAATGTTAAGGGTGGGGTTGGTGCGATTGTTGAAGATACCACTCAGGGTAGCGGCATTGATACCAAGGAAGTCGGCAAACACTTGTTGGGTCATGTGCTTCGACTCCATAATAAGTCTGATTCTGTCCTTCATTTTTCAATTAGTGGATTAGGGGCCTTTTGGGCAGTTATTATTGATATTACAAAGGTAAAATAAAAAAATGAACTACACAACAAATTTAAAAAGAATTATAGGTGTTTAATATTTAAATTTAAAAATTCATTTCTTTAAATAATATAATGGAATAATGATTAAAAGGCGATTTGAATTTATAAATTTAAAAACAGAATATCAATTATCACTCCAAGTATAGATTTAAAGTATTAAACTAAAAAACTGGGCTTTAGGCAGATATATTCTTGTATTTTCGGAAATATTGGGTTATATTCAATATATATTGCCAAAGAATTGCAGAATCTGCAATATTTGCAAGAATATTTAAATATAAAAAACTGATTATCAATAAATAAAGGTCAAAAATCGTGCTTGTATATTTATTGCTTTAAATTATTAAATCTTTTAAATTAAAAAAGTATTTTAAGTTTTTAAACACCTAAGATTGGGGATTAAATTTGTAAATCGCTCTAATGGTTTATGTTTTTAAATCATTTGCTTTGGTTTTAAATATTCGAAGTTCACGTTTTTAAACGTCAATAAGTGTGAAATGTAAATTTCTGAGGGTACTATCATCACAAAATCGACAATACTCAAAAATTCTGGGCTGCCCTCAAAGCGATTCAAAATACGCGAGTTTTAAGAGGGGTCAGCAACACATAAGAGCCTGATTTTTCAGTCAATTAGCACGAAAAAAGCACTCCACGGAGAGTGCCTGTTCTAGATGAAAAAAAGGTTCTTTTTAGTGCAAAATGTAAAAAATAAGTTCCTTCATCAGTTCACCAGCAGGGGTGTTCGGGTTGTCCAGGCCCTTACTTTTGGCATCAGTTTCGCGTAGTTTGCCAATTATGCCCATCACTTTTCTGGCAGTGAAATTTCTGAGGCCCGTCATATAGTCCTTCGCAGCCCACTGAGATTTCAGTTCCAGCCATTGAGCAAGCGCTTCCGGATTCTGTTTTTGTGGACAATAGTGCGCCAGCATCAAGTTCTGGAAGTAGTTGAAGAGCATCGGGAGAAATGAGTAAAGGCTACCAGCCTTCGGATTTTTGTCAAAATAATTGATAATCTGATTTGCCTTGAAAACGTTGCGGTTCACAATGGCATCGCGCAGTTCGAAACTGTTGAAATCCTTGCTCACCCCTATCTGGTCTTCTACTACTTGAGGTGTCACCCGGCGGTCGTCCTGGGGCAGAGAAATCAGCACCTTGTCAAGCTCACTTGTCAGACGGCTCAAATCCGAGCCGATGGCGTCGGCAATGAGCTGAGTCGACTTTTGGTCGATGCTCACCTGCCTCTCGCGCAAATATTTCTCAATAAAACTAGGCAGAAGATATTCTTTCATCTTCATACTCTCAAAAAGCACGCCGGCTTGCTGGATAGCCTTCACATATTCACGTTTTCGGCCGTCTATCTTGCCATTTTTGTGGCACATCACCAAGATAGTGGTTGCTGACGGCTGTTTCATGTACTTTTCCAGTGCTTCTGTGTTCTTCAAATTCTGAGCTTCTTTCACAATAATGACCTGTCGCTCTGCCATCATGGGGTAACGGCGCGCTGCATCGACTATTTGCGAAGCCGTCACATCGCTTCCAAAGAGCACAGATTGGTTAAAATCGCGCTCTTCGGGTAGTAACACGTTTTCGGCAATAAAATCGCAAATCTGGTCGATATAATAGGCCTCATCGCCCATCAAATAATAGACGGGCTTATAGCGTCGGGCTTTCAGGTCGGACATAATACTGTCGAAACTCATATTTTTGCTTTCTGCCATTGCTTTTCTCAAAGATATTTTGTACCTTTGCGGCTGCAAAGATACAAATAAAATGGAAATAAATTTGCCTTCCTACGAAATAAAATTGCGCCAGACGGGAGGAAATCAGCAGATTTTCGACATTCTGCGCCGTAAATATGTGGCCTTGACGCCAGAAGAGTGGGTTAGGCAGCATTTCGTTCATTTCCTAATCGAGCATAAAGGCTATCCGAAGGGGCTTCTGGCTAACGAGGTTGAATTGCGTCTGGGCGAAAAAAAATTGCGTTGTGACACCGTCTTGTACAATAGAGTGCTACAGCCACAAATGATTATTGAATACAAGGCGCCAACTATCACGCTGACCCAACGTGTTTTCGACCAGATTTCGGCCTATAATCTCCTGCTTCACGTGGATTTTCTTGTCGTTTCAAATGGTCTGCACCATTATTGCTGTCGCATGAACTATGAAAACCACACCTATGAATTCCTTCGCGATATTCCAGACTATCCCTCAACCCAAACCGGACGGTAGAGCATTTGTGGCAGCTGCCCACTAAAAATGAGTGAGGGCAAGCATCTCTTGAATGATGCTCGCCCCCACTCTATTCTTTCCTGAAGGATGTTACTCAGCAGCAGGAGCCTCAACGGGAGCCTCAACGGGAGCTTCAGCAGAAGCTTCAGCAGCGACTGGAGCCTCAACAGGAGCCTCAGTGGCCTGCTTTGAACCGGAGCGACGGCTACGACGTGTGGCCTTCTTCTTGGTCTCGGTCTTGGCCATTTCGGGATCGAAGTCCACCAACTCGATGAAGCAAATCTGTGCAGCATCGCCCAGACGTGTGCCCAGCTTGATGATACGGGTGTAGCCACCAGGACGGTCGCCCACTTTCTCAGCCACAGGGCCGAAAAGCTCTTTGATGGCTTCCTTCTTCTGAAGATAGCTGAACACGACACGGCGAGAATTAGTAGAGTCTTCCTTTGCCTTGGTGATTAGCGGCTCTACGTATTTCTTCAGTTCCTTTGCTTTTGCCAGGGTCGTAGTGATTCTTTTGTGCATAATCAGCGAGATGGCCATGTTGGCAAGCATAGCACGACGATGATCAGCAGTACGGCCCAGATGATTGAATTTCTTGTTATGTCTCATTTCTTTTTATTCCTTGTCAAGTTTATACTTTGCGATGTCGGTTCCAAACGACAGATTCAGACTCTCGAGCAAATCATCAAGCTCCGTGAGCGATTTCTTACCGAAGTTGCGGAACTTCAGAAGGTCGGTCTTGTTATACTGCACCAAGTCGCCGAGGGTCTCCACGTCGGCAGCTTTCAGACAGTTCAGAGCACGCACCGAGAGGTTCATGTCAACGAGCTTGGTCTTCAGCAATTGGCGCATGTGGAGTATCTCCTCGTCAAACTCCTGGTTGGTCTCAGTCTCATGCGTTTCCAACGTAATCTTTTCGTCGGAGAAGAGCATGAAGTGATAAATCAGTATTTTAGCGGCCTCCTTCAGAGCATCTTTCGGGTGAATGGAACCGTCCGTTGTCACTTCCAGCACAAGCTTGTCGTAGTCAGTCTTCTGCTCTACGCGATAAGGCTCTACTGAATAGCGGACATTGCGGATGGGTGTGTAGATAGAGTCGATAGCAATGACATTAACATCGGTGCAGAACTCGCGGTTCTCGTCGGCAGGCACGTAGCCTCGCCCCTTGTTAATTGTCAAGTCTATCTGCATTGAAGCCTTTGAGTCAAGATGGCAAATCACCAAATCGGGATTTAACACTTCAAATCCGGTCAGATACTTGCCGATGTCACCGGCTTTGAACTCGGTAGAATTCTCAACGGTGATGCTGACTTTCTCGTTCTCGAATTCTTCTACTACTTGCTTGAACCTCACTTGCTTGAGATTCAAGATAATGTTGGTCACGTCCTCTTTTACACCTGGAACGGATGAGAACTCATGCTCAACACCACTGATACGAATGGTATTGATGGCATAGCCCTCAAGCGATGAAAGGAGAATGCGGCGCAGGGCGTTTCCGATTGTTACACCGAAGCCCGGTTCCAACGGACGGAATTCGAACTTGCCGAATCTGTCGTTGGCTTCCAACATTACAACTTTATCGGGTTTTTGAAATGCTAATATCGCCATTAATTCAATGATTTTTAGTTCTTAGAGTACAACTCAACGATTAACTGCTCCTGGATGCTCTCGGGGATGTCCTCACGCTCAGGGCGATGGAGGAATTTGCCAGCTTTCTGCTGCTCGTCCCACTCAATCCAAGGATACTTGCTGTGGTTGAAGCCAGCAAGAGCGTCGGCGATGACCTCCAGCGACTTCGACTTCTCTCTCACGCCAATGATCTGTCCGGGTTTCACCGAGAACGACGGGATGTTGACCACCTTTCCGTCGACCACGATGTGGCGGTGCCCCACCAACTGACGGGCAGCTGAACGTGTTGGAGCAAGGCCCAGGCGATAAACCACATTGTCGAGACGGCTCTCTAAGAGCTGCAGCAGCACTTCACCAGTGATACCTTCAGCCTTGGCTGCTTTCTCAAACATAATGCGGAACTGGCGCTCAAGAACTCCATAAGTGTACTTGGCTTTCTGCTTCTCTGCCAGCATGACTGCATACTCCGACTGCTTGCGGCGACGGTTCTGGCCATGCTGTCCCGGAGGGAAGTTCCTGCGGGACAAAACTTTGTCCGGTCCGTAGATGGCTTCGCCAAAACGGCGGGCAATTTTAGATTTCGGTCCAATATATTTTGCCATAATAGATATAAAAATTTGCTATTTTAATACGTTAGTTCGATGTCAAGACACTTATTATTACACACGGCGACGCTTTGGAGGGCGGCAGCCATTGTGGGGCAGCGGAGTGACATCGACAATCTCAATCACCTCGATACCTGCACCATGAATGGCACGGATTGCAGACTCACGTCCGTTACCGGGACCCTTCACATAAGCTTTCACCTTGCGAAGCCCAAGGTCAAAAGCGACCTTTGCGCAATCCTCTGCTGCCATCTGAGCAGCATACGGTGTATTCTTCTTAGAGCCACGGAATCCCATCTTACCTGCTGATGACCAAGAAATCACCTGGCCCTCATCATTGGCAAGCGACACGATGACATTATTGAAAGAGCTATGCACGTGCAACTGGCCCAAAGCGGTCACCTTCACGTTTCTTTTTTTCGATACGACTGTTTTCTTTGCCATAATAATCTTTAATTATCAATGTTCAATGTTCAATTACTTAGTGGCCTTCTTCTTGTTTGCAACAGTCTTTTTCTTACCTTTACGCGTACGAGCGTTATTCTTTGTGCTCTGTCCACGAACAGGGAGACCATTACGATGACGCACTCCACGATAGCAACCTATATCCATCAGTCGCTTAATGTTCAGCTGAATCTCCGTGCGGAGATCACCTTCTACTTTGAATTCAGCACCGATAATTTCGCGGATCTTGGCAGCCTGGTCGTCACTCCATTCGTTGACTTTCAGGTCACGGCTCACGCCGGCTTTGTCCAATATCTTTGCTGAACTACTTCGACCTATACCATAGATATAGGTCAATGCGATTTCGCCACGCTTGTTTTGGGGCAAATCTACTCCAACAATTCTTATTGCCATTTGTTAATGTTAAGATAAAAATAAAAGATTTAATTTAGAAATCTGATAAATAGCGTGCAAAGTTACGGAATTGTCGTGAAACATCCTAACTTTGCTTCGCAAATTTAACCTTTTTTAGCCCTGACGCATCTTGTACTTAGGGTTTTTCTTGTTGATTACAAACAGGCGCCCCTTTCTGCGAACGATTTTGCAGTCAGGAGTACGCTTCTTCAACGATGCTCTTGTCTTCATATCACAATGTCTTAAAAGTAATGGTTATTTGTATCGAAAAACAATTCTTCCCTTTGTGAGGTCATAGGGGCTCATCTCCACCTTGACTTTATCACCAGGGAGTATGCGGATGTAGTGCAACCGCATTTTTCCCGAAATATGCGCAATAATTTGCACTCCATTCTCCAGTTCTACACGGAACATAGCATTGGAGAGGCTCTCCAGTATCGTTCCGTCCTGCTCAATAGCATTTTGTTTCGACATGCTTTGCTTTTAGTAAAGTTTTCCTTCTATAGCTTCAATTTCTTCAAAAGAGGATAATATTTCCGACTTCCCACGCCTAATGGCAATGGTATGTTCGAAATGAGCTGCAGGCTTGCCATCGCGTGTACACACGCTCCACCTGTCTGGCTTTAGATAGATGTCGCGCCTGCCCATTGTTATCATCGGTTCGATGGCTATACACATTGCGGCTTTGAGCATCACTCCATTTCCCCGTTTCCCATAGTTTGGCACTTGGGGGTCTTCGTGCATTTCCCTGCCGATGCCATGCCCTGTCAATTCCCTCACCACTCCGTAGCCTTGAGCCTCGCAGCACGTCTGAACAGCATCGCTGATGTCGCCCAGATGATGGCCTGCAATAGCATTCTCTATACCCTTATAGAGTGCTTCTCTTGTGGTACGAAGCAACTTGTCCACCTCCTTTGACACCTCTCCTACCCTGAATGTATAGGCTGAATCGCCATTAAATCCGTTGAGCAGTGTGCCACAGTCTATTGAAATGATATCTCCATCTTTCAAAACGGTGTTCTTGTCAGGAACGCCATGTACCACACAATCGTTTACCGATGTGCATATACTGGCAGGAAACGGCCCTCCGTATGGATTGGGGAACCCCTTGAAGGTAGGAACAGCACCATGGTCGCGAATAAACTCGTCGGCCAACTTATCCAACTGGAGGGTCGTTATCCCAGGCTTTATGTGCTTTGCCAGTTCGCCAAGCGTCTTACCAACAAGTTGGTTAGCTTGGCGCATAAGCTCTATCTCGTCCTCTGTTTTCAGAAATATCTTCATCAGGACTTAGTAGGCTGAAATGCCACCAATATTGCGGCCATGTATGCGGCCAGAACTCAGCAAGCCGTCATAGTGACGCATCAAGAGATGGCTCTCAATCTGCTGGAGCGTGTCGAGCACGACACCAACGAGAATGAGCAGTGAAGTGCCACCGAAGAACTGTGCGAACTCCTGCTTCACATCAAGCAGTCCGGCGAATGCCGGCATAATGGCGATGAAGGCGATGAACAGCGAGCCAGGAAGCGTGATGCGCGACATCACGGTATCGATGTACTCTGCAGTGTCCTTGCCGGGCTTCACACCAGGGATGAAGCCGTTATTACGCTTCATATCCTCTGCCATCTGCGTGGGGTTCAAGGTGATTGCGGTGTAGAAATAGGTAAATGCAATGATCAGGATGGCGAACACCACATTGTAGAGCCAACTTTGATGATCGGTCATCGAGCGCATAAACCAACTTGCATTCTGCGGGTCGGCATACTGCATGAATGCCAGCGGTATGAACATCAATGCCTGTGCAAAGATGATAGGCATCACATTGGCAGCAAACAGCTTCAAGGGGATGTACTGACGGGCACCGCCATACGTCTTGTTGCCTACCACACGCTTGGCATACTGTACGGGAATTTTGCGAACGCCCTGTACCAAAACAATTGATGCACAAACAACGGCATAGAGAATGACAATCTCGATGAGGAACATCACCAGGCCACCACCGGTAGCAGCAGCAAAGCGCGAACCCACTTCCTGTGCGAATGCCTGCGGCAGACGGGCGATAATACCAATCATAATGATCAGCGAGACGCCATTTCCGATACCCTTATCAGTGATGCGCTCACCCAGCCAAAGGATGAACATACTTCCTGCTGCCAGGATGATTGTGGCGGGAATCATAAACAGGGGCCAGCTGATGCCAGAGGCAAGAGCCGAGCCCACCTGATATTTCAGATTAATGAGGTAGCTAGGAGCCTGGAACAGCAGGATAGCCACTGTGAGGTACCTAGTGTAAGCACTAATCTTTTTCCTGCCGCTCTCACCCTCACGCTGCATCTTCTGGAAATAAGGCACAGCGACAGCAAGGAGCTGCATCACGATAGAAGCCGATATGTAAGGCATAATTCCCAATGCAAAGATAGATGCGTGGGAAAAAGCACCACCCGAGAACATATCCAAAAGGGACATCAGTCCGTTTTCAGTCTGTTTTTGCAGTGCATCCAAACTGTTATAGTCGATGCCAGGCAGCACAATCTTAGAGCCGAAGCGATAGATGGCCACAAACAGGAAAGTGATGAGGATGCGCTGGCGCAAGTCCTCAATCTTCCAAATGTTCTTCAGGGTGTCAATAAACTTCTTCATCGTAGCTTTATTGTTTAGATAATTGTTGCATTTCCACCAGCAGCCTTGATAGCCTCTTCAGCTTTCTTCGAGAAGGCGTTGGCCTCCACGTCGATTTTTGCCTTCAGCTCGCCGTTAGCCAGCACCTTCACCAGCTCCTTACCATTGGTAAGACCGGCATCCACCAGTTCGGCAACGCCAATCTTGGTGAGGTTCTTGGCCTCTGCCAGCTTCTGCAGCGTAGAGAGGTTCACGGCAAAATACTCCTTGTGGTTGATGTTCTTGAAGCCAGACTTCGGCAGACGGCGCTGCAGTGGCATCTGACCACCTTCAAAACCAACCTTCCTCTTGTAGCCCGAACGTGCCTTTGCACCCTTGTGTCCGCGGGTAGATGTGCCCCCCAGTCCAGAACCGGGTCCGCGGCCAATTCTGCGACGAGCGTGAGTTGAGCCGGCAGCGGGTTTCAAATTATTCAGTTTCATAGTACGAATATCTGTTAAATTGTGATTACTGTTTAGTCGATGATGTTCACCAGATGATGCACTTTGCGTATCATTCCACGGATAGCGGGAGTGTCCTCCTTTTCCACCTCCTGGCCAATCTTTCTCAGACCAAGGGCTTGGAGGGTGCGCTTCTGGTCAACGGGATAACCGATTTTACTCTTTATCTGCTTAATCTTAATTGTTGCCATAGTCTTTAACCTCCTCGTTTGTTTTATCCATTGAACACTTTATCCATGCTGACGCCACGTGTACCTGCCACTGTGTAGGCGTCGCGCATCTGGCTCAGGGCCACGATGGTTGCCTTCACCAAGTTGTGGGGGTTGGCTGAACCTTTCGACTTAGCCAGCACGTCCTTCACGCCAGCACTCTCAAGCACGGCACGCATAGCGCCACCGGCCACAAGTCCTGTTCCGGCAGCAGCCGGCTTCAGGAACACCTGTGCACCACCGAAGTGAGCCTCCATCTCGTGAGGGATGGTTCCCTTCAGCACCGGCACCTTTACAAGATTCTTCTTGGCAGCCTCAACGCCCTTGGCGATAGCGGCCTGCACCTCTCCGGCCTTACCCAGGCCCCATCCTATGACGCCGTTGCCGTCGCCCACGACGACGATAGCTGCAAACGTGAAGGTACGACCACCCTTGGTCACCTTGGTAACACGGTTGATGGCAACCAGTCTGTCTTTCAGTTCAACGTCACTATTTACTCTAACTCTGTTCATTGCCATAATCGTTTAAAAATTAAGTCCACCTTTACGAGCAGCGTCGGCAAGCGACTTCACGCGACCGTGGTACAGATAGCCATTACGGTCGAAGACCACAGCCTTCACACCAGCCTCCTGTGCCTTTGCGGCAATCATCTCACCTACCTTGGCGGCCTGCTCAATCTTCGGCATAGCCTCAAGGCCCAGCGACGAAGCGGCAGCAAGTGTTTTACCTTCTATATCGTTAATCACCTGAACGTATATCTGCTTGTTGGAGCGGAACACGCTCATACGGGGCCGCTCTGCAGTGCCAGAGACGCTCTTACGAATTCTGTATTTGATTTTGATTCGTCTTTCAACTTTCTTTGTCGTCATAACTGTAAATTTTCAATTTTGAAGTTTCAATTTTCAATTCACAAGATTACTTAGCGGATGCTGACTTACCCGACTTACGACGGATGACCTCACCCTTAAACAAGACACCCTTTCCTTTGTAAGGTTCAGGTTTGCGGAAAGAACGAATTTTAGCGCAGATGAGTCCCAGGAGTGCCTTGTCGCACGACTCGAGAATGATCTGCGGATTCTGGTTGCGCTCCGACTTTGTCTCCACCTTCACTTCCTTGGGAAGCTGGATGAAGATGGGGTGTGTATAGCCCAGTGCAAACTCGATGATGTTGCCCTGGTTGCTCACGCGATAGCCTACGCCGACGAGCTCCAGTTCCTTCTTGTATCCCTCGCTCACGCCCACGACCATGTTGTTGACCAGTGCGCGATAGAGGCCATGGAAAGCCTGTTTCTGCTTGATGTTGACGGGGCTGTTCTCATCTACTTCAAAAGTGACGTGACCGTCCTCAATCTTAACATTGATAGACTTGTCGACCTTCTGACTCAGTTCTCCCTTCGGTCCCTTAACGGTTACCACACCGTCCTTATCCTGTGCCACAGTAACGCCTGCGGGAATGCTAATTGGCAATTTTCCTATTCTTGACATAATGCGGTCCTCCAATTAATAGACATAGCAAAGGACTTCGCCACCAATTTTCATCTGTGCGGCCTCCTTGTTAGTCATGACACCCTTTGACGTAGACAGGATAGCGATACCCAGTCCGTTAATAACTCTCGGCATGTCCTTGTAGCCAGTGTACTGCCTCAGACCCGGCGTGCTGACACGCTTGAGGTACTTGATGGCATTCTCCTTGGTCACAGGGTCATATTTCAGGGCCACCTTGATAGTGCCCTGAGGGCCATCCTCGATGAACTTGTAGTTCAGGATATACCCTTTCTCGAAGAGGATCTTTGTAATCTCCTTCTTCAAGTTTGAAGCTGGTACTTCCACCACACGGTGATGAGCCATAATGGCGTTTCTCAACCTCGTCAGAAAATCTGCAATTGGATCTGTCATAAATTGTTGAAACGTTTAATTAATCGGGACTCCCCCGACAATATTAATATTCAATTAGAGAAGTGTCTCAGTCACTCACTATTACCAGCTTGCCTTCTTCACGCCGGGAATGAGACCGCTCGAAGCCATCTCGCGGAACTGGATACGTGAGAGGCCGAACTGGCGCATGTATCCCTTCGGGCGACCGGTGATTTTGCAGCGGTTGTGCAGCCGGATGGGGTTGGCGTTGCGTGGGATGTCCTGCAGCTTGCGTGCAGCCTCGTAGGCAGCCATTGCGCCCTCCTCGGTTGTGGTGTCGGCATGTGCGATGATGCTCTTCAGAGCGGCACGCTTCTCTGCATAGCGGGCAACGAGTTTAGCGCGCTTCACCTCGCGGGCTTTCATTGATTCTTTTGCCATAACTCTTAGTCGTTTTTAGCGTTCTTGAATGGGAGGCCGAAAGCCTTCAGCAGGGCGTAGCCCTCCTCATCGGTCTTGGCCGAGGTAACAAAAGTGATGTTCATACCCTGAATGCGGTCCACCTGGTCGATGTTGATTTCAGGGAAGATGATCTGCTCCTGGATGCCGAGTGTGTAGTTTCCGCGTCCGTCGAACTTGCTCTCGATGCCCTTGAAGTCGCGAATACGAGGCAGTGCGATGCGCACGAGCTTCTCGAGGAACTCATACATGCGCTCGCGGCGCAGTGTGACCATGACGCCGATGGGCATTTTCTTACGCAGTTTGAAGTTGGCGATATCCTTCTTCGAATAGGTAGCCACAGCCTTCTGTCCGCAGATGGCGCTCACCTCGTTGATGGCCACGTCGATAATCTTCTTGTCCTGTGTGGCATCTCCCAGGCCCTGATTCACCACAATCTTCTTCAAGGCGGGAATCTGCATGGCCGAGGTGTAGTTGAACTGTTTCTTCAGTGCCGGAGCAATCTGCTCGCGGTATGTGTTCTTAAGTTGTGCTGTATTCATTACTTAATCTCCTCTCCAGACTTTTTGGCCACGCGAATGACGTTCTTGCCCTCATGCTTGATAGAGACACGTGTGGGCTTTCCACTCTTGGGGTCAATCAAACTTAAATTAGAAATGTGGATGGGGGCCTCCACCTTTTCGAAGCCACCCTGGGGATTCTTGGCACTCGGCTTTGTGCTCTTGCTGACGATATTGATACCCTCAACAATGGCACGCTGCTTGTCCACCAAGACCTTCAGCACCTTGCCCGTCTTACCCTTATCCTCACCGGTCAGGACGTAGACGTTGTCGTTTTTCCTTATGTGTAACTTGCTCATTACTGTGTTGCTTTTAATGTGTTAAAGAACCTCAGGTGCCAAAGAAACAACCTTCATGTTTACTGCACGCAGCTCGCGTGCCACGGGGCCGAAGATACGGCTTCCGCGCAGCTCGCCAGCATTGTTGAGGAGCACGCATGCGTTGTCGTCGAAACGTATGTACGAGCCGTCAGCGCGTCTGATCTCCTTTTTGGTGCGAACAATCAGAGCCTTCGACACTGTACCTTTTTTCACGTCGCTCGTCGGTATGGCATTCTTGATGGCCACGACGATGATGTCGCCCACGCTGGCATAACGGCGGCGAGTGCCACCGAGCACCCTTATGCAGAGGGCCTCACGTGCGCCGCTGTTGTCAGCGACTGTCAGTCTTGATTCTGCTTGTATCATAATTACTTGGCTTTTTCAACGATTTGTACTAATCTCCAGCGCTTTGTCTTCGACAGAGGGCGGGTCTCCATAATGAGCACGGTGTCACCGACGTTGCACTCATTCTTCTCGTCATGTGCATGGTACTTTTTCGTCTTCTGGACGAACTTACCGTAAATGGGGTGCTTCTCCTTGAACTTGGCGGCGATAACAATGGTTTTATCCATTTTGTTGCTAACGACGACACCCTGTCTTGTCTTTCTTAAATTTCTTGTTTCCATCTGGACCATTGTTATTTGTTAAGTTCTCTCTGACGGAGCTCCGTCTTCATACGTGCAATGTCACGACGTGCAGCCTTAATCAGCGATGGGTTCTCCAGCGGAGTGACGTTGTGGTTGAACTTCATCTGGTTGTACTTGGCGACCGACTCGCCGATACGCTCGGCCAGATCCTTGGTCTCAAGCTCTCTGATTTCCTTGTTCTTCATAACTTGTTATCTCTCTGATTAAGCGTTTTTGTCATAGTCACGTCTCACAACAAACTTGGTCTTCACGGGCAGTTTCTGTGCGCCGAGGCGCAGTGCTTCCTTTGCCACGTCGAAGGGCACTCCCTCCACTTCGAAGAGGATGCGTCCGGGTGTGACAGGTGCCACCCATCCTGCGGGGTCACCCTTACCTTTACCCATTCGCACGTCGGCAGGCTTGCGAGTGATGGGCTTGTCCGGGAAGATGCGGATCCACACCTGGCCTTCACGATTCATGTATCGGTTGATGGCCACACGTGCGGCCTCAATCTGGCGGCTGTCAATCCATTTGGCATCCAAAGTCTTGATGCCGAATGAGCCGAAGGCCAGCGTTGTGCCACGGTGGGCATTGCCTTTGTTGCCACGCCCGTCCTGTGGCCTTCTGTATCTTACTCTTTTAGGCTGTAACATGATAATTTTTCTTTTTATCGGTTGTTATTTCTTCTTCTTTCGCCACGGTCACCGCGCTCATTGCGCTCTCCGCGGTCGTTGCGGTCACCACGGAAACGGCGTCCGTCACGGCTGCCGCCTCCACGCAGCCCCTGCTTCTCCTGCGAGAAGTTGGGTGCCAGGTCCACCTTTCCATACACTTCTCCGCGGCAAATCCAGACCTTGATGCCCAGCAGACCCACCTTGGTGAGTGCCTCTGCCTGGCAGAAGTCAATGTCGGCACGGAAAGTGTGCAGCGGTGTACGGCCCTCCTTGAGCATCTCGCTGCGTGCGATTTCTGCACCGTTCAGACGGCCTGAAATCTGCACCTTGATGCCCTCGGCACCAGCGCGCATAGTGTTCTGGATGGCCTGCTTGATGGCACGCCTGTAAGCTATCTTGCCCTCAATCTGGCGAGCGATATTGGTGGCAACGATAGTTGCATCGAGCTCTGGGCGCTTCACTTCGTAGATGTTGATCTGAACCTCCTTGTCGAAGAGCTTCTTCAGCTCGTCTTTCAGGTTGTCCACGTCCTGTCCACCCTTACCGATGACGAATCCCGGGCGAGCGGTGCAGATGGTGATGGTGACCAACTTCAGTGTGCGCTCGATGACAATCTTCGACACGCTGGCCTTGGCCAGGCGCTCTCCCAGGTATTTGCGAATCTTCTGGTCCTCGACGAGGTTGTCACCGAAGTTCTTTCCTCCGAACCAATTTGAGTCCCAACCTTTTATAATACCGAGGCGGTTGCTAATTGGATTAACTTTCTGTCCCATACTTATTCTTTTTCGTCATTTGTTTTAGCATCAACGAACAAGGTCACGTGGTTCGAGCGCTTGCGAATGCGGTAGCCACGGCCCTGCGGTGCGGGTCTCATTCTCTTCAGGGTCACGCCCTCATCTACGAAGACGCGTGTGATGAACAGCTCGCCGGCCTCGGCCTTGCGGTCGTTCTTCTGCTCCCAGTTATTGATGGCCGAGCGGAGCAGCTTCTCCACATCGGCAGCAGCGGCCTTCTTCGAGAAGTGCAACACGCCCAGGGCGCGGTTCACCTCCATGCCGCGTATCATGTCAACGACATAACGCATCTTGCGCGGTGAGGAAGGACAGCCTTTCAGCTTTGCAAAATACTGTGTCTTAAGAGCTGCTTTTCTTTCTTCAGCCTTAATATGTTTTCTTGCTCCCATTGTTAATTTTCAATTTTCAAATTTCAAAATTTTCAATTATCCCGAGCATTACTTCTTGTTACCGGCGTGACCACCGAAGCGACGTGTGGGTGCAAACTCACCGAGCTTATGGCCAACCATGTTCTCCGTAATGTAAACAGGGATGAATTTGTTTCCGTTATGCACTGCAACAGTATGCCCCACGAAGTCGGGGGAAATCATTGATGCTCTGGCCCAAGTCTTCACGACGTTCTTCTTGCCGCTCTCATTCATGGCGAGAACCTTCTTCTCCAGAGAGACGTTGATGTACGGACCTTTCTTTAATGAACGACTCATAATCTTGCTCTTGTTTACATTAAATTACTTCTTGTTAGCTCTTTCAATGATGTACTTGTTCGAAAGCTTCTTCGGAGCGCGTGTCTTCAGACCCTTTGCGTACAAGCCCTTGCGTGAGCGCGGATGTCCACCGCTCTGACGGCCTTCACCGCCACCCATCGGGTGATCGTGCGGGTTCATCACCACACCACGGTTGTGCGGGCGGCGTCCCAGCCAGCGCGAGCGGCCAGCCTTACCCGACTGCTCCAGAGCGTGGTCAGAGTTGCCGACGGCACCAACGGTAGCCTTGCAGGCAGAGAGCACCTTGCGCGTCTCTCCTGAGGGGAGCTTGATCACGCAATAGGCTCCCTCACGAGAAGTCAACTGAGCAAAATTACCAGCCGAACGAACGAGCAGAGCACCCTGTCCGGGACGCAATTCAATGTTGTGAATCACAGTACCCACAGGGATGTTGGCCAGCGGCAGGCTGTTGCCAATCTCAGGCGCAGCCTCTGCCCCCGACATCAGCGTCGTGCCAACCTGCAGTCCATTGGGAGCAATAATGTAGCGTTTTTCACCATCTGCATAAAAGAGAAGGGCAATGCGGGCCGACCTGTTGGGGTCGTACTCGATTGTCTTCACTACAGCAGGAACACCATCTTTCTCTCGCTTGAAGTCGATGAGACGATACTTCTTCTTGTGGCCGCCGCCCATGTAGCGCACGGTCATCTTACCGGTGTTGTTTCGGCCGCCGGTAGAACGCTTGCCGTAAACGAGAGACTTCTCTGGCACGGATGCAGTAATATCCTCGAACGTGCCAATAATTTTGTGTCTTTGGCCCGGAGTTACGGGCTTTAATTTACGTACTGCCATTTCTTATATTTCAATATTGCTGTAAATATCAATTTCCTCACCCTCTTTCAGAGTGACAATAGCCTTCTTATAGGCGCTCTTCTGACCCGTCACCAGGCCTGCCTTCGTGTAACGGCGGCTGCGCTTGCCGGTGTAGCGTACAGTATTCACTGACTCGACGGTCACATTGAAGGTCTTCTCGACCTCTTTCTTAATCTCGACCTTGTTAGCATCGGGAGTCACAATGAAGCCGTACACGTTAGGGCGCTTCTCCGTAGTCTTGGTCATCTTCTCGGTGACCAGCGGTTTGATGATAAATGCCATTTCGATTTACAATTTACAATTTACGATTTCCGATTTAGCTTAGCCCAGTATGCCGTTGATAGCCTCAAGCGACTTCTCAGTGATCACGAGCACGTCGGCATCCAGAATCTTGTACGTGTTCACATTGGCTGCCTCGATGACATCTGCGCACTGCAGGTTGCGAGTCGACAAATATACGTTTTTATTTGCATCTGGCAAAACAAAGAGGAGCTTCTTGCCGTCGACTTTAAGATTTTTAGCAATATTTACCATTTCTTTCGTCTTCGGGGCTTCCAGCGTGAAGTCTTCCAGAATCATGATGCCGTCCTCCTGAGCCTTGTAGGTCAGGGCCGACTTGCGGGCCAGCTGCTTCACCTTCTTGTTCAGTTTGAACGAGTAGTCGCGGGGCTTCGGACCGAACACGCGGCCACCACCACGCAGCAGCGGCGAGTTGATGTCACCATGACGTGCGCCGCCACCGCCCTTCTGGCGGCCAAGTTTGCGTGTAGAGCCGCTGATTTCGCTGCGCTCCTTGCTCTTGGCGTTGCCCTGGCGCTGGTTGGCCATATACTGCTTCACGTCGAGATAAATCACATGGTCATTGGGTTCAATCCCGAAGATAGCCTCGTTCAGAGTTACCTTCCTACCGGTCGGCTGACCGTTTGTCTTCAATACATTCAGTTCCATAGCTTACTTCTTGATTAAGAGGGTTGAACCTTTACATCCGGCCACGCTGCCCTTGATGAGCAGCAGGTTGTGCTCCGGAATCACTTTCAGCACCTTCAGGTTCTGGGTTGTCACGCGGTCGCCACCCATTTGGCCACCCATGCGCATGCCCTTGAACACCTGTGCGGGATAAGAGCAGGCACCGATAGAACCGGGCTTGCGCAGACGGTCGTCCTGACCGTGGGTGCTCTGCCCCACTCCACCGAAACCGTGGCGCTTCACAACGCCCTGGAATCCTTTACCTTTCGAGGTGCCAACCACGTCGACAAACTCTGCATCGGCGAACATGTCAACCGTCAGTGTGTCGCCCAGGTTGTAATCCTCGTCAAACTTGAACTCGGCCAAGTGGGCCTTTGGTGTTGTGCCGGCCTTCTTGAACACGCCCATCATGGGTTTCGGAGTGTTCTTCTCTTTTGCCTCGCCAAAACCCAGCTGGACGGCCTTGTAGCCATCCTTCTCGACTGTCTTGACCTGTGTCACGACACAAGGACCACATTCGATAACAGTGCACGGCACATTCTTACCGTCGGCACTGAAAACGGATGTCATTCCGATTTTTCTTCCAATCAATCCTGGCATTTCAGTTTTTGTTGTTTAATGTTATAATATAAATAATGTGTAAGTTGTTTGCTTTTAAGTGCCACCGAGCTTGCAAAAATCCATAAACACACTTAAAAGCAGATGCAGTCTAATCCGTTTCCGGAAATCGGGCGAAAACAAGCTCCCGATGCCTTAAACCGCTCTTTTTCAGCGTATTGATAGCCTTTAGCCAGCGCAATAACCACTTTTGCGGGTGCAAAGGTACTAATTTTTTCCGTTCCAGCCAAACTTTTTTAAGTTTTTTTATCCTTTTACCTCCAGATTCTCCTTATATTTATAATCGAACGGAAAAAACTCGGTAAAAATATGGCCCTGAACACCGTCTACTTGTTTCTCAACCGCCACGCCCTCCCGAAGCATCTCCGTGCAGCCCTGAATGTGTCAGGATTCTAATTCAAGATGGCCCAGTTCCTTTGGCCCCCCCAACCTGACTGTCAGTTTTTTTTATAAACAGCCCAAATACCCCCCTCAGAGATAAGTGCCACTTATCTCCGAGATAAAAGGCACTTATCTCCGAGATAAGTGGCACTTATCTCCGAGTCCGCTTGGGCCTTGTTTTTGGGATGTAAAGTTTTTTCCGCCTCCACCCTGCGTGCAAAAGATGAAATTCCGGCTTTTTTTTGTAGGAATCGCGTCACTTGGCATTTTTCTTTCCATGTCCGTGCAGTCTTTTCTTGTCATGTTGCATCTATACTTAGAGAAACATAACAGGAAAAAACAATGCAACAGCGACATCAGAACCGCAAACAGTATTTTTGCGAATTGGCAAACACAGCCCGTGAGTTCTATCTGGACTATCTGCAGCCGTACCTCACATTGGCGCCTGAAACCCGTGTGCTGGAGATAGGTTGCGGCGAGGGTGGCAACCTGCTGCCCTTCGCCGAGTCTGGCTGCAGCGTGACAGGCATAGACATCAGCCAATGCCGCATCGACCAGGCGCAGGCTTTCTTTGCCCAACGCCATCAGCAAGGCACATTTGTCTGTCAGGACTTCACCCTCGTCGAGGAGCCAAAGACAGACGACGCACGCTTCGACATCATCCTCGTGCATGATGTCATAGAGCACATTCATCCGCGCCTCAAGCGAGCGTTCCTTTCTCACATCAACTCGTTCCTCAAAGAGCGTGGCCTCGTGTTCTTTGGCTTTCCCGCCTGGCACAATCCCTTTGGCGGACATCAGCAAATCAGTGTCGGCTTTGCCTCCAAGCTCCCCTTCATCCATCTGCTGCCCCGCCCCGTCTATCACGCGCTGCTGAAATCAAGCGGTGCCACCCCCGACGGCATCGACGAACTGATGAGCATTCGCGACGCCCGGATGTCTGTCGAACATTTTGAGCGAATGTCCGAAGAAGCGGGCTTTGCCGTCTGCCGGCGCACCCTCTGGCTCATCAATCCGCACTATAAACAGAAGTTCCATCTCAAGCCGCGCCGTCTGTCGGCGTTTTTTGCCAACATTCCATATCTACGCAATTTCTACACCACCTCGGCATGGTATCTTCTGCGTAAGGCACGAGGGGCGGCGCAGGTCGCTGCCCTGCCATCCGCAAGACCCGCACGGCCATTGCCTCCAAGGGCCGTGGCAAGGCGGCGGGTGCCAGCATCATCAATCGAGTAGGAGGTAAACACTAATCGTAGGTGTTTATCTCCTACTTTCGTGTTTACCGACCTCTCACACCACCGTACGTGCCGTTCGGCATACGGCG
>CADACW010000009.1 GCA_902786565.1 uncultured Prevotellaceae bacterium | reverse complement strand
AGGCCGTGTATAGGGATTCATGTGCATACAGGAACGGATTGCGCGGAGATTGTTACCTCAGCGGGGCAATTTGTTCTCCATTTATAGAGGAAAGGTACACATTTTATATGAACCCGCCAAAAAAGCGGTGCTTTTTTTAGGCGATGGCATCCTTGAACCGCTGCTCCATGGTCTGTCTCCATTCGCGGTAGGGGTAGCGCGGGTCGTGGGTCCAGCTGTTGGTAATCTCGTGGATATACCAGTCGTTGCGCTCATACACCAGGGTCAGGAGCACCGGCACGGCCATCTGTCCGTTGTGGACGGTGAGCGAGACGGTGCCCTGATCGCCAGTGTGGTCAATCACCTCAAGATGACTTACTGACAGCGGCCCCATCGAGTCGGAGCAAGTCCAGTAGCTCCAGTCGAAGAGGCTCTCACCACCATTCTCTTCCTCCATCTGCTGCACGCGCTGCAGGGCTTGGTTCCAGGCGTTGCTGCAGTAGAGACGGTCCAGGTCGGGCCATCGCTCCGGCTCGTCGCCGCCAGCGGTGCGCAGTCGGTAGAGGGTGTTGTAGAATCGGGTCACGTGGCTGTAGATGGCTGTGGCGCGCACTTTCAGGTATTCGCCCGAGTGCCTGTAGTTGGTCTTCCTGATGTTGCGCAGGCTCTCGAAGAGCAGTGGCACGTAGAGCATCACTGCCAGGGCCATTATCCACTTGAATAGTTGTGAGTCCATAAGTCGGGTGTTGTTGTTGAGTCTATAGTTTGTATTTGACGCCGCAGACCATCCATCGGCCGGGCTGTGGCACATTGCCGTAGTCCACGTAGTTGCGGTTGCCAAGCAGATTGTTCACGTCGGCATAGAGCGTGAATCGGCTCGCCGTCCAGCGCACCGAGGCGTCAGCCAGGGCGAAGGGCCGGTAGTGGCACACATTGCCGGCAAAGTCGGTATAGGTGCCCATGCGGTCCTGCCAGCGCAGGCCCAGTCGCACGGTGAGGTTGCGGCAGGGGCTGGTGCTGAGGTTGGCCACCAGCTTGTGGCGCAGATACTCTAGTGCATACTGCGACACGATGTTGGGTTCGGCCTCCTTGTCCTGGTCGATGTAGCTGTACGACAGCTGGAGCGACGTGGGCGGCAGGCTGTGCGACAGCAGTCGGCGCAGGTCCAGTCGCACCTGGGCCTCCACGCCGTAGGAGTTGATGCGCGTGTGGTTCACGCTCTGCCATTCGGCCTCTGCGCCCTTCGACGTGTCCATGATCCAGTCTATCATGTTGCGTCCGTGGTGGTAGTAGGCCGTTGCCTTGGCTTCTACGGCGGGTGTGGCCAGCTGTGCGCCGGCCTCAACGGCCTGCATCTCCTCGGGTTTCAGGTGAGGGTCGGCGGCATAGCCCTTCAGCTTATAGTACATCTCGGTGAACGACGGCAGGCGCAGCGACGAGTTCCATCCGGCGAAGAGCTTCAGCCCGTGGCTGACGGCATAGCTCAAGTCCACGCCGGGATAGAGCGTCATGTTCATGTTGCTCAGCGAACTCTTTGTGGCCACAAAGCCTGCCGAGAGCGTCAGCCGCTTGAGCAGCACGTTGTGCTCCAGGTGGGCCGAGATGTTGGTGCGGTTCAGTCCCAACGTGTAGTCTCGGTCGGTGCCCTTGATGTGGTGGGGTCTCGACAGCGGCTCGCCCAGGTTTCCGCTCACCAGGTCTTCGTTGCGCAGTTCGGCTCCCAGTGCGGTTCGCCCGGCCACCCAGTCGAAATAGCTGTTCAGCGCCACGCCGTAGACGTTGCACCGGTTGTAGTTGTACTTCATCACGTCGGGCCGTCCCCGGTAGCCTTCGTAGCGGTCGCGGTGTTGGTTCCAGTAGATGGATGGTTGCAGCTTGAGCGGTCCCTGGGTGGTCTGTGCCTGTATGGCGGCAAACCACTTGGTGGTGTGCTCATACTGGTCGTCGGCCTGCCATGCCGGCGAGGCGTAGAAGGTGCTGCTGCCCCATCCCTTGTCGGAAATCCCCAGGTGCCATTTCACGTCCACTTGCCTGCCCTTGTACTGCCCTTGGCAGAAGGCTTTTGAGCCGCTGAAGTCCGTGTTCAGCGTGCCTGCCTTGCAGCGGCTGTAGCCGTCGCTGCGGGCGTAGCTGGCCGTCAGCGAGCCGTCCAGGTTCCCGTTCCGGGCGAAGGGGCTTGGCGCCTTGGCGGCCGCTTTCGCATAACCGTAAAAGCCGCCTTCCAACTGCACCCAGCCGTTGTCGTCGGCTGCCGGAGCGGCACTCGTCACGATGTTGATGGCCCCCACGAGCGACGACGTGCCGTAGATGCGGGCGGCAGGGCCTTCGAGCACCTCTATGCGCACTATCTCGTCCAGCTGGCAGGGCAGGTCCATCACGTTGTGGCCCGTCTGTGGGTCGCAGATGTTGATGCCGTTGAGCAGCACTGTGATTTGCTCCTGCGTGCCGCCGCGTATGGACACGTCGGCCTGTGAGCCGAGTGGCCCTCGTTGGCGCACGTCTACGCCGGCGGCGTATTTCAGCAAATCGTTCACACTTTGTACTGCAGCCTGGGCAATGTCCTCACGGCTCAGTACAGTTACCATTCTCGCGGCCTGACTCTTGGTCAGGGGCGCTCGGCTGCCGGTGACGCCCACGTCACCAAGCCACACCTCTTTTGCCACCTGGACCGTGTCCTTGGTGCGCCACACCTCGTCGCTGATGTTGGCCGCCTTCGTCGATGAAAGCGTAGCCACACTCAGCACCGAGATGACCACCTCGCGCCCCAGGCAGGCAAAGAGCGAGTAGCCTTTCCGCTGAAACTGGCGGAATACCAGCACTTCGCGCTTCTTGTTGAAAATAGGTTTGTACATAAAATTTGAAAGAATTAAGCGGTCTTTTCAGAAAAACCGGCCGCAAAGGTACGGTTTTCTGTCGAAACGGCCAAACTTTATCGCCCAAAAAAGGGTGTCCTTGGCTAAACGCCGAACCTCATTTCGGCCAATAATATATAAAAGGTATAGGAAATCCCCCCACGCCCGCCAAGCGACGGTGCCGATTAACGATTTCAAGCGGGCTAAAGTGAAAAGCCGGTACTCTCTCTGCGTGTCGATGGCTGGCGGGGCCTCCTTTAATAAAAATGCTTAAAACTGTGGCGGATGTGGGGCGCGATTATCAGAAAATTGCTAACTTTGCACAAATATTCTTCAACTTTACCCCCCACCACGTAGCTATGACCATTATTGGAATCGCCGGCGGAACGGGTTCTGGCAAAACCACCGTCGTAAAGAAGATTGCCGAAGTGCTGCCCCCCCACTGCGCAGCCATCGTACCTCTCGACTCTTACTACAACGACACCACGGGCATGACCGACGAGGAGCGCCGGGCCATCAACTTTGACCATCCCGACGCCTTCGACTGGAAACTGCTGACCGAGCACATCAAGCGGCTGAAGGCGGGCGAGGCCGTGGAGCAGCCCACCTACTCGTATGTGCTGTCCAACCGGCTGCCCCAGACGGTGCACGTGAGTCCGAAGCCAGTCATCATACTCGAGGGCATCATGACGCTGCACTACAAGAAACTGCGCGACATGATGGACCTGAAAATCTTTGTAGACACCGACGCCGACGTGAGGCTCATACGCAACATCAGGCGCGACGTGGTGGAGCGCGGGCGCACGGTGGCCATGGTGCTGGACCGCTATGAGAAGGTGCTCAAGCCCATGCACGAGCAGTTCATCGAGCCCACAAAGAAGTTTGCCGACCTGATTATCCCCTCTGGCGGCGAGAACAAGACTGGCATCCACATTCTGAAGACTTACATTGAGGGCATCGTGACGGGGGTTGAAAAGCTGAAAGGGTGAACATCAAAATGACCAATCTGTATCTTGTCAGGCACGGAGAGACTTACGACAATGCGCGCCAGATATTGCAGGGGCAGGTGCAGGGCGAACTGAACGCCACGGGCATCAGCCAGGCTGAGCAAGTGCGCGACGCCCTGGCCCATGTGGCCGTGGATGCCGTGGTGGCCAGCGACCTGTGGCGCAGCATCCAGACGGCACGCATCGTGGCTGCCCCCCACGGGCTGGAGGTGACCACCACTCCGCTGCTGCGCGAGCGCGACTGGGGCGACTTCACGGGCCGCTACATCCCCGACCTGAGCAGTGTGAAGGACTGGCCCGACAATGTGGAGCCGCTGCCGCAGTTGCTCGACCGTGCCCGCCGCTTCCTGGAGTTTCTGCGCACCACGTTCCCCGGCCAGACGGTAGTCGCCGTGGGTCACGGCATCGTGAACAAGGCCATTCAGGCCGTCTTACTGGGCAAGCAGATGAACGAGGTGGAGCGTATGAAGAACGCTGAAGTCCGGGTTTTCGACGTATAAATTTAGATGTATCGCCAGCGGCGATACATCTAAACTCTTGATTCTTAACTCTTAATTGCACGAATAGTGCCGCTTATCTGCGCGAACCGCCGCTTTGGCTGCTGCCACCGCTGCTGCGGGTGGGGGCGCTGCTGCGGCTGCCGCCGAAGCTGCCGCTGCTGTGGCTGGTGTTGGGGCGTGTGCCGCCGAAGCTGCCGCTGCTGCTGTGGCTGGTGCTGGGGCGTGTGCCGCCGAAGCTGCCGCTGCTGCTGTGGCTGGTGCTGGGGTGTGTGCCGCCGAAGCTGCCGCTGCTGCTGTGGCTGGTGTTGGGGCGGCTGCCGCCCAGGCTGCTGTTGCTGCGGGTTTCGCCGAAGGTTCCGCGGGTTTCACCGATGGTTCCGCGGGTGCCGCCCAAGCTTCCGCGTGTGCCGCCCATGGTGGCGTTGCCGCTGTTGGCGCGGGTGCCGCCCAGGCTGCGGTTGGCATCGTGGCTGTCCTCACGTCTGCTGCCGCGCCAGTTGTTGTCGCGTGAGCCATCAGCCCTGCGGTCGCCGGCGGTGACGCGTGTGGAGCTGCCGCCGTGCACATTGTTACGATAGTCGCCGCGCTCCCATCCGTTGCGCATGCCCACATGGCTGTCGCGTGAGCCGTGGCCGGGGCGGAAGTAGTCGCGACGGTGCTCGTAGAAGCTGTGGCCGCCGTTCATGCGCCAGCTGTGAGCGCCACGGTAGGAGGCATAGAAGTGCGGCCGGCCGAAGTAGAAGTAGTCGCGGTGCGGATAGCGGGCGTAGACACCGAAGTGCCAGAAGCCGGCATCCCAGTAGAGCGGACGGAAGAAGTAGGAGGCTGCGCGGAACACATCCCACTGCCAGCTGTAGAGTATGAACTCCAGGTCGCGGTTGCGGCGCTCCCAGTTCAGTCCGAAGACGTCGTGGCGGGTGGTGACGCTCATCAGGTAGTCCAGGTTTATCTCGTAGGCAGCCTCATACTGGGCATCGGTTAGGTTCAGCTCGTAGGCCATCTTGTCCGTGAGGAAGAGGGCCTCGTTGCGTGCCTGTTCGTAGCTCATGGCATTGGCCTGTGCTGTCATGGTCAGCAGGGCAATCAGGGTGAAGAATATCTTTTTCATAGCTGTAATGTTTTTAGAGGGTTATACATGCTTGTTTCTTTTTCCTGGTGCAAAGTAACAACATTTCGTTGACCCTCGCAAGGGTTTTTCCCTAAACCGCAGGGGGAATTTCCCTAAACTGTATGATTTAAGAATTAAGAGTTTAGAATTAAGATGTATTCTCGCTTCGCTGCGATTAAGAAGTATGAATTAAGAATTATGCTACGCAGAGAAATTCTTAATTCTTACTTCATACTCGCCGCAGACGATATGTCTAAATTCTTAATTCTTAATTCTAAATTGCATGAATTTCGAGTTTGGGTCGGGGCCCAGGTAGAATCCGGGCTCGGAGGGCTGGTTGTAGCCCACGTTCTGTGTGGCCACCGAGAGGCGGTAGGGTATGTCGAGCATGAGGCAGTCGATGCGGTGGTCGGTGGGCAGGGTGCTGACGTAGATGCGGAGCTCGGTCGACTGGCGGTTGCGGGCAATGACCTCCTCGCGCCAGTCGCCCAGGATGTCGGCAGCCAGACAGGGGTTCGACTTGGTGCCGTTGTTGAAGGTGACGCCGTCGAACTTGACGAGGGTGTCTATGCTCTTCTCCTCCCAGTTGTACTTGCTCACCGTCTCGTGGTCCAGCAGTTCGCGCAGCAGGTCGCCGTCCCACCAGATGCCGTAGTTCACTGGCAGATAGCGGCCGTGCATCACCAGCTGGTTGCTGTGCTGCGGGTCGTCGGGGTCGGTGGCCTTGCACACCACGTCGCCCTTCATGTTGCGTATGCCGTGGCTGTCGGTGCTCCACATCTCCATGCCGGGGTTGGTGGGGTCGATGTCGGCGGCCATGGCGCGGCCCACGTCGCTGCGGCTCTTTATCTGGAATACGACGTCGCCGGTGCGGGCGTCGCGCAGTTCCGAGCCGTCGCGCTTGTTCTCGTGGCAGTCCCAGATGTAGAGTTGGTCGGTCTGCGGCTCTGCCACCAGGTGCATGGCGTCGCCGTGGCCAAATCCGGTGGTGTAGATGCCGGTGCCGTCGTGGTCTACGCACATGGCGCCGTAGGTCAGCTCGTCCAGTCCGTCGCCGTCGGTGTCGGCCACGCGCAGGTTGTGGTTGCCCTGTCCGGCGTAGGCTTTCCATTGCGGCTGGTCGGTGTCGAAGGTCCACCGCTCGCGCAGTGCTTGTCCGTCCCAGTCCCAGGCGGCGATGACGGTGCGTGTGTAGTAGCCCCTGCAGAAGATGGCGCTGGCCTTGCGGCGGCCG
The DNA here is from genome assembly GCA_902786565.1 of uncultured Prevotellaceae bacterium. Lineage (GTDB taxonomy): Bacteria > Bacteroidota > Bacteroidia > Bacteroidales > Bacteroidaceae > Prevotella. The sequence goes on along the minus strand of CADACW010000009.1, from coordinate 91,613 downwards.
TCGGGAGTGGTGGCTCCCAGATAGCCCACTGCGGCCAGGTAGCGCTCCGAGCGGTTGGCGTTGTCGTCGCCCCAGTCCTTGACGTTGCCGCGCTGGGGTATGTATGGCTTGGTGTCCATCAGCTGGCCTGTGAGCCCGCTGAACACGCTGATATACTCCGGCCCGTGCAGGATGCGCCCCTCCACACGGCCCACGTTCATGCCCTGCCTCTGCCGGCGGCCCTGCCCCTGCCGGCGGCCCTGGCGCTGGCCGTTCTGGCGGGCCTGCTCCCACTCGCGGCGCCACTGCTGCATCTGCTGCTCCTCGCGCTCGGCTTGGGCGCGGTTCTCCTCAAAGTGCACCAGGGCCTCCTTGGCCCCCTCTCGCCATTCGGCCAGGCTGTCGCCCACCACGCGCCCCTGCGAGTCGCGGGTGCCGTCGGCGGTCTTCACCATCAGCTCCGCCCGTCCGTCGCCGTCCAGGTCGTAGACGATGAAGGGCGTATAGTGGGCACCGCTGCGGATGTTGGGCCCCAGGTTGATGCGCCACAGCCGCTGGCTGGTGGGGAAGACCCTGTAGCAGTCGATGACAGTGGGCCCGGTGAATCCCGGATGGGCGTTGTCGCGGGCGTTTGACGGGTCCCACTTCAGGAAAATCTCGTACTGCCCGTCGCCGTCCACATCGCCCACGCTGGCGTCGTTGGCCGAGTAGGTGTATCGCCGTCCGTCGGGGGTATAGCCGTCGGCGGGCTTCTCTATGGCGATGGGCAGATAGCCCGTGGGTGCATCCTTGGGCAGGGTATAGTGGCCGTCGATGCCACCGCCGCGCACCTCGTAGACGGCCTCCTCGCCGGCGGGCAGCGGCTGCTCGTCCACGTAGCAGGAGCCGCCGGTGGTCAGCGGCTGGTCGTTCAGTCGTTTGCCGTTGCGCCAGACGTCGAAGGGCTGCCCCTTGGAGTCGGTGTCGAGGATGCGCCAGCTGACAAACACCCGCTGGTCGGCGGTTCTGACGGCCACCACGCCGCGGTCCAGGCGGTCGGTGGCCATTGTGTTGCGCACGTATGCGGTCTGGGCCGTGGCAGCAATGCTGGCCAGGGCCACGGCGAGTGTGAGTAACAAGTGCTTCATAGGTTAGTCGTTTTTATTGTTGTTGGTTTTTGTCTGTATCATATAAATAACTGCAAAAGTGGAGCGGTTATTGTTCGGCGGGGGCGGTTTTTGTGGCCGATGGCGCCGACGGGAAAACATTTCTGCCCCCGTAGCTATTTATGTCTGCCCCCAGAGAAATTTACCGTGGTGGACGGGGATAAAATTAAAAGCACGTCGTAATTTATATAAATTACGTCGAAATTTATATAAATTACGTCGTAATACAGATAAATTACGTCGTAATTTAAGTTTTGGCTCCGGGCATCGGGACAAATGGCTGCGGGGCGACCCACCTTTTTCGGCGGGCAAAGTAAAAGATGGCCATTCGCTTTGCCAATTGGAAAATTATTGCTACTTTTGCAGCCCATTAACTTACACCATATTATATATATATATATGAAAGAGACCGACTTTGAGGTGATGGCCCCCGTGGGCAGCCGCGACTCGCTGACGGCGGCCATACAGGCTGGGGCCGACAGCATCTACTTCGGCATAGGCCGGCTGAACATGAGGGCCGGCTCGGCATCGCCCTTCACCATCGACGACCTGAAAGAGATAGCGCAAACCTGCCGCGACCACGGACTGAAGTCGTACCTCACGGTGAACACCATCGTCTACGACGAGGATATGGAGCAGATGCACCAGATAGTGGACGCCGCCCGCGAGGCCGGCATATCGGCCATCATTGCCAGCGATGTGGCCGTGATGCAGTATTGCAGGAGTGCGGGAGTGCAGGCGCCAGGGAGCGCGGGCGCCCGCGGGCCGATGGAGGTGCACCTCTCCACACAGCTGAACATCTCGAACATCGAGGCGCTGCGCTTCTACGCCCAGTTTGCCGACGTGGTGGTGCTGGCCCGCGAACTGAAGATGGAGCAGGTGGCCGAAATCTACCGGCAGATTGAGGAGCAGCATATCTGCGGCCCGTCGGGACAGCCGGTGAGGCTGGAGATGTTCTGCCACGGCGCACTCTGCATGGCCATCAGCGGCAAGTGCTACCTCAGCCTGCACGCCGCCAACCGCTCGGCCAACCGCGGCGAGTGCATACAGGTGTGCCGACGCTCGTACACCGTGACCGACGACGAGACGGGCTATCAGCTGGACATAGACAACAAGTACATCATGAGCCCTAAAGACCTGAAGACCATCCGCTTCCTGGACCGCCTGATGCTGTCAGGCGTGCGCGTGCTCAAGATTGAGGGCCGCGCCCGTGGGCCCGAATATGTCTATCAGGTGGTGAAATGCTACAAGGAGGCGGTGCGCGCCGTGATCGGCGGCACCTTCACCGAGGCCCGCAAGGACGAGTGGGACGAGCGGCTGGCACGCGTCTTCAACCGCGGCTTCTGGGACGGCTACTACCAGGGCCAGCTGATGGGCGAGTGGAACAAGCACTACGGCTCGTGCGCCACCGAGCGCAAGGTCTACATTGGGCGCGGGGTGAAATACTTCTCACGTCTGGGCGTGGCAGAGTTCACCGTCGAGGCCAACACCTTCGCCCTGGGCGACCGCCTGCTGGTGACAGGCCCCACCACCGGCGCCATGTACATCACCGCCACCGAGATTCACGACAACGACGGCCACCCCGTGAGCCAGGCCCCGCAAGGGCAGCGCGTGGCCATACCCGTGAGCGGCAAAGTGAGGCCCAGCGACAAACTGTTCAGGCTGGAGACCGTCACAGAGGGTTAAAGATTCTTAAAACAATAGGGTCTGCGGAAGCATAATGTCCTCTGTTTCAATAATTATGAGTAACTTTGCACCCAATTTTCTAGACAATTAACATAATGTCTAACTTTATTAATTATTAAACACTTATTTAAAACAATGTCAGAATTAACAAAGAACGTTCAGCCGTTGCAGGATTTCAACTGGGACGAGTTTGAAAATGGTACCGTGGCCAACGTGAGCCGTGAGGAGCTTGACAAGGCCTACGACGAGACCCTCAACAAGGTGGCCGACCATCAGGTGGTGGAAGGCAAGGTGGTCTCAGTCGACAAGAAAGAGGTGGTGGTGAACATCGGCTACAAGAGCGATGGCATCATTCCGGCCGCTGAATTCCGCTACAACCCCGAACTGAAGGCCGGCGACATCGTGGAGGTCTACGTAGAGAGCGCCGAAGACAAGAAGGGACAGCTGCTCCTCTCGCACAAGAAGGCACGCCTGTCGAAGGCTTGGGACCGCGTGAACCAGGCACTCGACGAGCAGCAGGTCATCCAGGGCTTCATCAAGTGCCGCACAAAGGGCGGTATGATTGTCGACGTGTTCGGCATCGAGGCCTTCCTGCCCGGCAGCCAGATTGACGTTCACCCCATACGCGACTACGACCAGTTCGTGGGCAAGACGATGGAATTCAAGGTGGTGAAAATCAACCAGGAGTTCCGCAACGTCGTCGTCAGCCACAAGGCACTCATCGAGGCCGAGCTGGAGCAGCAGAAGCAGGAAATCATCTCGAAGCTCGAGAAGGGCCAGATACTGGAGGGCACCGTGAAGAACATCACCAGCTACGGCGTGTTCGTAGACCTGGGCGGTGTGGACGGACTCATCCATATCACCGACCTCAGCTGGGGCCGCGTAGACGACCCGAAGAAGGTGGTGGAGCTCGACCAGAAGATCAACGTGGTCATCCTCGACTTCGACGAGGAGAAGAAGCGCATCGCCCTCGGCCTGAAGCAGCTCACACCGCATCCTTGGGATGCCCTGGACCCGAACCTCAAGGTGGGCGACCACATCAAGGGCAAGGTCGTCGTCATTGCCGACTACGGCGCATTCGTAGAAGTGCAGCCCGGCGTGGAGGGACTCATCCACGTGAGCGAAATGTCGTGGAGCCAGCACCTCCGCTCGGCACAGGAGTTCCTGAAGGTGGGCGACGAGGTGGAGGCCGTCATCCTCACCCTCGACCGCGAGGAGCGCAAGATGAGCCTCGGCATCAAGCAGCTGAAGGAAGACCCATGGGAGACCATCGAGGTGAAGTACCCCGTTGGCTCGAAGCACACCGCAAAGGTGCGCAACTTCACCAACTTCGGCGTCTTTGTAGAGCTGGAGGAGGGTGTCGACGGACTGATTCACATCAGCGACCTGTCGTGGACCAAGAAGGTGAAGCACCCCTCAGAGTTCACCAAGGTGGGCGAGCCCATCGACGTCATCGTGCTCGACATCGACAAGGAGAACCGTCGTCTCAGCCTCGGCCACAAGCAGCTGGAGGACAATCCCTGGGATGCCTTCGAGGGCCAGTACACCATTGGCTCCGTACACACCGGCAAGGTGCTGGAGGTGCTCGAGAAGGGTGCCGTCATCCAGCTCGGCGAGGATGTTGAGGGATTTGCCACGCCCAAGCACCTGGTCAAGGAAGACGGCTCGCAGGCCCAGCAGGGCGAGGAGCTGCCCTTCAAGGTGATTGAGTTCAACAAGGACTCGAAGCGCATCATCCTCAGCCACAGCCGCACCTTCGAGGACAAGGACCGCGAGGAGAAGCGTGCCGCCCGCAAGAGCGCTGCCGCTCCCGCCAAGAAGAAGGACGAGACCCCGAAGATTGAGAACGTAGCAGCCAGCACCACACTCGGTGACCTCGACGTGCTGGCCAACCTGAAGGCACAGATGGAGAAGGGCGAATAAGCCCCCTGCTGTCATCTGCCAAATAAAAGCCTCCCCACAGCAGGGGAGGCTTTTTTAGTTCTTTAAATGAAGACCGCCACGATGAGATTGTTTTACTTTCCGTTTCTGCTGCTCTTATCGGCACACCATTTGGCGGCGTCCCATATCCGGACTGTGTCTGAGAGGCGCTGTTCGGCTGGAAAAAGGCGAGGGAGCCTAAATCAGGCTTTTCCGAAAAGCCTTAATAGCGTAGAAAACAAAATTGTAGACGGAACGCAAAAGAGACAGGTGTTCTACCTTTCGGTAAATATCCCATTGCCATGCAGTGACCTTCAACTTATTTGAAGAAACTGAACGTGAGGTTTCCCTATAGGCAGCCAAGGTCGTCTCAGTATTCCGGGCAATATAGCCCTTTTTGAGAATGGACAGCCACATGACGTAGTCCTCATGGTGGACATTCTGGATATTGGCTTTGCCAACTTTGTCCGTGTCATAGATGCCGGTAAGGTTTCCAATGACATTTCCCTGAAGTAATGAGTCGTAAGTGGCAAATGGAGGCGCTGCAACTACTCTGTTAGCCCTTGTGCTCTTTTCGTCAATTTTCTCATAGTTGGAATAGACAATTGCTATCCTCTTGTCAGCAAATAGAGGCAGCTGCTGCTCTAACTTTTGAGGGAACCATTGGTCGTCACTGTCAAGAAAGGCAATGTACCGCCCATTGGCAGCCTGCACCCCAACATTTCTTGGGGCCGACGGCATCTTAATGGGCCTGTCATTATGCAAGACACGGATTTTTGGATTAGCGCTGGAGTATTCTTGGGCAATTTCTAAAGACTTGTCTGTTGATGCATCGTCAATAATCAGCAACTCCCAGTTAGTATAAGTCTGCGCCAATACCGATTCAATGGCTTCACGGACAAACGGAGCGGAATTGTACATTGGCATAATAATTGACACGAGACCTTCGTTGAAAGCCTTGTTATGCATTTCCGTAGAAGAAGTCTTTCCGGTTGTCATTTTTAGTTTCTCCAAATTCCAATGTGCAAAGATACGCATTAAAATTGAGAATGTCAAACTTTTATGTGAAAAATCTATCGATGGCCTGTGTGACTTTGCTGAAATCTTCTTTCCAGGTGGTTTGCCTCTGTCCAAATGTCCGCATGTCCTGGGCCATTTTCCGAAGGTCGTCCTGATGTGACACAATATGCTCAAGTAGCCCTTTTACCGCATCCTCCGAGTAGGGGTCGACGGCCATGCCAATATGGTTTTCCACCACAAAGTCGCCAAGACACGTCTTGTCGGCATAGACGGTGGGAATGCCGAATGAGAGTGACTCATGGAACTTGTTGGATATGGCGTAGACCACATTAAAGTCTTTGTTGGGATAGGCTGCCCATACAACGTCTGTCTGCTGATAGAGCTTGGCCACGTCTTCATACGCATATCGGCCGGTAAAGAAAATGTTTGACGCCCCGGCAGCACATTCTTCCAGATACTGCTTGGCGTGTCCATCGCCATGAAAATACAACTGGAAACGGCTGTCGTCACGAATGGCGTCTATTAAGACTTTGGAGATGTCGCGATAGCGCAGCAAACCGATAAAAGCTACACGGAGGGGCTGGTGGGTGGCATATTCTTGGGGAGGCGGAACAGGAAAAGCAGGCTTGTTCTCAAGAATCAGCTGCCTTATCTGTGGGGAGTATAGCTTGGTGAAGAAACGCGAGGCATGGATGGTCAAGTCCACACGCCGCATGTGCCAGTGCTCAAGAGCCGTAGTGGTCTTCCTCAGAACGTATGACTCGGTGGGAACGTCCAAGTTTTCATAGATGAGCATTTGACGTCGGCGGTCTAGCCTTGGAACCATCATCAGATTGTTCCAGTGTGAGGCTATGACCACATCTGGTTGTAAGCTATTTATTGTCGTGTGACAGAATTGGCGGTATCCCCAAAGGTTCAACAGCTTTCGTGTCTTGTTTCCATATTCGGAAGCCTTCTTGTAGACGTAGTACCCTTCTAATTTTTCCTTGTAATCATCGTTTCTGTCCCATGTTATGACAGACAGTGTTGCGTTTTTCCCGTAATGCTCGGCCAGGGAACTGAGAATTTTCCGGTTCCGGGTGTTGATGGGGAAACAGTCGTCTATGAGAACAATATGTGGCATCATCTTGATTATTCTGATTTTAGGATGTTGGCAATCCGCTGGCAAGCTTTGCCGTCACCGTAGGGGTTCACGGCCTGGCTCATCCGCTGGTATGCTTCGGCGTTGTCGAGCAGGGTGCTCACCTCGCTCATTATCTTGTTGTAATCTGTTCCCACCAGATGTACGGTCCCTGACTCCAAGGCTTCGGGCCTTTCGGTTGTGTCGCGCATCACCAGCACGGGCTTGCCCAGTCCGGGAGCCTCTTCCTGTATGCCCCCGCTGTCGGTGAGCACGATGTGCGATCTTTCCATCAGATACACAAACTCCAGATACTGAAGCGGCTCGATGAAGAAGAAATTGGGCCAGACCGTCAAATCCTCGCCGAACACCTGGTGGATGGGCTTGCGCACGTTGGGGTTGAGGTGCATGGGGTAGACAAAGTCCACATCTGGATATTTCTCCGACAAGTCCTTCATAGCCGTCACCATGCTGATGAACCCCTCGCCAAAGTTCTCGCGCCGGTGGCCGGTAATCAGTATCAGGCGCCGGCCTTGGTCAAGGCGGCCGATGTCGTATCCTGCTTTGGCCAGAACCTTGGCTTGCTCGTCGGCCAGTGCCTTGTCGCCCTTCAGCTTGGCCACCACCATGTGCAGCGCATCAATCACCGTGTTGCCGGTGACATATATCTTGCCGTGTGCATGCTCTTCCCTCAGATTCTTTTCCGACAGGGCTGTGGGCGCAAAGTTGTAAGTGGCAATGCGCCCCGTCAACTGGCGGTTCATCTCTTCGGGCCAGGGGCTGTAGATGTTGTGGGTGCGCAGCCCCGCCTCTACATGCCCCACGGGAATCTGCTGGTAGAAGGCGGCCAGGGCTGCTGCCGTCGACGTGGTGGTGTCGCCGTGCACCAGCACCACGTCGGGCTTGCACTTGCAGAGCACGTCGCGCATGCCGGTCAGCACACGTGCCGTGATGTCATACAGGTCCTGCCCCTGCTTCATGATGTTCAGGTCGAAGTCGGGCTGGATGTCGAAGATGCGCAGCACCTGGTCCAGCATCTCCCGGTGCTGCCCTGTTACACAGACTATGGTCTCAAAATCTGCATTGTTCTTTTTCAGTTCTATGGCCAAGGGGGCCATCTTTATTGCTTCTGGCCGTGTGCCGAAGACCAGCATTATCTTTTTCATTTCGATGGTTATTTATATATTCCTCTTAAGTGAGTGATTCTATAATACAATTTTGGAAAATACAGTCGTATAGTGCGCATAAGGCGAGCTAAGGGATAACGTAATGGCAAGTTCCGGCGAATATGAAGCAGATAATCATAATCTGAGTGAGTAGGGGCGTTTACGTATGCTTTGCGTTCTGCAAATGTCATTTTCATCAGCCGTTCAATCTCCCCTTTATTAGAATCATGGTCGAACTCGCACTCTCCACACACCTGGGCTGTGACGTAAACCGGCAGATGGTGGCGGTTGCATGCCATAGAATAATCCATGTCAGCCTCGCCATGGCGGTAGCCCTTATAAAAAATACCTATCTCTGCAACCACTTCATGATGCACAAGAAGGATATTGGCGTGGGTGGAGTCGACGGCTTGAGGTACACCAGAAGGCTCGGCCAGTGTGAAACGCCCTTTTGCCTTACTTGCAAACTTTACTCCTCCATAGGAAGTCTCCTCTGGATGGCCTGGCTGGCAAGTGATTCCCGATGACAGACCGTGCCTGCCCGTCTGTTTGTAGCCGTAATCGTCAGCGTCAAACAGCTGTTTGAACACGTTGTTGTAGATATAAGTGTCGTCGTTCAACAACAAGTAGTAGTCCCATGGAGTCTTCGTGTCGATGGCTGCCTGCCAAGCCAAACGCATGCCGCCTGCCCAGAACAGCGAGCCAGTGCCTTGCAGAATGTGTATGTCCTTATCTGAAAAAGCTGCCCTGACGGCATCGGCAGTTCCGTCGGTGCAGCCGTCGTCGGTGAGGAAGACTGACAGCACTATTCCGTCTGAAGTGGCTTGATTGTATGTTTGTAATGCCTCAAACAGGTGCTGCAGACAGGAAATTGTCTTTTCGCGTCTGTTGAACACCGTTAGTATGGCAGCAATTTTCTTCATATCCCCGAATTAGTATGCAAAGATACAAAGTTTATTTTGAACTACAAAGAAATGAGGGGCAAAACAAAACAATTAGCATAAATATGTTTTGTTTTCAGTCTGTCTGGCTGAACAGTTTCATCTTTTTTCTCAACTCTTCACAACGCTCTACCCGACTTTCCCAAATGGCTCCATCACGTATATACCAGGGTTGCGTTTGTTTTTTGACTGTGGCTGGCATTCCGGCCAACAGGATATTATTTTCTTCTGAAAAAGATTTGGCAACAACAGAGTTGGCGGCAATTGTGACATTGCTTCCCAGTTTCTCACACGTAGTAATGGTTGCACCAGTACTTAAGTACAGCCCATCGCCAATCGTCTTTCTTGGTTTTTCTGTTATGCATGTTGAGGTGAACAAGACGGCGTAGTTACCTATTTGATTTCCTGTCCCGACAACTATAGTGCCATGGTGAGGAACAACGAGTCCGTAGCCGAAAACATCATAAGCAATGCTAAATCCAAGTCGGATTCCCAGTTTTTGCCACCTCCATGAATAGTATATCCATAAGGGATTCTTCTTCGTCTTGTAATACCAGGCTTTGCGCGAAAAGCGGAGGTAGTGCATAATGGGGTCAGGATGCAGCAAGTCAACGAGGCGTTGTTTTGCTGATGGGGTAAAATATCCTTTGTTCATCATGCTGTCAGCCATGATATAGAATTTGAGTTCTTTTTTTGAAGAAATCATAGGGTGTATATTTTGTTTTGAAGAATCAGTTCCTTGTTTGTCTTGTTAGAGCTTGGACTTAGCCAGCCCAAAGAGGAGATGCAAAATCTGGCGTGCCCCAATCATGGTGCGGATCTTGTAGAATCCTTTTTGGTAGAAATATGCATAGGCCAGGTAGCGGGCGGGGGCCTTGGGTGCAGGAGCACTAACGGTGGTGTCGTAGAGCCATATCTCATTTCCCTCCCGCTGAGTGATGATGTTCATTTCGATAGGGCGCAAATGTAGTGCGAAAGATTTGATGACCTTGTATGGCAGAGACCGATTGGAAAGAAGATAATGACGATACAGGCAGGCAGGCTTGTCGGAGAATAAGTCGACGCACAGTTCATCGCCCTCTGCGATGCCAAGATGCCGGCCTAAGAATTTGGGCTGGAAGAATCCGTCGTATCTGATTTCGGCCTTGTTGGCATCTGGCAATCGGAAGTTGGTTTGCAGCGAGGCAAGTAGCGAAGCCTGGAAAATTGTGTCGATGGGCCCGTGATAATTCTCTCCTGGGTCAACGTTGTTGGTCGACATTGAGGCGTAGGGATAGACAAAATATTTGTTCTCTTCGATGCAGTAGCGAGTATGGTATTTTAGCCAGGAAGACTTTGGCCACTGGTTTAGCGATTGTGGCAAATACTCAAGATTGAAGTTGTCTGAATGACATTCGTACCACTTGATAAACTTTTCCCATTGTGGTTTCATCCACACTTCGCCCCAAGACTGAGCGCAATTCATCAGGTAGACATCATGTTGTGACTTTGCGGGAGAGAAAGGCAGAAAGGTATGGTAGTTGGTAGAGAAACTGTAAAGGCTGATGCCCGCAATGTCTTCGTTGCCGAAATATTTTTCAACGCAGGCACAGGCAAAATAATAGAACGATGTGGCTACCGTGACATCGTCCTCCAAGACGATAAGAGCATCAAACTCATCGTAGTATTTTCCCAGCGACAGCATGTGTTGGCGCAGGCCAAGATTCTTGTCGTGCTTCGCAATACGCAAATCACCATGGGGCCAATGATAGTCTTCTGCCATTTTCTCTACGGCATCGGTATCACTTTTGTCAATGGAAATGATGAGGGTAGCAGTTTCCGGATAGCATGCCTGTTCAAGTGATGTCAGCAGCCTTTGCAGACTGTCGGCACGATTATAAGCGACGCAGATAATTGCTGTTTTCATATTCTTACGCTGTTCATTAGAGTTTCGATATCAGTAAATTTCTGGGCATGTTCTTCTAACCATTCATTGCCTTTGTTCCACCATTGCAACTGTTGCAGATATGCTATTTGCTCTTCTGTGAAACGGTATCGTATGACCTTGGCGGGAATGCCTCCCACGATGGCGTAGGGAGGAACGTCTTTGGTAACCACGGCCCCTGCGGCCACGATGGCTCCGTTTCCAATCTTCACTCCCTCAATGATTTTCACGTCTTCGCCTATCCACACATCGTTGCCGATAATGGCTGAATAGCCTTCCACCAGCAATTGCTCTTCATACAAGTTTTCTTTGACAAAGGTCTTTCCACATTGCTTCAATGTGCTGAAGAATACGGGAGATGTGGACACGAATGTTGCAACGGGATGCCGATAGCGAACAACCTTCACTCCGTTGGCAATGCTGCAAAAACTACCTATCTTGCAAAGTGACAAGTCACAACCGTCGCAGATATAAGTGAAACGTCCTACAAGCGAGAAACCTATTCGCACACCAGCCCCGATGGTGTTGTGCCCACCAAAGTCAGTACTTCTGTTCCAGCGGGCCAAAGGCGAGATGTTTACATTTTGTCGCTTGAGCACTATGCTCTGCAATACCCGCCAGGCAAATTTCAGAGGGTATGTCAGATCGATGCCAATATTGAAGAATCGTTCCATCGCAAATTATTTTTTTGCAAAGGTATACATTTCCGTCGAAAGAGCCAAAGAAAATGTCTATTTTTTCCCTGTGCTTAGTATCGATTTCACAGGTCTGGCAAGTATGGCTTTCCCCATTTCCAGATGGACTATTGCTGAATATAAGAGAGAAACGGTTTAGGCAAGAAAATGACACCAATCGAATTCCGCAGTCTTTCTTTGACCTTCTCCTTAAAACTTTTCCGAATGAGGAAACCATTTTTTTTGACAGCCTCTCTGTAATCAGAAGTCTCTATATCTCCAAACAGCTGGTTTCTCTTTTCAATGTCATATCCGTTTTTTCCTTGTCGTTTTCTCATGTAGACATATTCAGCATATTTGGGGGCTATTTCCCTCATGGCACATATAGTTGATGCCAAAGTGGCTGATTCAACAAAAGTCTGTCCACGCTGAGTGTTGGTAAGAATCAGGGAGAGCCCTTTCGGGTCATATATAGTTTCATCGTATTGACGATACCCCCAAAAGTCAGCAATAGTGATGTCTGCAGCTCGTTGGCCATTGCAGTAATGACAGTTGTAACAAGAGCGTCGGAGATTGCCATAATTCATAAAGCAATTGTAGAAGGCATCATATTTCCAACCCTCCACATAAGTCTTGTCACCATCATATTTAATGACTATATCATCAACCCAAGACCTTTTCTTTGGCCTGAAATCAATCTGGTTGGCGTGACTTATGCCCAACATTTCAAGATGTTTTCTCAGCATTGACATAGGCGGAACACCGTGACATACAAAATCAATAGTGATGAGATTGGGAACGTCACGTCCTAAGTATCTTCTTAGTCCGTCCACCTGACAAGGTGTACCGCAAAACAGTATCTGTTTGCCTTCAGCCAGTTCTTTCTTAATGCTGATGAAAGCTTCTCCGATATAACTTTGAACATATTTAGATTTCAAGAGTGGTCTTAGCTCCATTATCTTCGCCGCAGATTGGCACTCCAGGCGGATGTTGTCTTCAAAGTTAAAAGCTGCTCCGTAAACTTTCCCCCCCTTGCCAATAACATCTTGTGCAAAGATGCTGAACAAGCCTCCTGAAGAGCTGCTTTTTCTTAGCTCCTCATCGGTCGCGTATCCATAGTATGCCTTCTGAGTGGAATGGTAATCACCTTGCGAGATTTGTGGGCATGACTTATCGCATCTCCCGCAATCAACGCATAAGTCTGTATTGATATTTGGCATATAGAATCCCTCATCGTCCTCATCCATGCTGATAGCATGTGCAGAACAGGCATTATAACAGGCGAAACACCCAGTACATTTGTCACCTAATTTGAGAATAGAACGCTGGCGACCTTGCACCACCGTAAGCATTTTTTTCATTGCTGACATAAACTGCTGCTGCATCTGATTGCGCAGGGCTTCAATGTCGGCAATCTTTACGCCCTCAACTTTTTTGAACAGTACTGACGGACGTTGACTTTCCAGATATGCAGGGATTCTGAAAGATTCAAAGGCTGTACCCTTCAGTAGATGATAGATTTTGCTTTCTGTGTCATGCGGATAAACAGACTTTTTGGGGGTTATCACCTCTTGCAGAAGTAACTTGTTAGAGGGAGGGGCACCATAGGAATCAATACTGAAAAAGGGAACACCAGCAGTAATGGCAGACATGATGGCATGAAAACGCAAACCTATGAAAGCCTTGGCATTTTTAATCCACAAATACCACTGGACAGGGTCTGTTGGGTAAAATACGGTGACATCGAATGGCATACCCGATGTGCCTTCTGGCAATGGTAACTCTACTAGTTGGTAGCCCGCCTTATTGACAATGTTCTTGAAGTGTCGGAACCATAACTTACGTATGGCACCACTACGTTTGCTTTTTCCCCAGTCGCATGGGAGGGTCATCAGATAATACTTCTTCGGCGACACGCCATTTGACTGCCACTTATCAGTAATGAAGCGGTCTAAAACAATAACGGGGTCAGGAGTGATGTGGACGGGGAAACTATTTGAGTTAAGCAAATCATGAAGTATGACACTCCGCGTCCACGAATCTCTGACAGAAATGTATTTGAACTTCATCAGACAGCTGCCGTAGACATGTCTCTGTTGCTTGTCGAGATTGCCGAATCCACTTCCCATGTGAGCTGCTGACATAGACACGACAGGGGTATGAGCAATGCTCTCATGGCTGAAAAGCCATTCTGCAAAGAAAATTTTACAGTCCTTCGACTGGCGCCATACGGCATCAGCCCCGATGACAATTAGGTCGAAAGAATAGTCCTCTACTATTTTGCAAAGTTGTTCCTCTGTTCGTGCTTCCTCGGTCAGTCGTAACCGGAGGTTGACAAAGTCACTGTGTGCCTTATATTGCACAGAAGGAATGGTCTTGACATAATTTTTGTCAGAGTCGCGCAAATAATTGATGATGTACACATCGTGGCCAAGTGACTGGAAATAGTTGCTTGATGCAAACGCCTGCAAGTTGGCACCAAAGTTGCAGGGTCTATGAAAGGTGAGGATTCCTATTTTCATAAGTGTCGTGACGGTATTTGTAGGTGACTATAATCACATTGCCAAAGAAAAAGAAGAAATAGCTGAGGACTACTCCCCATGCCGCACCCACAGCTCCATAGCTGCTAATGAGCACGTTGAAGGCTAAGACGCTCATCAAGCTTCCCACTATCTTGTTGGTCAATGTGACGGACGAATATCCCAGAGCGATGGTAATCTGGCTGACCGAGTAGTACATCATCGATGTGATAGCAGCAAGTGATGCGATGACTGCATATTTTGTAGAATTGAGATAGCGCCCGAAAGTAAGAATGTCAATAATGTAGGGAGCAAGAATGATGAAAGCGACAACGATGACGCACATCAGCGCAATCTTTAAGGCAATGATATTGAAAGTCCTTCTGAAATTGCGTTTTACAATACTCTCAAAGACATCGGGCTGAAAGGTACTGTTAACAGAATCGCCAAGCATATTGATATAAGCTGCGATGGATATGCCTACTGAGTAGTAACCCAGAGTGGTTAAATCACCAGAACGTTCAAGGATCACTTTATCGTAACCTTGCGAGAAAAAGGTGAGCATTGCAGCAATGACCATAGGCCAACAGAAAAACGCCGCCTCCTTTAATGTTAACCAATCGAAGGGATAATGAAGCAAATGACGGTTGCGGTGCAAAATATAGGCGAATAGCACAGTATGAGCCAGAAGTGATGAGGAGAGATGACCGAAAGCTCCCCATTTGAAAGCTACGACAAAAAGCAGCATCAACGAGACGGCAATAGCACTATTGGCCACTGACACATAGAAGAAAGGCTTGCTTTGGCGTCTCATCTTGAAGTCGATGAGCTCAAGTGAATAAATGCAAGAAAGTGGCATCCTGAACAATGCCAAAAGTGCGTAAGGGAGAAAGGGTATTTCTGAGGATTTGTTGGCTAAAACATAGTACACTAGTATCAGTAGTATAGCAACCAGCGTCATTAAGAATGACAAGGAAATGAAACTTTTGAAAATAGTAGCTTTCAGTTTTTCTCTTTCGCTGGCATCCACTTCGTAGAACCGTTTGGTGAAATAGTGGACGAAGTAGAAGTTGACAAATGGCGTAAAAAGCGTAATGAATGCAGAATAATACCCCACAATGGCATAATCACATGGCGACATG
The DNA here is from genome assembly GCA_902786565.1 of uncultured Prevotellaceae bacterium. Classification (GTDB taxonomy): domain Bacteria; phylum Bacteroidota; class Bacteroidia; order Bacteroidales; family Bacteroidaceae; genus Prevotella. Next base: position 76,377 of record CADACW010000009.1, on the reverse strand, counting down.
TTCTTGGCAACAAATGGGTTGGACACCAGAGACAGGAACATCGGCACCAGAGAAGCCAAGAAATAAACGCTTAGATTAGCAAGGTATGGCTTTATTCGTTTTGCCTGTTCAAAAATGTCCATGACTTTCTGCTAATTATTTCTTTGGCACACACGCCTATTAACATAAAAAAGAAAGGTTCAAGAGCGAAGGTGTTGCTCAGCAGCAATTTGATAATGCTTATGGAAAACAAAAACAGGATAAACACTTGAGTTTTTGTTCCCCTCGTTATCAAAAATGCCCAGCCGATAAAGAGAACAAGTATGACTAAAAAAAAGCTGCCTATTGCATAGCCAAAGGTGCTGGCAAAGTCCAATGGCAAAAAATGGGGGTAATGCACATTATAGTTCTGGCACCCGAAAAGCCCCAATCCCCAAAAGTGGTCTCCGTCGTCTAAGGCTTTATATATTATATCTCGCACGCCACTTCTTTGTGAGTCGTTTCCCATTTCACCAACTACAATTTTCTGAAGAATGCGGGTGCTTAAGTTTAAAGAGGTAAAAGTACTTGCCAGATAGACGGCAATGGCTCGAAGATTGACAAGTATGATAAGGCTTGTAGAGACAATCAGCACTTTAAGATAGACTGCTCCCTTAAAATTCATATAAAAGAAAAAATATATTATTCCGAAAAAACCAATGCATGCCAAGGGACCGCGTGTACCACATGACAGCAAAAACAAAATTCCCAAAATGAACACCACGGCTTTCCATATCCTTGGCTTTTCCATCGTAGCCCACAGCATCATTGCCACATGTGGCAGCGACTTGTATGCCTGGTACATATTATCTTCGTTTTCAACTCCTTCAACGACTTTAGTGGATGGAGTATAAACAAGAAAATAAAAGAGGTCTGCAAAAATACATATTGTAGACAGAATGATTAGAACTTTGAAAAGATTGTTGATGTCAATCAGCCGACCTATAAAATAATATGGGACTACGCAGCAAAGACATTGGAACGCATATTCATTTAGGAATTTAGAGTTTTCGGGAAAGGCTACATAGCCTGACATATAATAGACCACACATACAGAATAGAACAGATAGTCAGCCAGGCATAGCTTGTTGACAATAGATGGCAGCGCCAATATCAAGGGAATGACAATAAGGGCGGCCTGTGTTAATTCGGAAAAATCGCCAAAAACAGGCAAACGGTTTATGATGCCCTTGGCGTGACCCACCAGTAGAGCTGACCAGACCACACATATCAGGACTTTGAGCATAGAGTCCCTGTCAAAGTGTATGTCTACACTATTTAATATCGTCAGCTGCATATTTGCTATGCACTAAGAGTTTCGTATTGTGATGATTTTCGTCAAGTCGTGTCGGAAAATGACGACAATGGTGACCATAGTGGATAGTATCAGCATGAGTATGACAAAAATCATTCGTTTCGGGCCGGCCGGTTTTACGTTTACTGAGGCACCTTTCAACTGTGTGAATGCGGGAGTTCGCTCTTGCAGTTTTGCCTTACTACTTTCATACTGTGCTGTCATAGTAGTGTAGGTGGTATATTTTACCTGCATATCCTTGAGCATATTATCCATTTTTGTCTGGATAGAAGCCATCACCACTCCTTTGTTGGCATCGTTGAATTTTGAATACTCCTCACTCGAGCGCAGGTATTCCTCTAAAGCTTGGCGGGTTAGTTCTTCATAGTGCGTAACGTCGACGCGTGCCTTGTTTGTGCGGTAGGCGGTGATAAATTCCTGCAAATACACCTGCACAGAGTCTGCCAGTATTTTTGAGACCAATGGGTCTTGGGCCTTTGTTGTTATGGAGATTACGCCAGTCTTGTCGTTCAACGTCAGCATTATGGCATTCCGCACAATGTTGGCTATACCTTCCTCTTCTTCTGTGAGCCAGTATGGAGAACGCTTTCCGCCTACACCACTTTCTGGAGAGGGAACTTCGGCTTTAGGTATGATTGATTTTACAATGCCGCCAATCCATTTGGTTACAGCAGACCACCAAGGATGCTTTTGATGATTCTTCAGGTAATCATAGTAATTGGTGGCGATTTCGCCATCTGAACTTTTTACGTGGATATTAAATAAATTGGCCACAAAGCCGTTGTCCTCCATCAGGTCGGGATAAAGCATTGGGGTTATTGCATCGCCACCTTCAGGATTGTCTAAATTGAAGCCAAATGATGCCGCCAAAGAACCGAGTCCGCCTCCTCCAATAGAACTACCAAGTTCAGGTACAAGGCGTGCCTCTGAAGTGTAATATCGCGGGATGCAAATGATGTAAAGGCACGATACAATGAAGGTGGTGGGCCAAACTTTATAGAGGAACAACTTCCGTTTGGAGTATATTTTCTTGATGAGTTTCCCGATGTCTATGACATCTGCAACTTTGTTTTCTGCCATATTTTTATTTTATCGATACGTTGTTTATGCGAAATTTCCGTGCAAAGTTAAAAAATATTTCTGAAACGGCCAAATTACCGAACATTATTATTGCAGCTTTTCATCGCTTTGTTAGTTTTCTCAGGGCTTCTTTGCTGAAGGCTCGCTCTTCATCGTTGAGCACAAACTGCCAGGTGGACAGCAGGCCTGCTGCGACGCCACAGGCGGCGGTAATGAAGAACCTGAAGTGGAAATGCAGACCCTTGACGCACAGCCAGCAGACGGCAGCAATGACCGCGGACTGGAGTACGACGGGAACGATGGCTCTCCTGCAATAGGCACCAACGTTGAGCCCTGCCTTATAGTGCATATAGGGGATGCGCACCAGCGCCACAGCCACTTCCAGCAATACATAGAGCACCATGGCATCGTAGACTGAGCTGCCGTAGCGGAACATCAGCCAGATGACGGGCATGTAGAGCAACTTTGGGGTAAAGGTGAGCAGGGTAAAAGTGCGAATCTGGCCAATGGCCTGACAGGCAGAACCCAGTCCCACCGTAATCTGGTCGGCCAGAAAGGCGAGCAGAATCATTCGGCAGAACATCACGGTGTGCTCTGGCACCTCTTTCAGCCACAGGTCAAGAATGGTGGGCATCTCGGCAACCAGCGGTATGACCACTAGGGCGAGGATGGCCGTGGTGAATTTGCTCTGCTTGACGGCCATTTCCAGCATCTTCTGGCGGTCGCCGTGGCCTTCAGCCTGCATCAGCTGTGGGTTCATGGCGTTAAGGATAGAGCCAACGAGGAACGAGATGGCTGAGAATATTTGGTTGGATATGCCGTAAGCAGCATTGATGGCTGTTCCCCAGAAATGGTTCAGCACCAGTGCAGTGCCTTGCACGCGCCCTGCCACGCAGCCCATGCCGTAGGTGGTCCATCCGGCAAAGGCGGTGATTTTCTTGATGTAGGATGAGTCAAGGTCGCGAAAACGGATGACCACTGCACTCTCAGGGAACTTAAAAAGGGAGTAAGCACTGAAGGCCAGCAAGTTGAGCGTCACGATGGTGGCAATCATCCACTGGTAGGCCAGCAACTTGTCGAAGCTAATGTAGGCCAGCGAAATGGCCATTCCCAGTTTCACAATGGCGTCTACTGTTTCGACGACGGCAATATAGACGATGTTCTCGTGGGCGATGAGCAGTGCTTTGTAGGGCGATGAGAGGACGGTGACCAGCAGCATGAAGGCCGATATGACATATATCTTCTGCGCCGTGGGTATGCGCAGGGGGTCGATGTTCAAGACACGGTCAAAGAGAATGCCTTGCAGGGCCAGCAGGGCCGCCACCACGATAAGGCCGAAGACCAGATGGATGAACAGGCTGTTGACAAAGATTTTCTTGAGATGGACTATGTCACCCTGCGCCTGATTGTAGGACAGATAGCGCTGCGTGGTGATGGCCAGGGCGTTGGTGATGAAGCCCAGCATGGCCACCACGCCGGCAATGACCATATAGATGCCGTAGTCGCTGACGCTGAGTGCATCGAGCACCAGGCGTGTGGAGTAGAGCGTCAAGGCCATGGTGATGATGGCTTTGGCATACTGCACCGAAGTGTTGACGATAATCCGTTTGGCTGGGTTCATGCTCTTGTCTCTTCACGATATTTAACGGACAGCACCATTTTTTATTGTCTTCATCGCGCAAATAGGAGATTTCATATTTGGTGGGTTTGCAATTTTTGCGTACCTTTGCAGTCGAAAAGCAAAACAGGCATTTTATGATAGAATACATCAGGGGCGAAGTGGCCGAGCTGACTCCGGCGCTGGCTGTTGTAGAGGCCGGCGGCGTGGGCTATGGCCTGAACATATCGCTGAACACCTACTCGGCCCTCCAGAAGGCAGGGCGCGAAGCCAAGGTCTACGTCTACGAGGCTATCCGCGAGGATGCCCATGTGCTCTTCGGCTTCAGCAGCAAGAGGGAGCGCGAGATGTTCGAGCTGCTCATCACCGTGAGTGGGGTGGGGGCCAACACGGCGCGCATGGCCCTTTCGGGCATGACCGTGGGCGAGCTTTGTGCTGCCATCTCCACGGGCAACGCCAAGCTCATCCAGGGCATCAAGGGCATAGGCAAGATGACGGCGCAACGCATCATTGTGGACCTGCGCGACAAGATTGTGGCGCTGGGCATTGCCGACGAGATTCCCGCCGGCGGGTCGGTGCAAGCCCCGGTGAACAACGCCGTGCGCGACGAGGCCGTGGCTGCACTCACCATGTTGGGCTTCTCGCCCGCACCCACCCAGAAAGTGGTGGTGGCCATCCTGCAAGAGCAGCCCTCGCTGCCTGTGGAGCAAGTTGTAAAGTTGGCACTCAAGCAAATCAAATAAACATAATATCTAACACATTATGGCAAAGAAAGCACTTCTGATGATTCTCGACGGATGGGGAATCGGTCAGCACGGACGGGGCGACGTGATCTACAACACCCCAACACCTTTTTTGGACTATCTGAACGCCACATCGGCTCACTCACAGCTGCAGGCCAGCGGTGAGGATGTGGGTCTGCCCGACGGGCAGATGGGCAACTCGGAGGTGGGCCACCTCAATATCGGCGCAGGCCGAATTGTCTATCAGGACCTGGTGAAAATCAACCGCGCCTGCCGCGACAACTCCATCGTGGAGAACCCGCAGGTGAAGGCTGCCTACACCTACGCCAAGGAGCAGGGCAAGAAGCTGCACCTGATGGGCCTCTGCTCTGACGGCGGTGTGCACTCCAGCCTGGACCATCTGTTCAAGCTCATCGAGGTGGGCCGGCACTATGGGCTGAAGAACCAGACCTTCGTGCACTGCTTTATGGACGGTCGCGACACCGACCCGAAGAGCGGCAAGGGCTTCATCCAGCAAGTGACGGATGTCTGCGCCAAGAACGATGCCGCCATTGCCAGCATCGTGGGCCGCTTCTACGCCATGGACCGCGACAAGCGCTGGGAGCGTGTGAAGGAGGGCTACGACCTCATTGTCAACGGCACCGGCAAGCAGGCCACCGATATGGTGCAGGCCATGCAGGAGAGCTACGACGAGGGTGTCACCGACGAGTTCATCAAGCCTATCCACAACGCTTCTGTGAACGGCTGCATAGAGGAGGGCGATGTGGTCATCTTCATCAACTTCCGCAACGACCGCGCCAAGGAGCTCACTATCGTACTCACCCAGCAGGATATGCCGGAGCAGGGCATGAAGACCATTCCCGGGCTGCAGTACTACTGCATGACGCCCTACGACGCCAACTTCAAGGGCGTGCACATCCTCTTCCCGAAGGAGAATGTGGAGAACACGCTGGGCGAATATCTCTCGCAGCAGGGCAAGAAGCAGCTGCACACCGCCGAGACGGAGAAGTATGCCCACGTCACCTTCTTCTTCAATGGCGGACGCGAGGCTCCCTTCGACGGCGAGGACCGCATCCTGGTGGCCAGCCCGAAGGTGGCTACCTACGACCTGAAGCCCGAAATGAGTGCCTACGAGGTGAAGGACAAGCTGGTGGCTGCCATTGCCACGCAGCAGTACGACTTCATCGTGGTGAACTTTGCCAACGGCGACATGGTGGGCCACACGGGCGTCTACAATGCCATTGCCAAGGCTGTCTGGGCTGTTGACAAGTGCGTGGAGGCTGTCATCAAGGCTGCCAAGAAGAATGGCTATGAGGCCATCATCATTGCCGACCATGGCAATGCCGACAATGCCATCAACCCCGATGGCACGCCCAACACGGCACACTCGCTCAACCCCGTGCCCTTCATCTACGTGACCGACAACAACAGCGCTACCGTGCGCGACGGCCGGCTGGCCGATGTGGCGCCCAGCATCCTGCACATCATGGGGCTGGAGCAGCCGAAGGACATGACGGGCGAATGCTTGATTCAGGATTGAAGATTGAAGATTGAAGATTGAAGATTGAAGATTGAAAATTGACGATTGAAGATTGAAAATTGACGATTGACGATTGAATAATTAATCCAATTATGTATAGCGATCCCAAACAGTGCCTCTACTGCACTAACAACCAGACCCTGCACGACCTGATGATTGAGTTTGCTCAGCTCAAGGTGTCCAGGGCTTTCCTCTTCAAGGAGCAGACCTACCGCGGCCGCTGCCTGGTGGCCTACAATGGTCACGTGAACGACCTGAACGAGCTTTCCGACGCGGAGCGCAACGACTTTATGGCCGACGTGGCCCGTGTCACGCGTGCCATGCAGAAGGCCTTCAACCCGGAGAAGATCAACTACGGTGCCTACAGCGACAAGCTTTCGCATCTGCACTTCCATCTGGCCCCCAAGTATGTGGACGGCCCTGACTATGGCGGCACTTTCCAGATGAATCCGGGCAAGGTGTACCTGACCGATGCGGAGTATAGCGAGATGATTGACCGGCTGAAGACTTGCCTGTAGCCGATTGCCGATACTGAACAGAGAGAGAGGGGGGCCGTCCAGTTTGGACGGCCCCCCTCTCACTCTATATTCAGTATGTATGTCTCTGGTTTACTCAGCTACAAGGGTGAAGCGGCGGAAAGCCGTGATCTTCAGCTCCTTGTCCTGCTGCTTCAGCCATGCGCTGACGGTCATCTTGTCGCCGTCGCCAAACTGGAACTCCTGGTCGACGAGGCAGCTCTCCTTCTTGAACTTCTCCACGCGGCCACGGGCTATACCTTCAATCATGGGCATCTTCAGCTGGGCCTCACCCTCCACCTTGCCTTCGGCAATGATCTTGCGGGCCTCCTCGGCCTGCTCCGGAGTGATCCAACCCTTCTTGGTGTTGCTCTCGATGTGGTCTTCGCTGTCTACGTGGGCGGGGTTGATGCCAGCCTTCTTCAGCTTCATGTCGATGAACTTCTGCACCTGCTCGAGCTTCGACTTCTCCACGGCGGTCTTGTACTCCTCGTCGAGAATCTTCGGGTCGATGCTGGCGGCGTCGAGGGCAACGGGCTTCATGGCAGCCACCTGCATAGCCAGCTTGTGGCCAATCTCCTGTGCCTCCTTGTTGGTCTGAACCATGGTGCAGAGCATGTGCTTGCCCATGTGGTCGTAGACCTCCACGTTGTCGCCTTCGAGTGTGAGGTAGCCGTCGAGTTCCATCTTCTCGCCGGTGATGCCTGAGCGCTGTGTGACAGCCTCCTGCACCTTCTGTCCGTTGAGGTCGAGTTCTTTCACCTCGTCGAGGGTCTTGCACTTGGCAGCCACGGCAGCGTCGAGGATGCTGCGGGTCAGTGCGATGAAGTCGGCGCCGTTGGCCACGAAGTCGGTCTCGCACTTCAGGGCGATCATGGCGGCGAATCCGTTTTCGCTCTTCACCAGTACACAGCCGTTGCTGGTTTCGCGGTCGCTACGCTTGGCAGCGATGGCCAGACCGCGCTCGCGCAGCAGTTCTTTGGCGCGGTCGAAGTCGCCCTCGGCCTCGGTCAAAGCTTTCTTCACATCGGCCAGGCCGGCACCGGTCATGGCACGCAGTTTCTTGATATCGTCAATTGAAATTGCCATTGTTGTTTACGATTTACTGATTTACGATTTTCGATTTACGATTTTCGATTAGTGCTTGTTACTCTGCGGCGGGAGCCTCCTCGGCAGCGGGAGCCTCTTCTGCTGCAGGTGCGGCCTCGTCGGCTTTGCGCTGGCGGCGTGCACCTGTTGCGCGGCGGGGCTGTGCCTCGCCCTCTTCTGCGTCGGCCTGTGCCTCTGCAGCCTTCTCGTCGGCCTTCTCAGCCTTGCGCTCCTCTATGCCCTCGGCAATGGCGGCGCAGCAGGCGTTCAGGATGGCCTCGACGCTGTCCTTGGCGTCGTCGTTGGCTGGGATGACGAAGTCGATGTTCTTGGGGTCGCTGTTGGTGTCGACGATGCCAATCACGGGGATACCCAGGCGGTTGGCCTCCTTGACTGCGATGTTCTCCTTCATCACGTCGACCACGAAGAGTGCGCTCGGCAGGCGGGTCATGTCGGCGATAGAGCCCAGGTTCTTCTCCAGCTTTGCGCGCTGGCGTGTCACCTGGAGCAGCTCACGCTTGGACAGGTTGCCGAATGTGCCGTCGCTCATCAGCTTGTCGATGTTGGTCATTTTCTTCACTGCCTTGCGGATGGTGGGGAAGTTGGTGAGCATGCCGCCCGGCCAACGCTCGATGACGTAAGGCATATTGATGCTTGTTGCCTTCTCGGCAATGACATCCTTAGTCTGTTTCTTAGTACCTACGAAGAGCACCTTCTTACCCTGGCGGGCAATGTTCTTCAGTGCCTCTGCAGCCTCGTCAATCTTCATGACGGTCTTGTGGAGGTCGATGATGTGTATGCCATTGCGCTCTGTGTAGATGTAGGGAGCCATAGCGGGGTTCCACTTGCGCTTCATGTGGCCGAAGTGGCAGCCAGCCTGCAGCAGCTGGTCAAAATTTGTTCTTGCCATTGTTTGTTTTGAATGTTTAAATTGTTGTTTACTTTCTTTTTAATTCTTTGGCTTAGAATCAACCCCTGGGTAATTGAACGTGGTGTCCAAGTCCCAACGGTTTAGATGCTAAACAGCGTCCAGCAGATATTAACGCTTGCTGAACTGGAAGCGGCGGCGTGCCTTGGGCTGACCGGGCTTTTTGCGCTCCACCTCGCGGCTGTCGCGGGTGAGGAAGCCTTGCACCTTCAGTGTCTTCTTGTCCTCAGCATTCACTTTGACGAGTGCGCGTGCGATGGCCATGCGCAGAGCCTGGCTCTGGCCGGTGAAGCCGCCACCGTCAAGATTGACCTTGATGTCATACTTGCCCTCGCAGTCGAGCACCATCAGGGGCTGCTTCACCACATACTGCAGAATGGCCGAGGGGAAATACTCGGTTATGTCTTTTTTGTTGATCGTAATCTTGCCAGTACCTTCCGACAGATAAACGCGAGCCACGGAGCTCTTGCGACGACCTATTGCATTAATGTATTCCATACTTTTAATTCAATTTTCAATTATTTGTACTGGTTGATGTCGATAGCCTTGGGCTTCTGGGCCTCGTGCTTGTGCTCTGTGCCGTCGTAGATGTACAGGTTGTTCAGCAGGCTGCGGCCGAGGGGGCCTTTGGGCAGCATGCCCTTGACAGCGTGCTTCAGGATGCGCTCCACGCCGAATGACTTCTTGCGCAGCTCGGCGGGGGTGTTGAAGCGCTGTCCGCCGGGATAGCCCGTATAGCGGGTGTAAATCTTGTCGGTCTCTTTCTTGCCGGTGAATCTCACCTTGGCAGCATTGATGATGATGACGTTGTCGCCGCAGTCAACGTGTGGGGTGAAGCTGGGCTTGTACTTGCCGCGGATCAGCTTTGCGACCTTTGAAGCGAGGCGGCCCACCACCTGGTCGGTAGCGTCGATGACCACCCACTCCTTTTTGGCTGTCTCCTTGTTGATGGAGACGGTCTTGTAACTTAAAGTGTTCATTTCTCTAAAATACTAAAAAACAGTTCGTTTACTTGATAATGTTTATTTGCTGGCGCCGATTCACAAACCACGCCGTCCGGCCAAAGACGGTCGCTATTTACACGGACATCCACGGGGATTCTAAGACCCTCCCCAAATAATCGGACTGCAAAGGTACTGCTTTTCCACTAATTATGGGCACCCGTGATGGCTGCGGAACTTGATAATTATGGTAATTTAACTGTTTTAACTCTATTTTGCATCCTGCGGATTCCATAATTCCTTACATCCGCCGGGAAATGTGAACTCGAACAGGCGCTCGTCGGTGAAGGGTATCAGGGTGCCTTATATATAATAAGGTGTGTTTTCATATTTGCCCCGTTTAAAAATAATTTTTGGCCTGGGTTATTTAGCCGTCGGCCCGGAACTAAACTTAACGACTCGACGTAATTTATATAAATTACGACGAAATTTATATAAATTACGACGTAATACAGATAAATTACGACGTAATTTAAGTTTTGTCTCCGGGCTTCAAGGTGTTTTGGTTATGTCTTCGAACCTTTTTAGATAGGTGTCATATTGAGTTGCGTAGGGGCGGAATGGGGCGGGCACCTGTGCCGGCGGGGCAAACATGCGGCGCACCACCTGGGGCATGACGTCGCCCTTTATATAATAGCTGCGGAAAGTGGCACCCACCGGCCCGTCGCCTTTCTGCCAGCCGGGGAAGTGGGTCTTGGCAAACTTAGGGCCTTGGCCGCTGACGGCGGCGTTCACCGTGAGCACGATGCCGCGGTCGGTCTGTTCGAAGTTCAGCGATAGCGAGTCGCCCACAATGAGGATGCCGTTGCCCTCCTTGTCGGAGAGCAGTGCCGCATCGATGCCGCTGTGGTTGCCCTCAAAGTAGAGGTCGTCCTTGTGCTTGGCCCAAAAACCGTAGCGGTTGGCCTGATGGCGGGCGGGGTAGCTGGCAAAGGGTCCGTAGCCTATCCACTGGACGCGGTCGATGCTTGGGTGTAGCAGATAGGCCAGCCCTAACTCCGAGCGGAACACGTCGGCCGTGTCGGGGGTGAGGGTGAAGGTCACTTCCTCGCCGCCGTCGATGGGTCGGCTGTTCACGTCGGCCTTCACCTGCCCGTTGTCCATTGGCAGCAGGTATTTCTGCGGCAGGCGCCCCTTCTGTGTCAGTTGTTCGGCCATGGTGGGCTTTCGTCCTGTGCGTATCAGTTCTTGCTGTGCCATCACCGCTCCGCTGCCGTGTCCGGTCCAGGCAGTGTGTGGCTTGTGCAGCACAAACGACTGCTGCAGGAAACGGTGGCCCTGAGCGTCTGTGATGTCGAAATGGAGGAGGGTGAGGCCGCTTGGCTGGGGCAGCGGCAGGAGGTAAGGGACAGTGGAATGTGGCTGGCAGTCGGGGCTGAAGGCGCCGCGGAGCAAGGTGTCGCGGTTGCAGGTCAGCGCCCAGTGGAAGGTCACGTTGTCCTTCAGGTTCAGGAAGTCGAAGCGGTTGTCGAGTGTTAGGTGGGCTGAGAGGGGGGAGCCGTTTTGGGGGGCTGCGAGGGGGGAGCCGTTTTGGGGGGCTGCGACGGTGTCGCAGCATAGGGGGACGACGGTGTCGCAGCATAGGTGACTGATGAGGGCGCGGGCGTAGTTGTGCTGCAGTTCGTAGTAGTTGGGGAGGGGGGTGCGGTCGGCATAGGTCAATCCGTCGGTGCCCTTGTTGCCGTACATCTCGAAGCCGCTGTCCTTTGTGGTGAACACGCGCTCCTCGTAGCCATAGGGCATGGCGTCGCTCATTTGCGGTTTCCCGTTATGAAAGGGCATGCCCTGGTCGGCCCACTCCCAAACGGAGCCGCCGGCAATGCCCGGTGTATGCTCGATGAGCTCCCACTGGCGGTCGTGGTCCTCGAAAGAGATGCCCAGTGTGTGGCAATACTCCGTGAAGATGACGGGACGGTCCAGGTGCTGGTAGAAACCGCCAATCTGCCCCGTCGTAGGGTAGTGGGGGGCATAGACGGGTGCCTGCGAGGGGAACCCTTTCGCCTCTTTCCCCTCGAAGAATCGGCGGAAGTAGCTGCCCACCTGGGGGAAACAGTAGGGGCGTGAGGTGTCCAGGCGCCCCACATAGTCGCCCACTTCGACGCAGGTCGGCGGCAGCGGGTTCTCGTTGCCCACGCTCCATACCAGCACCGACGGGTGGTTTTTGTCGCGGGCGATGGTGGCCTGTGCGCGGGTGAAGAGTATGTCCTGGTAGGAGCGGTCGCTCAGATGCTTGTCGCCGAATCCGAAGGGCACCTCGTCCACCAGGTAGAAGCCCAGCGAGTCGGCCAGCTGGTAGAATCGCGGCTCGCGTGGATAGTGGCTCAGGCGCATATAGTTGACCGACGCCTCCTTCATCATGTGCATGTCCTTGAGGGTAAGGTCGTCAGAAACGACCTTCACAGTGCGGGGGTCGGTGGCATGTGCGTTTACGCCGCGCAGTTTGATGGGCTGTCCGTTCAGCTTGAGGACATTCCCTTCGATGGTGATTTCGCGGAAGCCGAAGCGATGCTCAAAGGTCTGCAGGGGCTTGTCCTTGAGCATGAGCGTGGTGCGCAAGGTGTATAAATAGGGTGTCTCAGCCGTCCACAGCTGCGGATGCTCCACCCTGTCTGTTCCCACCACGCGGCCCTGTGGGTCCAATATTTCGTGCCTCACTGTCGTGCCTTTCTTCTCGTTGGCAATGCTCACGTCGACGCTCACCTCGCCCGTGTTCTTCGTGCGGATGGTCAGGTCGCTGAGGTGCGTCCGTGGCACGGCCATCAGCGTCACATCGCGGAAGATGCCGTTGGCGGCCCAGTCGTCGAAGCAGTCGAACTCGTAGCCCTTGAAGCGGGTGTAGACGCGCAAGGCCAACTGCTGGAGCCCCTGCTTGCGCAGATAGGGCGTCAGGTCGAACAGGCAAGTGTTATAGGCCGACTCCCACGCCCCTACATAGCAGTCGTTGAGCCACAGGTCGTAGCCTCGCAGCACGCCGTCGAGGCGCAGCACCACCTGCTGTCCGCGCCACTCGTGGGGCACGTTGAACGCCGTGCGGTAGTAGCCCGTCAGCGAGTCGGGATAGTCGTACTTCGGCTGGCAGAAGCCATAAGCCTCCCAGCATCCCGGCACGGGGATGGTGCCCCAGGTGCCGTCGGCTTCAGGCACCGTCTTGTCGTCGGTGATTCCTTTCACCACCTTCAGGCTCCACTGCCCGTTCAGGCTTCTCTTCATGGTGGGGTCGGTCACGGGCAGGAATCCCTTGAACGCATCTTTCACTTGGCCCCAGGCACCCATGGTGGCCAGTGCCAGAAAGAGCAGATATAATCTTTTCATGTCTTCAGAGCTTCTTGTACTTCAGGTCAATCTTCGTGTACTGGCGGCGGTCGTTCCAGTGCTCCATCAGGCCGAGTGGCTGCGTCAGGGGCTGTCCGCCCTGCTTGTAGACGGTGCCGCTGGGGGCGTTGGGTATGCTGGCGGCCTCGCGCAGGTACTCGTCGCAATAGTTCAGGCTCTGGAACTCCGGCCACTCGTTGATGATGATGTCCATGGCCACGGCATCGCAGGCCACCTCGTCCTGGCTGACGATGAGCGAGCAGGCCCAGTCGCCCAGGAAGGGTTCCTTCATCCACTTCGGGTTGGGTGCGCCGTTCACGTCGCGTGAGCCATAGGTGCCGTCGATGAGGAAGAGCAGCGTCTTCTGGCCCATGTCCTTGTGGCTGATCCAGTCTACGAAGGTCTTGTATTGGGGCTTGCCATTACGTTTGTCCTGCGAGACATTGTTGTGGGCGTTCTGCCGCCAGAGCAGGTTGATGTCGGTGGCGCCGTACCAGTTTTTCGACGTCAGCGTCACGCCTGGTCCGGTGTGTGTCTTCAGCAGGGCGGAGTTGACGAGGTAGTCGGCATCTACGATACAGCGGGCCAGTCCGCGTGCCATCTTGCCGTTGTCGGTTGAGTAGACAATCTGTTCTGGATAGTACTCGCACTTCTCTCGCCCGTCGCCGCCGATATTGTCGATCATGCGGACCTGTGGGAACTCGCGGTGCACCTTGTTGTATATACTGTCGGTGATGGCTCGGCTCGGTTCGCACAGTACGATGTCCTGTTGTTGCACGCCGGCATGGCGCACCAGCGAGCGCACCAGGGCCAGCGTTGTGAAGGGCGATGAGTTGAGCTCGATGGTGTCGCGATGAGTGATGGCATTGTTCAGGTTCAGCTTTATGGCTATTGTCTCTCCCTTTTTGTAGCCTCGATTGCCGCGCCTGTGCTCACGGTTGAAGTGCCTGAACAGTGCCTGCCAGGCTTTCTTGGCCGTGGGCTCGCCCGCGAGCAGCATCACCGCCTCTGTGACCATTGCGTCGGCCTTCGCCTGGTCGTTCCACCGGTCTTCCACCCAGAGGCCTGTATGGCCGTCCCACTTGGCCACGCCAGGGCTGTGCACCCACGCCACACGTCCCGGATGAATGCCGCGCCCCTGGCCAATGGGCTGATTAGGCCCGACGAAGAGTTTCGGTTTGGGGCTGTGGCCGAACTCGCCGAAGAACAGACGGTCGCGGTTGACGGCCTCGCTCAGCAGTTGGATGGTCGTCGAAGGCCCCAGGTCAGGTGTGCGCCACGCACGGAGCTGCCACACCACGCGCCCCTCCTTGTCCACCTCGATGGCCTGCACGGGCGCATTGGCCGAGTCCATGGGTGTCTTGTTCCACTCGTTGTACCAGTTGTTGATGATGTGTCCGCCATCCTTCAGCCTTACTGTCTTCTGCGGCTGCGTAATGCCATGTTTCGTCACGTCCAACTGCCAGACGGTGTGCCCCTGCCGATTGATTTCCTGTATGAGACCTTTACGCCCGGTGACGAGCAGGTTGCCCGTCTTCGGCATCTCCTGCACCGACCAGGGCAGCATGCCAGTCCAACGGTCCACCTCGCGTCCGGCGCTGGTAAACTCGTGGATGCAGCCCATTGCCATGTTTGCCACGAGCAGGGTGCCCCGGCTGGAGAGCCGGGCATTGCGGAACTGTCCGTGCACCGACCCCTTCTCGTTGACGGGCAGCACGAACTCGCGCTCGACGACGCACTTCGGTATCTCCATCACCACCGCCTTGGCGGGCCGTCCGTTCTGCACAAACACCACGTGGTTGCGTCCGATGGGCTGGGCAGTGTGAATCTCCGTCCCCTCCGGTGCCGCATATTGCCATACGGTCTGTCCGTCGGCATCCACCTCGGCCACACCATACTGATGGGCCACGAGTATGTGGCCGTCGGTCATCAGCACGGCATCGCTGATTTCCCCACGTTTCAGCTGGTCCTTGTAGCTCCAGCTCACCTGTCCGTCCTTCACGATGAACATGCGCCGCTGCTTGCTCTGTCCGGCATAGAAGAAGTCGTGCCGTGACAGGCTTTCGTCAATACTCTGAGCCATCGTTCCCAGGCTCATCATCAGCATTGTCAGTAGTAATCTTGTGCGTTTCATTTTAGTTAGAAAGTTAGTTCGTGCTGCAAAAGTACAACTTATTTTTCATTTGAATGGCTTTTTTTCCAAATTAATGATGACTTTTTCCAGAAAATTCGTACATTTGCAGCATGAAACGACTTGCACTTACATTTTTCCTGACGGGGCTGCTGAGTGCTGCCGCGTCGGACAGAGACTATGACATTGTGGACTTTGGAGCCAAGAACGACACGACGGTGCTCAGCACTGCGGCCATCCAGCGGGCCATCGACCAGTGCTCGGCGGCAGGCGGCGGGCGCGTGGTGGTGCCCGCCGGCATGTATAAGACCGGCACCCTGGTGCTGCGCAGCCATGTGGACCTGCACCTGGAGACGGGGGCCACGCTCTTTGGCAGCACCCGCCTGGCCGACTACCGGCCCATGAAGACCGACTACGTGTCGCTGCGCACGTGGGGCGAGACCGTGCAGCTCATCTTCGCCGACCGTGTGCAACATGTCAGCATCAGCGGCCACGGCACCATCGACGGTCGCGGTGCCGCCTTCAAGAAACTCAGTTGGAACGACGAGGGCATCACCCGGCCACACCTGCTGCGCTTCG
Source organism: uncultured Prevotellaceae bacterium (assembly GCA_902786565.1). Taxonomy (GTDB): domain Bacteria; phylum Bacteroidota; class Bacteroidia; order Bacteroidales; family Bacteroidaceae; genus Prevotella. The sequence continues at coordinate 60,508 of CADACW010000009.1, read as the reverse complement.
TGCAGAGCCAGGACATCAGCATTGCCGACGTGACCCTGCGCAACAGCGGTTGCTGGATGCAGCACTATCTGGCCTGCGACCGTCTGCACATCAGAGGCATCAAGGTGTTCAACCGCAACAACTACAACAACGACGCGCTCGACCTGGACGGCTGCCACGACGTGGTGGTGAGCGACATGCTGGCCGACAGCGACGACGATGCCATCACGCTGAAGTCCACCTCGCCGCGACTCTGCGAGAACGTGGTCATCCACGACTGCATCGTCAGCAGCCACTGCAACGCCATCAAGCTGGGCACTGAGACCAACGGCGGTTTCCGCAACATCAACATCTCCAACTGTGTGGTCAGACCCTCTGAGGACCAGACGACACAGTTCTTCGGCGACCCATCGAAGCGCGGCACGTCGGCCATCTCGCTCGAGATTGTCGATGGTGGCATATTGGAGAACGTACACGTGAGCAACATCGTGGCCGAGGGCACCGAGTCGCCCATCTTCATCCGTCTGGGCAACCGTGCCCGCGGCTATGCCCAGGGCGTGCCAGTGACGAAGGTCGGCACCATCAAGGGCGTCCACCTGTCGCATATTACTGTGAACGGCGCGGGCTCCACGGGCTGCAGCATCACCGGCCTGCCCGGCCATCCCGTGGAGAATGTCTGGCTTACGGACATCACCATCCGCCAGCAGGGCGGCAGCAAGGAGGTGGCCGTGCCCGACGACGAGAAGGAGAAGGACTATCCCGAAGCCACCATGTGGGGTGTGCTGCCCGCCAAGGGCTTCTTCGTGCGGCATGCCCGCAACATCAATTTCCGTAACATCATCGTCACCACCGACCAGCCCGACGCTCGTCCGGAGTATGTCAGGGTCGACGTGGAGTAATCCCCTACTGCCTATGGCCGGAAACCACCGTTCACCCGCAGGCCGCAGGGGCCTGACGCTCTGCCTGACCGCGATGTTGGGCATCTGCTGCTTTGCCGTCACCCTGAGGGACGCAGGGCGGCTGTGGCGTCACCCGACGGCCGACTACCGCATGAAGACGTGGTGGTTCTTCGGCTATGAGCATACTGCCGACGAGGGTATCGTTGCCGATGTGGAGGCGCTGCGCAATGCCGGCTTCGGTGGCGTGGTCTACTACGACCAGAACCACGCCAAGGACGCCCGGATACAGGGGGCCGAGGATGCCTTCAGCCCTGAGTGGTGGCGCCATCTGCGACTGGCGGCGAGCGAGGCCCGGCGGGCTGGGCTCACCTTCGAGCTGAACATCTCGAATGGCTATTGTGCCGGCGGGCGGTGGATAGACCCGGCGCATGCCATGCAGCGGGTGGCCACGGCCGAAACAATTGTAGAAAGAGACAGCGACGGGCAGTGGCACACCTTGGGCGGCAGCCTCGACATCACCGGTCGCGAGGGCTACGTCAAGGACATTGCCCTCATCGCCATGCCATGCGTCGACGATGGGAAGATGCGGCACGTCACCGCCCATTATAGTGCCAAGGGCAAGGGGCGCAACGGCGCAATGCAGGGGCCGCTGCAGGGCAAGGGCGACTTTACTGGCTATGGCTTCACCCCACTGCCCGACGTCGGTGTGCTGCAGGTCAGCAACGACAGCGCCGAGTGGCGCGACGTGGTGAGGCTGCAGCCCATGTACAGCAGTCAGGGCGGCTACTATTTCCGCACCAACGCCTTTCCGGCCACCGAGGGCCGCTTCTGGCGCGTCAGCTATACTGGCGAACAGCGTCTCAGGGACTGGCATGTGGGCAGCGAGGCCATGCTCGACCGCTGGGAGGAGCGGGCTGCGCTGCAAAGCGACTTTGCCGAGGGCGACGCCACGCCGCAATATGCGATGAATGAGGTCGTAGACCCTCGGCAGTGTGCCGTCTGTCTGTCTCCGGCTGAAGAAGCCTTGCATCATCCTGTTTCCATCATCCCCGACCGCACGGAGATAGTGCGGTGGCGCATCCTCCGCCTGGCAGCCGTGCTGACGGGGGCCAAGTCGAAGCATGGCCGGCAGAATCTGCTGGGCTATGAGTGCGACAAACTCTCGGCCGAAGCGGCCAACCTGCACTGGGACAGCTATGTGCAGGTGCTGCTCGACTCGCTGCCACGCGGTGCCGTCAGCGGCATCACGATGGATTCGCACGAGGGTGGGTCGCAGAACTGGACACCCGCGATGCTCGACGAGTTCCGCCAGCGGCAGGGCTACGACTTCACGCCCTATCTGCCCGTGCTGGCAGGCTATGTCGTAGAGTCGGCCGAGAAGACGGCGCAGGTGCTCTTTGACTTTCGGCAGACCATTGCCTGGCTCGTTCAGGAGCGCTATTTCGGCACATTCCAGCGGCGGGCCTCGCAGCAGGGGCTCACCTTCACGGCGCAGGCCATCGGCAATGCCCTGTGCATCACCGGCGACGCCGTCAGCGTGAAGCAGGTGGTCGACAAGCCGCAGGGCGAGTTCTGGACTTACCAGCAGCAGGGTGCCTACGATGTGAAGGACTGTTCGAGTGCCGCCCATCTTTACGGCAAACCCATTGCCTCGGCCGAAGCCATGACCGACTGTGAATATAAGCATACGCCTGCCGACCTGCACAGGGTGGCCAGCATCGCCTTCTCTATGGGAGCCCAGGAGTTTGTGGTCTGCGCCACGCCCCACATCCCGTCGGCCAAGGTCAGCCGGCCCTACGTTGCCGGGCGCGAGTATGCCATCAACCGCAGCAACCCGCGGTGGCGGCAGATGCAGCCCGTGTGGCTTCAGGCCGCCCGCTCGATGGTGATGCTGCGGCAGGGCAAGGCCGCCCCCGATGTGCTGATATTCCTGGGCGACGACGTGCCCGTCAAGACCATTGCCAGCCGTCTGCCCGACGGCATCGGCGGACTGGACTGGGATGTGTGTACGGGCGATGCCCTGATGCACCGTCTGACGGCAAGAAACGGCCAGCTGGTGACGCCCGACGGTGTGGCCTACAAGGCCCTGCTGATGGCCGACAAGGCCCATGCCAGTGCCGAGACGAAGGCCCGGATCAATGCTTTCCGCAATGCCGGCGTGCCCGTTCTCCTTTCGGGCGAGGCCATCGGGCGCCCCTTGGAGATTCTGACTCAAACCACCGGCGTGGTTCACACCCACAGACGATGGCCTCAATCACTTGGAGAGGTGACCGAAATGTTCTATCTGGCCAACCTTGAAGACGTTGCCACCAAAGTCCGCTTCCGGCTGCAGGACCGTCCGGCTAAGGTGACCGTGTGGCACAACCTCTCCGGCCGGCGCACTGTGCTGAAAAGCCAGCCCAACGGCACCTTCTTGCTGCCGCTGCAACCCTGCGAATCTGTGTTTCTGACCTATTAGCCATTCTGCCAAATGAAGAAAGAGTTGTCCATACTGATACCCGTCTACAATGGTGACTGCCGCCGGCAAGTGAGTGAACTGGCCAGGCAGGCGCAGGCCGTCGAGGGGCTGGATTATGAAATCATTGTGGCCGACGACGGCTCTACCGACGCCGCCAGCGTGGAGCGGTGCCGCGAGGTGGAGCAGTTGCCCCGCTGCCGCTTCATCGCCCGCCAGGAGAACGTGGGCCGTGCGGCCATCCGCAATTTCCTGGCCCGCGAGGCGAAGAGCCAGTGGCTGCTGTTCATGGACTGTGACATGGCCATTCCCAACGACGGGTTCCTTCGCCGATATTTGGAGGACGACTTTGCCCAAATTGCCTATGGGGGCTATCAGATTGGAAATGGCGAAAACTCCAACTTGCGATATCTGTACGAGAAGAAGAACCTGCCCCAGCACAGTGTGGAACAGCGGCGAAAAAGGCCTTTCATGCATTTCCACACTTGCAATTTCGTGGTACAACGGGAGGTAATACTGGCTCATCCATTTGATGAGCGTTTCCGACACTACGGTTATGAGGACGTGCTTTGGGGCAAGCAGCTCCGTAGAGCAGGCATAAAAATAGACCATTTGGACAATCCTGCGGGTTTTTTCACATTTGAAGACAATGCCCACTTTGTAGCAAAGACTGAGGAGGGCCTGCGCACACTCTATAAGTTCAGAAATGACTTGCGTGGCTATTCGCAGTTAATCACTTTTGTGGAGAATATCCACCTGCCCCCAGTACGCTGGGCCATCCGCCTTTGGCACAAGCTCTTAGGCCCGCTGGAGCGGCGCAACCTGTGTGGCAAACACCCCAACCTGAAGGTCTTCGCCCTCTACAAGTTGGGCTATTATCTGTCGTTGCCCAGGGCTATTTAGAGTTTAGAATTTAGAATTTAGAATTAAGAGTTGTCGCCTGCGGCGAGTAAGAATTAAGAATTTAGAATTAAGAATTTAGAATTAAGAATTTAGAATTAAGAATTTAGAATTAAGAGTTGTCGCCTGCGGCGATTAAGAGTTATCGCCTACGGCGAGTAAGAATTAAGAATTTAGAATTTAGAGTTGTCGCCTGCGGCGATTAAGAATTAAGAATTAAGAATTTCTCTGCACAGCATCGTTCTTAATTTGTGCTTTTGTCGTTTTTTTTTCAAACTGCCGAAATACCCCCCTTAGAGATAAGTGCCTTTTATCTCGGAGATAAAAGGCACTTATCTCCGAGATAAAAGGCACTTATCTCTGAGTTTGCTTTACCCTCCCTCATAGGGTGTAAATATTTTTCTGTGAATCACCTTGCTTTCTGCGTCAGGTTCAGCGCAGCTGATGCCGTAGGCATCTGACAGGGGTAGCCAGCCATTTCAATGGCTGGTACGGGGGGATGGCCGCAACGGCGGGCGTGCCTTTAGGTACGCGACTCTGGGCGCCGTGTGGGTCGCTCTCCTCTTCAGCGCTTGCTGTAGGCCGACTCGTCCATAAAGAGGTAGGAGGGCTGGTAGCCGCCGAAGTCGACGACGATTTTCTCGAAGACGATGCCTGGATGGCAGGGGTGTATGGTCAGTTCGTGGCTGCCATCGCCAGCGGTGCCTACGGGCAGTTCCACCGTCTTCTCCACAATGCGGCGGGCCACGGCGGGATAATACTCAGAGTACATATAGGGCTGGCGGTCTACGAGCGTCTTGTTGAAGTTGACGGTCTGTGGCTCCGAGCCGTCCAGGCTGACGGTGTATTCATGTCCGCCCACGTTGAGGAAGTCGAGTGTCGACTTCACCACTACGTGCACCTTCACCTTCTGCACACCTTCGGGCAGCGTGAAGCGGTAGTCCACCTTGGCATCGCCTGTCGGCTGGGTGTATGGCGTGAGTGCCACGGCGCTGCGCGTGCGGCCGTAGTGTGGGTAGACGGTCCATTGTGTGCCCTGCGGTGCCTGCTGGCTGTAGTAGTGTTCGGCCTCCATGGCCACATAGCCGTCGGCGTGGCTGAAGGTGTAGCCGCCCGGTGTCGTGTTCTCCACGGTCTTCGTCTCCGGCATCATGTCATGGCGGAAATTGTCGTTCCACGAGCGGTAGCCTATGTGCTTCTGCGTCATCATGCCGTTCCACTTGCCTCCGGCTATGTCCTGGTTATAGGCGGCGCAGAGCAGCGAGTCGCGTCTGAAGCACTGTGCCACCCGTTGAGCCCAGAGATTGGCGTCGGGGCTGCCGGCCTTGGCCAGATGGCGGTTCATGGCCTGGGCGTAGTACATGTCGTAGAGGTTGGCCATTGCCTGCACGGGGAAGAGCAGCAGCTGGCGGTAGAAGTCGCGGGTCTCGGCGGGAATCTGCTCGTAAAGCCTGAGGGCGCGCAGTTCCAGCCGTTGGTAGTCGTCGGCCACCTGCCGCCACTCGCCCGTCTCCACATTGTAGGTGCGGGCGTCGAGCATTTCGGGGGTGACGCGGGCCATGTATTGGCAGTTCTGGTTGTAGATGTCGGCGGCTTCGGCGGCGATGTTATCGCCGCATACGGAGCTGAAGAAGCGGAGTGTGTGTTCGGTGATGTTCTGCTGGGTGTAAGCCTTTGGGTTCCAGGCCATATCCATAAACAGCTGGATGGGATATTCCATTGGCTTCAGGTCGCCCACGTTCAGAATCCACAGGCGCTGTATGCCGAAGTCGTAGGCCAGCGACAACTGCTCGAACATCTGCTGCGTCTGGGTGACGTTGAGCCACTTGGTGTTGCGCGGGGCGCCCACATAGTCCACGTGGTAGTAGATGCCCCATCCGCCCTTTCGGCTGCGCTCCTTCTCGTCGATGGGCACTCGGCGTATGTTGCCCCAGTTGTCGTCGCAGACCAGCATGATGACATCGTCGGGCACGCGGAAGCCGGCGTCGTAGTAGTCCTGCACCTCTTTATATAATGCCCACACCTGTGTGGTCTTGTTTGCGGGTTTGCCGGTCACCTCCTTGATGATGTTCCGCTGGTTGGCCACGATGCGCTCCATCAGTTTCGTGTCGGTCGAGTCGCCCATGGCCTCATCGCCGTCGCCGCGCATGCCGATGGTGACAAGGTCCTCTGTGCCCTTCATGCGCTCAATGCCCTCGCGGAAGAACTGGTCCAGCTTCGTCTGGTTGGTCTTGTAGTTCCAGGCGCCCCACTCCTTGCGCCGGCGGGCATACTCCTGATGGTTGCGTGCCATCGGCTCGTGGTGGCTGGTGCCCATCATCACGCCCATGCGGTCGGCCGTCCTGCCGTTTTCCGGGTCGTCGGCATAGAAGGCCCAACTCCACATGGCGGGCCATAGGAAGTTGCCCTTGAGGCGCAGTATGAGTTCAAAGACCTTTTCGTAGAAGCGGTGGTCGCCATAGTTGGTGCCCCATGTGTTTTTCACCCAACTGGTGAGGCAGGGTGCCTCGTCGTTGAGGAACAGTCCGCGGAACTCCACGGCAGGCTCGCCGTCGGTATAGGTGCCGGGCAGGAAGTAGGCCGCGTCGCGCTTCTCCACAGGTGCGTCGGCCCACCAGTACCAGGGCGAGACGCCCAGCTGGCGTGACAGCTCGTAGATGCCGTAGATGGTGCCGCGGCGGTCGCTGCCTGCAATGACCATCTTTCCGTCCTTGGCGGTGATGATGAACTTCTCCCGCTTGCCTTTCAAGTCTGTCAGCTTCAGGGCGTCGATGGCGGGGCACCTGCCTTGTGTGCCGACGACCACCGTCCACTGGCCTTCGCCCGTCTTCTTGCCGTCGATGGGCGATAGGGTGGGGGCTTTCCCCAGCACGCGCTCCATGTCGGCCTGGAGGTTGCGGATGGCTATTTTCACGCCCTCGTCGTCGGTCTCGCTATAGCCGATGGTGGCATTTGCCAGACTGACGGCTCCCGGCTTTTGTGAAAAACTGATGAACTGCTCTGCTGCTGAGAGCACTGCTATTTGCGCCAGGGCAAACAAGGAAAGGATGAATCGTTTCATAACACTAATTGCAATATTTTGCTGCAAAATTAGTGCATATAGCCGACTATACTTTTCGCTTACGTTTCAAATTGTTCAATAAAACGCATGATGTGCGCAAATGTGACAAAAAACAGAGGAATAATCCACCCTGTCAGCCGTTTTGCTCCCCCGCCTCCTCGGCCATTTCGTCGTCCAGGTTGCCGTTCCACAGATATTTGCGCGTTTCGCGGGCGGCCACGCCACTGAGCAGCAGCAGGGCCACCAGGTTGGGGATGGCCATCAGGGCGTTCATGCAGTCGGCAATGTTCCAGATGATGTCGAGGCTGATGATGCAGCCGAAGAAGAGGGCCACGATGAAGAGTACGCGGTAGAAGCGGTTGGCCCGCTGGCGCTCAATGTAGTTCACGGCGCACTCGCCATAGTAGCTCCACCCCAGTATGGTGCTGAAGGCAAAGGTCAGTATGCCGAAGGTGAGCAGCGGGGCGCCCACCACGGGAATCTTCGAGAAGGCCACCTTGGTCAGCGCCGCCCCGTCGCTGTAGCTGATGTCGGGATAGGCCATGATGCTGCTCACCAGCACCAGTCCCGTCAGGGCGCAGATGACCACTGTGTCCCAGAAAGTGCCGGTGGCCGAGACAAGGGCCTGCCTGACGGGGTTGCGCGTCTGGGCGGCAGCGGCCACGATGGGTGCCGAGCCCATGCCGCTCTCGTTGCTGAACAGGCCTCGGGCTATGCCGTAGCGGGCGGCCATCATCACCGTGGCCCCCACAAAGCCGCCGCCGGCAGCCGAAGGGTTGAAGGCCGAGGTGACAATCAGCTTCAGCGCCGGCCAGACGAAGGGGGCGTTCATCACCAGGATGACCACGCAGCCCATCACATAGAACAGGGCCATAAAGGGCACCAGCACCGTGCACACACGGGCAATGGACTTCACCCCGCCCAGGATGACCACCGCAGTGAGCAGGCACACGAAGATGCCCACCACCCAGGTGGGTATGCCGAATGTCTCGTTGGCCAGCAGGGCGATGCTGTTGGCCTGCACCGTGCAGCCGATGCCAAACGACGCCAGGGCCGTGAACACGGCAAAGAGCACTGCCAGCCACTTCATGCCCAGGCCGCGCTCCAGCGCGTACATCGGGCCGCCGTATATGCGGCCGTCGGCCCCCTTCACACGATATTTCACCGCCAGCAGACCCTCGGCATACTTGGTCGACATGCCGAAGATGCCCGTCAGCCAGCACCAGAGCACTGCCCCCGGTCCGCCGAGCGCCACCGCCGTGGCCACGCCCACAATGTTGCCCGTGCCGATGGTGGCCGCCAGAGCCGTGGCCAGCGCGCCAAACTGGCTCACGTCGCCCGTGGCGCCGCTGTCGCGCTGCATCGAGAGGCGGATGCCCGTCAGCAGTTTGCGCTGCGGAATGCCCAGGCGGAAAGTCAGGAAAAGATGGGTGCCCAGCAGCAGCACAACCATTGGCCAGCCCCACAACAGGGAACTGAAAAGCGTGAAAAAGTCGTTGATGGTTTCCATGTGGTTTCGTTAAAGAGTTACAAAAGTAATGCTTTTTTGTAAGTTTCTTTTGCTCCGTTTCAAACTTTTAACTAATTTTGCACCTGTGGACGAAATACTGACTAACTCTATAACTAAATCAAATAAGACATGAAGACCAAAATCCTCTCTCTCGCGCTGGCAATGGCAGCATCGCTTTCGGCCAACGCCCAGCACGTGATGGACATCCAGACCAAGAAACTGGGCGCTCCCGTACAGAGCACTATGTACGGCATTTTCTTTGAAGACATCAACTACGCAGCCGACGGCGGACTCTATGCCGAGTTGGTGATGAACCGCTCCTTTGAGTTCCCCAACGCCTTTGCCGGATGGGACATTTCGGGCAAGGTGGCGCTCAAGGACGACGGCCCCTTCGACCGCAATCCCCATTACGTGCGCCTCGCCCCTTCAGGCCATAGCGACAAGCACACGATGATTGAGAACCACGGCTTCTTCGGCATCGGCGTGAAGGGCGGCCAGGAATACCGCTTCTCCGTCTGGGCACGTGTGCCCGACGGCGGCAACGCCAAGCTGTGGATAGACCTGGTGGACAATGCCACCATGAGCGACGACCAGAAAATAGGCAATGCCAGCGTGGAGGTCAGCGGCAAGGAGTGGAAGAAGTACACAGCCGTCATCAAGCCCAAGCGCACTTTCGCCAAGGCCCATCTGCGCGTGTGGGGCGACAGCAAGAAGACCACTGACTTGGAGCACGTGTCGCTCTTCCCCACCGACACTTGGAAAGGACGTGAGAACGGCATGCGCCGCGATTTGGCACAGGCCCTCTTCGACATGCATCCGGGCGTGTTCCGATTCCCCGGCGGCTGTATCGTCGAGGGTACTGACTTGGAGACGCGCTACCAGTGGAAAAACTCGGTGGGCCCTGTAGAGAACCGCCCGCTGAACGAGAACCGCTGGCACTACACCTTCACCAACCGCTATTTCCCCGACTACTACCAGAGCTACGGTCTGGGCTTCTTCGAGTTCTTCCAGCTCTGCGAGGATTTCGGCTGCGAGCCGCTGCCCGTCATCAGCTGCGGCCTCGCCTGCCAGTTCCAGAACCCCGACCCGACCAAGAAGGGCGTGCACGTTGACCTGGACAACCTGGACGACTACATCGACGATGCCCTCGACCTCATCGAGTTTGCCAACGGACCCGTGGACTCTGAGTGGGGCAAGGTGCGTGCCCAGATGGGCCATCCGCAGCCCTTCAACCTAAAGTTCCTCGGCGTGGGCAACGAGCAGTGGGACTACGACGAGAAGCATGGCGGCTACGGCCCTGTCTTCACCTCGCGACTGAAGAAATTCATGGAGAAAATACGCGAGAAGTATCCTGACATCAAGCTCATCGGCACCACCGGCCCCAACAGCGAGGGCTGGGACTTCGACCTGCTGCAGCCCCGCATGAAGGAGCTGAAGGTAGACCTCTACGACGAGCACTACTATCGCAACGAGCAGTGGTTCCTCAGCCACGGCCTGCGCTACGACTCCTACGACCGCAAGGGTCCCCGTGTGTTTGCCGGAGAGTATGCCTGCCACGGCAAAGGCAAGAAGTGGAACCACTTCGAGACCTCGCTCTACGAGGCCGCCCACATGACGGGCATCGAGCGCAACGCCGACCTGGTACACATGGCCACCTATGCCCCGCTCTTTGCCCATGTCGAGGGCTGGCAGTGGCGTCCTGATGCCATCTGGTACGACAACCTGCGCTCGTTCAAGTCGGTCAGCTACTATGTGCAGCAGATGTTCGCCTTGAACCGTGGCACCAACGTGCTGCAGCTCACCATGCAGGGCAAGCCCGTGGCCGGACAGGAGGGGCAGGACGGCCTGTTCGCCTCCAGCGTCTTCGACAAGGATGCCGATGAGATTGTGGTCAAGGTGGTGAACACGTCGAAGCAGCCGCAGCCTGTCACCCTCAACCTGGTGGGCGTCAAGGGCGACCGCACCGCCACCACGCTCACACTGAGCCACAACGGTTCGATGGACGACGAGAACACGCTCGACCAGCCGGAGAAGATCACACCGAAGGCTGGCCAAGCCAAGGCAGAGGCAGGCAAGAAGGGCGCCACACTCAACGACCAGCTGCCCCCCATGACCTTCCGCCTCTATAGAATAAAGAAATAATAATAAAAGTTGTCTGAAACAAATTCCCGTAACTGACGTGTCTTACGGGAATTTGTTTCCTCGTATATTTATGACTGCGCTACTGGCAACCACCTATTTCGGCCCCGTTCAGTGGTATCAGAAGCTCTATCGCTACGACCGTGTGCTCATCGAGCACCACGAGTCGTTCATCAAGCAGACCTACCGCAACCGTTGCGTCATAGCCACCGCGCAGGGGCCGCAGGCGCTCACCGTGCCCGTAGACACTACCAATCCAACGGTTGGCCAGGTGCGGTTGAGCGACCACGGCAACTGGCGTCACCAGCATTGGCAGGCCCTGCAGTCGGCCTACGGCGAGTCGCCTTTCTTCCTCTATTATGAGGACGACCTGCGGCCCTTCTTCACCGAGCGGCGGTGGGAGCGGCTCACCGATTTCAACGAGGCCATCTGCCTGAAGATGTGCGAGTTGCTCGACATCCGGCCGCAGCTTCAGCATACCGCCGATTTCTGCCTACCCGCCACCGTCGGCACCGGCTCCCAGTCGGTGCCGGCGGTGGCGCTGGCCGATGGCACCGAGGCCGACGACTATCGGCAGGTCATCAATCCCAAGCACCCATTGCCCGATTCCGACTTCACGCCCAGGCCCTACTATCAGGTCTATGCCCAGAAGCATGGCTTTCTGCCCAATCTCTCTATCCTCGACCTCCTTATGAATATGGGTCCGGAGTCAATCTTTTATCTATAATTGCCGCCTTTTTTGCTTTTTTAACATTAATAATTATTCAGTTTGTTCGGTTTTTTATTATTTTTGCAAAATATTTCATTTAGCGCACAAGCAATTAGAGATGACAACAATAGCAGCAACCGACTTCAGAGCCAGCCAAGGAATGTGGATGGGCCGCCTTGCCGCAGGGGAGAAAATCATTGTCCGCTCCAGTGAGCATGGCGATATGCAGCTCACTGAGTTACATACTTGAAACGTCAGACTATATTTTAATCAACCCAATTATTAACAATTTATTTTTAAGCTTATGAAGAAGTTTACGTTTATGCTACTTGCGGCTTTCGTGGCCGTAGTATCGTGGGCTGTACTGCCTTCCGACTTGATTGAGAAGAGGGCATCCCTACAGCTGTCGAGCCTGAACAAGGACCAGGCCAAGCAGATGACTCCAAAGCAGAAATTGGCCGATGCGAAGTTGCAGGTTCCTGCCAGCCGTCTGGCCAAGGCTATGGGCATGACAAATGCAAGGAAAGCTCCGAAGAAGGCCGGTATTGCCGACCTGTTGACGGCAGAGTGGATGCTCTGCACCGATTACTATGAATATGACGAAGAGGCAGGCCAGCTGGTACCGGCTACGATAACTGGCGGCGGCACGCCCATCAAGTTCTCAATGGTAGATGCTGAGACTGTCGCCATCGAGGGATTCACCAGCGATGCCACCGAGTCCGTTAAGGCCACGTTCTCCACAACCGTCTCTGAGGACCTGCAGACAGCAGGTGTCATCGCCGTGGTGACCATTGAAGACGGTCAGACACTGTTGGAAAGCGATTATGGTCCCATCGTGCTTCAGAATGTGAGTGCCGATGAAGATGGCACTCCCCTCACGGCCTACGTCTTACAGACAGGTATGGTCGTTATCAATGACATCTGGGCCGGTATCATCGGCGGCGACGGCGAGTATGCCGGCTATCTGTGGACCGACTATGGTCAGTCCATAGCAGTGCCCGTGAACGGCAAGATGACTTGGGGCTCGGGCGACAGTGCCGGAGACGTGCCCGTGGTTGTCATGCAGGACGAGACCAATCCGAAGGTTGCCACTGTGTTCAACTTCGCTGGCGCAGAGACTGCCATCAACGTGACGATGAAGGAGGACAAGTCTTTCGTCATCGCCGAGCAGCCCGTGTTCTACTACAACTCCGAGTACGGCTATATCTACGTTGCCGGCCTTGAGGCTGTTGATGGACAATATTACAAGGTCACTCTTACGGGTGCCGGCACAGAGAACACGCTGACCTTCGATGTCAGCTGGGCGCTCTATTCGCCTACAAAAGGAAGTATTTTTAACTTGTACGACCCTGCCACCATCACCCTGACCCAGGGCGAGTTCCTCTATCCTGTCATTCCCGATGTGGCAGCAACACCCGCCAACCCGGAGGTTAAGGCAGTAGGTAACTATGATGCGGAAAAAGGCTATGGCTCTTTTGCTTTCACCATCCCCACTGTCGACGTTGACGGCAACGACCTGAAGGAGGATAAGCTGTTCTACCAGCTCTATTCCGACATTGCCGGCGACATACAGCCCATCACCTTCACGACAGACCTTTACGAGAAGTTGACGGAAAACATGAGCATCATCCCCTACACCTTCACCGACAATTATGACTTTGCCGACAAAGGCGACTACAAGGTAGTGTTCATGAACTACAACTTCAACGCCATGTACGACCGCATCGGCGTGAAGAGCATCTACACCGGCGGCGATGAGACCAACGAGAGCGAAATCGTGTGGGCTGACGTGGAGAAGGAAGGACCCACTGTCGAGAGCTTCGACTTCAATTCCTATCCTTCAGATGAATGGCCCTGCTCAACAGGTACGACTAACGACGGCGACATCACCGAGGACTACGACATCACAGCTGGCAATGTCACGCTGACCGTGTCGCCCAGCACAGCCAAAACGCCTAACCGCTGGTGGAAGACGTCTAATGGTGTTGTCCAGCTGCGCCTCTATGGCGGCACGCTGACCTTCGCTGTGCCTGAGGGCGAAGATCCCATCACGAAGATTACCTTCAACGCTGGTAAGTGGGACGAGGGCAACAGCGCCGACAGCGGCGAGTTCGACGGCAATGTATGGACTGGCAGTGCTCAGAAGGTGGTGGTCACCATCGCCGGCAACACCCAGCTGAACAGCATCGAGGTGCAGCTCGGCGAGGAGGGTGTTGAGCCTGTTGCAGAAGAGCTCGTCACACTGCCCGCTGGCGTGGAGCCCGTGGAGTACACGCTCGTAGCTTCGGGTGCCACCAGCCAGGGCGACATCAACATTCAGGATACCAAGCTCGTGGCCTTCGACGGCAACGATGTCTATGTGCAGGGCCTGGCCTATTACTTCCCCGAAGCCTTCATCAAGGGCACGCTTACTGAGGCTGGCCAGGTGGTCTTCCCCAGCGGCCAGTTCGTCGGCGAGGATGAATACGGCAAGGAGTACATAATTGGCGTAACGGTGGCCGATGACAACACCTTCGTCTATGCACCCTCCATCCTGTTCGACTTCGACCCGGAGAGCCGCGTACTGTCTATGGCCGAGGGAGTGTACTACGGTGAGTCCGGCGACAGCAACAAGGTTTCGCTCTACAACTATTTCGAGAGCGCTGTCTACACTCCAGGTGCTTTCGTGATGCCTGACCTTGTTGAGCTGCCTGAGGGCGTGGAGACCGAGGTATGGACCATCGACGGCAAGTTCAACGACAGCATGAGCAGCGAGAACATCGTGCGTCAGACAGAGGTGGCCTTCGACGGCACCGACATCTACGTCAAGGGCATACCCTTCTACTTCGAGGATGCCTGGATGAAGGGCACCATCAATGCTGAGACGGGCATAGCCACCTTCGCCACCGGACAGTTTGTGGGCAGCGATGATTATGGCATGGAGTTCATGGTGGGCAGCGAGGACGGAGAAACGCTCTGCGACATCGAGTTCACTTACGATGCCGAGGCCAAGCTGCTGACCCAGCTGACTCCGTACATCTATGAGAACGGCGGCTCCGCCGATGAGATTGCACCCTACGGCTACTGGAGCGACATGATTATCTATGCCGGCGAGGCTGTCATCGAAGAGCCTGTCACGGCTCCCGAAGGACTGGAGACAGAGACCTATCTCTTCACCGCCAAGATGATTGAGAACGAGGCCAGCCGCAAGGCTGAGGGCGACTTGGAGGCTACTGAGGTGACCTTCGACTTCAACGCTTCCGAAGTGGCCACTTCCAGCAATGATTCCACCGACGGCGACATACATGAGGCTCTCGAGCTGACCGAGGGCAGCGTCACGCTGACCGTCTCGCCGAAGGATGAGGGTGTCAAGACCGAGAACCGCTTCTGGAACACTGCCAACGGCCCGCAGCTGCGCGTATACAGCGGCACGCTGACATTCGAGGTGCCCGAGGGTAGCAGCATGACGCAGATTGCCTTCAACGCCGGCAAGTGGAACGCCGACAACAAGGCCGACAACGGAGCCTTCGACGGTGCCACCTGGACGGGCGACGCACAGAAGGTGATTGTCACCATAGCCGGCAACACGCAGATTAACAACATCGTAGTGAGCGTGAAGAGCGAGGGTGAGTGCACCGAACCCGGCACCGAGACCGGCGTGGACTACGCTTACCAGATGCAGGTGGGCTTCGACGGCAACGACGTCTACTTCAAGGGCCTCTCCGACAACACCGCCGACATGTGGCTGAAGGGCACGCTGAGCGAGGACGGCAAGACCGTCACCATACCTGCCAACCAGTACATGGGCACGAAGAGCGTGCTGTGGTTCAACTTTGCCTATTACTTCACCGCCGTCGATACTGAAGGCGCAATGCAGGACATCGTGCTCAACTACGACGCTGAGGCCAACAAGTTCACCACTGACCAGACACTCGTGCTCCACGACGGCAAGCGCTCTCTGGGCTTGCCTTACCAGACCTTCTACGACGTCGTGATCACAAAGATGCTGGAGTTTGCCGCTACACCCGCTGATCCCAGCATAGAGGAATTCAAAGGCACAGGCAGCTATCCCTTAGTGAAGCTCAACGTGCCTGCAAAGGATGTTGACGGCAACGACCTTATCGGCGCGAAGCTCTTCTACACCCTTTGGGTGGACATTGACGGCGAGGAGCAGCCCCTGGTGCTCACCACAGCCGACTATAGGAACCTCACCGAGGACATGACCGAGATTCCCTACACACTTGACGACCAATACGACATCTATGCCGGCGGAAGCCGCGTCTACCTGAACATGCCTGTCGACACGAGCTGGAAGAAGATCGGCGTGCAGAGCATATACTATGGTGGCGGCGTGACAAACAAGTCGAACATCGTCTGGATGGATCTCGAAGAATATTGGATAAGCACTGGCATCAGCCAGGTGAACGCTGAGAGCGGCAAGGCTCCCGTCGTGGTCTTCGACCTGCAGGGTCGCCGCGTTGCACAGCCCGGCAAGGGTCTGTACATCGTCAACGGCAAAAAGGTCGTGCTGAAGTGAGAGAAATGAGAGCTTGCTCACATTTCCGGACGAGAACGAGTTCGGACTTTGTCCAAGGTCGTGCTGAAGTAAAAACAACACTTTAGTTAAATACACAATTTTTGGAGGGCTGTCCACAAGGGCAGCCCTCCAAATTATCTTTTGACGATTACTAAAATAGCATAAATAGGACAAAACTTTTGGTTTGTTGCCAAAATTTCTCTAACTTTGCACCCTTGTTGGAGAGGTGTCGGCCTCGCCAGACCTAAGACTACTGAATCGATGATGCACATTTTGCGCTTGGTAATCGTGGCCACCTTTTTCTTCTGTCTGCCAGCCAGCGGACAGTGGCGGGCCCACGTGTATATGAACCAGCTGGGGGGCCACTGGAACTTCCCCGTGGTGACCGACAGCGTGCTGGACATGACCGTCAGCGGCGACCACAGCCAGCTGCTGGTCAACGTCAGCGGCGGCGCCACCGTGCCCTTCGCCATTGAGTATATTGACAGTGTGGCTTTCGAGCAGGAGCCCGCCGTGGAGACCAAGAACCCGTACCAGGTGTTCCAGCTCTACGTGACCACCAACGACGGGCAGGACATCACCTCGCGCCATGACTACAAGCCCTGCCACATTTCGCTCGGAGCCGGCACGTCGTTCACCAGTTTCTCGGCCAATGCGCAGATTCGAGGCCGTGGCAACAGCTCGTTCCATTGGTATGACAAGAAGCCCTACCGCCTGAAGCTGGACCAGAAGCACAAGGTGCTGGGCCTGCCGAAGGCCAAGAGCTGGGTGCTGCTGGCCAACTATCGCGACGTGACCGACCTGATGAACACCTTCGTCTTCGAGATGGGCCGCGCCCTGGGCCTGCCCTATACCAACCACACACGCTATGTGGAGCTGTTTGTCAACGGCGACTACCGCGGCCTCTACCAGCTGACCGAGCAGGTGCAGCAGAACAAGAACCGCGTGGCCGTGAGCAGCAGCCGGGGCATACTCCTCTCGCTCGACGTGGACGACGGCCCTGACGAGAACCCCGGCGCCACCGACAATTTCTATTCCGCCGTCTACCACATGCCCGCCTGTGTCAAATTTCCCGACGACGAATACTTCACCCCCAACACCACTGACTCCGTCCGTGCCGTCTTCGCCACCCTCGAACAGGCCATCAGGCGGCAGGACTACAATGCCGTGAAGCAGTTGCTCGACGTTCCCTCGTTCATCAAGTATCTGCTGATACAGGAGTTTGTCTACAACGTCGAGCTGTCGGCCCCGCGCTCCATCTTCCTGCACAAGGACGGCGACGGCCCTTGGGTGATGGGCCCGCTGTGGGACTTCGACGGCGGCTACGACTTCGACTGGGGCAACATGTATTCGGGCCACACCTACTTCACCGACTACCGCGAGACCGTGATGGGCACCAACCCCCTGTGGCGCAATGGCGAGTATGGCTACGTGCCCCAGTTCTTCACCGACCTCTTCGGCTGTCCGGAGTTTGTGCGCCAGTACAAGTCGCAGTGGGCCGAGGTCAAGGACACCATCGTGAACCACTGCTGGCAGGAGTGCATCAAGTATGTGCGCTATATGCGCTACAGCGGCGCCCTGAAGCGCGAGGCCGCCCGCTGGCCCATTGCCGGCAAGGACTTCGAGAAGGAACTGGCCAAGATGCTGACCTGGCTGCGCAACCGCGCCGCCTTCATGACCGAGCTCATTGCCAACATACCTGAAGAAAACTAACTAAAATAAAACTATCAAACTATGAAACGAATCTTTACTTTAGCTGCATTGCTGCTGGGCCTGGCCTCACAAGCTTTGGCACAGAAGACGGTCTACATTCCCGACGAGTGGCGCCAGAACCGCACCGACACGCTGCTCTACAAGGAGAGCGACCCCGACTGCAAGTACACCTGGTCGAAGACCCGCTCGGTGGAGAGCGACAACGTCATCATCTTCTGGGACAAGTACTATGGCAACAAAGCCCCCCACGAGCTGCCTGCCAGCAATTTCTTCCACGTAGACATACCCGACCTGCTGGCCAAGTGCGAGAGTTTCTTCGACTTGGAAATCAACCAGCTCGGCTTTGTCGACCCGCAGAACTCCAACCTGAACAAATACAAGGTGATGGTGCTGATGAACCACACCGAGGAGTGGACCTGCTACGGCGGCGGCTATGACTTCGAGGTCTCCGCCCTCTGGCTCAACCCCTCCACGTGCAAGCCCGTCGGTCACAGCGTGGCCCATGAGGTGGGCCATTCGTTCCACTATATGTGCTTCGCCGAGGCCTGCGGACACAACCATTGGGGCTCGTCGACCGACAACACCGGCTTCCACCTGGCTTGTGGCAACGGCCAGGCCATTTGGGAGCAGACCGCACAGTGGCAGGCAGCACAGTCGTACCCCAACGAAATGTTCAGCCAAAGCTATCCCATTTTCCGCTACAGCCACAACTATGCCTACTCGCACGAGTGGCACCGCTACCAGAGCTACTGGTTCCACTATTTCATCAACCAGTACTACAACGACATCCAGACTGTGGCCAAGGTGTGGAACCAGCCCATGAAGGGCCAGACCGACCGCAGCGCCAGCGACTTCAACCAGGCCCTGATGAAGCTGAAGGGCCTCTCGGTGAGAGATCTCTACAAGCTCTACTTCGACTATGCCTGCCGTTGCGCCACCTGGGACCTGGATGTCTGCGTCCCCTACCGCAAAGCCTTCATCGGCGACTTTGACTACCGCTGTGTGCTCGTCGACGACGAGGCCCTTCCCACCTATCAGGTGGCCATGGCCAGCTGTCCGCAGGGCACCGGCTTCAACGTCATACCCCTGAAGGTGCCTGCCGCCGGCACCGAGGTCACGACCACGCTGACCGGCCTCGTGGTGGGTTCACCCCTGCTGGATGCCGACCCGGGCGAGTTCTTCAATGGCAACTCCAACTTTGAGACATCGTCGCTGCGCCGCTACATCAACGGCGGCCCCCGTGCCTCACGCGGCTTCCGCATGGGCTATGTGGCACTAATGAACGATGGTTCGCGCCAGTACTTCTCCGTAGACAGCGTCTACTGCCAGGGCGCCCTGCAGGCCACTGCCGACTATACCATGACCGTGCCCGAGGGCGTCAGCCAGCTCTGGCTGGTCGTCTCGCCCGCCCTGAAGACCTACGTCACCCACCGCTGGGACGACACCATCGAGAAGGACGACATGTGGCCCTACCGCTTCTCGCTCGAAGGCACTGATATCGCCGACCGTGCCACCGTCTACGTGAAGCCCAACCTCGACGGACGCGACATTGCCGACTGCACCTTCACCTACGACGTCAATATCCCCCGCGACGCCACGGGCTACAGTGGCACCAACATCACCCTGAGCGGGCGCGCCGGCGCCACACTGGCCACCGCCTTCCAGATGGAGCTGACCAGCATCAACACCAAGATGCAGGCATGGTCGTCAAACGGCCCGGCCAACGGCCGCATCATGTTCTACGCCGTAACGCCCAGCGGCACACTGGCCAGCAGTGGCTCCACGGCCAATGGCTACGGTCACTGGTTCAACTCGCAGGGCAATGTCAGCGCCTTCGCTTCAGGCTACGTCTTCTCCGAGTTCTACCCCTCGCTGCTCACCTTCAGTCTGGGCCAGTATCCCGCCCGCTGCACCGAGGGCAAGACCTACACCGTGCGCCAGGCCCTGCGCTATCGCAAGAACCCCAAGACCTACGCCATCGCCAACTTCGTGTTCAACATCACCGTGGGCGGGTCGGCAGCCACGTCATCGCTGCGCAGCATAGAGTACGACGACCCCACCACCGTGGGCATCGCCGATGTGCAGACTGCCGACGGCAGCCAGGCCGCTGACAACGCCTGCTACGACCTGCAGGGACGCCGCATAGCCCAGCCCGCCAAGGGCCTCTACATCCGCAACGGCAAGAAGATATTCGTCAAATAACCCCCTGCCGGCAGAGCATTTGGCGTGTTTTATTCATTTTTAAGTGTTCCCTTGCACGCTGATTGGTTTTTAATGCTTATCTTTGCACGCGAAATAGAGCGAGACAGACATGATTGAACCTATCATTGCCAGCATCCTGCTGATTGGTGCAGCCGTGGCGCTGCTGTGCGTCAAACTGCTGTTCAGGCGCAACGGGAGTTTCTCGTCCATGCACATCGGCGACTCCGAGGCCATGAAGCAGAGGGGCATACACTGTGTGATAGAGCAAGACCGCGAACAACGAACAAAAACAAATAAACACTAAAAACAAAGAAATGAAAAAGAACATCCTTCGCGCATTGGCGCTGGTGGCCCTGGCCACTCTGATGAACTCGTGCAACAACCAGGCCCCCAAGATGGACGACCAGCCCATGGCCGAAGACGGCGGGCAGACAGGAGGCATGCGCATCGCCTTCATCGAAATCGACACCCTCACCGCTCAGTATGAGTTTGCAAAGCAGACCACACTCGAACTGGAGAAGAAGGGCACCAATGCCCGCAACACCATCCAAACCAAGTCGCAGCAGTTGGAGAAAAACGTGGCCAACTTCCAGCAGAAGCTCCAGAACAACGGCTTCACCAGCCGTGAGCAGGCCGAAGGCGCACAGGCTGCACTTCAGCGCGAGCAGAACAATCTGATGGCACTGCAGCAGCGTCTCGAGGCCGAACTGGCCAACGAGCAGCAGAAGTTCCTGCAAGCCTTCCAGGACAGTCTGGACCACTTCCTGGCCGACTATAACGCCGACAAGAAGTACGACCTGATTCTCAACAAGGCAGCCATCCTGCATGCCAGCCGTCTGCTCGACATCACCGACGAGGTGGTGAACGGCATGAACCGCCGCTACAAGAAGGGTGCCGCACCTGCAGCTCCCGCTGCTCCTGCCGACACTACAAAGACCAGCAAGCAGACCGCGAAATAAGCGCAACATAACGCCTTATGACCCTCATCATCGTCCTGATGCTCATTGTCAGTTACCTGCTCATCGCAACAGGTCATCTGACAGGCGTGAACAAGGCAGCCATTGCCATGTTCCTCGCCGCCATCGGGTGGGTGGTCTACATCTGCTGGGGTGAAGACTTCGTGATGCAGCTTCACCCCGGACAGTATGCAGAGTTCCTGGGGGGACGCGAGGCTGACAGCAGCATCATCAAGAACTTCATCTACGACGGCATCTTCCTCAAGTATGTGGGCAAGGCCGCCGCCATCGTGATGTATCTGCTGGCCACCATGTCGATTATTGAGATTCTGAACACCAACGGCTGCTTCGACTTCATCAGCGAGTGGATTCGCACACGCAACCCCAACCGCATGCTCTGGACCATCACGCTGGCCACCTTCATCCTCTCGGCCAATCTTGACAACCTGACTACCACCATCCTGATGCTCGTCACGATGCACACCATCGTCAAGAACAGGGCGCAGCGCAAGCTCATCGGCGCTGCCGTGGTGCTGGCTGCCGTCTGTGGCGGATGTTTCACCGTGATTGGCGACCCAACTGGGCTCATACTTTGGGCCAACGAGGCCGTCACAGCCACCAACTTCTCGGCCTATCTGGCCCTGCCGGCCATCGTGGCCTGGGTGCTGCCCACGGCGCTCATCAGCCGACAGCTGCCGCCCAGGATTGAGATAGAGTGGGTCATGGCCCCCTACAGGGGCGACGACACCCGCCTGAACCGCTGGCAGCGCATACTCATGCTCGTGGTGGGCATCGGCGGACTCTGGTTTGTGCCCACATTCCTCAGCATCACCCGGCTGCCCGCATTCCTTGGCGCGCTCTGCGTGCTCTCCGTGCTTTGGGTGGTCAACGAGGCCTTCAACCGCAAACTCGACAATTCAGACCAGATGATGCAGCGCCGCATGCCACGCATCATCCAGTATCAGGCCCTGCAGCAGATGCTCTTCGTGATGGGCGTCATGCTGGGCATGGGAGTGGCCTACGAGACGGGCGTGCTCATCGATGTGGCCGACTGGATCGACAAGACCATCGACAACCTGTGGGTCGTGGGCATTCTCTCAGGCCTGCTGGGCAGCGTGGTCGACTCGTTCCTCATCGCCGTCACCGACATTTCGCTCTACGACGTGTGGAATGCTGGCGACTATGCCCAGAACGGTGCCTACTGGAAGGTCATCGCCTACTGCACCGCCGTCGGCGGCTGTCTTTTCTCGGTGGGCTGCATCAGCGGCGTGGCCCTGATGAAGATGGAACACATCAAGCTGGGCTGGTATCTGAAGAACATCACGCCCAAGGTGCTGGCAGGCTTCGTGGCCGGGCTGGCCATCCTCTTCCTTGAGGTAACATTTTTCTGAACGATGATTGAGAACCCCTATGTCAAACAGTTTCCCGACTTGATGAAGGGAAAGACTTTGCTGTATGTCCACGGTTTTGGCAGCAGTGGCCAGTCGGGCACCGTGACCCGTCTGCGCACCGTTCTGCCCAATGCCAAGGTGATTGCCCCCGACCTGCCCGTGCACCCCGCCGAGGCGCAGGAGTTGCTGCAGGCCATTTGCAGGCAGGAGCAGCCACAGCTCATTGTGGGAACATCGATGGGAGGCATGTACACTGAGCAGCTCTACGGTTTCGACCGCATCTGCATCAACCCCGCCCTTCAGATAGCCGACACGATGCAAGCCCACGGCATGACGGGCACGCAGACCTTCCAGAATCCCCGTCTGGACGGCGTTCAGCAGTTCTATGTGGACAAGGCGCTGGTGAAAGAATACCGCCAGGTGTCGGAACAGCGTTTCGCCGCCGTCACCACTGACGAGCAGCAGCGCGTGTTCGGCCTCTTCGGCGACAAGGACGATCTGGTGGACACCTTCGACCTGTTCCACCAGCACTACCCTAATGCCATGCATTTCCACGGCGAGCACCGCATGGACGACCGTTCCTATATGCACTCTGTGATGCCCGTCATTCGCTGGATTGATGACCGCCAGGAGGGCCGCGAGCGGCCCATCATCTATATAGGCATCGAGACGCTCTGGCAGCAGCCCGCCGCCGACAGTCAGGCACGGCCGTCGGCACAGAAAGCCGTGCGCCAGCTCATAGAAAACTATCAGGTCTATTTTGTTTGTCCGGCACCCACGTCAGCGCCCCAGCTCTACGCCCAGGCAACGGCCTGGCTGGAGCAGTACATCAACGTGCCGGCATGGGGCCACACCGTCTTTACCAACCAGCGGCGCCTACTATATGGCGACTACCTCATTGAGGCAGCCGCCACTAAAGATGCGATGGCCACAATCATCGACTTCGGGAGCGACACGTTCAAGACGTGGGACGATGTGACCGAATATTTCTCCCGTTTGGGTGGGCAGTGACTATTTGCCCACGCTGCCAGCCTTGATAAGGTATTCGCCTATCTGCACGGCGTTGAGGGCGGCTCCCTTGCGAATCTGGTCGCCCGAAAGCCAGAAGGTCAGGCCGTTGTCGTTGGCCAGGTCTTTGCGCACGCGGCCCACGAAGACATTGTCCTTGCCGGCGGTGTCGAGCGGCATCGGGTAGGTCAGTGTGGCGGGGTCGTCCACCAGCATGCAGCCGGGGGCCTGGGCTATGGCCTGCTGGGCCTCTGCCACCTCCAAGGGGCGCTCCGTCTCAATCCACACGCTCTCAGAGTGGCTGCGCAGTGAGCTGACGCGCACGCACATGGCCGAGCAGCGGGCGTCGGTATGCATGATTTTGCGTGTCTCGTTGTACATCTTCATCTCCTCCTTGGTGTAGCCGTTGGGCTGGAACACGTCAATCTGCGGAATGACGTTGTAGGCCAATTGGTGGGGGAACTTGTTGATAGTCTTCACCTCGCCCGTCTCCACTATCTCCTTGTACTGTTGCTGCAGTTCGGTCATGGCGGCGGCACCGGCTCCCGACGCGCTCTGGTAGGAAGAGACGTGGATGCGCTTGATGTGGCTCAACTGTTCAAGGGGCTGCAGCACCACCACCATCATGATGGTTGTGCAATTGGGGTTGGCAATGATGCCGCGAGGACGGTTCAGGGCATCCTCGGCGTTGCACTCGGGCACCACCAAGGGCACATCGTCGTCCATACGGAAGGCCGAGCTGTTGTCTATCATTACGCACCCGTACTTGGTGATGGTCTCGGCAAACTCCTTGCTGGTGCCTGCTCCGGCCGAAGTGAAGGCGATGTCGATGTCGCGGAAGTCGTCGTTGTGCTGCAGCAGCTTCACCTCCAGTTCCTTGCCGCGGAAGGTGTACTTGCGGCCTGCTGAACGCTCCGAGCCGAAGAGCACAAGTTGGTCCATCGGAAAATTTCTCTCGTCTAAAAGGCGCAGGAACTCCTGGCCCACGGCGCCGCTGGCGCCCACAATTGCTACTTTCATTGCTTTTTCTCTCTTTGTGTTGATTATTGATTTTGTTCTGTTTTTCTTGCCAAGTTATAGTTGTAATAGTCCTTGTTGCCCGTGACGTCCTGCAGCACCTTGACGAATGGGGGGAACTTGACCGGCTCGTCTTCGGCAATGCCCTTGGTCTCAAGGATGGTGAGCCCCTCCAGCGCCCCTTGGTAGTTGTCTATCTCGAAGTACTGCCCCTTCCAGATGAAGCTGTGGCGCACCTTGTGGATGGCCTCCCGTTCAGGGTCGGCCAGGGGGAGCATCATCTCGTAGAGGTTCTGGTTGAGCTGCCGCTCGATGACCAGTTCTTCGTTTTCGGCCGTCTGCTTCTTCGTGGTGTGCACGTAGACGGTCTTCTTGCCCCACGAGCGGCGGCGCAGTCGCTCTTCGGCCCCGGTGTAGCCCTTCAGGTAGAGCTGGTGGATGTCGCTCACGGTGCTGTCGTCGGGTATCGGCCCCACAATCTGCACCTTGTACTTGCGCTCCTCCTCGATGGGCTGGGGCAGGCCCAGCACTTGGCTGATTTCCTTCAGCACGCGGTGCATCTTGGTCTCAAAGTCGTCGTGGTTGTTGATGACGCGCAGGTGGGGGTGCCCCGTCCAGGCGTGTATCACTTTCTTGTCGAGCATGCGGGCAATGCGCAGTCCCTCCTCATCCATCGCCTCCAACCGCTGGGCGTTGTTGGCCGTGGTGTAGTACTGCTCGGCACCGTCGGCTGCCGATACCAGATGCAGCACGGCATCGTAGCGCTCGCGCAGCTCTGGCGTGCTGGTGCCTACGGCACGGGTGATGTCTCCCCACGTTTCGGGCGTCATATAGGCCGAGATGTCCATGGCTCCCCTGTCGCACACGATGACGCAGGGGCTGGTGCAGGCTTGTGCCATGCGCAGGAATCGGTCTTCCAGCGCCAGCTGAATCTCCAGGGTGGCCTTCTCGCCCTCGTAGAAGAAAGCTTGGTTCTTCGTCAGGTAGTTCATGCCTGCCTGGGTGAAGAGCGTTGGCACTTCGGGGATGGTGAACACCTTAAAGCCCCGGCTGGAGAAGTGCTCGATGATGCGTACCAGGGCGGTGGTCTTGCCCGCGCAGGGTCCTCCTGTGAGTACTATTTTCTTGATGTCGTTCATAGTTTGGGGTCGTTATTTGTCTTTTCCTCGCCTTTCAAGGGGGCAGGAGAGGTCAAGGTTTCGGGTTGGGCGGCATGGCGCAGGACCAGGCTGGCCAGCGTGAAGCCGAAAATGGCGGTGATGTGAACCAGCGAGCCTTTGGTGGTAGTCTCCTCCCCGTTCTTGGTGGGTGATGAGGCGGTTGTCACTACGGGAGTGATGGGCTTCTCGTCGGAGTAGACACATTGGAACTTGCGGGCGGGGAATTGGCCCATCGCCTTGAAACGGTGGCGCAGGGCCCTTGCCAGCGGGTCGCCCTCCACCTTCCAAAACTCGGTGGCACGTATGCGCGAAGGGTCGGTCTTGAGGGCAGCGCCCATCGAGGCGAATAGCGTGCCCCCGGTCTGGCAGGCCCTCAGGATGAGCAGGGCTTTGTCCTTCAGCGAATCGATGGCGTCGACGATGTAGTCGTAGTCGCCGAGTGAAAACTGTGCGACTGTCTCTTCGCAAAAAGTGGCCTGAAGAGCGGTGACGTGCGCTTCAGGGTTGATGTCGAGCAGGCGTTGGCGCAGTGCCTCCACCTTGGGTTGGCCCAGTGTGGTGGTGGTGGCCATGAGTTGGCGGTTGATGTTCGAGGGGGCCACCGTGTCGCTGTCGACAATGGTGAGATGGGTGATGCCAGTACGCACCAGCGCCTCTGCACACCAGGAGCCCACTCCCCCCACGCCGAAGACGATGACGCGCCTCTGGGCAATGCGTTCCAAGGCTTGGCGGCCAAGCACCAGTTCGGCTCTTTGGAAGATGTTGTGCGTCATTGTCGGTCAGTCTTTCTCATAACAGGCCCAGTTGCCTTCACTCTCCTGTATGGTGACCTTGTAGCAGGTGTCAATCTGTTCGGCACACCAGCGGGCTATGTTCTCGGCAGTGGGGTTGAAGGGCAGCACGTCGTTCAGGTTCTGATGGTCCAGACGGTTTTTGATGGTGCGCTTGATGTCGGTGAAGTCCACCACCATCCCGTTGTGGTTCAGTGCCTCTGACTTGCAGTAAATTTCTATCACCCAGTTGTGGCCGTGCAGCTGAGAGCACTTGCTGTCGTAGTCGAGCTTCAGCTTGTGGCTGGCTGAGATTTCTATCCTTTTCTTGATGTAGTACATTCGTTCTGTTTTGAGCAATTGCTTGAGTGTGTGGTTAGTTGGGCTGACAAAATTACAAATAATAGTTCACGTGGGCAAACTTTGCGGGTAAAATTTGTTGTTTTGGTGTCAATAAATGACGATTTTCGGCCTTCTGCGGCATTTGCAGGCCCCGATATTGAATGTTTTGTGAACAGAAAAAGAGTGGAAACCGTTTCTGATTTCCACTCTTTGCTTGTAGTCGGTAAGGGAATCGAACCCTTATGCCAAGATTGAGAATCTTGTATCCTAACCGTTAGATGAACCGACCATTGCAGCCAACTTCACTTAGCGTGTAGTTCTTAAATCGGGTGCAAAGGTAAGACTTTTATTTCAAATATAGCTTATCACCCTTCTTTATTTATGCTATTTTAACAAATATATGCGTCCTGTTCCCCTTTCTCTTACATTTCTGAAACTGTTTGAGACAAATGGAGTGCCTTGGCCCTGACTTTTTCCTTAACTTTGCAGCACAATAATTAACTATCTATATGATGAACAGGAAAACATTACTGCTATTAGCTGTTCTGCCCTTGTCGATGCAGGCGCAGAACCCCATCGTCCGCGACCAGTACACTGCCGATCCGACGGCACGCGTGTTCAACGGCAAGGTCTACCTGTACCCCTCGCACGACATCAATCCGCCGGCAGGCCAGCGTCAAGACTGGTTCTGCATGGCCGACTACCACGTGTTCTCGTCGGAGAATCTGACCGAATGGACCGACCACGGCATGATTTTCTCGCAGCAGCAGGTGCCCTGGGGCCGTCCCGACGGCTATTCCATGTGGGCCCCCGACTGCGTGGAGAAGAACGGCAAGTACTATTTCTACTTTCCCAACGGGCCCAAGTCGGGGCGCGGCTTTGCCGTGGGCGTGGCTGTGGCCGACCGTCCCGAAGGGCCGTTCCGCCTGCAGCCCGAACCCATCAAGGGCATCAGCGGCATAGACCCCTGTGTGCTCGTAGACGACGATGGCCAGGCCTACATCTACTGGAGTGGCATGGGCATACGTGGCGCCCGCCTGAAGAGCAATATGCTGGAACTGGCCGACCCCCTGCAGGAGGTCAAGATGCCGCGCAGGGAGAATATGCCCGAAATGCCGCCGATGATGGTGGGCGGCGAGGAGATGAAGGGCTTGCCCGAAGGCTTCAAGGAAGGCCCCTTCGCCTTCAAGCGCGGCGGATGGTACTACCTGACTTTCCCCTGGGTGCGTGGCAGCAAGGAGAATGGCGCCAACCCCACCGAGACGCTGGCCTACGCCATGTCGAAGTCGCCGCTCGGACCCTGGGACTTCAAAGGCATCATTATGGCAGAGCACCAGAACCACTGCTGGACCAACCACCACTCGCTGGTGGAGTATCAGGGGCAGTGGTACCTGTTCTACCACCACAATTTCTTTTCGCCCAACGACGACAAGCGCCGCTCGGCCTGCATCGAGAAGGTGGCCTTCAATGCCGACGGCACCATCCGCGAGGTGAAGCCCACCATGCGGGGCGTGGGCGTCAACCGTGCTGCCGAGAAGATTGAGATAGACCGATACGCCACGGCCAGCCAAGGCGTGACCACGGAACCCATCGACACCACCATCGCCTTCCGTGGCAATAGCGCCACCCTGCCCGTGGGCGGCTGGTTGCGCTATGCCGATGTCGACTTCAGTTCGGCTGCCGATGCCTATCTCGTAGTCTGTGCCAGCGCCCCCGACAATACCGAGTTCTATGTGCGTGAGGGCAGTGCCAAGGGCAAGGTGATAGCCAAGGTGAAGATGACCGTGAAGACCGAAATCACACGTCCGGGCATGGCCACGCCCTTCCGCCGCGACCAGTCGGGCCAGTGGCTCACCATGACCGTGCCATTGGATAACGTCCCAAAGGGTGTCTGCGACCTGGTGGTCACCAACGAGGGTGCCGCCCCCGTCAGCTTGGACTGGCTGCAGTTCAAGAACCGGCCCAAATACTTCTCGCCCGTCACTACGCCAGAGGCACAGCCCGACGCGCAGGGGTTCATACGCCGCTGGAAACTCATGGAGCCCATTGCCGTCGACGTGCGCTCCAACGTGGTGTTCACCAACACGTGGCTCCGCTCAAAGTTCGACGAGGAGCTGGCCCGGCTGCCCAAGCAGAAGAAAGCCAAGTGGTATGCCCTGGACAGCGAGAACTACAACATGAAGCTCTTTCGCTTTGCCGAGAAATACGGCAAGCAAACCTATGGCTCGTTCTTCTGGTGCGAGACCGTCATCGACTGTCCTGACGACATTGCCAATGTGCGCCTGGCCGCAGGCTCAAACGGAGCCTCACTGTGGTGGCTCAACGGCGCTGAGGTGCTGCTGCTCGAAGGCGACCGCCGTATGGTGGAAGACGACGGCATGTCGGCCCGCCTCACCCTGAAGAAGGGCCGCAACGTGCTGCGCTGTGCCGTAGTCAATGGCCCCGGCCTGAGCGACATGTGCGCCCGCTTCGTCGATGAGCAGGGAAACCCCGTAACTAATTTCAAGGTAATAACCTCAAAATAACGTGACAACGAGAAAACGTCATAACGAGATAACGAAAAAAAACAATTATGAAAACGAAACATATCCTGTGCGCAGCACTCTTCACTATCTCCTGTTCGCTCTTCACCGCCCCTGCAAAGGCCCAGACTGGCGAACCCTATATCCACGACCCGTCGACGCTGGCTGAGTGCGGCGGCAAGTGGTACACCTTTGGCACCGGCGGTGGCGGCCTCATCAGCGACGACGGATGGTCGTGGCACGGAGGCGCCGACCGTCCAGGAGGCGGCGCGGCTCCCGACGTGCTGAAGATTGGCGACCGCTACCTCTGCATCTACGGGGCCACCGGTGGCGGCCTGGGCGGTGGCCACAACGGACGCATCCTCACCATGTGGAACAAGACCCTCGACCCCAAGAGTCCAGACTTCAAGTGGACCACAGCCGTAGAGGTCTGTGCCAGCGACGGCATGGAAGACCAGGACGCCATTGACCCCGGCCTCCTGCTCGACCCCACCACCGGTCGCCTCTGGGCCAGCTACGGCACCTATTTCGGCACCATCCGCCTCATTGAGCTCGACCCCACCACGGGCTATCGGGTGAAGGGCAACAAAGAGAAAGACATTGCCATCGACTGCGAGGCCACCGACCTCATCTACCGCGACGGCTGGTACTATCTGCTGGGCACCCACGGCACTTGCTGCGACGGCGTGAACAGCACATATAATATAGTGGTGGGACGCTCGCGCTCGGTCGAGGGCCCATACCTGGACAATGTGGGTCGCGACATGTTTCATGGCGGCGGCCGCATGGTCATCAATGCCGGCGACCGCAAGACGGGTGCCGGACACTTCGGGCGCACCATCATCGACGAGGGCGTGGAGGTGATGTCGTTCCACTGGGAGGCCGACTTCGACATGAGTGGACGCTCCACCCTGGCCGTCCGCCCCTTGCTCTGGAAGAACGGCTGGCCCGTGGCCGGCGAGCGCCTGAAGGAGGGCACCTACGAGATAGAGAGCGAGCGCCGCGGCTACAGCCTGGAGCTGGCCGTCGACTTTGTCCGCATGAATGTGGCGCGTCAGGGCTGGTTCAACCGCAACCAGGCGCGGCAAGAACCACCGAAGCCCATTGCCGTCCAGACACTCGACGAGGTGAGGGCCACCTGGCCCGAAGGCAACATCGCCCTGCGCTGCGGCGACTATATGTTCCGTCCCCACCAGCACTGGAGGCTGACGCCCGTCGACGCGGCTGGCGGCTATCTGAGCAACCCCTACTTCAAGATAACCGTGGCCGGAACCAACCGCGCCCTGGCCGCCACGGCAGCCAAAGAACTGACCACCGTGTCTGCCTTTACAGGGGGCGACGAACAGCTGTGGCGCATAGAGCAGCTGACCGACGGCACCTACCGCATTATGCCCAAGGCCATACCGGGCATCGAGGGTGTCAACACCCTCTACTGCATCTATTCCGCAGGCGACAGCACACCCACGCTCGCTCCCTACGATTTCAAGAGCGACAACGCCAAGTGGAACCTCCGAAAACCATAGGCCTGGCCGCATAGCCATTTCCCCCTCCCCCTTTAGATAAGTGCCTTTTATCTCCGAGATAAGTGCCTTTTATCTCCGAGATAAGTGGCACTTATCTCTAAGGTCCCTTTTGGGCGATGCCGGAACTGACCGTTGCAGTAGGCGCCCATCGTTCCGCCCATTCCACGCTCCGCAGTTATGATTTTTGGATAAATAATAACATTTAATTCAACTTTCGCAAGCAAGGTGGGGGTTAAAAATATTTTACATCTTTTATCTCGGAGATAAGTGGCACTTATCTCTGAGGGGGGTATTTGGGCTGTTTTTGGGGGAATAAAAAAAACTGACACTCACGTTGGGGGATTAAAGGGGTTTCGCACTTATGCAACCCAATGCCCCATAGAGGCCAGATAGCGGTAGCCCGCCGTTGCGGTCATCCCCGTACCAGCCATTCAAATGGCAGGCGCCCCCTGTCAGATGTCTATGGCATCGGCTGCGCAAAACTTGAGAAAATTGCATAACATTTAATATAATAATATTCCTTAAAATCCGTTATACTAAAAAATCGACCTTGTTAAGTATGACGAAACTGGAAAATGGATATGTGCTGGATGGCATGAATGAGTTTGAAAGGAATATCAAACGTATCAACGACTTTGTTATTGCTACTCTCTGCCTCATCATCTTTTCTCCGTTGTTCCTCATCTGTTATTTACTGGTGAAGCGCGAGGACGGGGGGCCTGCCATCTTCAAGCAGGAGAGAATAGGACGCTTCGGGCGCCCCTTCAACATCTATAAGTTCCGCTCAATGCGCGTCGACGCTGAAAAGAACGGGCCGGCACTCTACCAGCATGAGAAAGACACCCGCATGACCAAGATTGGCCGTTTTCTGCGCGACCACCATCTTGACGAGTTGCCTCAGTTGTGGAATGTGTGGAAGGGCGACATGGCTTTCATCGGGCCGCGTCCGGAGCGCGAATTTTTCATCAAGCAGATCATTGAGCGCGATCCCCGCTATGTCTACCTCTACCAGATTCGGCCGGGCGTGACAAGCTATGCCACGCTCTACAACGGCTACACCGACACCATAGAGAAGATGCTGCGCCGGCTGGAGCTGGACCTCTACTACTTGGAGCACCGCTCGTGGTGGCTCGACACAAAGATTCTTTTCAACACCTTCGTCAACATCGTTTTTGGCAAGAAGTTTTAATTCAATCGTTAATCTTCCGTAATCCTTTCGCCGTTTCGCCATTATTTCGTACCTTTGCAGCCCCAAAGCAACACAAATTCACGAAATATGGCAAACAGACAGAACTTCGTAGGTTCCAAAATCAAGGGAATCAGGGAAACCAAAAGACTCAGCGTGGAGGAAGTGGCTGAACGCAGCGGCCTCTCCACAGAGCAAATCAATTCAATCGAAAACGAGCAGAACCTGCCGTCGCTCGGACCGCTGATCAAGGTGGCCCGCGCACTGGGCGTGAGGCTGGGCACATTCCTCGACGACAACGACGGGCTGGGCCCGGTGGTGTGCCGAGCTGCCGACCGTGAGAGCCAGACCACCATCAGCTTCAGCAACGGGGCCACCGATGCCCGCAAGCACATGGAGTATCACCCCCTGGCACAGCAGAAGACGGGCCGCCACATGGAGCCCTTCATCATCGACATCAACCCCAGCGAGGAGCACCACTACCAGCTCTCCGACCATGAGGGCGAGGAGTTCATCTACGTGATGGAGGGCCAGGTGGAGCTGGAATACGGCAAAGAGAAATATGTGCTGAACGCGGGCGACAGCATCTTCTACGACTCTATTGTCAAGCATCATCTGCACGGTGCCCCCGGCAAGTCGGCCAAGATTCTCGCAGTGGTTTACATCCCGTTCTAATTTGTCGTTATCACGTAATAACGTTATAACGTAATAACGAAAGAAAGACATGGAAACAAAAAGCGTGAAATTAGATATGGCAGGCAGGCCGCTGCCTGACAGGACATACCCTGCTGAGACAGGTTCGGCCGGCTACACCCTCTCCGAGCGCACACTGGGCCAATGGCTGGAGCACTGGGCAGAGACCACACCGGATAAGGAATACATCGTGTACAGCGACCGCGACCTGCGCTTCACCTGGAGCCAGTTCAACCAGCGCGTGGACAATCTGGCCAAAGGACTGCTGGCCATTGGCGTGAAGAAAGGCTCAAACGTGGGCATCTGGGCCACCAACGTGCCCGACTGGCTCACCTTCCTCTATGCCACGGCAAAGATTGGGGCCGTGCTCGTCACCGTGAACACCAACTACAAGCAGGCCGAGCTGGAGTATCTCTGCAAGGACTCCGACATGCACACGCTGTGCATCACCGACGGCACCTGGGAGTGCGACTATGTGGACATGACCTACAAAATGCTGCCCGAACTGCGCGAGTGCGAGCGCGGGCACCTGAACAGCGAGCGATTCCCCTGCCTGAAGAACGTGGTGTTCATCGGCATGGAGAAGTATCGCGGCATGTACAACACAGCCGAACTGCTGCTGCTTGGACAGAACGTGGACGACGAGGAACTGGTGGAGGCCAAGAGCCACGTGACCTGCCACGACGTGTGCAATATGCAATATACCAGCGGCACCACCGGATTTCCCAAGGGCGTCATGCTGACCCACTTCAACATTGCCAACGACGGCTACTTCACCGGCGAGAATATGGGCTTCACCCAGGACGACAAGCTTTGCGTCTGTGTGCCGCTGTTCCACTGCTTTGGCGTGGTGCTGGCCACTATGAACTGCCTGACCCACGGCTGCACCGAGGTGATGGTCGAGAAGTTCGACCCGCTGGTGGTGCTGGCGTCGGTGCACAAGGAGCGCTGCACGGCCCTCTACGGCGTGCCCACCATGTTCATAGCCGAGCTGGACCACCCCATGTTCTCCATGTTCGACATGTCGTGCCTGCGCACCGGCATCATGGCCGGCAGCCTCTGCCCGGTAGAGCTGATGAAGCGCGTCTCCGAGAAGATGTTTATGACCATCACCTCGGTCTACGGACTCACGGAGTCGTCGCCCGGCATGACGCAGACCTGCCTGAACGACAGCTTCGAGCAGCGCTGCACCACCGTGGGCCGCGACTACCCCTTCGTCGAGGTGAAGGTGCTCGACCCGGAGACCGGCAAGGAGTGTCCAGTGGGCGTGCAGGGAGAGATGTGCTGCAAGGGCTTCAACGTGATGAAGGGCTACTACAAGAACCCGAAGGCCACGGCCGAGGTCATCGACGAAAACGGATTCCTGCATTCGGGCGACCTGGGCGTGAAGGACGAGAACGGATTCTACCGCATCACGGGCCGCATCAAGGACATGATCATCCGCGGCGGCGAGAATGTCTATCCACGCGAGATTGAAGAGTTCCTCTACCAGATGCCCGGCATCAAGGACGTGCAGGTGGCTGCCGTGCCCTCGCGCAAATACGGCGAGGAGGTGGGCGCCTTCATCATCCTGCAGCCCGGCGTGAAGATGGAGCCTGAGGACGTGCGCGACTTCTGCAAGGGCAAGATTGCCCGATACAAGACACCGAAGTACGTCTTCTTCATCGACGAGTTCCCGCTGACCGGGTCGGGCAAGATTCAGAAGTTCAAGCTGAAGGAGATGAGCCTCCAGCTCTGCGAGAAGCTAGGCATAGAGGTCATCTGAAAGACCTGATAGTGGAGACAATTGACAAGCTCTCAATCACCACCTGAGAAAACGAGCAAACTCCTTTTATTGGGACTGTTCCCTCTACGGGCGCAGCTTTCCCATATTTAGGAGTGGCTTGTGGTGAGCCGAGAGCCGTGTGGAGAAAGTCTGCGCCTCTTTTGCGGAGAACAGAAACAATATATTAACCAAAAATCAACTCAATTGACAAGAGCAATTGTGACAATGCTGCTGGCCACCCTGACAATGGGAGTAGCAGCGCAGAAAGAGAATCCCCGAGGCATCTACAAGATGACAACACTCACGGGCAAGATGGGAGAGGTGAAAGCACCCTACGAGCAGTACAAAATCTGCACCGACAGCGTGACGCTCATGGTAACTGAACAAGGTAACAGATTCCGCATCCTTGACAACGACCATCGGGTGTTCAACTATACCGGTGAGCAGCCCAAGTCGGAGAATGATAAGAGTCCACTCATTTACGACAGCAATGCCGAGCAGTTCAAACTGAAGTGGTGGAGCACCTATTCGAGCCATATTCATTTCCCTAACAACGATTGGTGCATAGAGAAATATGAGTCGGGGAAATACTCTGCAACGAGTAAGGTGTTTTTCGATGCACTCACTGGTGCAGCAGAGGTCGATGCGAACAATCCGCTCACGGGGACTTGGCATTTCATCGGCTATGTGGATGAACTGCGTGACGTCAAGAAGGAACTGCCAAAACTGCGTGAGCAGTACCCGACGAGCAGATATTTCAATAGCTTCATGGTATTTACTACGCAGAACCTGACAACTGTTTTCAGCCATGGCGGAGGTGTTGATAAAATTGAACTCGACGGCAAGAAAGCCTACAAATCGGCTGGCAAGACGTATCAGATAAAGTGGCTGTCGAAGAATCGTATCGCCATCGAAGACCGCATAGATTACCGCACCGATTGGATGATTCTGGAGCGTGTCACCAACGGTTCAACGCCGTTGAGCCATATTGCCGGCCAGTATGTTGCTAATCGCAGGTGATGACCTATGGAAACAATTAGAATCTATCACTCCCTTTGGCGGATGCTGCTTATGGTCTTGGCCAGTCTTGCTTTCGTGGCCGGCTGCTTTTTAATGCTTTCTCACGCAAGGAGCGGTTTCCAAGTTGTCGTGGCAGTGATAGGCATTGCATACTTTGGCTTGGCTGGTCTCTATATGCTCTATGGCACGCTGAAAGAGAGGTTGATGGGCAAGCCATTTCTGACGATTACCGATAAGTGCATCGTCATCGAGAATATGAAACAGACGATTGTCAATTTTACCGATGTGGAATCGTTTGAAGTGGTGAAAGGAAGGCAACAGAAGTTCATCGCTGTCCACTACAAGCCTGACGTGGAACAGCAGAAGATGGATGAGGCGGGTGCCATTGGTCGCAGCATCCGTTCACTGAATCGCAGATTGGTAAATGCCCAGGAAACAATCTCCACCACAGGTACGGGCATGAAGTCGCAAAATTTGTGTGACCTGCTGAATGAAAGGCTGCGGCGGAAATAGGCCATAACTTCCATGTGCTGTTATATGAAAGTTACCTAATCTCGCAGTAAGATTAGGCCGCTCGGCTCATCGAAGAACTTTCGTTTAGCGATCGGGCTGTTCTCTGTTTTCGCCCTATACATTATTATGTACTTATGCGGAGGCCTTTGCCAAAGCGGATGGCAACATGAACTCCGAAGGGGTGGCAGAACACTTCTGCCACCCCTTCGGGGTTTGCTAAATTCCCTCTGTGTGCAGGGGTTTCGTCCCTGTCTGTGGTCTCACCGCCCTTTCAGGGCTAAATAGCTTGTGGGGTGAGGATGCGGGGTTTACTCGGCCAGGGGGTCGAAGGTGCCGTCGGTGCCGTGGCTGTAGTCGTGCCAGCCTACGGTCTGCAGGAGCGTGGGGTTGGTCTGCATGGCACTCTGCTTGAACCCGATGAAGTAGTACTGGGGCAGGAAACGTATGCCCTTGGTCTCGTCGTTGGTGTCGGCATTCACGTCCTTGCGCTTCAGGTAGGCTGTGTAGAAGTCGGCCATGTCCATAGCCTCGTTGCTGCCGTAGTCCTCCGAATTGTCGTCGTAGGTGAGCTTCTCGGTCAGGGTGAGTGCCTTCGGGCGCTTGTCCATCACGGGGTCGCTCTCGTTCTTCTGGTCGGCCAGAGCGCGTGTGTAGACCACTATCTCGTGTCGACGCTGGCCGTTGAGCGGGCTGACGCCCAGATACTGGCAGGTGTTGCCGCCAAATCCGGTGAGCGACCACGATTCGGGCTGACCATTGAACTTCTCAGTGCCGCCGTCGAAGAGCATCCATCGGCGCACGTCGTCGAAGGCCTTGCCCTCGTAGGCCAGTTCCACCTGTCGCTCGTAGAGCACGGCGGCCAGCATCTTATCACGCGAGTTGAGGTCGGTGGGCAGACCGAAGTTCTGCTCGGCGGTGTAGCCCACGCGGGCGCGAATTTGCTGCAGGGCCTGGAGTGCCTCGTCCAGATGGCCTGCTCCGGCGGCCGCCTCGGCAAAGTCGAGCAGCACCTCAGCGTAGCGCATCCAGATGAGCGGCGCGGCACTCTGCTGGAAGCCCTTCGGCGTGGAGGCGCTGACGCTGAAGCGGTAGAGGGGCGAGGCGCTGAGTGCGCCGTCGTCGCTGCGCTTGCGGATGTAGACGGCGCTGTTCTTCTGTGCAATGAGGTCGGCGGTGTAGCCGTTAGACGTGCTGCTCATGCGGTCGGCATCGTCCTGCGAGGCATACCAGGTGTAGCTCCACAGCTGGTAGTTGTTGCCCGCGCCGCTGTACTGGTGGGGGTAGTAGGCGTAGACATACTTCTTGCCCACATCGTCGTATGAGTTCAGGTCGTTGCCGCCCGTGTCGAATCGCCACTCCACGCCGGGGAATGCGAATGTGCGGTAGAAGCGGGGGTCGCGGTTGAGCCAGAAGCAGAGCTTGTCGTAGCGTATGGCGCTCTTGCCGGGCTGCAGTCCGTCGGCCATGGGGAAGAGGTCTACCATCTCTGCCGTGGGGTGCAGTCCGCCTCCGCCGTTGGCATTGACGGGTCGCAGGTTGTGCTCCCAGTAGTTCCACTTGTCGTAGTTGGCGGTCTCCACCTTGTCGCGGTTGTTGTAGAGTGTGGCCAGCACGGTCTCGCCTACTGAGCCGTCGCTGCCGTCGTTGGCCAGGAACATCTTGGCCCATCCGAGGGCGTTCTGTGCGCCGCCGCCTCCAGCGTAGGCCAACCCCACGCCGCCCTCGTTGAGCAGCTGGAGGGCCTGCTTGTTGCTGACGTAGGCCGAGTCCCAGCGGGCGGCCTCGTCGGTGCGGTTGAAGAGGGGCGAGGCATAGAACAGCTGCACACGGCCTTTCAGCGCCAGTGCGGCTCCGGCCGTGATGCGTCCGTACTCGCCCGATGCCCACGACTTGGGCAGCATGTCGGCGGCGCGCTGCAGGTCATTGCAGATGAACTGCACACACTCCTTGGCCGATGAGCGCGGCACAATCTTGTCGCTGCCGTCGCCATCGCCGATGATGGGGTCTTGGGGGTGGTCGATGATGGGCACGCCGCCGTAGAGCTTGACGAGGGTCCAGTAGCGGAAAGCGCGGAAGAAGTAGGCCTGTCCGAGCAGCTTGTTCTTCTCCTCCTGCGTCAGGGCCTCGCTGGCCTCTATGTGCTCGATGATGTCGTTGGCGTTGCGGATGTTGCCCCAGGGGCTGTCGCTCTTGTTGATGACGTAGAAGTAGTCGGTCACGTTGGTGTAGTCCAGCTCCTGGTCGGGGTTGGTGAAGTCGGTGAATCCGCCGTACTCCATTGACGACTTGCTCCACACTTCGGGCGAGCCCGTCGAGGTGTAGTTGTTCTGTCCGGCAGAGCCGTTGCCGCCGCCCTGTGTGGCCTGTGGCAGCAGTTCGCGGTAGAGGGTGTTCACACGGTCGAGTG
Source organism: uncultured Prevotellaceae bacterium (assembly GCA_902786565.1). GTDB lineage: Bacteria > Bacteroidota > Bacteroidia > Bacteroidales > Bacteroidaceae > Prevotella. Next base: position 22,152 of record CADACW010000009.1, on the reverse strand, counting down.
CGCCGGCGTAGCTGCTATAGACCTTGTCCTCGCTGAAGCTGCCGTAGACGGTCATCTCGTCGAGGAAGTTGTCGGAGCAGGAGAGGAGGGTTGCGACAGAGCCGCAACCTACGCAGAAGGCGGCTATGATGTGCTTTATGTTTTTGGTTGTCATAACTCTTAATTCTTAATTCTTACTCGCGAAGCGATAACTCTTAATTCTTACTCGCGAAGCAATAACTCTTAATTCTTAATTCTTACTCGCGAAGCGATAACTCTTAATTCTTAATTCTAAACTCTAAACTCTTAACTCAGAAACTAACGTTGACGCCGAAGGTAATCTTGCGCAGGTTGGGGTAGCGCCCGTAGGTGCCGCCGTAGCTGGCCCACGACTTTCCGGGATACGGGTTGTAGAGATAGAGTGCGTTCTGTATGGTGAAGTTCAGTCGCACATTGCTCACGCCGATGGGCTTGAGCCATGCCTTGGGCAGACTGTAGGCCAGCGAAACGTTGCGCAGCTGCACGTTGGCGGCATTGACCAGCCAGAAGCTGCTGGCCTGCTCGTTGATGCTGCTGTAGCGCATGTTGGGGTAGGCAGCCTCGGTGTTGCGTGGCACGGTGACGTTGCCCTTGGCGTCGAAGATGTCCTCGTAGACGAACATGTCGCTCCAGAATGAGGGCAGGTTCTGATACTCCAGGTCGTCGGCCGACTTGCGGAAATCGGTCTGCACGATGTTGTAGGCACCCCAGGCGGCAGCCAGCTGGGCCGTGACCGAGAGGTCGCGCCACGAGCCGCCGAAGTTGAGGGTGAAGCCGTAGGGGTTGCTTGAGAATTTTGACAGTTGCACGAAGTCGTTCTGGTTGATTTTTCCGTCGGGGCCGCCGTAGTTGCCCGTTCCGTCGTTGTCGCCGTGCACGTCGGCATAGATGAGCGTTCCAGGGTGGATGTCGTCGATGGTCTTGCCGTAGTAGGTGGTGATGTTGTTCTCAGTGAAGTACTCCTGAATCTCCTGGTAACTGCGGAACATGCCGAGGCACTTCAGGCCCCAGACGCCACGGTCCATGCGCTCGCCGCGCACCTGGCTGTCGAACTCGGGCGTGGCGGGGAAGGGACCCTCCAGAATCTTGTTGTCGTTCCATCCGGTGGAGAGCTTGGCCCAGTAGGTCCAGTCCTTGCCAATCTTGTCGCGCCAGCCGATGTTCAGTTCCCATCCCCAGTTGTCCACCGAGCCGTAGTTCTCAGGCGAGGCCTGCGTGCCCACGGTGGTGGGGAACATGGATGTGCCGGTGTAGGTCATGAACATTTCGCGGCCGCGGTCGTAGTAGTAGTTGAAGTCTGCCGAGAGGCGTCCGTCGAGGAATCGCATGTCGAGACCCACGTTGGTCTTATAGTTTTTGTCCCAATGCACAAAGGGGTTCACGCCACGCACGGGCATGACCGAGCCGGCCGAGACGGGGGTGCCGGTGGATGCCTGTCCGAAGACGGCTCCCTTGTCCAGGTCGCGGTTGTACTGCTGCCGCCAGAGGAAGGCCACAATGTTGTCGCGGCCCAGATAGCCCCAGCTGGCGCGCACCTTGAGGAAGTTGAACCAGGGCAGTGCCTTCTTGAACCACTCCTCTTCGCTGACCACCCATCCGGCGCTGAAGCTGGGGAAGTAGCCCCAGCGGTTTTCGGGTGCAAACTTCGAGCCGTTGCCGTCGGCGCGGAAGAGCACCTCCAGCAGATACTTGTCGGCATAGGCGTAGTTGAGGCGTGCCACGTGCGAGAGCATGCCGCCCACGCCACGGTTGAAGGCGGTGGCCTGCTCGCCGGTGGCCGACTTCGACTGTCCGTCGGTGTAGCTCACGGGGTCGGTGATTTCGCCCGTCAGGTCTTCCCATTCCGTCTCCGAGCGCTCCAGGGTGTAGAGTGCGCTGATGTCGTGGTGGCCGAACTTGCGGGCATACTGCAGGGTGAAGTTCAGCTGGTACGAGTCGTTGCGCTGCATGGTGCGCTGCAGCAGGCTGCCGTTGTTCAGCGTCAGCGTGGAGAGCGTGCGTGCGTTGTACCAGTCGGCGGTATCCTGCCCCGTCCAGGTGTAGAGGTGGGGGAAGTCGGCGTTGCGCTCCTGCAGCTGGTAGACGTCCATGAAGGTCTTCATGGTGTTGTTCTTCGAGTTGTTGATGGTCTTCGAGTACGACACGCGGGCGGTGAGTCCCTGCAGGGGCTTGATGAAGCCGAGGTCGAAGGAGAGTGCGCCGTTGATGGTGAGATTGTTGGTCTGGTTGCGCACATAGTCGGAGCAGTTCTGCACAGCCTCGTAGTTGTAGAGCCGTGTGTCGCTGGTGGGTATGACGTTCTGCATGCCGGAGTAGACCAGTGGGTAGCCGTCGACCGAGCTGGGCACGAAGGGCAGGTGGGTCATCAGGTAGCTGTAGTCGCCGTCGGTGCCTCCGCCCTTGGCAATGATGGCATTGTTCTTCTTGCCGTAGTCGCCGCTCACTTCGAGTGTGGCCTTGACATATTTGCCCACGTTGGTGGTCATGCCGGCGCGGTAGTTCCAGCGGTCGTAGTCCAGCTTGCCGATGTTACCGTCCTGGTTGAAGTATGAGATGTTGGCAAAGTAGGTGGCCTGCTCGGTGCCGCCGCTGATGTTGACGCTGTGCCGATGGGTCAGCGCTGCGCGCCACTCGTCGTCGAGCAGGTTATAGTTCAGGCTCTTCATCTGCTCCAGTTCGTTCTGCTGGAAGAGCACGCGGGCGTTGTCCACATAGTCCTTGGTGGCCGTTCCGGCAGCGGTGACGGCGTTCCAGATGCGGCCGTAGTCATAGGCCGACAGCATCTTCGGGGTGAAGGTGGCGTCGGTCCAACCCAGCTGTCCGTTGTAGGAGATGCGCGGTGCGCCCACCTTTCCCTTTTTCGTCTTGACGAGTATGACACCGTAGGCCGAGCGTGCGCCATAGACGGCTGCGGCAGCGTCCTTCAGCACGGTGATGCTCTCCACCTCGCTGATGTCGAGGTTGTTGAAGGCATCCTCGGTCGAGATGAAGTCGTCGATGACATAGAGCGGCGAGGCGTTGGGGTCGCCGCCGTTGGTGGCACCGGGGGTGTTCTGGGTGTTGGCCCCGGCGTTGCGGATTTGCAGCGAGGGGCTCTGTCCGGGACGGTAGGCGCCGGCGCCACGGCTGACGCTCACGCCATTGAACTGGCCGGCGAGGGCGTCGCCCAGGCTTCCTACTGACAGGTCTTTCAAATCGTCGGCGCTGATGGCCTCGACGGCACCCGTCACGTTCTTCATCTTCTGCGTGCCGTAGCCCACGACCACCACCTCTTCGAGCGAGGCGCGGTCTTCCTGCAATTTCACCTTGCCGCCGGTGGTCTCTACGGGCACGTAGCCTATGTAGCTGATGGTGATTTTCGACTTTTCGGGCACCTCCAGCTTGTAGTTGCCGTCGAAGTCGGTCACGGTGCCCATCTTGGTGCCTTTCACCTGTACGGTGGCGCCGATGACGGGCTCGCCCGTCTCGTCGTAGACTGTTCCGGTGACGACCTTGTTTTGCGCTACGCTAAATGTAAAATGACAAATGATAAATGATAAACTTATCAGTAGTCGTTTTTTTATGGTATTCTTCATAATCTTCAATCTTCAATCTTCAATCTTCAATCTTCAATCTTCAATCTTCAATCTTCAATCTTCAGTTTTCAATTTTCAATTTTCAATCTTCAATCTTCAATCCATCTGGGGTCTCCCTGTCCGGCTTCCTGCTGTTCGGCTGCTGGTGTGAACTGTGCATTGGCGGGGTCTATGCCCGGATCGTTGGTGAACCACAGGCCGGGGCTCTTGATGCCCGTCTGCGAGGCACTTGCGTCGGCACCGTCGCGCCAGCACGTGTTGTTGTTCACGTCCCAGATGGGGTTGTCACTCGACTGGCCCTTGTTCAGTCCGGTCAGGAAGTTGGCCTTGCCGCAGTCCTGAATGATAGTGTTCTTCAGCGTGTAGTGGTAGGTGGTCTGTCCGTTGTGGTAGTCGCAGAAGTTCTTGCCGTAGGCCAGGTTGGCCAGTGTGCAGTTGATGATGGTGGTGTAGCGTTGCTCCTCGTCGCTGACGTCCTTGGGCCGTCCGCTGTGCTGGATGAAGAAGCACTCGCTGCGCTCACGCGAGAAGACGGTGGAGTTCTTGATGGTGAAGTCTGAGATGAAGCCCGACTTCATGTAGACGAAGGCAGCACTGTTGGCTGTCGGTATGGTCTTGTCTATTTCCACCACGGTATTGTTGATGCTCACGGTGCGCACGTCGTACTTGGCCGAGTTGCTGGCCATGATGCTGCTGCCCAGCTTGCCGATGACGCATCCCTGCACCACCACGGGGTCCATGATGAAGTAGCAGCCCTTCTCGCCAATGAGGTTTTGGATGCTCTCCGACGGCTCGTCGCTGAATGAGATGAGCGGCTTGTTGGTGGCCTGGGCGTCGATGATGAGGTATTTCAGCGTGAAGCCGGCGTAGGTCTCGAAGTAAGAGCCGGCCCCCATGACAACGTTGGCGGGGGTGGTCTTCGACGATGAGCGTAGCGTCACCTGGTGTCCGCCAAACTCAATCTTGCCCGACACGGTGTATTGCCCGCCGGGAGTGAGGTCGTAGCACAGGTGCCCGGTGCTGTCTTCGGGTATGGGGTTGGCGGTGAACCACTCCTTCAGGTCTGCCCCGTCGGGAATTTCGGCGTAGGTGGGCAGGAAGGTGTTGAAGGCCAAGTTGGTGCTCTCCTTCGCCTCGCTGTTATTGTATTTCTGGTTGCCCAGTGTGCGCAGTTCGAGTTTATAGTTGGTGTCTTCCTCGCGGGCGGTGTTCAGCGAGCAGCCGTCTATGGTGTCGGTCTTGAGCAGCACGGGGCTGTTGGGGTCGTTCACGTTGTAGAGGGCCACGGCATAGCCGCCTGCTCCGTAGACCACGGGCCAGGCAATGGTCATGGTGCTGCCGTCGGGACTGGCGGTGATGGTTATCTTTTCAGCGTCGGGCGAGGTGAGTGTGGCGTTCTGCACCTTCGGGCTCCACGCCTCGTCGCCGTCGTAGTGGTCGGCGCACGATGCCATCAGGCCCAGGGCCATGATGGGCAGTAGTGACGCTTTCTTTATAGAATAATGTATATACATATATATATATTATTAGTGGTTATGTCTTGTCTTTGTTGAAGAAGGAAAAGGGAGACTGGCAGTAGGGCTGCAAGCCTCCCTTGTTGTAGGGTTCTTATTGGTGTTTAATCTTCGCCATTGCCACCAGCCATGATTGACAGGACGGTCGATATGTCGGCCACGTCGACAGTGTTGTCGCCGTTGACGTCGGCCTGCTCTTTGCTGGTTTTCGACTCGTCGCCAGCCATCACTGTCAGGATTGACGAGATGTCGGCCACGTCTACTACCTTGTCGCCGTTCACGTCGCCCTTCACTTCGGGCTCCTCGGTCTTAGCCCAGTAAGCCTCGTAATCGGGGAAGTCGGCCACCATCTGAGCCTTGATTTCGCCAGCAGTCATCGGGCTGTTCTTGATGAGCAGTCGGGCAAATCCGAAGGGAGCGTCGAAAGCGTCGCTGACCGAGGCAATCTGGTTGCCGCCGAGGCAGACATACTTCAGGTCGGCGCCATTGGCAAAGAGACCTGCCTGCGAGGCACCGCCCTTTGAGCAGTCCCACTCGTTCTTCAGTTCACCGTCGATGTAGATCTTGGCGCTCTCGCCCGTCATGACGGCAGTGTAGTAGTGCCACTTCTTGTCGGCCAGCCAGTCGTTGGCGCCGCTCACCAGCGTGTTCTCGCCAGCCACGTTCTGCTCGGCGGTGTAGCTGCACTGCGAGCCGTTGTCCAGCTGGGCTGTGCCGTTGTATTGCAGTGCAAAGTAGGGAGCGTCGTTGGTGCTCTTCTGAGCGTCGTAGGCCGTCAGGATGGGCACGTTCTGGTAGGAGCTGGCATCGTCTTCCTTCGGGGCCCTCACCCATACGCCGAATGAGAGGGCCTGGGTCTTGGCCGAGTGTGCCAGCACGTCCTCTGGCAGCAGGCAGTAGCTGGTGCGCTCCAAGTTGCCGTTGTTCTGGAAGAAGTCGCCAAAGGGCACAATGTTGATGGCCTTGCCGTTCTCGTCGAGTTCAGGTTCCTCGGTGGCAAACTGTCCGTTGCCCACGGCCTTCTCGCCCTTCCAAGTCACGCGCTCGCCGGTCTCCTCGTCCTCGTATGTTGAGAAGTTGGTGGTGTAGACGAATGCAGCCTCGATGCCGCCGATGAGCTCTTCGGCGCTGACACCCTCGTGGAACTCAAATCCGCCGAAGCCAATCTGCGAGCTGTGCTGGAACACCCAGTACTCCTCGCCCGGCTCCACGTCGAAGGTCAGCCATCCCCAGAAGTTCTGGTTGCCATTGCCGATGACGTACTGGCGCTCTATCGAGTCGGCCTCGCACTGGGCCTTGGTTTCAGCCAGTTTCTCCTCGCTGTAGGGCAGTTCTGTGCCAGCAGCGGCGGCCTCCTCGTTGGCCTTCAGCATATTGTCGTAGTTGTTCCATATATAAATATGGTGCACGCTGTCCACCTGCTCCACGGTGAGCAGTTTTTTCTTTCCTGCCTCATCGTTCACACCATTGATGTAGCCGGAAGCGTAGAGGCGCTCGGCCTTTTGGGTGGCGGCATTGACCACGAAGGTCTTGCGGTTGCCCTTGTTGGCCCACACCTTCACCTTGAAGGCACCCTGTGCCGAGGCGGTGAACTTGTAGTAAAGGCCCGTGATAGGCATGCCCACTGAGCCGTCGGGCTCGTAGTATATATAGTCGGCCTTGTAGCTGTTGGGCACCAGTTCGCCGTCCTTTGAGTTCTGCACGCAGAGCATGTCCACGTAGGGGTTGCCCGTTCCGGTGATGTACCAGAAGTCGATGTCGCCCTGGTTCTTCAGGCCCCAGCTCACATCGTTCCAAGCGCCCACGGCAGCCACCTGATAGGTGTTCTCCTTGCCCTCTACGGGAGCGCCCGGCGTAATCTGCTGTGCGCCGCCGCCAATCTCAGCGTCGTTGGCAGGCGTTGTGCCGCCCACGGCAGTCACCGTGGCCTTGCCGGCCTGGATGGTGATGATGCTCTTGCCGTCGGAGGTGTTGTTGGCCACGCCGCCGCTCTGTCCGGCCACTGCTGCAAACTCGGCAGCCAGCTTACCGTCGACGATGGCGCTGTAGTTCTCGCTGTTGGTGGGAACAACCACGGGTGGGTCGTCGTCGCCGCCCTGGTCGTCGCTCACGGTGTATTCAAAGCCGTAGAAGCGGAGCTTCGAGCCTGCGCAGGTGACCTTGTATGTCTTTCCAGCTGCTACGGTGAAAGTGTAAGTCTTGCTTGCCCAGCCGCTGCCGCCGATGGTAAGGCCGTTGTAGTCTGCCAGCGCGGTGCCGTTTTCCAGCACGTAGAGCGCCTTGGTGACGTTGATACCCACGGCTACCGTCACTTCGCCTTTCTTCTGTGGCTGGAAGATGTAGGCCGTACCCATGCTGCCGTCCGACTGGCCGTTCACGTTGTTGCCGGCGGTGTAGGCCGTATAGCCAGCCAGCGAAGCGTCCTCTACGGGGTCTAAATAGTTGGGCTCTCCGGCAAAGCCGAAGGTCATGGTGATGTTGGGGACGGATGTCACTTGCGTTCCGGCTGCAATTTCACCACTTCCTGCCTGAAGGGCAAATTTTCCTTGAGCCTGTGCACCAAGTGCCATACAGGCCAGAACCATCAATGTAAATAACTTCTTCATAAAAATATAAGTTAGTTGTTAGTAATATGTTAGGTTCCTTAATTTTATTAAAAGCGTACAAAAATAAGCATTTTCCTTTAAAGAGCTTTTCCTTTCTGTTCTATTTTACGAATTATTAACAAAAGGTGCGGCTCATATTTTGCCATTTCGCATTTTTTGCGTAACTTTGCAACCGCTTTACAAAAACAGAACCTCAGATGAAGAAGATATTGAAAAAGATGTTTACACTGTTCTGGCGCGCCCTGAAGCGGGTGGGCCACTGGTATGCCTCACTCTACAAGGGCCGTCCTTGGTATGTAAAGTGTCTCTCGGCCATTGCCTCGGTCATTGTGGCTTTCCTGCTCTACCTGGCAGCCGTCGACATCGACTTCCTCGGCCTTTTCGGCAAGTCGCCCAGCATGAACACCATCCTCAACACCCGTCCGGCCCAAGCCTCCGAGGTGTACACCGCCGACAGCGTGATGCTGGGGAAATATTTCAGCGAGAACCGCACACCCGTGAAGTTCGACGAGGTGGACATCTGCTTCTGGCAGGCCCTCATCGACACTGAAGACGAGCGTTTCTTCCACCATTTCGGCATCGACTTCCCGGCCTTTGCCGCCGCCCTGAAAGACTATGTGCTGCACGACGAAGCCCGTGGCGCCTCGACCATCACCCAGCAGCTGGCCAAGAACCTCTTCCGCGTCCGCACCGAGTACTCCACCGGCCATCTGGGCGCCATCCCCGGCCTGAAGCTGCTCATCATGAAGACCAAGGAGTGGATAACGGCTGTCAAGCTGGAGGCCAACTTCACCAAGGAGGAGATACTCACCATGTATGCCAATACGGTGGACTTCGGCTCCAACGCCTATGGCATCAAGACGGCCTGCAAGACCTATTTCGGCATCACCCCCCGGGAGCTGAAGCCCGAACAGGCCGCCGTGCTCGTGGGCATGCTCAAGGCCACCACATTCTATAATCCCCGTCTGCATCCCGACAATAGCCTGGCGCGCCGCAACGTGGTGCTCAACAATATGCTGCTGCACAAGCACCTGACCCGCCAGCAGTACGACACCCTCACCGCCATGCCCATCAAGCTGGAGTACAGCGTGGAGAATGCCTACGACGGCGAGGCCAACTACTTCCGCGAGGCCGTGAAGGACTTCCTGCACGACTGGTGCAAGGAGAACGGCTACGACATCTATACCGACGGTCTGAAAATCTATACCTCCATCAACTCCCGCATGCAGCACTATGCCGAAGAGGCGGCATGGACCCAGATGGAGCAGCTGCAGAAGAAGTTCAACGACCACTGGGCCGGCATGAACCCCTGGCAGGACGAGCACTACCGCGAGATTCCCAACTTCATCGAGAACATAGCCCGCCGCCTGCCCCTCTACAAGCGGCTGGAGGAGCGATTCCCCGACCAGCCCGACTCCATCGACTACTATCTCAACCTGCCCCATCCCGTCCGCCTGTTCAGCTATCAGGGGAAGATTGAGAAAGAGATGTCGACCCTCGACTCCATCCGCTATATGGAGCACTTTATGCACTGCGGATTCGTGGCCTTGGAGCCCCAGACGGGCCTGGTGCGCGCCTGGGTGGGCGACCTCGACTTCGACACGTGGAAATACGACAAGGTGACGGCCATGCGCCAGCCCGGCTCCACCTTCAAGCTCTTTGTCTATACCGAGGCCATGAACCAAGGCCTGGCCCCCTGCGACCGCCGGCAGGACACCTACGTGGCCATCAAGGCATACAGCCCCACGCAGAAGAAGGATGTGATGTGGGCACCGTCGAATGCCAACGGCTACTTTACCGGGGCCAACATGACGCTGAAGCGCGCCTTTGCCCAGAGTGTCAACTCGGTGGCCGTGAAGCTGGGGCAGGAACTGGGCATACACAACATTGCCAGCACGGCACACCGCATGGGCATACGCAGCAAGCTGGACGAGACCCCCGCCCTGGCACTGGGCTCCAGCGATGTGTGCCTGCTCGAACTGGTGAGTGCCTACGGCGTCATTGCCAACGACGGGCGCATGCGTCGGCCGCAGTTGGTGGAGCGCATACTGGACCGCGACGGCCACGAAATCTACACGGCATCAGCCGAGATGCGCCAGGCCGTGACCTACCATTCCGCCTTCCTCATGCAGCAGATGCTCATGGCCGGTATGCGCGAGCCCGGCGGCACCAGCATGAACCTGTGGCACTACGTCAGACCTTTTGCCGACACCGACTTTGGCGGCAAGACGGGCACCTCCAACAATCATAGCGACGCCTGGTTCATGGGCGTCAGCCCGCGTCTGGTGTGCGGTGCATGGGTGGGAGGCGAATACCGGGCCATCCACTTCCGCACAGGCCAGCTGGGGCAGGGCAGCCGCACGGCACTGCCCATCTGCGGCCGATTCTTCGAGCAGGTGCTGGCCGACAAGCGTTTCAGCCAATACCACGCCAAGTTTGCAGGGCCGAAGCCCGACCAGGCCATCCTCACCACCATGTACGACTGCGTCAGCTATGCCGAGCCCGACACACTCGGCGTGGACAGCCTGGACCTCTACTACGAGGAGTCGCCCGTGAGTGAACTGGAGATTGAAGACGAGGAGCAGCCCGCAGAGCCGGAGACCACCGAACCCGCAACGACAGAAGAACAACCCGCCGACGATGGTACTGGACACTGACAACAAGGAGTGGCAGGACGCCCTGCAGCTGGTGCAGTACACGCGGCGCTCGCTCTTCCTCACCGGAAAGGCAGGCACCGGCAAGAGCACATTCCTCCGCTATGTGGTGGAGCACACCAAGAAGAAGAACGTGGTGCTGGCCCCGACGGGCATAGCCGCCATCAACGCCGGCGGACAGACCATGCACAGCTTCTTCAAGCTGCCCTTCCACCCCCTGCTGCCCAACGACAAGCGCTACGACCGCCGACACATCAAGGAGACGCTGAAGTACACCAGCGCACAGCGCAAACTGCTGCGCGAGCTGGAGCTCATCATCATCGACGAGATATCGATGGTGCGTGCCGACATTATCGACTTCATCGACCGCGTGCTGCGCATCTACACCCGCAGCAGCGAGCCTTTCGGCGGCAAGCAGCTGCTGCTCGTGGGCGACATCTACCAGCTGGAGCCTGTGCTGAAGGAGGAAGACCGCCAGCTGCTGCGACCCTTCTACCAGAGTGCCTATTTCTTCAACGCCAAGGTGTGGCAGCAGATGCGGCTGGTCAGCATCGAGCTGCGCAAGGTCTACCGCCAGACTGACCACAGCTTCATCTCACTGCTCGACCGCATACGCCAGAACAGCGCCACCACCACCGACCTGCAGGCCCTCAACCGGCGCGTCAGCCCACAGCCCACTGCCTCGCAGGAACTCACCATCACCCTGGCCACACGCCGCGACACCGTGGACTACATCAACGAGCAGCGGCTGGCCGAACTGCCCGGACTGCCCAGCATCTTCCACGGCATCATCAAGGGCGACTTCCCCGAAACATCCATGCCCACACCCATGGAGCTGCAGGTGAAGGTTGGCGCACAGGTCATCTTTGTCAAGAACGACAAGGACAAACGCTGGGTCAACGGCACCCTGGGCATCGTCACCGAGATTGACGAGGAGGGAGGCATCATCACCGTCAGCACCGAAGACGGGCGCAACTTCGACGTGGAGCGCGAGGTGTGGGAGAACATGCGCTATACCTTCAACGAGAAGGAGCAGAAGATCGAGGAGGAGCAGCTGGGCACCTACACCCAGTTCCCCCTGCGGCTGGCCTGGGCCATCACCGTGCACAAGAGCCAGGGACTCACCTTCCAGCAGGTGCGCATCGACTTCACCGGAGGCGCCTTTGCCGGCGGACAGACCTACGTGGCCCTGTCGCGCTGCACGTCGTTGCAGGGCATCACCCTGGCCGCCCCCATCCGCCAGCAGGACATCTTCGTCCGGGCCGAGGTGGTGCAGTTTGCCAGCCGCTACAACGACCGGCAGCTCATTGCCCAGGCCATGCAGGAGGGGAAGGCCGACCGCGAATACCGCGATGCCGTCAAGGCTTTCGACCGGGGCGACTTCCAGGCTTTTCTCGACAATTTCTTTCTGGCCATCCACAGCCGCTACGACATAGAGAAGCCCGTGGCACGCCGGTTCATACGCCGCAAGCTGGACATCATCAACCGCCAGCGGCAAGCGATAGAGCGTCTGGAGGCCGAGCGGGCCGAGCGCGAAAAGACCCTGCGCCGGCTCTCGGCCGAATACACCCTGCTGGGACGCGAATGTGAGCAGGAGCACATGACCGATGCCGCCATACGCAACTACGAGAAGGCTCTGGAGCTCTGGCCCGATGCCACGGATGCCCGCAACCGACTGAAAAAACTCAGGAGGAAGAAGGGATAGGATGAGGCAGGTCTGGACAGCGCGCATCTGGCCTTTGATGGCGGCCCTGTGGCTCGTTGCCGTTGGGGCAAAGGGAGCCACGCCTGCCGACACACTGGCCCACGCCAAAGGCAGGAGGGTGGTGGCCAGCGCCCAGGAAATCACTGCCATCAACGCCGCGCTGGTGGCCCACAACCGACTGTTGAGGAGCGACGACGCCTTCAGCCACATCACCTTCAGCGACATACGCCGCAACCTGACCCACCGCCACTGGTGGTGGGACCAGGACTATTTCCACACCAACACCATCGAGCACCCACTCCACGGCGCGCTCTTCTACACCACCGCCCGCGCCAACGGCCTGTCGGTGGGCACTTCCAGTCTGCTCACCCTTGGCGGCAGCTGGATGTGGGAAATGCTGTGCGAGGCCGAAAAACCGTCTGTCAACGATATGGTCTACACCACGCTGGGCGGCATCACCATCGGCGAGACGCTCTACCGCACCACCACGCGACTGCTGGGCGCACTGGGGGCAAAGCGCTGGAAGGGGCGCGACGACACGCCCTTCCGCACATCGCTCACCGCTGGCGTGCGCACCTTCAGTGCCATGGGGCAGACGGTCACCACGCCCTGCCTGACCTGGCAGGCGGCCTATGGCGACCCGCTCGACGTGGAGGGGGCCACGGGACCCTTCGACCGCTTCGACCTGCTGGCCACATTGGTCTTTGGCCACCACCAGTCAGTGGCCAGCCAGGTCAGCATCAACAGCCAGCTCCTCAGTTGGCAGGTGGCCGACGAGCCGCTGCGCAAGGTCACCGCCGGACTGTACAACCACTTCGACTACCGCTATGCGCTGCCCCATCACCATCTGCCCAAAGGCCAGCGCGAGCGCAAGCCCTACGTCTATTCAGAGGTGGGGGCCATAGGGCCGGGCGTGGCCTACCGTCTGGGCCACCGCACCCGCTGGGAGCAGCAGCTCTGTGTGAGCGCCATCGCCATGGGGGCTGTGCCCGCGCTCACGCAGCACGAGGGCTCGCGTGGCTACAGCTTCGGCAGCGGCTATGGCGCCAGGCTCCGCACCAGGGCGGCCATAGGGCAGTGGCTCAGTGTGGGGACCGATGTGGGCTGGTCGCAACTGTTCACATGGGACGGCTTCTATGCCGACGACAGCAGCCGCAGCCGCGACGTGCCGCCCTCCATTCAGGGCGAGGCGGGCAATGCCGTCACCCTCATCGTCGACCCGAGCGTTGAGGTGCGGCTCCTGCCGCATGTTGCGCTCCACGGGCAGGGCCGCTTCTCCCATTTCCACTTCAACCACCGTCACCATCCCCATACGTCGGCCCGGGCCTCAGAGTGGCAGTTGGGCGTCAAGTACACCTTTTGATGCCGTCTCGAGTGTCAGTTTTTTTTATTCCTTTCAAAACGGCCAAAATACCCCCCTCAGAGATAAGTGCCACTTATCTCCGAGATAAAAGGCACTTATCTCCGAGATAAGTGGCACTTATCTCTGAGTCCGCTTTACCCTCCCTCTTAGGGGTGTAAAATATTTTCACGTGTAGCTTAGTGGCTGGCTACCCCTGTCAGATGCCTATGGCATCGGTTGCGCAAAACTTGAGAAAGTTGAATTGAGTTAAATAAGATTTAAAAAGGGCTGAATTATGAACTTTTTCGTAACTTTGCACCCTCTAAAAACAGTTATTCACGATGAGAAAGATTTTCAGTATGTTGCTGATATTGGTCGGAGCGCTGGCTTGCCTTACAGCCTGCAACGACTACGAGACCTACGGCGACAAAAAAGAGAAGGAGCGCGAAGCTATCAGGAATTTCATTGAAGGCGCCGAAATCAACGTCATCACCGAGGCGGAATTTCACGCCAATGGCGATGTGACCGACACGGCGAAGAACGAGTTTGTCTACCTGAACAATAATGGTGTCTACATGCAGATAGTGCGCAAGGGCTGCGGCACACCCATCCAGGACGGCGAGAACACCACCCTGCTGGTGCGCTTTGTCGAGTTGTGCCTGATGGACTCCATGTCGCTCTTCAACGACGACCAGCCCTACGACCCCGACTATATGAACGTGAGTCGCAACGGCAACACCTATACGGCGTCGTTCACCAAGGGCCAGTGGTGCGCCACCTACGGCACCGGCACCAATGCCACCACGTCGGTACCCGCTGGTCTGCTGGCCGTGTTCCCCTATATCAACGTGGGGCGCCCCCGCACTGAGGACGACCAGATAGCCAAGGTGCTGCTCATCGTGCCCCACACACAGGGGCATACCGTGGCCACCAGCTATGTCTACCCCTACTATTATGAGCTAACTTTTCAACGACAAATAGACTTATGACACTTATCAAATCAATTTCCGGCATCCGCGGAACCATAGGCGGACGGACGGGCGACACGCTCAATCCTCTGGACATTGTCAAGTTTACAACGGCCTACGCCACCTTCATTGCCCGCCGCTCGCAGTCGGCAGGCACCGCCCGCAAGCGCGTGGTGGTGGGACGCGACGGCCGCATCTCAGGCCCGATGGTGCGCGACGTGGTATGCGGCACACTGGTGGGCATGGGCTATGAGGTCATCGACATCGGGCTGGCCACCACGCCTACCACCGAGCTGGCCGTGCGCTGGCACGAGGCCGACGGCGGCATCATCATCACCGCCAGCCACAACCCCACGCAGTGGAACGCCCTGAAGCTGCTCAACAGCGAGGGAGAGTTTCTCACCGCTGCCGACGGCGCCGAGGTGCTGCGCATTGCCGACGCCGAAGACTTCGACTATGCCCCCGTGGAGTGCCTGGGCCGTGTGGTGAAGGACGACACGATGAACCAGCGCCACGTGCAGTCGGTGCTCGACCTCAGACTGGCCGACGTCGAGGCCATACGCCAGCGCAAGTTCCGCGTCTGTGCCGACACCATCAACAGCGTGGGCGGCATCATCCTGCCACAGCTGTTCGAGGCCCTGGGTGTCAGCTACGAAATACTCAACGGTGAGTGCACCGGACAGTTTGCCCACAACCCTGAGCCGCTGGAGAAGAATCTGGGCGGCATCATGGAGCGTATGCGCCAGGGAGGCTTCGACCTCGGCGTCGTCGTAGACCCCGATGTGGACCGCCTGGCCTTCATCTGCGAAGACGGCAAGATGTTCGGCGAGGAATATACACTGGTGTCGGTGGCCGACTACGTGCTGCAGCACGACAAGGGCAACACCGTGAGCAACCTCTCGTCGACGCGGGCACTGCGCGACGTGACCGAGAAGCACGGCGGCAAATATACGGCTGCTGCCGTGGGCGAGGTGAACGTGACCACGAAGATGAAGGAGGTGGGGGCCGTCATCGGCGGCGAAGGCAACGGCGGCGTCATCTATCCCGAGAGCCACTACGGCCGCGACGCACTGGTGGGCATTGCACTCTTCCTCTCGTCGCTGGCACAGAAGGGATGCACCGTGAGCGAGCTGCGCAAGACCTTCCCCGACTATCAGATAGCCAAAAACCGCATCGACCTGACGCCTGAGACCGATGTGGACGCCATCCTGGTGAAGGTGAAGGAGATGTTTGCCAAGGATGCCGACGCACAGGTGAACGACATCGACGGCGTGAAGATAGACTTCCCCACAAAGTGGGTGCACCTGCGCAAGTCGAACACCGAGCCCATCATCCGCGTCTACAGCGAGGCCCAGACCATGGAGGAGGCCGACCAGCTGGGCAAACAGCTCATGCAGGTGGTCTACGACTTCCAGTGAATGATTAGGGGTGAGGGGTACTCTCACCCCTAAATTAGAAGGGATAGCCGATGGCCAGGTGGAGGGCATGCATGTCCTTGAAGCGGGGAATGTTGAAATAGCCGCTCTTGCCGGTGTCGTAAGGCAGATGGAAGCCGAAGCCCCAGTCTATGCGCAACACCAGGAAGTCCAGGTCGTAGCGCAGACCCACGCCCGTTCCGGTGGCCAACTGCTTGAACAGCTTGCCCAGCTTGAAGTGGCGGTCGTTGCCACCGAAGCCGCCAATCTCGGCGTCCTCGAAAAAGTCCCAGTCTTCAGAACTCCACACATTGCCCGCATCGAGGAAGAGGGCACCGTAGAGACTGCCGAACAGCTGCCGCCTGTACTCCAGGTTGAGCACCAGTTTGGCATTGCCGTTCTGCGTCATATAGGCAAAGTGCTTGTCGATGGCTGTGGGGTTGAACGCGCCCGGACCGATGCTCCTCACGGCGAAGGCGCGGATGCTGTTGGCACCGCCCACGTAGAAGGTCTCGCTGAAGGGCAGGCTGGAGCTGTTGCCGTAGGTGTGTATATAGCCGGCGTTGACGTGGCCCACCAGTTGCGACCGCGAGTCGAGCGTCCACGTTTTGGTCAGGTCGGTCTCCACGCCCACAAACTGCGAGTAGGGGTTCTTGAAGAGCGTCTTCCCCTCCTGGTTCCATCGGTTGCCCTGAATCAGCACGTCGTAGAGTGCCACCAGATTGCCCGACTCGGAGACGGTGGTCTCCCAGCGGACGGGGTTGCGCGTGCCTACGGGGCTGGCGTAGGTGTAGGTGTAGCGCATCTTCGGCACGAAGTAGTCGCTCATCGTGGTCAGCAGATAGGGGGTGCGCATCACCAGCGAGTCCAGGCGGTCGGTGCGGCTGTTCATAAACTGGTACTTCACCGTGAGCGGCGACAGCTCGTGGCGGCTCGACGGCGAGTGTTGCCAGCGGTAGAGCCACTCGGCGGTGACGATGTGCATCTTGTAGTAGCTGGGGCGCCGCACCACGTCGCTCGACACCTTTGCCACCGTCCAGGGCGTGGCGTAGAAGCGGCGTGGGGCCTGGCCCGGCCGGCGGCGGCGCGGCTTCTCCACCAGTCGCCAGGGCAGCACAATGCGCGGAAACTCCACCGAGACGTCCACACCATACTGGTAGGAGTTCATGCCGCTGGTCTGTCCGCTGGTCTGCCACTCGTAGGCGCCGTGCAGGTTGATGTCCAGCTTCTCGCCGCCCCTGAAGGCATTGCGGCGCGTCAGACCCACTTTCAGCTCCGGCCCCATGCGGCCTATGGTGCGGCTGATGAAGTTGGTCTCAATATAGAAGTCGTAGGGCTTGTCGAAGGTGCAGTTGAGCGTCAGGTCGAGTGTGTCACGGTCTCTGGGCGTGAAGGCGAAGTCGACCGACGAGAAGACGCCTGTGGCATTGATTTTCTGCATAGACTCCTGATAGTTGTCCTGACTGAAGAGCTGGCGCGGGCGCAGCTTCATGTTGCGCAGTATCACGCCGGGGCGCATGGGCGAGTGCTTGCCGCTGTAGAGTATCTTCAGGAAGCGGCGCTCCACGCTGTCGGTCGTCTGTTCGCGGAACGAGCGGCGCAGCTGCATGGTCACCTTGCCGATGTGCCAGGGGCGCAGCGCCTCAGGTGGCAGCGAGTCGGCCAGTTGCAGGCGCAGGCGTGCCTTGTTGCGTATGTCGAAGGTGTCGGCCAGATACGAGGCGTAGCCCGACTGGTAGTAATAGTAGCCGTTGTTCCTGAAAAGCTGGGTCAGACGGGTGCGCTCGCCGTCCAGTCCAGCCACAGCGAAGGGCTCGCCAGCCTTGATGCGGGCCTCGGCGCGGGTGGAGTCGATGAGCAGCCGCATCTGCTTGGGAAATCGCTCGTAGCTCATCGTGTCGACGGTGAAGAGCGTGTCTTTCCGCACGGTGTAGCCAATCTTCATCTTCTTCGGGTTCTTCTGCGGCACCTCCTCGTAGGTCACACGGCCGTGCAGATAGCCGTTCTTGCGCAGCACCGACTGGGCCACCGACGCCCGGAGCGAAGGGTTGACCTGGCTCATCAGCACGGGCGGCTTGCCGAAGGTCTTGCCGAACCACTGGCGCACCTTGCCCACATTGCTTACGTTGCCGTCGGTGGGGTTGGCCCAGTTCCATATCCACAGGGCGTAGGGGAAGGGTGTGCGGTAGTAGCTGCTGCCGAAGAGAGCACCGTTGGGGGCGGTGGCCAGGGCGGCCTCCACCTCGGCCTTTGTGTCGGCAAAGTGCTCGCTCTTGTCGTCGTCCACGTAGGCTATCTTCGTCAGTCCGATAAACAGCTGGTCGCCTTCCGGAATATGCTTCGTGGTGGAGCAGGAGGCGAGCAGCCCAATGCAGATGAGCGCAAAGAGTAGCGTGGAGAGGTGAAGCACAGGCTGCCGTGTGATGTCATTCGGTATCTGACGACGGTACCCCGTTGACCTTGCGTCATTCGGTATCTGACGACGGTACCCCGTTGACCTTGCTGTCCGTGTGGATGCCATTGTCATGCCCCTACGGGGCTTTGGGCTGCGCTTGATTTCCATGCTTGCGGAACGTTAATTAATTCGGATGAGGGTCGAGCCGCCTTCTGAGAACTGCACCACGTAGATGCCTGGAGACAGGGCGGGCAGGGATAGCGAATGGCGGGCCTGACCGGCGGGCAACTGGGCCTGCAGCAGCTGGACACCCTTCAGCGAGAAGAGACGCAGGCCGACTGGGGCGGGCTGGCCCTGGCCCAGGTCGATGGTCAGCCTGCCGTCGGCACAGGCGATGCGGGCCTTGGTGTGGCGGGTGGAGACACCCTCAATCTGGTCGGCCCCAAGCAGATAGAGCAGACCGGCATAGACATCGATCTCGCCCCAGCCATAGCGGTTGTTGGGGTAGGTGGCATGCGCGTCGGGGCGGTGGCAGGTGTGGGCGAAGACATCCATCACCTCCTCCATGGTCAGGTCGGGCTTGGCCTGCATCCACAGGGCGATGGCCCCGGCCACGGCCGGCGACGACATAGAGGTGCCCGTGTTGCTGTTCCAAGCATAGGTGCGGCCGTTGAAGTCGAAGTGTGCCACGTCCCATTTGATGTCGTTGGCATCGGGGTGGTTCTCCAGATAGTAGCTGCTGTACGACGATATGATGTTGCTGCCCGGAGCCAGCACGTCGGGCTTGATGCGCCCGTCGTAGGTGGGGCCCACCGACGAGTAGGTGCCCCACTCGCCGAAGCTGCCGCCCCCCACCGTCTTCCACTCGCCCAGATAGTTGGTGATGCCCTGGCGGTAGTAGGTGGCACCCACGCAAATCATGCAGGGCGCCGTGGCCGGCGAGAGCACGCTGTGGCTGCGCTGGGCGGCTATGAGCGTGGGGTTGAGAGGATTGGTCTCCATGGTGCCGCTGACAAGGAACACTTCGACATCGGCGTCCATGCCCAGCACCTCGACCGACAGGCGCGGACTGGTGCCCACGCGCTTGGCAGCCCCCAGCGTCAGGTCGTAGCACATCTCGTCGGGGTTGTAGCACGAGGGGTAGCCCTCCAGCTTCACCGAGATGGAGTCGCCCAGGGCGTAGAAGGTGGTGGCGAGTGTCGAGTCTTCCGTAGCCACCACGTCGGCGGTGCTCACCATGAGCGTGTCCGTCTGTCCGTTGGCATAGCCCACCAGGCGCAGGCCGAAGTGGCTGGCCGACTTCAGGGTGAGCATCCCCTCGGGCTGCGACGTGCGGAAGAAGGTGCCGGCGCTCGGCGTGCCCGTGCGCTTGCACATCCAGAAGTTGTCGCCGCCGTAGTTGCCGGCCGACGAGACCAGTATGCGGCCTGGACCCACCAGGCGCGACAGCAACTCGTAGTAGAGCACGTCGCCGCCCCAGAAGTCCTGCTTGCTGCCCTCGCTGAAGTTGATGACGCAGGGCTTGCCCACGCTCTCGGCATAGTCGAAGATGTACTTGAAGCCCAGGGCGTCCAGCGCAAACGAGTACTTGTCGTAGTCGGCAGGGTCTATAAAGACGGTGTCCTCGGTCACGGCGTTGGCCACCAGGCAGATGTCGCTCTCAGGGGCCAGTCCGCGGTAGGGCGAGTCGTAGCCGCTGCCGGCGGCAATGCCCAGCGTGTGGGTGCCGTGGGTCTGCTTCAGGCCGTCGCGGGCATGGCCCAGCGCCAGCAGCTCGTCGCGCCCGCTGTAGTCGCGCCCCACGGGCAGACGGCTGCCCACGGTGTCGGCGGAGAGCATGTCCCAGAAGCGGCGGATGCGGTATTCGGTGGTGTCGCGGCTGTAGAAGTTGGGGTGAGTCAGGTCGAAGCCGATGTCCATCACACCCACCACCACACCGCGCCCGGTGAAAGCCTGCGGCAGCCCCTGGCCGTCGTAGACCGGCAGGGCGTTCAGGTATTGGGCCAGCGTGTCGGTCTGCACCCATTTCCCCCGTCTCAGGGTCGATGTGCTGGCCTCGATGCGCACAATGCGCTCGTCGGCCGTCAGCCCGCCAATCGCCTCTACCGGAATGTCGGCAATGGCGATGTCGCCCACCTGGGCCAGCACGCGGCATCCTTTCTCCGGAAGCACACCGTCTTTCGAGGTCTTCACCAGAGCGTACACGCTGCGCTGGTGGCCAGCACCGCTTCTCACCATCTTGCGCAGCATGGGCGACAGCTTCTCGTACTGCACCTGCTGGCTCCAGGCGGCAGTTGCTGTCAGCAGCAGCCCCACGACCACCGCCGCCATCCTGCCCATCTTCTTCATAGGGAGTGTCATCATTTCCGTCATTCCATTCTTGTTCCGAGGTGCAAAGTTAGTGCTTTCCCCCGACATACGCAACTTTTGTGCCCTCTATCTTCATTTTGCCTGTCACGAATCCCTCTCCCCCCAATCTCGCATACCCCAAAAAAGTTCTTGAAAGGGGCATTTTCGTTGCGAAAATGCCCCTTTCAAGAAACGATAAAGTGTGGAAATAGCCACGCCTATTCTGCAATAATGCTTGTCACGGTGATGATGTCGGCCACATTGACCGTGCCGTCGCCGTTCACGTCTACAGAGTCAAAAGCCACTCCTTCAGTCACTCCCGCCAGATAGTTGATGATGGTGCCAATGTCAGCCATATTTACCTTGCCGTCACGGTTGGCATCGCCACGTGATGGCGTGCCGTCCACTATAACAGTGAACTGCTGGCTATAGTTCCTGCCACTTGCCGATGAAATTTTGGCCGTCACCGTGGTTGTTCCTTTTTGTTTCCCGGTCACTACGCCACGGCTGCTCACTTTTGCTATAGTGCTGTTGCCGCTCGTCCATGTCAGCGAGGCATAGTCGGCGTTCAGGGGAACGGGCAGGGCTGTCAGCACCGCCTTTTCTTGGACGCCTACATTGACAGTCTTATTAGCAGCCGACAAGCCCGCCAATTCTGAGGAAGTACGGCCCTCAATAACCTTTGTAGGTGTGGTGTTTTCTGGTGAGTCACCCCACGTCCACACACTACCGTCCTTTCCCAAGGCCACAGCGTTCTTCCAGCCGTATTCCACTGCAACTAACTCTGTCGGTATGCCGTTGCCTGTCGCAGTGGGTTTGCGCTGATTGTCAATCTCATTATCCCACGTGCGTTTCTCCGACGTGCCATCGGCTTTCTCCACTTGTATGAAACCGTAGCCAAGCGGAACATCCTCTGTTTTGGCTTCAGGTCTTTGGCGAAGTTGTCAATGTCCTGAAGCGACAGGGACAGGATGAGCCGTGTTTCAGAATGAGAGTTCTCCATAGGCATACATATTATTGGTTATACATGAGTTCTCTCAGAACGGGGAACGCTGAGAGTGGAGAGGTGCAAGGCAGCTTCCTCCCTTATCTCGTCCTCGGACTTCACCTTGCAGGGCACTCTTCTCAAAGAAGATCAGTTTGCCTTCGGGCTTATAGTAAAGAATCTGGGAGAAGTGCGTCATCTTGTACTTCTTGCTTCGTAGATACTCCAGCTGTTCCTCGGACAGCGTAAAGCAGTAATGAATTATATGCTCGTACATAATTGCTTAATTTTAGATTTTATCCCCATCAAATGGTTTTGCAATAGGTTGACTTCGTCGAGCTAAACCTTCATCGTTCCAGCTGGACTTGTTCGGCTTGCGCTTGTGAGATGCAAGGATAGCAGCGTTCTGTTCCTCATCCGTCAAAGGAATGGGATTCTTTCGGTTTGCTTCCAGCCACTTGTCAATCTCGTCAAGGTATATGACCCATCGCTTGCCGGGTTTGGAGCCGGGGATTTCCCTGTTCGCAAGTTTCTGATAGATGGTCGCAAGGGGAATGTTGGTGTACTCGGCAACCTGCTCTGGCGTGACAGGGCGGTGTCTGTTCTCTCTCTGCTGAGTTGGTCTG
>CADACW010000008.1:69123-112814 GCA_902786565.1 uncultured Prevotellaceae bacterium | reverse complement strand
CCGCAGTTTTGACTTGTCGAACACGGCATCGGCGGGATAGATATTCAGTTCGTTGGTGAAGTCCTTCACTTCGCCCACGTTCATATAATATACACGATCTTCAAACGAGAGACTGCTGCCCTTCACCAGCACTTTGACCGTAATCTCGGCCTTGACATTGCCGTCAAAGCCCTTGGCGAGGGCCGTGGCCTTGGTCGTGCCGCCCTTCAGGGGGATGTACTTCTCGGTCATATCGTCGTAGCCAACGATGCTCTCGTCGGCAAACTCCCACCAGATGCTGCTGGTCGAGTTGGCGGGAACAATGGTGACAGCCTTCTTCAGGGCTTCCGTCAGTTTCTCGCTCTCGCCCACGTAGACCTCGACGGTCTCGTAGCCGCTGTTCACGTTGATGGCCGTGGCGGGGCTGTATATACATATAATGGTGGAAGCCTTGATGCTGCCGAGCGTGGCGGTCACCTCGAAATAGTCGGGGGCGGTGGGTGCAAGAGCGGTGAGCACGCCATTGTCAACCTTGGCCTTGGTGTTGTCCTCGACCGTCCACACCACCTGCGACAGGTCGATGTCGGCATCGGCCGGACTCAGCCGAAGCTCTTTCTTCAAGTCGAGCGTCTGGCCAACGTTCAGGCTGTACTCACGCTGGTCAAAGCTGAAGTCCTGAAGGGCGACCTTCACCACCACCTCGACGGACTTGCTGAAGCGGGGCGACTTGCGGGAGTCGCTGTCCAACAGGTCATAGAGGGTGGCGGTCACCTTGGTGGTGCCCTGCTTCTTGGGGTAGAAGGTGGCATCGCGCTCGTTTTCGACGATGTCTTCTTTCTCTATGGTGTAGGACAGCACGTCGGTGGAGTTTTCGGGAGTGACGACGAAGGCCTCGTTGAGCTTGTCGGTCAGCTCGGTGGACTGCCCGACGAAGACCTCAATCTTCTCGAACCCGCTCTTAACGTTGAGGGCGGTGGCGGGCTGAAGGATGTAAAGGCGCGTCTGGGCGGTCAGCGTGCTGCCCTCAACGGTAGCTGTCAGGCTGATGCTGCCACGGTAGGGCTTCTTTGGGGTCAGCACATTGTTGGTAATCTCAAAATAGCCCTTCATCTCGTCGTTCCACGACCAGCGAACCTTCGAGTAGTCGAACTCCGCATCCTGTGGCTCCACCGTCAGGGCGGTCTTCAGGTCGAGCGTCTGACCCATGATGACCACAAGCTGCCCGGGCAGGGAGATGCCGGCGACGGACGGCTCTATGACGACATCAAACGACCGTGTGACCGTCTTCGGCACCACGGCGGTGCCGACATTGGCGACCGACTCCTCCAGCAGGTTGGGCGACTCAAGGGTGACGGTGATGGTGGCTGTGCCTGCTTTGTGGGCCGTGGCAGTGAGGTCGGAGCCGACACCAGTGGCTGACGGCACGTTCTCGACGCTCACCACACTGGGATTGCTGGAGGTGACAGTGGGGCCATAGCCAGCAAAATAGGTGGCCGAAGCGGGCAGATAGCTGATGTTGCCCTTCACGGCGCTGGTGATGTCCTGTGCACTTCCCGCGCCGGTATATTTGATGGATAGCGTTGGTTGCTTGACAGCTACATCGTTCCAGGCATTCTGGACCATCACGCTGATGTTGACGGAGACGTCTCCGCCATCGCTCTTGGCCGTGACCTGTACCATACCGTTGCCCTCGCCGATGGCGACGATATGGCCGTCGGAACGTCGTTCAAGGATGCCGCTGCTGCGGACTGGCTGGTAGTCGAAGGTAGGTTTGTCGGCATCGGCAGGCTCTATCTCGACGGTGCGAGGCAGATAGTCGGTGAGGTCGTCGCCCACATAGCAGTTGAGCTGATAGTGCAGAACATTGAGGCTGGTGACATAGTTGGTCACCTTGATTGTCAGCGAGGCCGACTTGCGCACACCGCTGGATGCATCGCCAGGCTTGTTGTAAACCTTGGCCGTCATGGTGCAGGAGCCCTTGCCTACGGGCATCCAAGTGCCAGCGGCATCCTGTCGCACAACGTTGATGTTCGATGACTCCCACTCGGGATATTCATCGGGAGCTTCACTGGGATAGTAGTAGCTCACCTTCAGCGCTCGGGCCAGCACATCGCCCAGTGTGCTGGCGTCGCCTTTGGGCACTTCATTCGTCTCATAGCCCGAATTGATGCTCAGGCCGCTGACGTAGTTCGGTTGCCTTTTCACGGTGATGATACCACTGCGCGCATAGAGGCTACGGCCAGGATTGTAGACATCGACTTCGTAGGTACCTGCAGCAGATGGATAAAAATGGTAAGCGCCGAAACCATTGTCATCCAGACTGTAGGTGCTTGGCGAGATTTCCCATACCAAATTGCTTGGAATGGTGCCGTTTGAGGGGGTCAGCGTCAGTTTGGCCCCCAGGTCATACGAACTGCCCGCGGTCATCTCGAAGTCGTTGAAGGAGATATTGGTCACTTCAACGGCTTTCAGCACGATGGGGTTGGTGTCGAGGCCGTAGTTGACGCCGATGGTACGGATATTGTCGTCATTCTTCAGTTCGTATTCAATGCCTGTGCGGTCGTTGTAGAGTTTGAAGCGGACGGGCTTTGACCGACGCGCCGAACTGTATTTCAGCTTCAACACAAACCAGTTGCCATACTGGTCGCGGTCGTTCCAATACGTCATATTCTCGCTTTCGCCCTCCATGGCAATGGCATGGCACTCGCCCTCGACGAAGGCACCCACCTGATAGCGGCCATAGGAGTTGCCCCAGTATATGCTGGTATTACTCAAGTCGAGGATGGCAGTAACAGTCATGCCACTCGTACCTGACAGGGCGTCGTCGCAAAGAGTGAAGTGGCTCGCCGTGCCCTGTGCCCAGGAGGCTGCTGCAAGCCATGTCAGGATGGAGGTCAAAATAGTCAGCTTTTTCATATTGCTATAGTTTTAGAGATTCAAATAATATTGCAGGGGCAAATTTAGCAATAAAAGCTGAAACAGATGGTGTATTTTTTTAAGGTTTAGGTGTAAATATGTATAAATTAGAGAAATAGAGGGCACTTTTTTATCTATTTACACGTTTATTTCGTAAATTTGCACCCGTAAAATCGAACAATTTCATTCGTAATGACAAAGAGAATTTATCTACTGTGGATGCTCCTCGCCGTGTGCCTCTGCGGACGTGCCGACACCCTTTCGGCGGTCGACTCACTGCTGACGCTCTATGGACAGAGCAAGGGCAAAGCCCGCATGGAGAAGGGGGAGGAACTGCTGAAAATCTATGCCGACTACCCCGTTTTCTTCCATGAGTCACCAACCATAACCAGCGCTATGAGCGACAGCGAGGTGGACCTCATCGTGTGGTACGCCACCGACCGCTTCTACACCGTCGTTGCCTACTATGCCGAGGCGCTGGAGTACAACGGACGGGCCCTGCCCCTGCTCTCAGACACCGACATGCCCGACAGGCCGACAGAGGCACCCACACAGCAACAGGACTTCTACGCCACGCTGCTCTGCGACCGCAGCTACTGCCTGTTCAAGACCAGCGACTACGACAATGCCGTAGAGACATCGAAGAAAGCCCTGGAGGTGTGCCGGCAGACGGGCAACATGGTGCAGCTGGCTCGTGCTTACCTTTATATAGCATTGGTCAACCACGCCCTGCAGAACCACGACGAGGCCATAGCACAGGTGCAGAATGCCATCAAGACCAACGAGCAGCTGGGCGACGACGGACAGCTGCACAACGCGCTGGGCATAGCCTGCGAGATATTCGGCAGCGCCCGGCAGCTGGACAAGGCCGTGGAATATGGACAGCGCGCCGTTGAGATGGCGCGGCAGATAGGCTATCAGTCGGGCGTGGCCAACCATCTGCTGCAACTCAGCTATGTCTACGACCGCAAGGGCGACTACCAACAGGGCATCGACGCTGCCGACGAGGCCATAGCCATCATCAAGGCGGGAGAGCCGCTGGACCGCAACCAGCTGGCACTGGCACTGGAGTACAAGTCGTGGAACCTTATAGACATAGGCCGCCACAGGCAGGCCGTGGACGCACTTAACGAGGCCATAAGCCTGCAGCAGGAACTGGGCAACAAGCATGCCGCATGGAACGACTACCGCACGCTGTCGGAAGCGCTGGAGCCTAACAACCCACACGCCGCTGTCGAGGCACTGAGAACCTACATCAGGATGGGCGACTCCATCTACTCAGAACAACTGAAGGAACTGACGAGCAGGGCCAACGCCGAATTTCAGAACGACGAGCTGCGCGAGGAGAACGCCGAAAACCAGCGGCAGAACCGCATCATCCTCTGGACATCGCTCATCGTCGTGGTGATGCTCATCACGGCCATCGCCTCACTCTGGTTCGCCTTCCGCCAGAAAAAACGCTCCAACGAGGCCCTGCGCCGGCTCACCGAGGCACGCGAGAACTTCTTCACCAACGTCACCCACGAGTTCCGCACCCCGCTCACGGTCATCCTCGGAGCGGCCAGAGAGTTGAAAGCCTCCGACGAGGTGCTCGGCGCCAGCATTGAGCGTCAAGGGCAACAGCTGCTGACGCTGGTGAACCAGATGCTCGACATATCGAAGGTGAAGTCGTCGCTCGGCCATCAGCCTCAGACGCAGGGCGACCTCTCGGCGTATGTGGCAATGGTGGTGGAGCACCATCAGGAACTGGCACGCCAGAAGGGGCTGACGCTCGACTATACGACCGACAAGGGCGGCATAGAGACGGTGTACGTCGTCGACTATATACAGAAGGTGGCGGGCAACCTGCTGTCAAACGCCATCAAGTTCACACCCGAGGGCGGCCACATCAAGGTGGAACTGCACCGCCTTGACGACCACATCCAGCTCTGCGTCAGCGATACCGGCACGGGCATCGCAGCAAAAGACTTGCCCCACATCTTCGAGCCTTTCTACCGTGCCGACGACTCGGGCAGCATGGGGTCGGGCATCGGTCTGGCCTTGGTCAAGCAAATCATTGACGCACTCGGCGGCACCATAGAGGTGGAGAGCAAGGTGGGCCAGGGCACAACATTCAAGGTGGAATACTGGCCGGCAGCCAAAAAGGCCGGCAGCACCGCCCCGGAAAGCCCAGCCCCTGTCGCCAATGCCATGCCTGCCACGCAGACACCCCCTACCCTACCCTTCCAGGCCGCTACAAGGGCTTCAAGCGATGCGCCCCGGCTGCTCATCGTCGAGGACAACCCCGACGTGGCGGCGCTCATCGGGCGCCAGCTGGACGACAACTACGAGGTGACCATTGCCCCCGACGGTGCCAAGGGCATAGAGAAGGCGCGTGAGCTGATGCCCGACCTCATCATCACCGACCTGATGATGCCTGGCACCGACGGACTGCAGCTGTGCCGCACCATACGGGCCGACGAGGTGACCAGCCACATACCCATCATAATGGTCACAGCAAAGGCCACCGAGGAAGACCGCATACAAGGCATCGAGGCCGGTGCCGACGCCTATCTGTACAAGCCGTTCAATGCCGAGGAGCTGCGCGTGAGAGTGGAAAAACTGCTGGAGCTGCGCGAACAGCTGCGACGCAAGTTCAGTCTCACCGATGCACCGAAGCACGAGGAGGAAGAGCCGGCACCCACCCCATTTGCAACACCCTCGGCCAACTTCATCAATACCGTGCGCCAGACGGTGATAGACTTGATGCCGAAGCACCAGAGCGACGTGGAGCACGTGGCCTCGGAGATGAACCTCAGCACCTTCCAGTTGCGCTCCAAGCTCACAGCCATCACGGGCGTCACGCCGAAGAAATACATCCTCAGCGTGCGCCTCGACGTGGCCCGGCAGATGCTCGACGACTATCCGGAGCGTACCGTGGCCGACGTGGCCGAGCGCTGCGGCTTCTACGACAAGAGCCACTTCATCAAGAATTTCCGCGAGACCTTCGGTGTCAATCCCGGCGAATACACCAAGCAAAACGCCGAAAATTAGCATCCCATTTGCCACCTCCCCCACCCCAAAAAAGGGTCTCGGAGGTAAGTGCCTCTAAGGAGTTTAGGAGAAAAGGAGTTTTTTTATGATCACTCCTTGTCTCCTTTTCTCCTTGGAATGAGTCGGTTCCATCGCCGCGAGCGTATGTTAATTCGTAGTGGCCGTTTCTACCGCCGGCCCTACCGTCAGTACGAGAAATGTCATAAAAAGAGATATGCACGCTGATGGGGCCTATTACCCCCCCTTAGAGATAAGTGCCACTTATCTCGGAGATAAATGCCTTTTATCTCGGAGATAAGTGGCACTTATCTCCGAGTTACATCCGGGGGGTCTTATATACCCGACGCTCTTTGTCAAAAAATTTATCACACCATTTAGGCATCGAGCGGGTCGCGTACCTACGGCACGCATCCCCATTTTCCCTCCGTTTCCCAGCCGTTGAAACGGCTGGCTACCGCTGTCTGGCCCCTATGGGGCATTGGGCTGCGCATGGCATCCCAGGCATTGAAACGGCTGGCTACCGCTGTCTGGCCCCTATGGGGCATTTGTGCGTGGTAGGCAGACTTGCGAAAACTGAATGATGACATTAGGCTGACCCAAAAAGGGCACCCCTCCCCCACTCTCTCCCCTTACAGGGGGCGGAGAGAGCGGGGAAGGGGCACGGAGAGAAAGCGTGGAAGGGGGGAAACGGGAGAGACCCTTCCCCTTCGGGCTTCAGGGGGAGTTAGCGGATGACCTTCAGCGTGGTGCCGTCGGCCTTGCGGCTGATGTAGACACGGCCGGGGGTGAGGGTGGCAGCACGACGGCCGTCGAGGGTGTAGAGGGCCGGGCAGCTGGTGGCGGGCGCAGCATCGGCGACGGTCTCGCTGATGGCCGTGGCACTGCTCTTCACGCGGACTACATAAGAAGAGATGGCCGACATGTCGGCGCTGATGACCGTGATGTTGCAGACATAGTAGTCCTCCTCCGTGGTGACGCTCTTCAGCACGTGGGCTGTTGAGCCGTTGGTGGCCACCTCGATGTCGTCGGCCGTGACGGTCAGGTTCAGTTCCATCTCATAGTCGCTCTTGTCGGCAGCAAAGTCGGCCACATCCTGGCCCTTCACCTTCAGGCCGGTCACCTTGGCGTTGTAGACGAACTCGATGTCGTCTACCAGCACCTCGTCGCCGGCACCGCCCTGTCCGGCGTCGGCATTGGTAGAGATGGTGATGAGCACGGCCTGCGGGTCAACGTTCAGCCCAGTGCGGACAAAGGGTATGGAGAGCCGCACCCATTTGTCGCCTGTGACGGCAATCTGTGCGTTCTTGGCCTTGGCCACCACGTTAGTGTATTCCTTGTCCTCCGGGTCCTGATAGTGTGTGCCATCGGTGATGACGGCGCTGACGGTGGCGTAAGGGTGGTCGGCACTGGGCTTCCCCTGGTTGAACTTCACCCAGAGGGCCAGCGAGTCGGGACAGGCGTAGAGGGGAATGTAGTAGGGGTCGCCATTGCCGTCGAACTCCGTCTGACTCATGTCGAGATAGGCGTGGTTGGCAGCGTCGGCGGCCGCCATCGAACCGGCGTTCATGCGACCGGTGGTCATAGTGCCGTTGGCCACGATGCCGAAGATGGAGGTGGCATAGATGCGTGCGCTGGCCTCGCCGGTATGTGCATTGTCCGACTTCTCAATGTGGTGTCCGGCCAGTGGTGCCAGACTGCCCGTAGCGCTCTCGAATGAGTGCCATCCGTTGGGCTCCACATAGTTGCCGGTCGAGGTGTGCCATGCCTCAAAGCTCTGGTTGGGCATCTGCCAGCCGTCGCCGATGGCCACGGTGATGACCTGCTGCAGGACGTCGGTCAGGTTGATGTCGAGGTAGCAGCGCAGGTGGTTGTCCTCAATCTTGCCTCGCAGCTCAACAGGCACGGGAGGCAGCATGGCGGCCATCCAGTAGGGCACAGCGGGGTCGTCGCCGTCGGTGATGGTCACCTGGCGGTTGGCCATGAGCAGGGTGGCGTCGCCATCCTTGAACGACTCGATGTTCTGCAGCGCCACATTGCCCACGCCCATGGGGCCGTTTTCGCTCTGCAGCACGAAGTTCTTCACGGTGAGGTTGTAGAGTCCGTCGGTCTCATCGACGGTGATGACGCCCTTCTGTTCTGACGTCACGCCATTGACGATGACGGTGATGGGCACGTTGTAGTCGGTTGCGTGTGCAGCAAATGCTGACGCAGCAGCAAAGAGCAAAGTAAACAATTTCTTCATAAGCTGTCCTTATTTTATAATTTTTAAATTTTTTATTTTTTTTAATTTTTTAATTTTTTAATTTTCAAAAGAATCGGTAGGAGAGTCCGATGGTGCCGTAGATGGGATAGAGGGTCTGCTCGACGGTCTTGAAGTCGGCGTGATGGATGCCGGTGAGACCCCAAGAGAGGTCGGCCGTCAGGCCCAGTTGGCGGTAGAAGGCCCAGTCTATGCCCAAATCGACGCCCATCTGCCAGCGGCGCATGTCGCCACCGAAGTCGTAGGTGGCCCACTCGCCATCCTTGCTGCCCATCACCACCTTGATGCCGGTGGGGTCGTCCTTGCGCAGATAGCCGTCGAAGGCATAGCCGTAGAAGTCCTTGCTGATGAGCATCGACACGTAGGGGCCGGCCTTGAGCTGCACCCTGGGGCCCAGTTCGCAGGTGAGCTGAACGGGCACGGAGAGCATGCGCTGCCGCACAATCTGCCGGACGTGGCCGGTGTAGAGGCCCTCCAGCTCGTCGGCGTCCATCTTCACCTTCATGTGGTAGCCCTTGGTGGTCACCTCGCCGTCCATATCCTTGATGTCGTAGCGGACGCCCACCAGCACGCCAAGGCGCTCGGACAGCGGGCAGACGAATTCGAGCCCGGCCATCAGGTTGGGCGTCAGCTTGAACGACTCTATGCTTCGTATGGTGGCCGGCAGGCCTATGGGTGCCGTGGCACCGATGTTGTAGCCCAGGCGGGCCTTGACCATCAGCCCATCCCTTTCCATCTGCGCCGCAGCGGGCTGTGAGGCCGACAGCAGCGCCAGGGCGGCGAGCATCAGTAGTATGATTTTGCGTTTCATTGTGATTCGTTTCAGTCGTTTTTGAATGATATTTCCACCTTGTCTACGCAGAGCGTGCTGCCCACGGCCCCTTCGAAGGTGTCGCCCGTCTTGCTCGACGAGAACACCAGCGCCAGGTTGTAGCCCCGGCTGGCCAGCAAGGCGGCGTCGACGGGTGTGGTGCCCTGGAAGTGCATCTCGAAG
This sequence comes from uncultured Prevotellaceae bacterium, assembly GCA_902786565.1. Classification (GTDB taxonomy): domain Bacteria; phylum Bacteroidota; class Bacteroidia; order Bacteroidales; family Bacteroidaceae; genus Prevotella. The sequence goes on along the minus strand of CADACW010000008.1, from coordinate 103,632 downwards.
GGCTGCCACTGGGTGGTGGCAGGCAGCGCGGCCACCTGTGCCTTGCTGACGATGTAGGGGCTGCTGAGCACGTCGTCGCCGTGGAGCATCACCTCGTTGCCCTGCTCGTCGTGGTTAAGGTAGAGCACGGCGTAGATGCTGGGCTCGTCGGTGCGCGTGTCAACCTCGTTGAAGTCCTTGTCGGTGAACTTCGGGCCCGGCGTGTACTTATAGTAGCCTGTGACCTTCACCGGCTCACGGGTGAAGGCAGTGCCCATCTCGGTGGTCTTGAGCGTATTGGTGAGCGCGAACTTGCTGTTGAAGGTTCCCAGGAAGAGATTGCCGGCGGCAATGGGCTTCTTGAATGTGCGGCCCCACGAGCCTGTGGAGCGGGTGGTCAGCCTGACACAATAGCCATCGATGCCGTCGGGGTCGGGCACGGTAGGATAGTCGGTGGCCGGGGCGTTGGGGCTGGCAATCATAAATCCCTCGTTGCCCGATGCCCAGATGTGCTCTTTGTTCCCGCCGTCGTCGGTGTTGTACCACACGTAGTACTTGCCGTTGGTGCTCAGTTCGAAGCCCTCGAAGTCGTATTTGCGGCTGGGCAGCGTCATTTCGCGGAAGTCCACGGTGTAGGTGCGGTGCCACTGGCCGTCTTCCGACGTGACGGTATAGCTGACGGGGCCCTGGCTGAAGTCCTGCAGGCTGCCGCTGGCGGGTGTGACGGTGGCGCCTGGGGTGAGCGTGAAGCAGACGGGGATGGCCGTCAGCGCCGACCGCTGGCGGATGGTGAAGACGAGCTGCTGGGTGCCTGAAGGCACGTCGCCGATGCGCATGTCGGTGGGCTGGTAGAAGTGGCGGTCCAGACCGTCGCCCTCGACCCACGCCTCCAGTATGTCGCACTCGGTGTTCTGGGGCTCGTCCTTGATGCACGCCGTGAGCAGCAGGGCCAGCAGGGCCATATAGAAAGAATATTTCATACGCAAATCCATGTAACTTTACATCTTACATTCAAGAAAAACGATGCAAAGGTACACATTTTTTTTTCTCCGCCCAACTTTTTTGACAGATATTCTTCGGAATGTCCCTTTTCCGCGCCCCCAGACAAACGAAAAAGGCGGGCTGTGCAAGGCATTACCTGCACAGCCCGTCGGTTTCAAAAAAAATCAATGAGTGGGCAATAGCCCGGTGAATGGTTACTTCTTCATCACCTTCTTGCCATTGATGATGTAGAGTCCCTTCTTGGCAGTGGCCACACGCATACCGTTGAGGTTGTAGACGGGAGCGCCGTCGGCAGCCACCGTCTTCACTTCGGTGATGCCAGTGGTCAGGTTGGTGACACTTATCGGCTGGAAGGCAGTAACTTGGCCGAAATAGAGAGTGTAGACATAGCCAATGACGGCATCGGCCTTGGCAGCATCGGTTAAGTCAACCCCAATGCCCAAAACGTCCTGAACGCCCACCTCGCCAATTTCGTCAGAGACGACGTAGAGGTCGTCACCATAGTTGCCGGAGACCGTCTTGAAGGTGACGTTCTTGAGTTCTATCAGTCGCCAGTCGGGGGCAGCCAAATAATCAAGCACGTTGTCGGCATCTAATGTCAAGGCCAGCACGGTGCCCTCGGTGGCGGTCACGCCCTCAAGGCCGTTGGTCAGCGTGGCGCTGATGTCGCCCCATGCCGACTCGATGTTCAGGGCCAGCTTGCCGTTGAGCACCTGGCCGGCAGAAACCAGCGAGCCAAGGCCGGAGCCCTGCCACATGATGCCGCCAGTGGCGTCTTCGAAGACCACAACGTCGAGAGCGGTGGGGGCCCAAGTCACAGGATCATAGCCTTCGACAGTGCCCACATAGGTCACCTTGGCATCGGTCAGGGTGAGCACCACGTCTTCCTTGCCCTGTGCCTCGTAAGCCTTCAGGGCGGCGATGTTCTCAATTACGGGAGCCTCGGGAGCGGTGTCGCTGACAGCGATGGTCACCACCTCGGTCTCGCTCTCGCCCTCGTTCAGTTCAGAGCCGTCGTAGCTGAGCAGCAACTGGATGTTCAGGTCGCCCTGCTCGGTTGGGGTGTAGGTGAACTCGCCGTTGTAGACACCCTCACCAAATTCCTCGTCGAAGGGGACGCTTGCCACCTCCTGCTTGTCGGCCTCTGCGCCGTTCACCATCAGAGTGACCACGACGTTGTTCAGGTCGCCCATATAGGTCTGCACGTAGTAAGGGACAGACACCTCGGTATTGGTGATGACATACTTGGGGAATGCCCAGCCATCCAGGCGGCTCTGGTCGAAGCTGATGTAGGCCTCGCTGGGCTGTGCAGGTACTTGGTAGACGACAATCTTCTCCACATAGTTGCCCTTTGACAGTTCGAAGCCGAAGAGGCCGTCTTCCTCCATCTTGTAGATGGCACGGCCCACACCCATGTTGAGGGCGGTCTTCACGGCACCGTCGTCCTTGCGCACGGCATCGGTATGGCTGCCAGTAGCAAACAGTGAACCGGTATAGACGACCTCTACAATCTGGCCTTTCTTCAGATTGCCAATGGCTGCGCAACGACCTGCGCCACTGGCCAGTGCGAGGCCTTTTCCGTCGACGATGGACCAGCCCTTGTTGTTGGATACTACAGCCTGGACGGCAATGTCCTCCAGACCCTCGTTGGTGCAATAGAACACGGCATTGGGCTTGTTGTTGCCCTCGTTCCAGATGTTGCCGGCGGCCTCGGTCTGGATGGTCAGCGTCACATCGCCCATAGCGGTAAAGTCGAATGACTTGACAACAGTGTAGTCATCGGCATTGAAATCGGCTACGGTGACCACGGCCGAAGTGGCCACGGTGGCATCGTCGGTCCACTGCAGGCTGATGTTGGCCGTGCCTGCTGCGACAGCGGTCACCAGTCCGTTCTCATCGACGGTGGCCACCTCGGTGTTGTCGCTCACCCACTGCGTGGTGAAGGTGTCGGGGTCGACCTTCGACGACAGCTGATAGGCAGCACCAGGTACGAGTGCCACCTCGGCAGGCGTCACGGTGATGGTGGGCTGGGTGGCATCGGGGCGCTCCCAAGTGATGGCCCAGGAGGCATTGATCTGAGAACCCTTTGAGTCGCCCTTGTCAAAATAGATGGCAATGCTCTCCTTGGCCTGAATGTTAGAGAGGGTCAGCGTGCACGACTCACCTTGGCCTCTGTACTTGAAAGCCTCACCGCCAGCAAACGTGACTTCGGTACCGTCTACTTCTACCTTGGTCACCTTCACTTCTTGCCCGTCTTCCGCGTTCAACTCGTAGTTGGAGGCGCCAGTCAGTTCAAGGCTCGTGATGGTGTAGTTGTCGTTGACAGAGAACACCACACGATTGCCGTCGGTACCAATGCGGAGCTTGAAGCCCTTGCTCGTCATGTCGCCAGTCTGGGCAGAACCAGTACCGGCAATGTAGCCACCAGCAATGTAATAGCTTCTACCGTCCACTTGGGTGTCCTTGGCACCACCACCAGTGGCGTTCTTCTCGGTCTCTGTACCAGTCTCGGCAAACGCCATGCTGGCAGAGAACAGTGCTGCAATCAAAAACAGCACAAACTTAGTAAAATTTTTCATAATAGTAAAAAATAAAAGTGATAAACATATAAAAAGGTAAATTGTCAATTATCAATCTCCCGCCATAATGGTCAGCACGGTCGAGATGTCGGCCACGTCCACTATGCCGTCGCCGTTGACGTCGGCAGACTTGGCGTAAACGCCGTCGGCCATGGTGCTGAGAACCGTAGAAATGTCGGCCACGTCGACGGCTCCGTCGGCATTGACATCACCCTGTTTTTGGGGCTCGCCATTGATGATGATGTCGAGTGCAGCGTCGCGCCCGGCCAGACCGCGGTCGTAGGTCTCAGGCGAGAGGCCGATGACGAGGGGTATATTGCCCTCATCGTCAGTGAGGTCGAAGGCCGACATGGTGAAGTAGGCCTGATTGGCGGGCACAAAGACCTTTTCGGCGTAAGAGGGATGGAACTCGTCGGTGGTGCCAAACTGCACGAAGGCTCCCAAGGCTGGCACAAAGACGTAGACGTAGACCACGTCGCCGGTGACATTCACGCCCTGGCTGCCACTCCAGTGCACCAGAGGGTAACTCTTGCGGGCCATGCCATAGCCCAGCTTGTAGGCGAAGCGCACACGGCCCTTACCGTAGATGAGCGACGGGCGTCCGAGAGTCTGCGCCACGTCGATATGGGCATCCTCCTTGCTCATGTCGAGGTAGATTTTTCCGTCGGCTGTGCGCGTGAGATCCTCGCTCTCCATGACAAGCACGTGGGCGCCGGCCTTCATCGACTCGTCGGTGAGCACCCAGGGCTGCCCGATGTCGGCCACTACAAAGCCGCCCTCTTCGGGCAGGTCGAAGTAGGGTGCGTCGATGGCAGTAAAGTAAGCATAGAGGTGCTCACCACCCTGAACAGTGAAGGTGTAGGGATTGTCACGGCTTACGATATTGCCCATCGACGAGGCATCCTGCCAGTACTCAAACTGGAAGCCGTCGTTGGCAATGGCGCGCACGGTGACCTGGTCGCCCGGCTCGTTGACGGGCTTGCTAATCCACACAGAGCCGCAGGCGGCGTGTATCTCCATGTCGTCGTCTTGGTTGACCGACATGCTCACACGGGCACCACGGGTGAAGTAGGCGAAGATGAGGTCGGTGGGCTGGGCGGGGAAGGTACCGTTCTTGGCCTCGGCCTGGGTTGAGTAAATGGTGGCATCTTCTCCGAGGGACGCCATCATCATGTATTCGGACTCCTCGCTCAGCAGCTCGTCCTTTGTAGCGTCAAACACGCCGTCGCCGTCGTCAAGGAACCATCCGCCGAAGATGTAGCCGTCGGCAGTGGCGGGATTGGCATAGAGGAAGAGCAGTGTGAACGTCGAGCCGAACATGCTGCCCACGGCGACGGGCTGCTTGAAGTTCCACTCCGTGCGCCAGGATTTGAGGGTGGCTTCCTGGTTGAAGGGAAACACCCGTCCGCCAGCCGCAGGGGCAGCCTTCACCGTGATGTTTACGTTGGCATAACCCTGAATCTCAAGCTCGTCCTGGGCAGAAGCCCGCTGAACGGCGAAGAGGGAGAACACAGAAAGCAGCAGTGCTGCAAGACTAAAGGTAAATGAATGTTTCATACTTATATAAAGTTGATTTGTTATGAGTTGGCCATGATGGTGAGGACAGCCGAAATGTCGGCCACGTCTACCGAGCCGTCGGCGTTGACATCGGCATTGCCCGTCGCCGACGCGCCGGGAGTGGCGATAGTGGCCATGATGGTAAGGATGGTCGAGATGTCGGCCACATCAACGATGCCGTCGCCGTTCACGTCGCCCTTCACTGCGTCGGGCTCGCCGAATGCCCGTATGGTGGCCTTTGAAGCGTTGACCACCTCGCCGCTTTCAGTGTTGATGAGAATGGCGATGGCCGTGAGCCGGTTCTTGTCCTGAATGAGCCGCTGGGTGTGGTTGGCCAGGGTGGTGACAACATTGGTGTAGGTCTGAGGCTCGAAGGACACGATGGGGGCCTTGATACTGCCCTCTATGCCGTTTTTGACGCCGAGGGTGTTCACAGCCACGTGGTTGTAGGTCACGCCAGGGACATGGTAGGGAGCCGAGCGCCAGAAGGCCAAGTCGTCGTCAAGATATTTATCACCCACACTGGAAGCTGTCTCCAAGGAGAAATAGTTTGTCTGTTCCCACTTGTCGCCAGTGCCCGTCAGACCGTCCTCGGTGAGCACAAAGACGAGGCGGTAGGGAGCATTGCTGCTGTCGATGTTGAAGGTGGTGGTGGCCGTGAAGCGCACGTCCCACTGAAATTCATCGTCCCACTGGGCTTTGAGCTCTACCTTTGCCTCGGTGGGCATGGCCAATGAGGCGGCAAAGTCGAGGTCGATGCCATAGTGCGTGGCGCCACGCTGTCCGCTGCCGCTGTAGGGGTCGAACTTATAAGCCACGCGGTTGATGACACACGAGGGAGCACCGCTGCCGGGCAGCAGCTGCTCCTGCAAGTCGGGGTAGCCGGGAATGGCCATCGGCTCGCCCGAGCCGGTATGCACGGCAATGCCTATAAAGCGGTCGCCAAACTGCTCGGCCAGACGCTCCATGCCCACCATGCCACGGGGGCAGTGGCCGCACCACGTGCCGGTGAACTCCTCAACCACCGAGCGGCGCACAAATGACTCCTGAGCACTGGCGGGAATAACGGACAAAAGCGAAACGAGAAACGGGAAAGCCGTGCGGCCGAGAGAAAGGGGAAGGGTCATATTCGATTTTCTATTTTCGATTTTCTATTTTCGATTACCAATAGCCTCCCCTTCGGGGGGGAGGTAGGTGGGGGCTTCAATCCTGTAGGGTGGTGCCTTCCGGTCCCACACGGATGAGTACGGGAGTGGAGAGCTGCATGAGCGTTGAGGTGAAGAAGGAAGCAGAACGGATGGTGAAGCCGCCCATGGTGTGGCCCGGCCAGCCCCCCATGGTCAGGGGGGCGGAGTTGTAGCCCGTGTTCTCCATATACGTAAGACGGGCTAAAGCCCCGGCACCGTCGGCCACGGCGAGACGACCGTCAGTGTCGTAGAAATAGCCGGTGTCGGTAGTCTGCCCGTTAGTGTAGAGCACGAAGGCCGAGGGAATGAAGAGCGTGCAAGTGGTCTTGTCTACCGACACGGGTATGTAGGCACTGGCAAAGCGTTCCTGCGGCCAGTGCATGAAGAGGCCGCCGTCGCGTTCCACGATGTCGAAGCGGGTGGCCGACGGCTGCCCGCCGAAATAGCCCATCATATAATAGGAGCCGAGAATGTCGGCGACCATGTCGAACTGCGCCACGTGGAGCGTATCGGTGAGTCCGTTGCAGTCGAAGGCTACGGCTCCCCGGCGTATGTGCCCGCCCTGGTTGCCGTCGACGGTGACGCGCAGGGTGTTGCCGTCGAGCTCAGGGTGCAGCCACCCGTCGGGCGAGCTGACAGTCAGCGGCAGACTGTGCTGCACAGTGACAGTGAGCGTGGTGCCTTCGATGGGGGCGTAGTAACCGTTGACGGGCAGGGGAATGTCGATCACCATGCCCTGCTGCTGCACGGGCAACTGCCGGCGGGCCTCGCCGGCGGTGATGGTGAGCAACGCGGTGCGCCCGTCGAAGCCAAAGTTGTCGGTCACGGTGACGGTGATCACACGTCCATCGACGGCGACGCTGCACCACGATTTGTCGCTGATCGCACTAACGGTGCCATTGGCCTCCACCACGACGCTGGAACTGCCGCCCTTGGCAGTGAAGAGCAGGTCGTTCTGCACAATGTGGATGGTCTCCGCCTGGGGCACATAGCCCTGCAGGTCGTCATCGCCACAAGAAATGAAGAATAAAGAAATTACGAATGACAAGAATATCGGCAGTAGTCGCATAGAAGCTAAATCTTCAATAATAAAACTCAAAACTAAAAAAACTCAAAAACTTACTATTCCATCTTTCCCTTTCGGTTGAGCGACTTGAGGTTGGCGAAGAGGTAGGAGCCGTTGGTGAGCCAATCGGGTGCGGTGCACAGGCCTGCCGTAAGATTGCCCTCTTCGTTGGTATAGAGATAAATGATGATGCCGCTGTTCACGTCGTCCACATTGGGATTGGTGGCCGAGAAGTTGAAGCGCGGATAGAAGCGGTTGCCATTCCAGCGTATGGTGAACTGCCCTTGGTCGGTGATGCCTATGGAGGAGAGGCGTCCGTTGGCATAGTTGGTGGTGGCCCAATAGTATGTGTTGCCGTCGGAGGAGCCTATCACTTGTGCTCCGAGGCGAAGGTCGCCCGTCACAGGGTCGTAGCGCAGCACAAGGTCGTACATGGAGCTGAGTCCCTGCAGCAGATAGGTGCCCTCCAGACGATTGGGCTTCAGATAGACGGCGGCGCTGCTGCTGGCATCGTAAGCCAGGGTGTACTCGCCCTCGTAGCGGGCGTAGTTCATGAAGTCTGAGGGATAGGCCACACCTTGCAGCGAGACGCCAGCACCTTCTGAGTCACTGCAGGTGAGCTTCCCACTGTCCACATCGAAGTCGAAAGACTGCACACTGACGCCGCCATAGTGCAAAGGCTGATAGAGACGTATGCCACGGTCTGTGTAGGTGTAGTGTACGTCGAATGTATCACGTCCGCTGACAATGTTGATGCTGCGGGTCACGGGGTTGGTCTTCGCCGCAATGGAGCGCGAACCGATGTTCCCGTAGATGGAGTCCACGAAATGGTCGAATATGCTGATGGTCTTCTCAGCATACTCGTCGGGGCTGGCAGTGAGACGCCGCAGGTACATGGTGTTGCGCGTCTTCTTGCCGTAAAGGGAGATGAAGTCTTCGGAGAGACTGTCGATGACAAACTCGAAGTCGCCGCCCTTGGCCTCATACTCCTCGGTGCTGGGCGTGGCGAAGTAGTGCAGCAGGGAGTTGTAGCTGTCGAAGGTGAGCACAGGGCCGTTGTCGTTGGTCAGACGGTAGAGCGAGGTCGCCGTGCTGTCGGGAATGAGCGAGCAGCCCACAGTGGCAGTGAGCGAGTCGAAGCGCACGGTGTAGACCATGCCGCCGTAGGCCAGGTCGCAGCCGGGGTAGTACTCGAACTCCCAGCCATACTCGGCACTACGCAATATCTGGCGGGCACGGTTGGTGGTGGCCGCCAGCCGCTGTGAAGCCGACTGGGGGAAATAGTCGTCGACCTCGGAGGTGCAGGAGGTGGTCGTTGCGACAAAGCCGCAACCTACACAGGAAAGGAGAAGAAGGTATTTCAGTTTCATCATCGTCTTCATTCTTTAGTAATCCAGGTTTTTCAGGTCTATATATCCGCCCACCACCTGCTTCTGGCGTCGCTGCAGCGAGGCGCGCAGCAGGTCCAGGTCAATATTGAAAGTGGTGAGCATATAGCTCTTCACGATGTCGAGCTTGGCGGTGATGGCCCGTGCGCCGTCGGTGCCGGCCTGTTGCATCCAGACATCCCAGCGCGTCCCGGGGGTGCAGACGTAGAGAGAGAGCATCTCGGCAAAGTCTTCCTTAGCAGAGTGCTGGGCGTAGGCGCTGATGAATCCGCGCTGCAGGTAACCCTGGTCCAGCGGGGCCTCGCTCCACTTGTCGGCCACGTAGGCCGTACCCGTGATGAGCTGGTATTCGGCGGGAAAGTCCTTCGTCTGGTTGAGGATATGGGTGAACTCGTGGTGGATGGTGCGCAAGTAGTACTCGTTCAGGTCGTCGGCATTGTGGAGATACTGCGACAGGTAGTTCGTGCCCGAGAGAAGAATTTTACGCCCGCCCTCGGCCGTGCCGAGGATGAAGGTACCGTTGTTGCGGTATTCCCACTCGCCGATGGTGAAGATGAGCTTGGGGAAGTAGGCGCGGGTGAAGTCGATGCCGCCCACCTCGTCGTAGGCCTCGATGCACATATACTTCACGATATGGGCCAGCACCACGGCATCGCTGTAGCGCGAGGGCACGGTGTAGTAGTTCATGTCGCTCTCATTGTCCTCGTAGCGGTATTTGAAGCGGATGTTATAGGGTGCCACGTAGTTGCGTTGCAGCCAGTGGTCAAACTCGGTGTAGTCGTGCTGGTCGACGGTGATGACGCTCTGGGCATCGAGCTTGTCCTCACTACAGGAGGTGGTTGCTGCGGCAAAACCGCAACACGCCGTAAATATAAACAGGATATTTCTTATGGTCTTCATATTGTCTTCAATCAAAACAAATCACTTTTCCACTTGTTCACTTTGTCACCTTACATTCGGTGTGACCCCTGCGGTGGTGACACGAGACGGTATCTGGACGGCACGGCGGGGATCGTCCACTCGGAGCACGTCCTTGAGCGACTCCGGCTCTCCGGCGGCATTGAGAACGCGGCGCACTATCTCTATGCCGTAGCGCTTCACGTCGTACCAGCGCAGGCCGGCCTGCAGCGTCTCGATGCGGCGGAAGCCCAGCACACACTGCAGCATGGCCTCCTTTGTGTCGCCCTCGGCGCCGATGTCGAACTTCGGGCGCAGATGCTTCTTGATGGTCGAAGCGATGTGCAGCGAGTCGCTATAGGCATAGTCGACGTCGTTGTAGAAATCGGCGATGATGGCGGGCGTCAGTTCCATGTCGGTCTGCACGATGTTCTGCATCCACAAGGTCAAGTCGCGGGCAGCCTCGTCGTAACGTTCCGTCAGCACCAGTGCTTCGGCGCGGTTGAGCAGGGCCTCGTCGGTGGTGAATGCGGGATAGACCGTGCGGTAGTAACCCGTCCCTGCCACCGGGTCGGCATACTCAAACAGATAGGGCAACTTGAAGAAGATGGTCTTGTCGAGATTGGTGGCCGAATAGGTGTGGGTGCCCTGATAGTAGGGCGCCGTGCCCCAGATGTTGGGGGCCTCGCTGGTCTCGTTCTTGGCCAGATACTGTCCATGGGAGTATTTCGACAGGTAGTTATAGGGTCCGAAGACCAGCCCCATGGCCGAATAGGCGGTGAGCATGAGCAGGTTGCAGTTGAGCGAGGCGTCGATGTAGTGCTGCGAGATGGCGGCATAGGTCTGCGTCATCGAGGCCATAAAGTCCCAGTCGCGCAGCATGGTCTCGGGAGCGCCGCCCAGACAGAGGTCGGCATAGGTGATAGCCTTGTCCCACTGCTCGGCATAGAGGTAGAAACGGCAGGCAAAGGCGTAAGCGGCCCGCGGTGTGAAATGGTACTTGGGCACGCTATAGTTGCTGCCTACCAGCTTGAGGCCTTCCTGCAGGTCCTGGTCTATGCGCTTGTAGACCTCGGCCAGCGAGGGGCGCTCAGGGTTGTAGGTCAGTTGCTCCGACACATGGTCCATATAGACGATTCCCTGGGTGGCGTCGGCCGTAGACGGCGAGTAGGCCTGACAGAACATATTGGCCAGCATAAAATGGGCATAGGCACGGCAGAGCAGGGCCTCGCCACGGGCCTCGGCCACGGCGGTAGCGGAAGAGCCACTCCCCACGCTGCCGTCGAGGGCTTCAAGGGCCTGGTTGGCGGTGGCGATGCACTGGTAGCAGTCCGACCAGAAGTTCTCCGGGCTGGAGTTGTTGGTCTCTGTAATCTCACGCCAGTAGTAGAGCTGGTCCATAAACCGCGTGGTGTTTGGGTTGTTCATACCATAGTCATCCACATTGTCACTCATAAACTCGGCCACCATCAGCGGTTCGTTGGAGGGATAGGCCGTGACGAGCAGTTTCTCCACATTGTCGAGGGCAGAAATCTCCATACGGTTGTCGGGCAACTCGTCAAGATAGCTGTCGCACGACGCAACGCTAAATGATAAAGGAAAAATGATAAATGATAAAACCAGCGGCATCATCCATTTTCCTTTCACGCACTTAGCTATGTCAAATTTATTCTTTTCCATTGTCATATTCATTCTGGGCGCATTTCTCGTTTCTTATTTAGGGCACCACCCGCTCAGATGCCCAATCTCAGTGTCATGGTGAACTGCTTCGGCATAGGCACAGCCACACCGCCGGCATTGGTGAACTCCGGGTCTTGCCCGTTCAGTTTCTTGTCGCTGTAGAAGAGGAAGGGGTTGGTGGCCTGCAGCTTCAGGGCCAGCGTGGTGAGGCCCAAGTGCGAGATGAGCGTGCGGGGGAAGTCGTAGTTCACCGAAATCTCCTTCATTCGGATGAAGTCGCCCTTGGCCACGCGGGCCGTAGAGTAGTTGTAGGCATTGTAGGCGTAAGAGAGGTTGGTGTTGTTGCGGTTCTGGCGCGAGCTGGCAATAACGGGAATGTCCGTGTGCTGCTCGTCGCCCGGCACCATCCAGCGGTTCTTGAACTCCTTTGGCGTGGCCGTGAGGTCGCTGTAGCGGTTGGCGAAGACGGGGTCCAGGCGGATGACATTGCCAAACGAGTAGGTGATGAAGACATTGAGCGTCAAGCCCTTCCACTTGAACACATTGCCCAAGGAGCCCATATCGGTGGGGTCGATGGTGCCCGAATACTCCAGGAACTTCATCCGGTCGGGGTCGGTCTCCTGGAATGAGATGTCGCTCACCGTGGTCAGACCGTTGCCTATGTTGAAGGTGGGCAGCCCCTCCTTGTTCAGTCCGGCAAAGGGGATGGAGAAGAGGCTGTTCACGGGGTAGTTCACCAAACTGGCTTCGCTCGAACTGGTGAGCAGGTCGACGAGGCGCTTGAGCGACAAGAGCCGTGTCACCTTGTTGTGCGTATGCGAGTAGACCAGGCTGGTGGTCCACGAGAAGTTTTTCTTTCTGATGTTCACCGTCGAGATGCTCACCTCCACGCCGTCGGCCGTCATCTCGGCAGTATTGGCACGCTGGGTGATGCCGCCACCGGCATAGCTGGCTGTGAAGAGTGGGCCGATGAGGTCGTAGTTGTTGCGCTTATACCAGTCGAAGGTCAAGTTGATGCGATTGTCCAAGAAACCGGCATCCAGTCCAATACTGAGTTCGTGCTTCTTCTCGTAGGTCAGGTCGAAGTTGGCGGGCGATTCGAGCACGATGCCACTCTCCTTCACGCTGGTGAAGGGCCGCCACAGCGTGGTGGGCAACATGATATAGGTGGAGTTTGTCACGTCTGACGGGCCACGGTCGGCAGTCAGCGAGTAGCTGGCACGCAGCGACAGACTGCTCAACGCGGGGCGCAGCCGCTCAAAGAAGGCCTCCTCGTCGATGTTCCATCGGCCCGACACATTCCACGTGGGCAGCCAGCGGGCCGAGCGCGAGCGGCCCATGCGGTTGGTGCCCTCGTAGCGGAAGGTGCCGTTGACCACGTAGCGGCGGTCGAAGGTGTAGGTGCCGTTGACAAAGAAGGCGGCCGTGCGCTCGCGGGTATCGGTGATGGCGTAGTAGCTGGTGTTGCGCTCCTGCATCTGCTTGAACGCAAGGTAGTTGAAACTACTGAGCATGCCACTCTCGAAGAGCACGCCCATATCGGTGTTCTCGTTGGTGTGACGCTCCAGCGACGTCACCTCCACACCGCCATAGAGGTTCACTTGGTGCTTCTCGGCAAAGACGTCGTTGTAGCTGGCCGAGCCGCGGAAGTTGTAGCTGAACATCGAGTTGTCGGTGCGCCGCAGAATGCCGCCCTCGGGCATCACCGACACGGGCAGTGCGTAGATGTTGTCTGGGTCGGTGTAGAGGTAGGGATTGTTCGAGCGGATGGTCGAGTTGTCCATGGCACGATAGGCCATAGCCTGGTTTGAGTTTTCGCGGATAAAGTGCTCCTGCGACGTGCCCACATGGCGGATGGAGCCCAAGGCCTGAAGTTCCACCTTGCGGATGGGCTTATAGGTGAGCTGGCCCTGCAGGCGGAACTCGCTTGACTTTAGGTCGATGTAGTTGTTGTCCAGTTCGTTGAAGATGTTGAACGGTGCATAGTTGCGGGTGTAGTAGGCCTGCGGGTCGAGGGCGCGGCTGGTATTCAGCGCATACGAGTAGGGGTTGATGTCGAAGGAGCGGCTGACGCCACCAGCCACGGGGTCGACGCTTCGGGAGAGTGTGCCGGGAGCCTTCTGGTTGCGGAACGAGGTGCTGCTGATGACCTTCAGCGACAGCTGCTTCGACAGGTTGAAGTCGGCATTGATGTTTGCCGTATAGCGCTCCACCTTGCTCTGCTTGGTCCAGCCGGGGTCCATCAGTGCACTGACTGAGGCACGGTAGGTGGTCTTGTCGCTGCCGCCCTCCATCGACACGGAGTGGGAGTGCTGGATGCCGTTGGAGAAGAGCAGGTCGAACCAGTCGGTGTTTCTGTATTCGGCGGCACGCAGATAGGCAGCGATGGCCTCGTCGTTGTTGTCTAAGGCGAAGGTCTTCGTGGCCGGGTCGTACTGCGAGAACATCTGGTACATCTTGCCGTAGATGCCGCTCTCCGATGCGTTGGCCGTCTCGGCATAGTTCAGGTAGCCCTTCTGCTGCAGCTCTTGATAGACCGACATCTGGTCTTGTGAGTTCATTATATTAAAAGTGGAGTACGAGGGTTTCAGCCTCAGAGTGTACTCGCCGGTATAGCTGATGCGGTTGTGGCCGGCCCTACCCTTCTTGGTGGTCACGGCAATGACACCAGCCATGGCGCGTGCACCATATATAGAGGTGGCAGAGCCGTCCTTCAGCACTTCAAATGACTCAATATCGTCGGAGTTCAGGCCCGCTATGGCCGAGGAGATGAGCGTGTTGGCATCGCCGGAAGAGAGATCGTCGGCAGAGACGTCGATGACGTCCTCCAGGATGACACCGTCGACCACCCACAGGGGTTTCGACGCGCCATAGATGCTGGTGGCGCCGCGCACACGAATCTTGGGTGCCGCTCCGAAGGTGCCGCTGACATTCTGCACCGACACACCGGCGGCGCGCCCCTCCAAGGCACGGCTGATGTCGGCCACACCGTCAATCTTCGCATCGGCAGCATTCACTTTCGTAGTAGAACCGGTAAAGGTTCGCTTGTCCACTTTCTGCATTCCCGTCACCACAACCTCGTCGACCATTACGGCCTGGTCGGGGTGGAGCACCACACGCATGCCATTCTTCGGGGCAAGCGTCTGCGACAACATACCCACATAACTGAAGGTGAGTTTCTTTCCGGCAGGCACGTCGATGGCAAACTTGCCATTGACGTCGGTAATGGCCCCGCCCTTGGCACCCTGCACCTGCACGGTGGCACCAATGGCGGGGTCGCCACCCTCTTCGACCACGGTTCCAGTAATCCTGGTCTGAGCTACCATTATAGTGACAGATGCCAGCAGGAATGCCAGCAAAAGCAACATCTTTTTACCCATATATAGACATAATAGTTTAGTTTCAAGCCGCAAAGGTAGCTAAATAGTTTTTTTTATGCAAATAATTGAGACAAAAATTAAAAAAACATCTTTTTCTCCGAGTTCTTTGGCCATCTGATTTATTTTAGTTACTTTTGCAGCCAGAATTGCTTATTACGATATAACAACAACCTATAACTAATAAAACTATGTACAAAAATCAAGTCAGAAATTCTCTGCTGCTGAAAGCAGTTGTCGCAGCATGGCTCACGCTGTGCGGCTGGTGTAGTGCCTACGCGCAAGACGCCCAAAGCCTGGGCGGAGTGGTGGCCGACGAAGGGGCGTGGTGCTGGTTTGCCGACCCGCGGGCCATGCACTACGAAAACGCTGCCGGCACCATCAATGCCACCTACATCGGCTACATCGACGTTCACGGCAACGTGAAAGCCACACAGTACGACTGGCTGTCCGGACGAAAGACCGACGTGCTCATACGCAGCTACTTCCAGCCCGACGACCACAACAACCCCACCTTTGTGGTGCTGCCCGACGAGCGGGTGATGATATTCTACACACGCCACACCGACGAGCCTTGCATCTGGTATCGCGTGTCCACCAAGCCGGGCGACATCACTGCACTGGGCGACGAGAAGCGGCTGGCCACATCGGCCAACACCACCTACCCCTCGCCATTCATTCTCAGCGACGACCCGCAGCACATCTACCTCTGCTGGCGAGGCATCAACTGGCACCCCACCATCGCCCGGCTCACCATGCCCGACGACAACGGCGACTGCCACTTCGACTTCGGACCCAAGCAGATAGTGCAGAGCACCGGCGCCAGGCCATACGCCAAGTATCAGAGCAACGGCAAGGACAAAATATACCTGAGCTACACCACAGGCCACCCCGACAACGAGATGCCCGACTGGCTCTACTTCAACGTCATAGACATCAACAAGGGCAACGGTCCCATCTTGCGCGACATCAACGGCAAGCAACTGAGCGTGGTGCAGAACGGCGTGTTCAATGTCAACAAGACCGACAGCTACGCCAACTCCTACGCCGCCACCATTGTAGACCGCACGGCAAACATACGCAACTGGGTGTGGCAGATAGCCCTGGACAAGGATGAGCACCCCGTCATAGCCTATCCCCACATAGACAATGCCAAGACCACACACGTCTACTGGTACAGCCGATGGACGGGCACGCAGTGGCGCAACACATGGGTACAGTACGGCGGACATGCCTTCCACCAGAACTGGAACAGAACCGAACTGTGCTACAGCGGCGGCATGGCCCTCGACCCCGACAACATCAACGACCTCTACCTCAGCATCCCCACCAAGAACGGACAGTACGACAAGGACGGCGTCTACGAGATTTGGCGCTACACCATCGACGACGACGGCAAGGTGGCCACCTCAGAGCAACTGACGAAGAACAGCACAAAGAACAACATCCGCCCATACATCCTGCCAGGCTCGAAGAACTCACCGATGCGACTGGTGTGGATGCAGGGCGACTACTACTACTGGATGGTGCAGAAGAACTATCCGATGGGCTACCCCACCGGCATACGCTGCGACTACCAGTGGCAGGAGGAACTGACCAAGGAAGACAGCGAGGAGGAGAACCCGCGTACCGACTGTGTATGCCTGCATGCCGGCAAGACGCTCAACATCGGCTTTGCCATGGATGCCGACAACTATGCCGGCAAGCTGTTCAAGATGGGCAACATGACCTACACGCTGGGCAATGACAACTACCCCGTGGTGACCATTGGCGACAAGAGCTACCGCAGCCAGAACCGGCTGCTCACCAGCGACGACTGGGCCACACAGTCTACAGGCACCAGCGGCGACAACCATCCCACCAAGGTCAACACCTGGATTCTCACCCTCACCTACGACGGCAAGACGCTGACCACCTACCGCAACGGACTGGTGGACCTTGTGATAGAGACCCAGGCACTGGAAGGCGGCACCGCCAACAATTACGGCGCCGACTTCCATCACACCATCTTCAGCCTGGGAGACTACTACGCTGTGGCCTCGCCGCTCACCGTGCAGTCGCTGGTGGCAGACATGCAGCGCCAACTCGACGCCAGCATGCAGCAGAACGCCCTGAAAGCCCTCAACCTGCCCGCAGAGACGCGCACCGACCTGGTGCTGCCCGCCAACTCGCTGGGCCAGAAGGTCAGCTGGACATCGTCTGACGAGGGCGTCATCACCTCCGACGGCGTGCTCATGCCCCTGAAGGCCGATGCCGACGTGACCCTCACGGCCACAATAGGCAGCGAGAGCCGATTCTTTGAGGTGAAAGCCCTGGCACGCGACATAGAGAAGAACCTGCGCTATACTAAAGACGGGCTCGACCTGACGGCCAACACGGCCACGGGATTTGCCACCAACAAGTACGAGGTGGCACCCACAGGACTGCTGAAAGGCCTGCGCTCGTTCACCTTCCTGGCCACCATCAACGCCAAGAGCCTCTCGGCCATGCCGCGCATCTACGACTTCGGCTCGGCCAGTGGCAACAGCCTCTTCCTGAGGGCCAATCCGCTGTCGGCCGGCGTGAAGTACAATGGCGGCACCACCACGATGGTGAACGCCTCGACAACGCTCGCAACCAACAAGGACTACCGGCTGGCAGTGACCTACGACGCCGGAACGAAGACCACTAAGATATATATAGACGGCGAAGAGAAAGCCAGCGGAACGGCCAACCAGGTGGAGGCTTACCAGCTGGAGCAGCTGGCCAGCGACACGCGCAACTACATTGGCCGCACACAGTGGTGGGACAGCAGTGTGGCTGCCGACAACCAGGACTTCCGGGGCACCATCGACGGGTTCCGACTCTACGACCTCTGCCTCACCCGCAAGGAGATTTGCCAGCTGCAGAGTCTGCCCTTTGAACAGAAGGAACTGCCCACGGCACTCGTGAACGGCGACTTTGAAGACACCTACACCGTGCAGGCCGGCAGCGGCGTGAGCAGCGACCGCGCCATCTATGTGCCGACGGGATGGACCGTGCAGCGCGCCAATCCCAACGAGAACGACATCACCGCACTGAAGAGCGGCGACCTCTACTTCAGCAATTTCTTCGGCTCCTACCCTGCCCCATCGGCCGACAGCAAGCAGACCTACTGGATCAGGCAGAACTGGGGCACGCCCACGCTGACGCTCTCGCAGGAACTGCGCCTGCCGCAGGGCAAATATACACTGAGTGCCGACCTGTGGAAGAGCGGACTGGGCGGCGATGCCATCATCAGCGTCATCACCGAGGGCGGGCTCACCGTCAGCAGCCCCTCGCTGGAGAACAAGGAGGAGTGGCAGAAGGTGACGCTCGACTTTGACAGCGACGGCGACGCCTCGACCACCGTTCAGCTTGCTGCCATACACACTTCGGGCGGCTCGACGAAAATCATAGGCTTCGACAATGTGGAGATACTGCTGAACGGAAGCACTGGCATCAGCACTCAGCCGTCAACGCCCGACGTTGAACCTTCGACGTTCAGCATCGACGGCCGACGCATTACCACTAAAAATCCCCGGAAAGGTCTTTATATAAAGGGCAACCGCAAGGTGCTGTACTGAGCCGTTCAGTACAGCACCTTCTTGCCGTTTCCTGACAAGTAGGGGCCCTTCTTAGGCAACGCACCGCCTGGCGCAACCCGACGTCCGCCCAGGTCATAAGTAGACGTTGAACGCTGAACATTGAATGTTGAACGTTCAACGTCGATGTTTTGTACCTGCGTCTCCACATCGCACTTGGCCACATTGACCACCTGGCCGCTGCGGGTGTCGAGCAGCATGGCGACGGCGTGCAGGTAGTCGGCCGACTGCACCAGGGCATTGCCTTCGGTATCGAAGTCGAAAGAGAAATGCTGGGGCTCGCCATCGCGGAAAGGAGCACTGACGCTGCCGCTGATGCCGTTCTCCACACCGGCCACGGCAATGGCCACATGATTGAATTTGACGGACATGCGCCTCGGCCCCTGCGTAAACAGGTCAAGGTCGGCATCCAGGTTGGTCTTGCCCGAGAGACCGTTAATCTGCACCCAGTCGGTGCCGCTGCCCGTCAGACTGTCGGCGGTGAGCACCATGACCAAGGCATAGTGGTCGTCGGTTTCGCTGCTGTAGCGGAAGGTGGTGGCCACGTCGCAGCTGACGACCGTAGGCTGGTCGTCGCTCCAGGCCGCCGCCACTTCCACATCGGCCACGCAAGGCTCGTTGAGCAGCCATCCCACCACCTTGTCAGCGCCAAAGTGCGGGCCGTTGCCAATGCCCCAGTAGGGGTCGCCGTCGGCCATTCGGTCGAAACTGCACGAGGGGCGGCCGCCCATGCGCGAAGCGACGCCACGCACAAACGCGCTGCCGTCGTAGGCATCCACGCGCATGGGCTCCTTGCTGTCGCCACCGTGGATGGCAATGCCCACGAAGCGGTCGGCAAACTGCTCCTCCAGCAGTTGCAGGCCCACGAGGCCACGCGGACAGTTGGGGCACCACGTACCTGTCAGCTCCTCCATCACCGTGCGCTTCACAGGGCGCTGGCTCAGGGCTATGAGGCGGACCGTCTGACTGGCCTGTGCCGACTGGTTTGGCTGTCCGTTCACCTGGGTCACGCTCACCTGGCAGTCGTATGCCTTCGCCTCTGCCGGCAAGGCTATCTGAATGTCCTGTCCGGCGCTATAGCCCAGCTCGGTCAATGGGGTACTGAAGCTGAAGTGCTGTACGGGCTGCGACACGCCGTCTATCGTCACCTGGCAGTCCACACTCTCCACAGGGGCGCTGCCGCCGTTGGTCAGCAGGCTGGGCAATGTCAGTGTCTGGCCGGCCATGACAATGGTCTCGGCAAGCGGCCCCAAGGCCATGCCCACGGTGGGGATATTGCTGCCGCTGACCAGCAGTTGCAGGGCCAGCGGCCCACAAACAGCCTCCTGATTATTCCAGTCCACAAAACACGTATTGCTGCCTACACGCGTCTGCGGCCCTGCAGCCATCAACTTGCTGGCCGCCGTGGTCTCAAGGGTGTAGCCCACGTAGACGCTGGCATAGCGGTTGGTCGAAGGCAGGATGGAAACAGGCGCGTCGAGCAAGGCTACGGTGGGCTCGCCGTCGTGCAGTTGGTCCTTCAGCGCGTCGAGGGATATTTCGCGCACGGCCACATCGGCAGCATCGCCCGCAAACTGCTTGACACTCAGCCAGACATACGCCCGGGAGACCACCGACTTGTCGGCCAGCCAGAAGCGCACACCATGTACGGTGCCGTCGACCAGCTGCGCATTGGCCGTGGTCAGACGGATGCCGCAGACCGTGGTTCCCGCACTGACAGCAGCTGTCTGTTCCAGTGGCATCGACGTGTTCCAATGGCCCCACCAGGTCTGCCCCAGCTCCTCGGCGTTCAGCACAGTGGGAATGGCCAGTATCACACAATAAAGACAAAGTTGTAGAATCCTTTTCATAACCTATACTTGTTTTTTCGGGTGCAAAGATAAATATTTTCCCGAAAACCACAAAGGAAAAGCCCCACCGAGTGAAAAAAACAGAGGAAGGCGCCAGACCCCCCAAAAAAGATAAGTGCCACTTATCTCCCAGATAAAAGGCACTTATCTCCCAGATAAAAGGCACTTATCTCTAAAGCCCCTTACGGGCGATTGTCGGCTATGTCATTTTTTTTCGCCTTTTTATTTTGCTGTTTCAACTTTTCTTCGTACTTTTGCAGATGAACTAATCCGCAGTCGTTTTATGCTTGACAGAACACAGACCATCGAGTATCTACAATATTTATAATTGTATTACTATGACAGCAATAGAAATGAATTTGCCAGCTGCAAGAATTGTCGTAAAGGCTTACAACAAAGAAATAGAACTGTACAGACTTTGAGGATGCAATACAGTATTTCTCTGCCTGCCGGTATGGTGCAAATGCCATCATTACCCGCAACAAGAGCAATTTCGAGAAATCGCAGATTCCCTGCTACGAGCCTACAGAATATTTACTTTTGACATAATCCATACGAAACAAATATCCAAACAAAATAATATTAAGACAATGGACAAGATTAAGACTATTGGAATTCTGACATCGGGAGGCGACGCCCCCGGCATGAACGCAGCCATCCGCGCCGTCACACGCTCGGGCATCTGCAACGGATTCAACATCAAGGGCATCTATCGCGGCTACGACGGGCTCATCAAGGGCGAGGTGAAGGACTTCACCACCGAGGACGTCAGCGGCATCATCACCAGGGGCGGCACCATCCTGAAGACCGCCCGCAGCAAGGAGTTCATGACCCCGGAGGGACGGCAGAAAGCCTACGAGACGTGCCAGAAGGAGGGCATAGACGCCCTTGTAGTCATAGGCGGCAATGGCTCGCTGACTGGTGCCTGGAACTTTGGCATGGAGTTCGACTTTCCCTGCATCGGCCTGCCCGGCACTATCGACAACGACCTCTACGGCACCGATGCCACCATTGGCTACGACACGACGATGAACACCATCATGGAGTGTGTGGACCGCATACGCGACACGGCCAACTCGCACGAGCGCATCTTCTTTGTCGAGGTGATGGGCCGCGACGCCGGATTCCTGGCCCAGAACAGCGCCATCGCCTGTGGCGCCGAGGCCGCCATTGTGCCTGAAGAGGTGACCGACGTGGACCAGCTGGCCGAGTTTATGAACCGCGGCATCCGCAAGTCGAAAAAGTCGTGCATCGTCATTGTCTCGGAGAGTCCCAAGTGCGGTGCCCTCTACTATGCCGACCGTGTGAAGCAGGAGTTCCCCGGATTCGACGTGCGCGTGTCCATCCTCGGCCACTTGCAGCGCGGCGGCTCTCCGTCGGCCCGCGACCGCGTGCTGGCCAGCTGCTGCGGCGCAGGTGCCATCGAGGCCATCATGCAGGGCCAGCGCAACGTGATGGTGGGCTACCGCTACAACGACATTGTCTACGTGCCCTTCTCGGAGTGCATACGCACCGACAAGCGTTTCGACAAGCGCCTCATCAAGGTGCTCAACGAACTGAGCATCTAAGTCCGCTCGTCATTGTTGCAACACAGCGTAAGGGGGCAGGCCACAGCGTCTGCCCCCCTACATTATTATATTATTATATTAATTGACGAACCCCTTGTCACGCCAAATGCCGGAACGCCAGCGGCGCATCAAGATGATGCCGCGAATGTTCTCGTCGAGGGCGAAGGCCACCCACATGCCCACCAGGCCATAGCCCAGGGGGATGCCGATGACGTAGCTCAGACCCACGGCGATGGTCCAGTTGAAGATGATGCCGATGATGACGGGATAGACGGCGTCGCCCGTGGCCCGCAGGGTGCCCACGGCAAAGATGTTGGCCGTGCGCCCAATCTCCAGAAACCAGTCGACGATGAGCACCCACACGCCCATGGCGATAATCTCAGGATTGTCAGAAAAGAAGCTGAGAATGCGTCCGCCCGTCAGTGCAAGCACGGCAGAGCCGGAAAGGGTGATGATCATCGACCAGCGGAAGAAATAGTTGCCCAGCACATAGGCCGCCTGGTGTCGCCGCTGCCCCACGAGATGGCCCACCAGAATGTCGCCCCCCTGCGTGATGCTCAGACAGAAGAGGTAGACAAACATGATCATATTGGCACAATAGGTTCGGGCCGCCAGAGCCTCGTTGCTGATCTGGTTGATAAAGAAAGTGACCACCACCTGCGACAGGCAGTAGGAGATATTTTCGCTCATGGCGGGGATGCCGATAAACAGCAGATTGCGGAACTCCTGCCACGGCATAGGACGGAAGTAGGCGAGCGGGAAGCGCGGAATGTGCTTGCGGAAGTGGATGACGGCCAGCAGCACCATGGCCACGGCCCGGCTGGCGGCAGTGGCAATGGCCGCCCCCTCGACGCCCAGCTGCGGACAGCCCCAGTGTCCGAAGATGAGGGCATAATTGCCCAAGATGTTCAGCACATTGACGATGCCCGTCACCACCATGGGATAGACCACCTTGTCGGCACTGCGCAACGAGGCTGAGAACGTGAGCGACAGGGCCTGAAAGAACGAGAGCGCCCCCGTCAGGCGCAGATACACCAGGCCGTCGTCCATCAGTTCCGGCCGCAGGCCCATCAGATGCAGCAGCGGCCCGGCATAGACATACAGCAGGGCGCTGACGGCCAGGCCAAGCACCAGATTGACCATCAGCGCCATTCCCACCACCTGCACCAGCCGCTTGCGAAGCCCCGCACCGATGTACTGCGCACAGAGAATGGCGGCCCCCATCGAAAAGAACTGATAGACAAGGAAGACCAGCGAGATGAGCTGATTATCGAGCCCGACGGCTGCCACACTGTTGTCGCTATACCGGCTCAACATCACCGTATCGACGGCCCCCAACAGCATGACGAGGGCCATCTCGATAAACACCGGGATGGTCAGCACCTTCAGTTGTCGTTTCAGCGACTGTTCAGCCATACTTTTACGCCATTCTCCTTCAACAATGCCAGAAATGGGGTGCAAAGTTACGAAATCTGCCCGACTTACATCACTTTAGCTGCTGACATTTTAGATTGTTTATGAAGAAAACACCCGGCGGTGCCCGGGCGGCAAGTCGAAATTTATCGGCTTTTATTTGGCCATTTCGCGGAAATGTCGTACTTTTGCAAAAAAGTATAGCAGACCTATGTCAAGTTGGTACACCAAATACCTCTCCATCTATGGGCAGCCATTCGGCGAGGTGCCCCAAAGTGTGATTGGAGAGACCCGCGAGCGGCTGGCGCGACGACAGAGTGCAGAGCCGCTGGTGTCGGTGGTGGTGATTGCCCACAACGAGGCCCGCCGACTGCCCGCCTGCCTGTGGTCGCTGAGCGAGCTGCAGAGTCGCTATCCGATGGAGATTCTGGGTGTGAACAACAACTCGACGGACGAGACCGAGCAGGTGTACCAGGCTTTCGGTCTGCCTTACTACAACGAGACGAGACAGAGTCCGGGCTTTGCACGCCAGTGCGGACTGGACCACGCCCGCGGCAAATACCATTTCTTTATCGACGCCGACACGTTCTACCCCTCTTGCTATATTGACCTGATGATGGGGAAACTCTTGCAGGAGGGCGTTTCGTGTGTGGGCACCTTCTGGAGCTACTACCCCGACGAGCGCCACTCAGCACTGGGGCTGTTCTGCTTCGAGCTGATACGCGACACGTTCCTCTGGGTGCAGCACTTTAAGCGCCCGGAACTGAACATCCGGGGTATGACCTTCGCTTTCCGGGCCGACCTGGCCCGACAGGTGAAGATGCGCACCGACATTCGACGGGGCGAAGACGGCTCGCTGGCCCTTGAACTGAAGCGGTTCGGTCGGATAGCCTTCCTCTACGACCGTAAGGCACGGCCCGTCACCGGCTATGGCACTCTGAACGAGGGGTCGCTGCTGGAGAGTCTGTGGCACCGCATCAAGGTGCAGGGCAAGGGGCTGGGCCGCATTTTCCACAAGACCGACCATTATGAAGACGCCGCAGAGAATAAGATAGAAGTGAGAGGTGAGAGGTGAGAGGTGAGAAGTGAGAAGTGAGAGGTGAGAGGTGAGAACAAAAAACACAATATATATATAAATGGGAAGAAGCAAGAAACCACTGCCCCTGATTGAGGGCGTAACGATAGAAGCCGTGGCCGCCGAGGGCAAATGCCTGTTCCACTGGAACAACTTGGTGGTGTTTGTGCCCTGGTGCGTGCCGGGCGATGTGTGCGACGTGCAACTGCACCGCAAGAAGCACTCCTTTGCCGAGGGCGAGGTGGTGCGGTTTGTAGAATACAGCAAGGTGCGCGCAGTGCCCTTCTGCCAGCACTTCGGCGTGTGCGGCGGCTGCAAGTGGCAGAATCTGCCCTACGACGCACAGTTGCGCTTCAAGCAGCAGCAAGTGTTCGACCAACTGTCGCGCATCGGCAAGGTGGAACTGCCTGAGTTCCAACCCATACTGGGCAGCGTCAAGACGCAGTGCTACCGCAACAAGCTGGACTTCGGCTGTGCCAACAAGCGCTGGCTGACAAAGGAGGAAATCAGGGATGAAAGTTCACAGAAGAACAGCCCTGCCATTGGGTTCCACATCACCGGGGCCTTCGACAAGATTCTGCCCATAGAGAAATGCTGGCTGATGGACCCGCTGCACAACGACATCCGCAACGCCATAGGCACCTACGCTCAGGAGCACGGCATCAGCTTCTTCGACCTCAGGGCACAGAAGGGACTGCTGCGCGACGTCATCATACGCAACTCTCAATCGGGCGAGTGGATGGTCATCGTCCAGTTCCACTACGACGAGACCGGCGGCGAGGCCGAGGCAATGGAGCTGCTGCAGTTCGTGGCCGACAGGTTTCCGCAGATCACATCGCTGATGTATTTGGACAACCAGAAGTGCAATGACACCATCGGCGACCAGGAAATCCGAGTGTTTAAGGGCAAGGACCACATCTACGAACTGATGGAAGACCTGAAGTTCAAGGTGGGGCCAAAGTCGTTCTACCAGACCAACACCGAACAGGCCTACCACCTCTATTCCGTGGCCCGCGACTTTGCAGGGCTCACCGGCAGCGAGATGGTCTACGACCTCTACACGGGCACAGGCACCATAGCCAACTTTGTGGCCAGAAGGGCCCGGCAGGTCATCGGCATTGAATATGTGCCGGAAGCCATTGAGGACGCCAAGGTCAACTCCGACATCAACGGCATCACAAACACGCTGTTCTATGCCGGCGACATGAAGGACATACTGACCGACGAGTTCATCCTCAGCCACGGCCGTCCCGACGTCATCATCACCGACCCGCCGCGTGCCGGCATGCACCCCGACGTGGTGAAGACCATCCTGCGCGCTGCTCCCCAGCGCATTGTCTACGTGAGCTGCAACCCCGCCACTCAGGCCCGCGACCTGCAAGCCCTTGACGAGGCCTACAAGGTGGAGGCCGTACAGCCGGTAGACATGTTCCCCCACACCCCGCACGTAGAAAACGTGGTGCTGCTCACCTCTCGCCCCTAATCTCTCACCCCTCACCTCTCACCTCTCACCTCTCACCCCTCACCCCTCACCCCTCACCCCTCACCCCTCACCCCTCACCCCTCACCCCTCACCCCTCACCTCTCACCTCTCACCTCTAATTTTTTATCAAGATTATGAAAAGACAGATTGTAATTGCAGCAATGGCGCTCCTGACGACGACAGCCAGCGCACAAATCAACAAGTGGTTCCAGGACATCAAACTCAGCGGCTATGGCATGGTGCAGTATCAAGCCTCCGACAAAGAAGGCAGCAAGCAGAACCAGTTCAACCTACGCCTGGCCCGTATCGCCCTGGAAGGGCGCGCCCACGACGACTTCTACTACAAGGTGCAGATGCAGATCAACGGCAACGCCTTCGACACCAACGCCTCGGGCAAGAAGAACTCGCTGACCATCCGACTGGTGGACCTCTTCGGCGAATGGCAGAAGTTCGACTTCTTCCGCGTGAAGGCCGGACAGTTCAAGCGCCCGTTCACCTTCGAGAACCCCATGCACCCCATCAACCAGGGCTTCATGTCCTACTCGCAGAACGTGAGCAAGCTGGCCGGCTTTGCCGACCGCACCGGCGAGCACGCCTCGAATGGCCGTGACATCGGCGTGCAGCTGCAGGGCGACTTCCTCAAGAACAGCGCCGGCCGTAACCTGCTGCACTATCAGGTGGGCGTGTTCAACGGCGAGGGCATCAACACCGGCGATGCCGACAACCGCAAAGACATCATCGGCGGGCTGTGGGTGATGCCTGTCCAGGGCCTGCGCATCGGTGCCTTCGGATGGACGGGCAGCCGCGCCGGCATAGGCGAGAAAAACCGCTACGCCCTCTCGGCCGAATATGCCAAGAACGACTGGACCTTCCGCTCGGAGTACATCCACTCGCAAGGGGCCGGCGCCTCTGCCGCCGAGGGCGACAAGGCCGACGGTCTCTATGCCCTCTGCATCGCTCCTGTCATCGAGAAGAAACTGCACGTCAAGGCACGCTACGACCTCTACCGCAGCGACAAGACCTGGGGCAGCAGCAAGACATTCTATGAAGTGGGGGCCGACTATCTGTTCACCAAGAACCTGCAACTCAACGTGGAGTACGCACGCGTCAACGAGCGGGCCAGCCACTCCAACTACAACCTGGTCGACGTAGAGCTGGACATACGCTTCTGATACGATGCAGTGCAAGGTATTGCTGATTTACACCGGCGGAACGATTGGCATGAACCGCAATCCGCAGACGGGTGTGCTGGAGCCATTCGACTTCGAGCACTTGCTCTGCCAGGTGCCGGAGCTGGGGCAGTTCAGCACCGAGATTGCCACCTACCAGTTCGACCCGCCCATCGACTCCAGCGACATGTCGCCGCGACTCTGGACGGAGCTGGTACACATCATTGCCGACCACTACAACCAGTACGACGGCTTCGTCATCCTGCACGGCACCGACACGATGGCCTACACCGCCTCGGCCCTGTCGTTCATGCTGGAGAATCTGTCCAAGCCCGTCATACTCACCGGCTCACAACTGCCCATCGGCCAGCTGCGCACCGACGGCAAGGAGAATCTCATCACATCGATAGAGATTGCCGCCGCACGCCGCCACGACGGCACAGCACGGGTGCCCGAGGTGTGCATCTACTTCAGCGGCCACCTGATGCGCGGCAACCGCACCACCAAGCAGAGCGCCGAAGAGTTCAACGCCTTCGAGTCGTTCAACTACCCCCACCTGGCCGACGCCGGCGTGCACATCAGCTACCACGATGAGTTCATCCACCAGCCCGCGCTCCTCCAGAGAGGCATCAAGGCCGACCTCACCCTGAGGCCCCAATACCGGCTCGATGCCAACGTCATCATCTTCTCACTCTTCCCCGGCGTGCGCGAAGACCTCATCCGCCACATCATTGCCACGCCCAATCTGCGCAGCATCGTCATGCGCACCTTCGGCTCAGGCAACGCCCCCCACAGCCCGTGGCTGCTCAGTGCACTGCACGAAGGCACCCGCTGCGGCAAGGTCATCGTCAACGTCAGCCAGTGTCTGCAAGGCCGGGTGGAGATGAGCCGCTACGGCACAGGCTACCAGTTGCAGCAGGCCGGTGTGGTGAGCGGATGCGACGCCACCGTCGAGGCCACCGTGGCCAAGCTGATGTATCTGCAGGGCAAATACGACGACCCCGAACAAGTGCGCAAATACATGCGCCAAAGCCTCTGCGGCGAAGTCAGCCTCCAATAAAAAGGAAAAGCCGCAATGACAAGATAACGTGATAACGAGACAACGAACAATAATTATTAACCCTAAAAAGAAAAACAATGAAAGACTTGAAAGGAACAAAGACAGAGAAGAACCTGCAGGAAGCATTTGCAGGCGAAAGTCAGGCACGCAACAAGTACACCTTCTTCGCATCGAAGGCCAAGAAGGACGGCTATGTGCAAATCAGCAACATCTTCCTCGAGACAGCAGCCAACGAGAAGGAGCACGCCGAAATATGGTACAAGTACCTCAACGGCGGAAAGGTGAGCGACACCGTCAGCAACCTGGAGGATGCCGCCGGAGGCGAAAACTTCGAGTGGACCGACATGTATGCCCGCATGGCACGCGAGGCACGCGAGGAGGGCTTCGACGAGATTGCCGAGAAGTTTGAAATGGTGGGAGCCATAGAGAAGGAGCACGAGGAGCGCTACCGCAAGTTGCTTGACAACATCCGCAAGGAGCTGGTCTTCTCACGCGAGGGCGATGCCGTGTGGCAATGCAGCAACTGCGGACACATCGTCATCGGCAAGAAGGCGCCCGAAGAGTGCCCCGTCTGCAACCACGCAAAAAGCTACTTCCAGTTGAAACCTGAGAACTATTAAGAAACAAATAGAAAACAAAACGAAACAAATAAGAAAAGATGGACAAACAATAATATCTATCTTTGTGGTCGATTTTATTTTATCCCTTTTATTATTAACTAAATGTTTTACACTATGAGAAAAACTTTATTCAAACTGTTCTCGGTGATGGCATTTTGCATGCTTGGCCTTGCGAATGTGAACGCAAAGGTCGAGCAAGTACATGCCACGTTTGAGAGCCCCAGCAACACCAACACAACGTGGAATGCTGAGACGAGGACCTTCACATGGTCTACCACCTATTACAACCAGCTCCGCAACATCGGCCTGCCCAGTGGCGACCTGACGAAGTACAAGAAGCTGGTCGTGGACTGCACCATTAAGAGTGGCAACCAGTTCCGCATCCTCTTCTACAAGGGCGGTTCTAACCTGACGCTCTATGCCAGCGATGGTCTGAACGAGTTCATCTTGGCCGACACGCTCGCAAAGGTCGCTCCCAAAGACTACAACGAGTATCTGCTGGCCTGCGACGAGATTTGCCTCTCGGGCAACAACGGTGCCGCCCCGGGCGAGGCCGTCATCAACGACGTCTATCTGGAAACCTACAACGACGAGGGCGAGAAGGTGTTTGCCACCTTCGAGAACCCCAGCAACACCAACACCACTTGGAACGCTGAGACGAAGACCTTCACCTGGTCTACCACCTACTACAACCAGCTGCGCAACATCGGCCTGCCCTCGGGCGACATCTCGAAGTACAAGAAGCTGGTGGTTGACACCGAAATCAAGAGCGGCAACCAGTTCCGCATCCTCTTCTACAAGGGCGGATCCAACCTGACGCTCTATGCCAGCAATGGCGTGAACGAGTTCATCCTGGCCGACACGCTCGCAAAGGTCTCTCCCAAAGACTACAACGAGTACCTGCTGGCCTGCGACGAGATTTGTGTCTCGGGCAACAATAACGCCGCTCCCGGCGAGGCCGTCATCAACGAGATTTATCTCGAGACCTATCCTGAGAACGAGCAGGTGTATATTCCTGAAATTCAGTACGAAGAGGATCCCGGCAAGCCCGCCGGCGACTTCGTGGACTTCACAGAGGCATTCCCCTCGCTCCAGCCGAGAATTGGCATCGGAGCTGACGAGCATCCCATCGTGCTCGGCAACGGCGACGTTGTCGTAGGTGCACGCAGCAAGAATGTCATTGCCGACCTCTCCGCATACAGCAAGCTCACGTTTGTCACCTCTCCCAAGATGAAGCTCGTGCTCTACATGAACCATGAGGTGGACGCACAGCAGAACGCTGGCGACTATGCAGAGGGCGACGCCGGCAAGTATGTCTTCATGGACCTGCAGGCCGACGAGAACGGACTCATCGAGGTGGACCTCACACAGTTTGACAAGGCCGACCTGAACTGCATCTGCCTGCCTTGGGACAACAGCAACAAGGGTACCGTATGGTACATCCTGCTCACTGAGAAGGAAGAGACCGGAGAACAGCTGGCCAACATCGCTGCCCTGAAGAACTTCAGCACAGAGGTGATGGGTGCCGTGCCGGCAGTGCTGACGCTGACCAACGCCAAGGTGAACTTCATTACCACCAAGCAGGCCACCGACTATGACGACGACTGGAATGAGATTACCGTCACAAAGGACTACGTACTCCTGGAGGACGCTTCCGCAGGCTATGTGCTCGAGGGCAGCGGCCTGGGCAGCTACGTCAAGGTGGGCGACGTTCTCAACGGCAAACTCGCCATTTCGCTGATCAACAACTTCGGATGGGGCATCTACCAGACCACGCTCACCAACGGTATCGAGGGCGTGACAATCACTAAGGACAAGGTACAGCCCATCGTCGTCACCGACGACAACATCACGGAATATCTGGCCGACAACGACTTCCGCCTGGCTCAGTTCGGCGACGCTGTCATCAACATCGTTGAAGGCGAAAATGGCGATGAGTTGGCCTTCAAGTCTGCACCTCTGGGCGACGAACCCGTAAGCATTATGGACACATACAGTGTCATCCCTGAGACGATTGCCGACGGCACCAAGGCCATCCTCACCGGCTACATGGCCTCGCTGTATGGATCGAGTTTCTTCGTTCCCACGGCTATCATTGAGAAGCCTTTCAAGGCCACATTCAAGACCGACCGCAAGTGGGATAAGGTCTATGCCTACGCATGGAGCGGAGAGGGCGAGAACGTCGTGGAGTTCCTCGGCCCAAAGCCCGGCACTGAGCTGACTGCCACAGATGGCGTCTACGAAGTGAGCATCGACGCTAACGCCATTCCCGAATACATCATCTTCAGCGATGGCGGCACAGACCAGACCCCAGACCTCGCCTTCGAGGTCGGCAAGGAATACCAGTACAACCTGACCATCACCGAGGGTAGCTACTATGTGATGAACATGGCCAAAGTGAACGAAATGCTGGGCTCGTCTGACGTGGAAGAACTGATGAACTCGGGCAAACTGTTCAACCAGCTCTACATGGCCGCCGGACACAACTGGGGCACCAAGGGTATCGTCAACGACAAGGGTATAGACTTCACCCTCACCTACAACCCGAGCAACAAGACCTACAACTTCGACAGTCGCGTCTCCAACGGTGGCAACAACCACTTCATGAGCAACGGGCTCTGGATGGACGGTCCCTCTTACGGATGGACCATAGAGGGCGACGTTCCCGACTGCACCATCAGCGGTATGTTCGACGGCGTGAAGAAGTACATCGCCGTGGACGCCAACCAGGAGCTTTACCTCACTGAGAACGCCGATGAGCCCACCACAAAGTGGACATTCATTCACAAGAGCAACTATGATTACATGGTGAATTATTACGGACTGGAAGCTATGAAGGCTGCCACCGTGGACGCTCCCGCCGACGCTACCTTCCTCATCAAGACGCCTGATTTCAACCGCAACGACCTGCGCAACGACGAGAACTGGACCATCGAGGCCGGCAACAAGAACCTGAAGGGTGGCGGCGACAATGGCTACGGATGCGCCGAGAGCTACCACTCAACGTTCACACTGAGCCAGGTGCTGGCCGACGCTCCCGCCGGTGTCTACGCTCTGACCGCTCAGGGCTTCTACCGCCAGGACGACGGCAAGACGGAGGACGCTCCCGTGTTCTATGCCAACGAAGAGACCGCTGAATTCCCCGTTAAGACGGGCAATGAGAATGACATGAACGCCGCAGGCGCATCCTTCGCCGCTGGCACATACGCCATCGATCCTATCATCGTGCAGGTGACAGAGAACGGACAGCTCACCATCGGTGCCAAGGGCACGGCTACCAGCCAGTGGGTCATCTGGGACAACTTCCAGCTGAAGTACTACGGTGCCAATACCACCATCGACCAAGTGAAGGCTGCAGCCCTCCTCGTAAAGGTGGACGAGCTGTTAGTGCAGCTGGACAAGCTTATAAAGTCCGAGGAAATCGAGGTGGAGTCTGTTGTCAGTAAACTGACTGGTGTTTACGAGCAATATACCGAAAATCGTCCCACCGATGTTACGACAGCTCAGGTTGCCATTGCCTTCCTGACCGCCGCCGTCGATATAGGCGAGGGCTACATCAAGGCCAAGAACGTGCTGCCGCAGATGAAGAAGCTCACCGAGAGCACCAACTTCTACACCGAGGAGGCGCTTGAGAACTACTACGGACAGTGGCAAAAGAAGTACGAGGAGGGCGAGCTGGCCCCCGACGAGGCCAATACTCTTCAGGATCCCTTCGTTGTGACCGGCTGGCGCGCCAGCAACGCTGCCGACGACCTGCTCATGAGCGCTTGGGACGTCGCACCTGAGGCCTGGACTCAGTACTACATCAACACATGGTCTGTGGAAGGTGCTACCGACGGTACCAACTTCGCAGTGCCTTTCTTCGAGTACTGGACCGGCGACGACAACTCGCTCGGCGAGAAGACCCTCACCGGAACTGTCAGCGGCCTGGAGCCTGGCACGTATGGCGTCAGCGCTTGGGTGCGCGTGCGTGGTAAGAACGGATTCACCGCTCCTGCCTACGGCATCACCATGCAGGCTGCAAACGGCGAGGCCGTCAATGCTGTAGCAGCAACGGCTGTGCCCAACTCCAACTTCTACGTGGGCCAGATCACGGCCATCGGCGAGGTTGCCGAGGACGGAGTGCTCACACTCAAGTTCAACGTCGCTGCCGACAACAACATCAGCTGGCTCTCGTTCAAGAACGTCAAGTACAACAAGATGCAGACCTTCAGCGCCAAGTTCGAGAACGAGGACACCTGGGAGAAGGTTTACGCCTACACCTCTACCGGAGGCGAATATGACAAGGTGGAGCAGCTCGGAGCATGGCCCGGCACAGAGCTCACGGCTGACGAAAGCGGCATCTACAACGTGACCATCGTTGCACAGGAGGCTCCTGCCAACATCATCTTCAGCAACGGACTGGAGGGCGAGGGCCACATCCAGACCGAGGACTTCGTCTTCGAGGATGGCAAGACCTACAAGTACCTCATCCCCGCTACCGACATTGCAATCAATCCCGAGGATGGCGCAGACATCGCCGTGGCACTGACTACAGCGGAAGCCAATGTGCGCAAGGTGGGCAACATCAGCATCACGCTGGCCCAGGGTGGCTCTTACACCGTCAGCGAATCGCTCACTGCTCCCGCTAACTTCAAGATTGAGGGCAACAATGCCACCATCGACGCTTCTGGCCTGAACGGCAACCTCATAGAGATGGCTGCTACGGACAATCCTGCTGTAACTGTTCCTGTAGAGTTTGTCAGCATCCACAACGCTACGCTGAAGGGTCTGAAGAAGCCGCTGTTCTACAGCACGCAGAAGGGCTATCTCATCGACTGGCTGACCATCGACAACTGCATCATCGAGGTGGCCGCCGATGTCACCAGCATCGACTTCACCAAGGGCAGCGCAGCACGCAACGTGAGCATCGAGAACTCGACCATCTACGCTCCTGTATCTACCACGAAGTCGTTCTACAGCTCACAGGCCGGTCAGAAGCTTACCGAGCTTGACGAAAAGGGCACACAGACCTTCATCATCAAGAACTCTACCATGTACAACCTGGCAACTGGAAAGAACTTCTTCACACACCGCCAGAGCAACCAGAAGTGGCTGGCTTACACCGTGGAGAACAGCCTGTTCGTGAACTGCGGCAAGAGCGGTCAGGTCATCAAGGGTATGAATGGTGGTCAGAGCGGCTCCAACCCGACCTGGACCATCACTGGCAATGCCTTCAACTTCGAGACTGACGGCGTGATGGCCGACACCAGCACTGCCGAAGACACTGGCGACACCACCGAGGGTGAGGGCGTACAGAACAGCGTGGCCGGCATCATTACCTTCACCGACGCTGCCGCTGGCGACTTCAACGGTAAATTCACACTTTCCGAGGGTGCTTCCAAGCCCGAGACGCTGGGTGACCCGCGCTGGACTATCTTCGATCCTACCGATCCTACCGGCATCAACAGCATCTTCGCCAAGGCTGTGGAGAACGGAGAGGTGTACAACCTCCAGGGCCAGAAGGTTCAGAAGCTGAACAAGAAGGGCCTCTACATCATCAACGGCAAGAAGGTGGTGAAGAAGTGAGGAATGTAAAAATGTAAAATCTCTAAAATTAAAAAATCCGGGCCGTGCTACCCTAACGAGGTGCACGGCCCGTTTTTTTTCCGCGCATTTATTGGGTGGATAAATGGAAAAACATTACCTTTGCAGAAAAATCACACAAATATGACAACCATTACGGCTTGATACAGCAACGTATAACAGCGCTGTACGTTTTGCCAAGATGGAGAATCTAAGCGTCGATGAGTTTATAACTTATTTGCAACAATGAGGTCAAAGGTAACTACTCAGTACCCCCTCATAATATGGTCGCCTCGCTCAAAATTATAAGAAAATTTATTTCAAAATTATAAGAATAATGGGCATGCATAGCCTATTTTGATAATTTTCTATCCAATTTTCTTATAATTTTG
>CADACW010000008.1:0-69040 GCA_902786565.1 uncultured Prevotellaceae bacterium | reverse complement strand
ACTTATCTCCGAGATAAAAGGCACTTATCTCCGAGATAAGTGGCACTTATCTCCGAGTCCGCTTAGTCCTTGTTTTGGGGATGTAAAATATTTTTAACCATTCCCACCTTGCTTGCGAAAGTTGAATATTGGGGCGCAGGCAAATAATTCGGCACGATGTTTGGCCAATTGCCGAAGATTTAGTACTTTTGCACACTGAATTGAAAATTGAAGATTGAAAATTGAAAACTATTCTCTCACCTCTCACATCTTACCTCTCACCTCTGTTGATACTATGGCTGGCCGGACTGCTGTTGTGGCCGGAGGAGGCAGGCGCCGTGCTGAAGGAGAAAAACCTGGAGCAGACGCTGGAGGTGCTACGGTGGGAACTGACCGCCTACGAACAGACGCTGAAGGATGAGGCTGCCGAGCGCCAGGCGCAGACACGCCACATTGTGGAACAGCTGAAGGAGACGATGAAGCGCAGCAGCCAGAACGCGCTGATGCTCTACTCGCAGCAGCCCAACTATGTGTTCAACCTGACCTACGCCTGCCACGAGGCCACCGAGCAGTACCGCGAGTTCCAGCGGCAGCAGCTGCCCTTCCAGTCGTTTATTGCCGATGCCGACGCCGAGATTGCCAAGTACGACAGCCTGATGGTGAACCTGAAGGCCATGCGTGCCGACCTGCTGCCCGCCTCGGCCCGTACCGACCGCGCCGCGTGCATGCAGCTGGCGGTGAGCATCAGGCAGATGCTGGCCGACGGCCGTGAGCAGGTGAGCGGCTACATGAGCCTCTACGACAGCACTGAGCAGCGGCTGCAGGCGCTGAACGACTATGCCAACAAGCGCTACAACGAGATACAGAGGGGCATCTTCCGCAACGGCGGCGAGAACTACCTGTCAGTGCTGCGCCACTTTGGCGCCCGATGGACCGAAGCGGCCACGGTGACCGCCGACAAGTACCGGCCCACCGACAACGGCTCCGACTGGAGCAGCGCGGTGATTCTTCAGCTCTTCCTCATCATCGCCTTCTATGTGGTGGTGGCCGTGCTGCTCAACCTGCTTGTGTTTCACTTCATGCCCAAGCGTTTCCACTCTGACGAGTTCCTGAAAAAGCGGCCCTGCATCATCATGGCCACCACCACCATCACCTTTGCCGCCACGCTGGGCATACTCCATGCCACGCTGCAGCAGAATTTCTTCATCATGGCCAGCGGACTGCTGATTGAGTACACTTGGCTGCTGGGCGTCATCCTCATTTCGCTGCTGCTGCGCGTGGGCGGCCACCAGATTCGCAGCGCTTTCCACATCTACACGCCGCTCATCTTCATGGGCTTCCTGGTGATAGCGCTGCGCATCGTGTTCATCCCCAACGAGCTGGTGGCCCTCACCTTCCCGCCCATCCTGCTGGCCTGCGCCCTGTGGCAGTGGAGCGTCATCCGCCGGCACAACCGCAACGTGCCGCGCTCCGACATGGTCTACACCTATCTCTCGCAGGCCATGTTCCTGGTGTCGCTGGTGTGCTCGTGGCTGGGCTACACGCTGCTGGCGGTGCAGATTCTCATCTGGTGGATCATGCAGCTCACGTGCATCCTGACCATCACCTGCGTCAGCCAGTACCTGAAAATCTACGGCGAGCGCCACGGCTATGCCCAGGCCGACATCACACGCTCCTGGCTCTACCTCTTTATATATAAAGTGGTGCTGCCCGTGGCCAGCGTGCTCTCGGTGATGCTCTCGGTCTACTGGGCTGCCGATGTGTTCAACCTGAGCGACGTGTGCTGGCAAATCTTCAACAAGAAATACATCGACCAGACAAACCTGCAAGTGAGCATTGTGAAGCTCTCGGTGGTGGTCTGCCTGTGGTTCCTTTTCTCCTACATCGTGCAAACGGTGCTGGCCCTCATGCGCCTGCATTTCCAGACGCAGGACGCCACCACGGCGGCCAGCCGCGAAGTGATGGGCAAGAACGTGATCCAGGTGCTGGTGTGGGGCGTGTGGCTGTTGCTCTCGCTGGCCTATCTGCACATCAGCGTCACCTGGCTGCTGGCCATCAGCGGCGGCCTCTCCACCGGTATCGGCTTCGCCTCGAAAGACATCATCGAGAACATCTACTACGGTGCCACGCTCATGGCCGGACGCATCAAGGTGGGCGACTGGATTGAGGTAGACGGCACCATGGGCAAGGTGAACAGCATCAGCTACACGTCGACGGTGATAGAGTCGCTCTATGGCGAGGTCATCACCTTCCAGAACAGC
Source organism: uncultured Prevotellaceae bacterium (assembly GCA_902786565.1). Lineage (GTDB taxonomy): Bacteria > Bacteroidota > Bacteroidia > Bacteroidales > Bacteroidaceae > Prevotella. The sequence goes on along the minus strand of CADACW010000008.1, from coordinate 66,800 downwards.
CAGCTCTTCGCCAAGAACTACAAGAACCTGACGCGCAACCACGGCTACATACTGGCGGTGGTGCCCTTCTCGGTGGCCTACGGTTCGGACCTGCACCGCGTGAGCACCCTCGTAGAAGAGGCCGTCACCGCCCTGCACCACAAGTGGGCCGACCGCAACAAGCAGGTGAAGACGGTGGTGGCCCGCATGGGCGAGTCGAGCGTGGACTTCAAGCTCTACATCTGGTCCGACGCCGTGAAGCGTGTCTACGTGATCAGCGACGTGACCCGCTGCATCTACGACACGCTGCGCCAGAACGGCATCGAGATACCCTTCCCGCAGCGCGACATCAACATCAAGAACCTGAAAGAGATAGCAAGAAATGAACCAAAATGAATGGACTGAGAACGTCATCCTGGCCGACGGCGACTACATAGACCGCGTGGCGTTCAACCTGATAGTGAACTTTGAACGCATGCTGGGCCGCCGCATACCACAGGCCGACACGGCGCGGTGGGCCGAGTGCATAGCCCTGGACGGCGGACTGCGCGAGGGCGACCACGAGACCACCGTGGTGCTGATACACGACGCGGCCAAGCGGCAGATGGCCAACTTCGCCCCCGGCAACTATGCCGACGAGCTGAACGGCAAGGCCTTCCGGGGCCGTCTGGGCGAGTTCAGCTTCACCGCCGTCTCCACCGAGGGGCTGGCCTCGACCGAGAGCCTCTATGCCGACACGCTGCAGCTGGTGCTGCAGCAGCAGGGGGTGAAACGGCTGATGGTCATCCCCAGCGACAACGCCCTCGACCGTGTGCGCCAAACGCTGCGGCGGGCCGACGACGAGAAGCGCATCACCCTCTTCGCCATGCAGCCCATTGCCGGCGGTGCCTTCCGGCAGGAGATTCTGGGCTACTCGCTCATGGCAGCACTGGGAATAAAAGGAAGTGAAATCAAACCCGAATTATAAAAAAACATGATTGAAAACATCACATCGTCGGTGCCCTATGACCAGCTGTGGCAGTGGGCACTCAGTTTCTGCAAGAACGCCATCCTGGCCGTCATCGTCTACCTCATTGGCCGCTGGGCCATCAAGTGGCTGGTACGCCTGGCCACCAAGATGATGGAGCGCAGCAAGGTAGACCCGTCGCTCTACACCTTCCTCAACAGCATCATCAGCGTGGTGCTCTGGCTCTCGCTCGCCATCGTCATCGTGTCCATACTCGGCATCGAGACATCGTCGTTCATCGCCCTCTTCGCCTCGGCCGGCATGGCCATCGGCATGGCACTCAGCGGCACGCTGCAAAACTTTGCCGGCGGCGTGATGATTCTGCTCTTCAAGCCCTTCAAGGTGGGCGACTTCATCGAGGCACAAGGCTATGCCGGCACGGTGAAGGAGATACAGATATTCAACACCATCATACGCACCAACGACGCCCAGACCATCATCATCCCCAACGGCGGACTGAGCACTGGCTCGATGAAGAACTACAGCACCGAGCCTTACCGCCGTGTGGACCTGGAATTTCAGGTGGCCTACGGGTCGGACCTCGACGAGGTGAAGCAGGCCATCGGTGCCATCCAGCAGGCCAATCCGCTCATCCTGCAGGGGCCTGTGGCCGGTTCGCCGGTGGCGGCCCCGTGGATAGGACTGAGCAAACTGGGCGACAGCGGCGTGGTGGTGAACACGCGCTCATGGTGCAAGAGTGCCGACTACTGGACGGTCTACTTCTATCTCAACGAGACGGTCTACCAGCAGCTCAAGTCCCGCGGCTACATGTTCCCCTTCAACCGCATGGACGTTACCATCCTGAACAAATAACCACTTAGGAGAATACCCCTCCCCCAACCCCTCCCCTTTAAGGGGCGGGGGGAGCGGCAAGATGCCTACTCTTCCGTGTCATCTATGTCTGGATTCGACATAAAGGAGGCGGTGGGGCGAGGCGACTCCTGGCTACTGCCAGCCAGCAGGTGCTGCTGGTGACGAAGGGCGACAGTGCATGTCGCGGGCTTCTCGTAAATTCTCTTTTTCATATCTGCTGTTCTTTATTTGATGATTACTTTCTTTCGATTCTTCACATAGACACCGGGAGCGGTGGGAGCGGCAGGGAGTCGGCGCCCGTCGAGCGTGAAATAGCAATCGTCTTCCGTGCCTTCTGAAGAGGGTGTGAGGCGAATGGCCGTGGCTTCAGGGCTGGCGATTGAGAGCGAAGCACGGCTCAGAGAGCTGATGCTGATGGGCGAGAACCAGGCGCGGAAAGGCTCGACCGCACCCGATGACTTCACGAACTTGCTGCCTGCCGCGTTGAGCAGATAAACGTCGGAAACGGTTGAGCCGACGGTGTTGCCACAGAACTTGTAGTGGTTGCCGCTGACGCCTGGTGCTGCCGTGGTGCTGGCGGCAATGCTGACGCCGCTGCCCTTGAAGGTGACGGTCTTGCCGGTCATCTGCCAGCTGCCGAAGTCAGCACCAGGCACGGCAATGATGTAGGGCGTGAGGGCGGCAATATAGGTCTCGCCAGTATAGTCGAAGCCGACGGAGGCGTCGCTGTCGGTGACGAAATTGCGGAGCCAGAAGTTGCCCGCTTCATCTGTGGCAGACTGGAACCAGTCGACTGTGCCCAGGCCTTCGCACGTGACGCTTGTGGCAGTAAAGGGCAGGAAGAGCGTGTTCCAGCCCGATGTGCCGGCAGCGCTGGCCGTGAAGGTGCGGGTGTATGTGGCATCGGCGGCAGTGAAGGCGATGGGCGTGAAGAAGTCATAGCCGTCGGTCAGCGTCAGACTGCTTGCACTACTACCAACGACCACGTTGCGACCAGAGAGAGCGGTGGGAGCAGAAGCCCCGTCGGGCAGGAGGTAGACGCAGTTGGGATTGGTGCCGGTGTTGCTGAAAGTGACCCCCTCAAGGGAAGTGAGGCTGCGCAGGTCAACGAAACAAGCATCGGCAGCATCGATGGAACCAGTCAGTTCGTGGAGAGTAGTGGCACCAGTAGCGTCGCCAAGGGCATAGCCATCCACTATTTCGAGCGTGCCATATTCCAATTCGGTGGTCAGCGGATGCGTGTCCAGACCAATGTGAATACCATCAGAGACTTTGCCTTGTTCAGACGTATTCCTGTATGTTATGCGTACGCTGTAGCGTGTATACTCGTCGGTGGGCTCCAGTCCGTCAATGGCTACCTTCACCGATGCCGAACCCTCCTTGTCTACAACAAGCGGATAGGAAGTGAGACTGACGCTCTCCCAGCCAGTAGACAGAGAATAAGTATTGTCACCATTGTCGGTGATGGTCGAAGTCCACTTTCGCACCGAGCAATTCATACTTCCTGCATAGCTATTGGCGCTCGAAGGATTTGTGACGGTGATGGTGGCGTGGAAGGCATTGCCATACAGTTTCTCGCTGGAAGCCTGGTTTTCTATCGAGTAGGTGAAGGCAAGGGGGAGATTGTCGGTGGCATCGCTCGCAGATATGGTGATACTCGCTGCTTTTCCTATCTGGTTACCGCTAACATAGCCGTCGGACATGCCAGAATAGAGTGCCAGCGTGATTTCGCCTGCTACTGAAGGGATGAAGGTGAAGTGGGCATCGACTGTTTGGTCGGCAGGAATGTCAAGCACCTTGCCCATAACGGCCTTGAATTTCTCTTCGCCAGGCCCCTTCACGCCCAGTATGACATTGCCGTGATAGTCGGCAGCGCCGCCGGTGATGGAGGCCGTCACTTCCTGCTCGTGGCCTTGGGTCAGGTCGCTGCTGACGGAGAAGTCGACCTTAGTGGGCAGAACCGTGGCGGGAATTGGCACTCTGATAGTCAGCTGGTCGCCGCTGATGACGGCAGTCAGCTGATAGCGGTCACCGTCGAAGCACTCCTGCCAAGCGGAGGCGCCAGTGGGGCGGCTCATCACCTTGATGTAATAGGTGCCATCGGCCACAGTCGAGGGGATGGAGAGGCCGGTAAGCTGCTTGGTTGCGTTTTGCTGGTTCCACGTCATTGTCTGCGTTGCATTATGCAACTGGTGCACCAAGTTGTTGTCTCCATCCACCAGCTGCACGGCATAATCGTAACTATTTGTGCCATAATGATAGTTATAGACCAAGAAATAAAGGCCGATACCGGAGAAAGCTTCGCCGCTATTACGGGTGTAACTGGTTGAGGCGGGATACAGCCCTTCAAGGGAGAGACAATAGTCCTTGTTGCCGCTGACGGGCGGCTGTATGCCGATGACAGCGTTCTGGCCGAAGCTGAAGCCGTCGAGGGTGGACGAGCCGCCAATGCCCTGCTCGTTAGGATTGAGCAACGACAGGCGGAAATAGCCGTCGCTGTCGCCACCCCATCCCCAGTTGATGTGGAAATAGTCTGCGGCATCGTAGCCGTCGCACACAAATGAGTGGCCACCGCCCATACTCTGCCCGCCCAGGGCGACCGGCCGGTTGTTGGCCAGTTCGCTATAGATCAGGTCTACCCACTCCGTGTAGCTGTAGCATCGGCGGTAGGCGTGGCGCACACCGCCATCGTAGCCGAAATAGGTCTTCAAGGCATCGGGGATAGCCTCACTATAAGCACTCGAAGCATCGGTACCATAGTCCATGTTCAACGCCCAACCGCAGTATTTCATTAGCTTTGCCACTTCGTCGGCAGCAGTACCCACAGCGTCTGAAGAGTAAGTGGTGGTCATACTGCTCCAGCCGAACTGCGTGGGCACCAAGTCATCCTGTACTATTTTGGCTGTGCTTGTCGTATAGCCGGGAACCGCTTCGCTTGAGCCTTCAGGCCACTGGTGGTAGTACATCAGCTGTGCCATCGAAGTGGCCACGCAGCCCGTCACGGTTTTCTCACCGTTTATCTCCGGGCAGAGATTATTGTAGGGTGCCCCTTGATCCCAGTGCGAGGCGATGAGCGGCGCAATGGGCGAGCGTGCAGGTGATGAGGCCGATGAGGCAGCCGTGCGCTTGACCTGTCGGGCATCCAGCCAGGCCATCTGCTCGGCATAGCCGTCCAGCAGATAGCGCAGCCCGTCGGGCATGTGCTCCTGGTCGAAGATGCCGCTGTCGGCATAGCCGAGGATGTCCGTTGTGCGGTCGTCGCCACTGACGATGACGAAGCCGTCGCCAGTGCCTACGTTGAACACGTAGTAGTCGCTCTGCACGTCAGTCTGGGCCATGCGTCGCGGGCCTCTGGCAGCCGTTTTCTTCTGGATAACAGCGCCCGTTCCCCGTTTGTCAAGGAATTGTTGCGCTTTCTTCATTGCGTCAGTCTCGCTGACGCTGCCTGCCCACGCCGTCACGGCTGGGAGCAGCAGCATGGCCATGACGGCCATTGTCTTCTTCATCGTCTTCATTGTTTCCTATTGATAGTTTATGATTTCATTCTATAGTGGGTCAACGTCGTAGTAGATTTGTAGCGATGCGTAGCGTTTGTCCTGCATCATCTGCTGTTGGGCGAGCCTCAGATAGTAGCGGGCCTGGGCCAGGTCGATGCCGTTCTCCAGCTTGACGACGAGCTTGCGGATGCAGAGCGTCTTCACCTTGGCCACAGCGGGCTTCTCAGGCCCCAGCACGCGGTCGCCGAACCACTGGCGCAGCCGGCTGCCCATCTCCAGTCCGGCGGTGTCGACCAGCGTGTCGCTCTTGTGTTTCAGATAGACGTAAGTCAGTCGGCAGAAGGGCGGATAGCGGAACGTCTGCCGCTCGGCCAGGAGGTCGCTGAAGAACGAGGGGAAGTCGTTGCGCACCACCTGGTGTATGACCTCCAGATTGGGGTTGCGTGTCTGCAGGATGACGAGTCCCCGTTTGTTCTTGCGCCCGGCACGCCCGCTCACCTGTGCCATCATCATGAAGGCGTGCTCGTAGGCCCGGAAGTCGGGGTAGTTGAGCATGGTGTCGGCATCGAGTATGCCCACCACGGCCACGCGGTCGAAGTCAAGGCCCTTGCTGATCATCTGCGTGCCGATGAGCAGGTTGGTGCGCCCGGCGGCGAAGTCGTCGATGATGCGCTCGTAGGCATTGCGGGTGCGTGTGGTGTCGTAGTCCATGCGGGCAATGCGTGCATCAGGCAGTATGTCGCGTATCTGCTCCTCTATCTTCTCCGTGCCGTATCCCCTACCCTGCAGGTCCTTGCTGCCGCAGGCCGGGCACTCGGTGGGTATGCGGTAGGTGAAACCGCAATAGTGGCACGAAAGCTGGTTGGTGGTGCGGTGCAGCGTCAGACTGACGTCGCAGTGCTCACAATGGGGCACCCATCCGCACTGTCGGCACATCACCACAGGCGCCCAGCCGCGCCGGTTCTGGAAGAGGATGGCCTGCTCGCCACGCTCCAGGGCTTCACGCACACGGGCAAGCAGCAGCGGCGAGAAGGGGCCGCGCATCATCTTGCGGCGCTTCAGGTCCTTCACGTCCACCACTTGTATGTCGGGCAGTTCAATGCCCTGGAAGCGCTCGGTCAGTTCCACCAATCCGTACTTGCCCGTGCGGGCGTTATGGTAGGTCTCGGCTGAAGGGGTGGCGGTGCCGAGTATCACATTCGCCCCAAGCATAATCGCTGCCGAGCGGGCATGATAGCGGGGCATGGGGTCCTGCTGCTTGTAGCTGGTCTCGTGCTCTTCGTCGACGATGACGAGGCCGAGCCGCTGGAAAGGCAGGAAGACGGCGGAGCGTGCGCCAAGAATGATGTCGTAGGGGTCGGCCGAGAGCTGCTTCTGCCAAATCTCCACCCGCTCGGCATCGCTGTACTTCGAGTGGTAGATGCCCAGCCGGTTGCCGAAGACGCGGCGCAGACGGTCCATCATCTGCACGGTGAGGGCAATCTCGGGCAGGAGGTAGAGCACCTGCCTGTGGTGCTCCAGCTCGCGCTGTATGAGATGGATGTAAATCTCGGTCTTTCCGCTGCTGGTCACGCCGTGCAGCAGGGTCACCTGCTTCTTCAGCATCGACATCAGCAGCTGGTTGTAGGCTTCCTGTTGGGCCGGGTTCAGTTTCTTGGCCAACTCCGGGTGGGGCTCGCCGCCATAGTTCAGCCGCCCCACCTCCACCTCGTAGGTCTCCAGCATGCCCCTGGCCTGCAGGGCATTCACCGTGGCCAGCGTGGCGCCCGATGCGTTCAGTAGTTCCTCGCGGGTTATCTCTGCTATTGGCGTGCCACTCCCGATGAGGTCCCAGTGTGAGAGCGACAGGTAGGTGATGAATGTCTCCTGCTGCTTCTTGGCCCGCGCCAGCATGTCGAGGGCGATGTGCAGGGCCTGCTCGTTCCGATAGGCCGGCGTGAGGCGGATGTAGGTATCAGTGCGCGCCCGGTAGCCCTCCTCGGCCTTCAGCCCCGAGGGGAGCGCCGCCTTGTACACCTCGCCGATGGGCGACATGTAGTAGTCGGCCATCCACTGCCAAAGGCGGAACTGCGCCGGCAGCAGGATGGGCTTTGCGTCAAGCAACTGCAGGAGCTCCTTCACCTCGTAGCCCTCCGGCTGCTCTTCGTGCAGACGGGAGACAATGCCCACATAGGTCTTGCTCCTGCCAAAAGGTACAAGAACGCGCTGCCCCACCCCCACTTGCGTTTCAAGCGAAGGTGGAACAGCGTATGTGAACTGGCCGTCGAGCGGCAAAGGGAGGATGACGTCGACAAACACAGCCAAAAAGATTTCTTAGAAATAGATAGCGGCCGACACCTGGAAGGTGTTGCTCTTCACATCGTATTTATCCTTCAAAGAGTCGAGGCTCTTGATATCAGCTGTATTGCCCAGCGGAATGTTGTAGACAACGCCCACTTCAAGATGCTTCATCAATATGAGGCCGGCACCCAGGTTGATGCCAAAGGTGGCCTTCTTCAGCTGGAAAGTGTCGTTAATCTGGTCTTTGGAGTCGGCCAGATGGCCGATGTTGATATTGGTGTCGCCCACATTGAAGCCCACTTGCGGACCGGCAGCCAGATAAACGCTGCCCAGTGCTCCGATGCCGATATTGTAGCGCAGGTTGATGGGCACATAGACCGTTTTCTGCTTCACGTCCTCGCCATTCACTTTGGCGTTGCGCTGGTCGTAGAAGACAGCACCGTCGAATCCTAAACCCATGGCAAACGTGTACTTCACAGTCGGGCCGATATACCATCCAGCCTTGTTCTCCTTGCCATACTCATAGGCAGAACTGAAGTCTGACACCTTGTCAAGATTCAGACTCGTCAGGTTCAGACCGCCCTTGACACCGAACTTCAGGCCCTGGGCCTGGGCGGGCATTGCAGTTGCCAGAGCCACTGCCACGATGATTGCACTAACAATTTTCTTCATAATCGACTATGTTTAAGGGGTTAACGTTAAATCATCAATGGCGCTGACGGCGCACGGAGACGCGGGCGGAACCGCCTGACGACGAGCCCGACGACTTCTTGCTGCGGGCCGAGCGGGTGGCTTTCTCCTTGGCACGCCTCTGCTTGAGCAGTGCCTTGGCCTTCTGGGGGTCGGCAATGGCCAGGCTGTCAATGGAATCGGTCTTCTCCTTGCGGCCGAAGATGCCGTCGCGGAAAGCCTGCAACTCGGCCTCGATGCGCTTCTGCTCGGCGGAGTACTTGGTAGAGTCGCTGCCAGCCACCTGTGCCAGCGTCTTGCCCAGACGGTTGGCGGTCTTGTAGATAGTGCCTTTGTATTTGTTCAGGGTGAAATAGTCGTCAAGGTTCATCGTGGCTGCATCGTTAACGTCGCTGGTCTTGATGGTCTGACGGCTCAGATAGGGCTCCACCTCGGTGTACTTCACCCAGAACAGGGGGTACTTGGCAGCCTCGCCACCAAAGTCATCCTCGCGGAGCATGACGGGGCAAAGGGCGATGGGCTTGATGTGGAACGTCGAGTTGGCCTGGTCGTAATAGGCACTCTCCTTGAGGTAGTACATCTTCACCTCGGCCGAGGGGATGTCGCTGTTGTCCACCTTCACCTTTCCGTCCTTCTCTTCGTAGAAGATGTGGTAGTTCTCCAGAATGGTCTTCATATCGACCTTGGCCGAAGGCTCCAGCACCTCGTTGCCGTCGAGATTGTATTCATAGACGGGTATGTAGCCGTTCAGTGCCAGCTTGAAGATATAGGTGAAGAGGTTCAGGCGCTTGCCCTGCGGCTCCACGGGGTCGTAGAGTCCGGCGTTCTCCTCCTTGCTCAGGTCTATTTCGCGGTAGATGTCGCGGCGCCACACCACCTCCTCCGGCATGTCTACAGCCGTGGGATACATGATTTGCATACGCTTGGTCATGCCGCCCTGAGTGGCGGTTGTACCCTGCTGTTTCTGCTGGTCAGCCTTCTTCTGCTGCTGCACACGGCTCCGCTTGGGCTGGGCCGAACAAATTGAAAATTGAAAATTGAAAATTGAAAATTGCAGGCAGACTGCCACAAGAATCAATCTCATTATCCAATTCCCACTATTTTTCTTCATTGTTGCTTTCATATTTAAAAATTTTCAATCTTCAACTTTCAATCTTCAATCTACTGCACTTTGATTTCCATAGCAGTGTTGAGCGTGCGCTCTATGCCGTCGGGGCCAACGGCGACGACACGCGAGATGTAGAAGCGGCGCCCGCGAGTGAGCTTGCGGAACAGGTCTTTCTGGGCACCCGAGAAGCGCGGACCGTCGCTGGCCAGCGGCTTGGCGTTACCCATATTGTCGAAGAAGACGGTCTCAAACGACTGCACGCGGAAGGCGATGTCGAGGATGCCGTCGTCGATAGCGGCGCCCACCACTTCGGCACCGAGCAGTCCGCCCTTGCTCATATTGCCGCCCTTGAAGCGAGCGGGATTGCCAGCCTCGTCCTTCACATCGATGAACGGCGTGGGGTCGGGCAACTTGCGCACGCGGAAAGCGAATGAGCCCATGGTCTGTGGCCGGCCGGTGTTGGTCGAGGTGACGGTGATGACGGCATCCTGCCCAATCTTCGACGGCTTGGCAATGTACTTGCCAGGGCCGCTGGGGGTGAGCGTGCCGTTGGTCATCGAGGCCGAAATCTTGTTCAGGGGCACGCCGGGCACCGACACGCTGATGGGGTTGGCATAGCCGGCGTAGAGCATACGGGTGAGGTCGGCAGAGACGGTGGCCGACGGCTCGACCACGGTGTACTTCTGCTCGAAGTCGCGGCGCAGCTTGTCGCCATTGCCATTGACGGTCTCAATCCATCCGGTCAGGGTGAAGTCGCCGGTTCGACTGCATATCTGCTCATAGACATTGTCCTTGAGGTCCATCTTCTTGCCGCCAATGTAGATGTCGGGCACCTGTGTGGTGTCAATGGCGGCCATCACTATCTTGGCCGAGAACTTGTCGCCCTGGACGATGGTTTGCGAATTGGGGATAACGAAAGCCTCGAGCAGATTCACACGGATATCCTTCACGTCGATATTCTGCACCAGCGTGTGGAGCACCTCCTTCTCGGCATTGCGCACATCGCTCTGCAGTTTCGACAGGATGGTGACGGCAGCTATGGCCGGCATGGCCTCAAACTGCGTCTCCTGCCAGTTCTTGCCCAGCGAGCGTTTCTCTGCGGGCACCTCGGTGGTGAGGTCGCTGGCAATGTTCCGCTGCTTGGCCGTGTCGGGAATCATCTTCAGTATGCGCTCGCGATAGCTCTCAATGGCCAGCCTCAGGGCCTCGCCCTTGCCGCGCCCCGGAGCCAGCATCACCTGGTTGGATGCCTCCAGGTCTTCCTGACCCTTCAGATGGTTGGGGTCGCCATCCTGGCCGTCGGCCTCGCGGGCAATGGCCAACTTCAGCTCGCCGGCGAAATCATAGAGCGAATCGCTCATCTGGCGCACCAGCTGGGCCTTGTCGAACCACTCCTTCACCTTCTGAGGGTTGGCCTTCATCTGCTCCTCGAAAGCTTCGTAAATAGCCTGGTTGTCCTTTATGGCGTTCTCCGTGGTTCGTCCGATGCTTTCGCCCACGATGGCGAATCCATTGAGCACCTCGTTTGAGACGTTCAATGCCAGCATGGCCATCAAGACGACGTACATCAGGTTGATCATCTTCTGGCGCGGAGAAACGGGTCTTTTCTTAATTGCCACCTTATGAATGAATTTACGATTTACAAATTTACGATTTACGTTTTGTTACCACTATGCGCTCATATCACGCTTCATTATTCACGACTTTTGGCATATTAGTGGTCATGGCCTCAATCATGCGGGCGTAGATGCGGTTCAGCTCGGCAATCTGCTCGGCCATCTTGCGGGTCTGGTCGTTGATTTGGTCGATGGTGCCAATCTGCTGGCTGGCGCCCTTCAGCTGCATTTCGTAGACCTTGCAGATGCCTGTGAGCGTGCGGTTCAGGTTCTCCATCTCCTCGCTGTCGCGGGTCAGCCGCTCGCTCTGCTCCGACACCTTCTTCAGGGTCTCGGTGAGTGCCTTGAGCTGCTCCACGTAGCCCTGCGTAGCCTCCTCCATCTCCTCGGGGTCGATTTCCGGCAGTTCGGGCTGTTGGGGAGCCACCACGCCGCCAATAATGCCGCCACTGACAATGCCGCCACCGGCCTGGACTGTGCCTTCGCCCTCGCCAACGGGAGCGACGCCCTCGCCAGAGGCTCCGCCACCACCGACGTAGCCTCCGCCACCGCCGATGAAGCCGCCACCGCTGATGATGCCACCGCCGCCGTGGACCACATTCTCGCCCTCGGCTGCACCTTCTCCACTGCCGCCGCCGCCGATGACAATGGTGCCGCCACCGCCGCCGCCACTGATGATGGTGGTCTGCTGCTGGCCTTCAGACTCGTTCTCAACGCTTTCGTCAACGACGTGCGTGGGCAGTTCTTTGCCATCCTCGGTCTTGTCGAAGGGCCGGTCGAAACCGGCGATGAAGAACACCAGCACCTCGGTGCCCATACCCAGGAACAGCATGAAGTTGGCTCCTGGCAGGTGGGTCAGCTTGAAGAGTGCACCCAAAATCACGATGGAGGCACCCCAGCTGTAGGCGTAATTCATAAATGTCTGCCCAGGCACGCTGTCGAGCCATTTCTGCAGCAGATAAATGACGTTGAATTTGCTATACTTAGTCATCTTGGCGTTATTTCTTTGTTTTTGTTATTTCTTTTTCTTTACCGTAGCCTTGGCGGGCTTGGCCTTCTCGCTGCTGGTGCTGGCCAGTGAGCGCACGCAACGGAAACCGATGAAGGAGCGGGGCTGGTTCTGGAACTCGTTGCTGCGCCAAGCGGAGCGGATGTAGCTCTCAGGGTCTTTCCACGAGCCGCCGCGCACGCTCTTCTTCTTCAGGCGGTAGGGGTCTTCCTTGGCGGCATTGTACTTCAGCTGCGGGTTGATGTCGTTCATGGCATCGACACCAGCCTCGGTATAGATGGTCGATGTCCACTCGGCCACGTTGCCGGCCATGTCGTAGAGGCCGTTGCTGTTGGCAGAATAGATGCCCACCTTCGATGTGATGAGGTTGCCGTCCTTGGTATAGTTGCCGCCCTCGGGCTTGAAGTTGGCAAAGAAGCAGCCCTTGCCGCTGGCCACGTCCTCGTTCTCCCAGGGGAACTCGGTGCCATCCTTGCCGCGTGCGGCATATTCCCACTCTGCCTCTGTGGGCAGGCGGTAGCGCTGCACGAAGCGGGCCGAGGGTCCGAGGCCCTTGAGCAGGAAGTCGGTGCGCCACTGGCAGAAGGCGTTGGCCTGCTCCCAGGTGACGCCCACCACGGGATAGTCGTTGTAGGCCGAATTTGAGAAATAGTTACGCATATACACCTCGTTGTCAGAGTTGGGGAAGTCGTTCACCCAGCAAGTGGTGTCGGGGTATATATTAATAATGTATGTGTTGAGGAAATCCCAGGGTCCGGTCAGCTGTCGGTTGATGGTCTCGCGCACAATCTTGCCCTCGTCGTTGATATAGGCGGTGTCCTTCGATATCCACACCTCGGCATTGGGGTCTGCGGGTATGTCGGTGTTCAGGTTACGCTCTTCCGGGTTCAGGCGGTTGCGGCGCAAGGCGGCCTCGGTGTAGTCGTAGACCTCGTAGCGGAAGTTCATCTGGCTGGCGTCGAGCATTCTCTCTCCCGTGGCGGGGTTGGTCACGTAGACGCTCTCGATGGCCCTCTGCTCGTCCTCATTAGGCTTGCGGGGTATGGGCTTCTTCCAGTTCAGGTGGGGCGTGATGGGGTCGCCGTTCTTGTCTTCCTCAATCTTGAAGCTCTCGTCGCCGCCGTAGTTGGGGTCGGCCAGACGCTCGCGGATGATGCTGTCGCGCACATAGTTCACGAACTGTCGATACTCCGAGTTGGTAATCTCGGTATCGTCCATCCAGAATCCCTCCACCGAGATGTCCCTCACCGGTGTTTCCTTGCCCCAGAGCGAATCGGGCGCCTCCATACCCATCTTCAGGTGGCCGCGCTTGATGAGCACCATGCCGTAAGGGGCAGGCTCTGAAAACGACCTGCCGCTGGAGCCGGTCAGCTCACCGCCCGAGGCTGTCGTCTCCTTGCCACCGAAGCAGGAGGTAAGCAAAATGAGCAATGAAAGAGGAGAAATGAGAAATGCCATGCGCACTCCCCGTTTCACCACGTTCTGTCTCACTTCCCGTTTATTCACATTCTTGTTCATATCATATTGTTTAATTTCATTTCTTCATCTCAAAGCAGCCTCACGCTCTGGTGCTTGTTGCGGCCTTTCTTGAACAGGTTGATGTCGGTCTGGTAGCCCACGTGCAACTCGTGGCTGCCGTTGCCGATGCTGATGGCCGAGGTGTAAATCTCGTAGCTGTAGCCCAGCATGATTCCGTGGAACTTACCGCCAAGGTAGACCGTGGCGGAATTGGTGGGGCTATAGCCTATGCCGGCATACATCAGCCTCTTCTCGTAGGTATAGGTCAGGCGGGCTGTGACGTCGGCACGATAGCCGACCCCGTCTGAACGGAGCAGCGCTGACGGCTGTATTGTAAAAAACGGATTTCTTAGCCGAATATTGCATCCCGCCGTAAAATAATACGAGAGCATGACGTTCAGCTCGTTGGTCTCGCCCAACTCAACGGTGGGAGCCAGTGCGTGCTGCACCGACAGACCGGCATACCAGTTTTTGCGCTGATAGTAGACGCCGGCACTCAGGTCGAAGGCCGTTCCTGAGACTTCCGACGTGGAGAACGAGCGGTCGCCAGCTTCTTCAAACTCCAACTTCGAGCCGTTCAGGTTCTCGCTGAGCATGGCCGGCTGCACGCCGATGCTGAGTACGCCTCCGAGCAGCTTTTGCTTGTAGGCATACATCACCGAGAATTTCTTGTGGGAGAAGGCACCGATGTCGTCGTTCACCATCTGCACACCCACGCCGTGATAGGCACCGATGGCATAGAAAGGCATATCGCCGGAGAGGTAGATGGTGCGGGGATTGTGCTCGAAGCCGACCATCGACATGTTGTAGGCCACGCCTATATTGAGCTTGTCCTGCTTGCCCACTGAGGCGGGGTTAAAAAATGGCTCCATCGCCCAGTAGTGGCTGAACGACGGATCGTACTGGGCGCCCACATGCAGCGAGGCCGTCAGCATGGGAATCAATATCCATAGCTTATGTTTAAACACGATTATTATAACGCACGTTTCGGCCATTTATTATACCTGACGGCGACAAAATGAGCAAATGAAAAGCGGCAAAAGGGAGTTATAAGGCATATAACTGCCAGTTAAAATACATCTAACTCCGAGTTATAAGGCATCTAACTCCGAGTTATAAGGCATATAACTCGGAGTTAGAAGGTATATATAAGTGGCTGTCTGCAAGCCGTCAATGGGCAGACTTGACGATTTTCACGGTGCGGGTGGTGCCGTCGGCATGGGTCTCCTTCATCAGATAGACCTCCATGGGCTGCAACTCGCCGACGCGCTTGCCGTCGACGGTGAAGAACTCGCGGCCTACCACCTCGGCACGGGCCGACTGGGGAGCGGCGGCAATGGCCGTGGTCTCGGCACCGCCAATGATGGCCACGCCGAAGCGCTGGGTGAAGGTGGTGGTGCCGTCGGTGCAAGTGACGTTGAACACGCCAATGCTTTCGGTGTCGGGCTTCGTAGCGCTGACGGTGAGCGTCGTACCGCTGATGCTGGGGGCATAGATGCCGGTGGCTTTGTCGTCGTCAAGCGAGAAGGTGGGCGTGACGGTCTTGCCATTCTGTCCGAAGAATCCGGCAAAGTGCTCCTTCAGGTCCATCGTGCCACTGCCATTGGGTGCTATGACGATGTAGGGGTGGGCCATAAACTCCAGATAGTCCTCCAGCAGGGTGAAGCCGTCGCGGTTGGGGTCGTCGTTGTGATTGGCGGTGTCGGGGTCGCTGCCCACGCACTTCTCCCACCAGTCGGGCATGCCGTCCTGGTCGGTGTCCCATCCGGCGGGACGGGCTTCCTCTGGCCATTCCTCCCAGCCGCCATTGGCTGCGCCGGTGATGTCGGCCTCGTTGTCAATCTCGCCCTTGATTTTCGACTTCGAGCCCACGTAGGTATATGTGCCGCCGAGGGTCTCGCTGACCACACGCTGGTGCTGCTCATCGCGCACAGGCATGATGGCGCCACCATAGCTGGTGACAATCTTCAGGGCATCGGCAGCGGTGTGGATGGTGGCATAGCTGGGGAAGAGCGGCTGGCTGACGCGATACTGGTAAGAGGTGGGAATGTTGCCCGTAGCGTTGTAGGTCACGTTGAGTGCATCCTGAGTGAGCGAGTGGTTCTTGTTCTCGCGGATATTGCCCTTGATGTAGGCCTGGTCTATGCCGTCGGGGGCAATGCCCTCTTCAAAGTCCTGGGTGAAGAGGATGGTCTTGCGGGTGTCGGGGCCCATCTTGTAATAGTTGTTCACGAAGTTCACGGCGTGGCAGTTGCCGTCGGTGGTGCGGTTGTGCCAGTTGTAGCACACGTTGTTGAAGAGGTCCAGCCCGCCGATGGGCCGGTTCTGGCCGTCCATGCCGCCGCCCATGCTCCAGTTGCGCCCCTCGCAGTTGAGCAGCATATTGTGGTGCCACGAGCCTTTCTGTCCGTCGATGGTGGCGGCATAGCCGTGGTTGGTGCCGTCGCTGTAGTTCTTGTGGCCGGTGATGCCGAGTGCCTCGAAGATGCCGCTGTATTGGAACGAAATGTTCTTGGCGCCACGTCCGCTGACGGTCTCGTCGGTGCCCCAGGCGGCGGTGCAGTGGTCCACTATGCTGTGGTCGGCGCCGCTCAAGCCCATGGCGTTGCCGGTGTTCTCGCCATAGACGCCCAGACCGCGCTTGAAGCGCACGAAGCGGGCTATGTTGTCCGAGCCGATGTTGATGTTCGATGCCTTCAGGCAGATGCCCTTGCCGGGCGCCGTCTGTGCGGCAATGGTGATGTAGGGCTTGGTGAAGATGGCCTCGAAGCCCATGTCGATGATGCCGCTGACGTCGAAGACGATGGTGTGCGGCTCGTCGAGCAGCAGTCCGTACTTCAGCGTGCCGGGCACATTGTCGTTGGAGAGGCTGGTCACGTGGTAGACCGAGCCGCCGCGACCGCCCTGGGCGAAACGCCCGTAGCCCTCAGCCTCAGGGAAGGCCAGCTGGCGCGGCTTGAAGGTCCACACGGCACCCTCGCTGACGGTGCCGTCCTCGTAGATTTCATCGATACGCCAATAGTAGGTGTTGCCGCTGTAGAGGTTGCTGACGGTGTAAGTGGTCTGGTCGGCGGGCAGTTCGGGACGGGTGATTTCGTTCATAAAATCGGTCTCGTTCTTCTCAAAGTACACGCGGTGCTTCACCACCCTGTTGTTGGCAGCCGTCCAACTCAGGGTGACGATGCCGCCGTCGCAATCAGCGTGCATGTCGTTGTTGGCGGGGTTGGGTTCCTTGGCCTGCACGGTGATGTCGGCGGTGTTCAGCTCGAAGCCGTTCAGCACGGGGGCCTGGAACTCGTTGGCCTGCCCGTTGTCGGCCTTGCCGGGATGGCTGGCCGAGGTGATGAACTCCAGCTCTACGGCATCGCCATCGTTGGCAATAGTGAACGGGGTGACAAGCAGCGTGGCGTTGGCAGCCACGGCTTGCAGGAACGAGGGCTGCACGCCCTCATGCACCACCGTGCCGTTCAGTTTGACCGTCATCGGTGCGGCATAGAAGGCGGTGGGGTTCTCCCAGCAGTTGTGATAGGTCTGTATGCTGTGCTGGCCGGCGGGCAGGCCCTCCAGCTTGAGGGTGAATGAACCGTAGGTGCGGGGGTCGAGCGAGATGCCGTCGAAGGTCAGCCGGCCGTTCTGCTCCTTGTAGGCGGCGTTCTGCACGTAGGTCTTGCTCCAGCCTGTGCGCACCTCATAGCCGGCATCGGCGGGACAGGCCAGTGTGCACTTGACGCCGTCAATCTCGATAGTGGTGGTCTTGCCCTGGGCGGCCTGCCAGAGGGTGTAGCCCGGCTCCTGCACTTCCTGCGCCTGGCGGTTGGTGATGCTGATGTCCACTTTCAGCTGCTGTGCCTGGGCCGTAGCCATAGGGGCCAGCAGGGCCAGCATGAGCCACTGGCGCAGACGACGGAAGGCGCAACGCTCCCTCGTCATACTGGGAATAGTCTGTAGTTTCATTTCGTTTTTGGTTATAAGTTAGTTATTTGGGGGCAAAGGTACAATAAAAATGCGAACCTGCCAAAAAAGTGCATCATCTTTTACGGAAAGTTTTGCTGTTTAAGGAAAATGTTGTAAATTTGCAGGCAGTAAAAAGTACACGTTTACCGCAAATCAAACGACAACAGACAGCGATGGCAGAGAAACGACGCAAATACCCCGTAGGCATTCAGACCTTCTCGCGGCTCATACGAGAGGGCTACGTGTATGTAGACAAGACCGACCTGGTATGGCAGATGGCCAACGAAGACAACCCATTCCTCTTTCTGGCACGCCCCCGCCGTTTCGGCAAGAGCCTGCTCGCCTCAACACTCCACTCGTTCTTCGCCGGCGAGAGGGAGCTTTTCCGCGGGCTGAAGGCCGAACAGCTGGAGTGGGACTGGCAGCAATACCCCGTGCTGCACTTCGACCTGAGCGGCACGAAGCACCTGGAACCGCAGGGCGTGAAGGATGAACTCGACAGACAGTTGAAGAAAATGGAGCGACTCTATGGGTGCGCCAGCGGGGAGACCACTCCTGGCATGCGTCTCGCTGGTCTGATAGAGCGTGCCTATGAACAGACAAAACTGCGGGTTGTGGTCATCGTCGATGAGTACGACGCCCCGCTCTTGGACGTCCTCCACGAGGACGACAGCCTCAGACAAATGCGCGATGTGCTGCAGGAGTTCTACCAGCGGCTGAAGATGCTGGAGCCGCTCATCAAGTGCTGCTTCATCACGGGCATCACCAAGTTCTCGCAACTGAGCATCTTCTCCACCATTAATAATATAAGCATCATCTCCATGCTGCCCAAGTATGCCGCACTCTGCGGCATCACCGAGCAGGAGCTCACCACCACCCTGGCCCCCGACATCGCCCTGCTGGCACGGGAATACGAATGTACGCCGGAGGAGATGCACCGGCGGCTGAAGGAGCGGTACGACGGCTATATGTTCTCAGAGCGGTCGCCCGAAATCTACAACCCCTTCAGCCTCTTCAAGGCGTTCAGCACACAGAAGGTGACCAACTACTGGTTCGAGAGCGGCACGCCGACGTTCCTCATACGACAGATGCAGAAGTTCAATACCGACATCACCTCACTCAACGACTTGGAGGTGTCGGCATCGGCCTTCGACAAACCCACGGAGGCCATGACGACCGCCCTGCCGCTGCTCTACCAGAGCGGCTACCTCACCATCAAGGGCTACGACCGTGAGGGCGAAATATACACGCTGGGCATACCCAACCAGGAAGTGCAGACTGGCTATGCCGAAGGCCTCATGCCCACCTATATAGGCTTGGACGCAACGGACGTGCAGACGGGCTTCGCCCTGAAGTTCTGGCGGGCACTGAAAAAGGACGACATCGACCTGGCCCTGCGCCAGATGCAGGCCTTCCTCGCCGGCATCCCCTACGTGGAGGGCTTCAAGAAGAAGCTGGAGCAGGTGGCAGTGAAGGAGGGCTTCTACGAATACACCTTCTACCTCATCTTCAACATGCTCAATGTCTATGCCCGTACGCAGGTGAAATGCCAGGGCGGGCGCGTCGACATGGTGGTGCTCATGCCACAGACCACCTACGTCTTCGAACTCAAAATGCACGAGACAGCCCAAAAAGCATTAGAGCAGATCAACACCAATGGCTATGCCCTGCCCTACGAGACCGACGGTCGCCGCGTGGTGCGCGTGGGCCTCCATTTCGACCTCGACAGCCGCACCCTCGACGACTGGGTGGTGTGACATAATTGTGTGTTAATTTTTGACAATTATTAGGAGGTATGGACAAAAAAGTGTAATTTTGCAGGACACTATGCAACAGAACAACGCAAGCCTGGACCTGGTGGAGTTTGTGGAGACACAGATTCTGCCGCGCTATGCCGATTTCGACAAGGCACACAACCTGGAGCACGTGACCCGTGTGATACGCCGCTCGCTGCAGCTGGCCAGCCAGACAGGGGCCGACATTGACATGGTCTACACCATCGCCGCCTATCACGACATCGGCATGTCGGGGCCACGGGCCGTCCACCACCTGACGGGGGGCAAAATTCTGGCGCAGGATGCCCGTCTGCGTCGCTGGTTCAACGCCGAGCAGCTGCGGGTGATGAAGGAGGCCATCGAAGACCACCGCGCCTCGGCCTCGCGCTCGCCCCGCAGCATCTACGGCAAGATTGTGGCCGAGGCCGACCGCGACATTGAGCCCCTGGTGGTCATCCGCCGCACCGTGCAGTATGGGCTGGCCAACTACCCCGAACTGGACAAGGAGGCGCAGTGGGAGCGGTTCCGCAGCCACCTGCAGGACAAATATTCGGCCCACGGCTACATACGCCTGTGGATTGCAGGGTCGCCCAACGAGAAGAAGCTGAACGAGCTGCGCAACATCATATCACAGCCGCAGCAGCTACGGGCACTCTTCGACCAGATGTTTGCTGAAGAAACTGAAAACGACAAACCTTAGACTTATGACCGAAGACTATATATTGACCATCTTCATTGCCGCCATGCTGGGCGGTGCCATCGGCTTGGAGCGCGAGTACCGCTCTAAGGAAGCAGGCTTCCGCACCCACTTCCTGGTAGGCATGGGCAGCGCCCTCTTCATGGTGCTGTCCATGCACGGCTTCGACGGCTTTGAGGGTCAGCCGGGTGTCATCATCCAGCGCGACCCTGCCCGTATGGCCGCCCAGGTGGTCAGTGGCATCGGCTTCATCGGCGCTGGCACCATCATCTTCCAGAAAAACGTGGTGAAAGGGCTCACCACCGCCGCCGGACTCTGGGTGACGTCGGCCATCGGCATGACCGCCGGCGTGGGCATGTATGCCCTGGCGGCAGCTGCCACCGGCATGGTGCTGGTCTGCCTGGAGGGCATGAACTTCATCCACCACCGCCTGTTCAAGCACCGCCCCCGCGAATACGACGCCGACGAAAACCACCAGTTGACCGGGAACGGACAAAATTAATGGCCGGTTTTTTCGGCGAAACGAAAAAAATGCTTACCTTTGCGCACAAAATCAAATTAATCACTAAATAATTTCGACAATGAAAGAATTTCTGAAGTACACGCTTGCCACGATATGCGGCATCGTGATTCTGGCCATCCTGGCCGGCATTATGTTCATGATTTCGCTGGCAGGAATGGTGGCCAGCAGCAGCGCTCCCACCAAGGCAGAGAAAAACTCGGTGTTTGTGCTCAAGATGGACGGAATGGTCACCGAGCGGGCCGAGGGCGACAACCCCCTGGCCGAACTCATCGGACAGGTGGATATGGAAGTGATGGGCCTGGACGACATTGTGAGCGCCATCGAGAAAGCCAAGGACGAGGAGAACATCAAGGGCATCTACCTGGAGGGCGGCGCCACTGCCTTCGACGGCCCGGCCACAGCCCAGCAGGTGCGCGACGCCCTGGAGGACTTCAAGAAGAGCGGCAAATGGGTCATCGCCTACGCCGACCAGTATTTGCAGGGCAGCTACTACGTGAGCTCCGTGGCCGACTCGCTCTTCCTGAACGAGGGCGGCATGATTGACTTCAAGGGACTTGGCGGCAAGAACTACTACATGACGGGCCTCTACGAGAAGCTCGGCGTGCGCTACCAGTGCACCCGCGTGGGCAAGTACAAGAGCGCCGTAGAGAGCGTCACGCGCAAGGACATGAGCGAGAACGACCGCGAGCAGCGCACCGCCTATCTGCAGGCCATCTGGCAGCACTGGCTCAAGAGCATGGCACAGGACCGCGGCGTCAGCGCAGAGCAGCTGAACCAGCTGGCCGACGACAGCATCATGGTGTTTGCCAACACCAGCGACTACCTGAAGGCCAAGCTGATCGACGGCACCTTCTACCCCGACAGCCTCAAGCAGGTGATACGCGGAAAACTGGGACTTGACGCCGACGACGACATCAACCAGCTCACCCTGAGCGACATGATCAGCCTGCGCTCTGACAAGAAGGAGAAGGGCGACAAGATTGCCGTCTACTACGCCTATGGCGAAATCATCGACGCCCGCACCAGCGCCTTCTCCAGCGAGCACGCCATCGTGGGCAGCGAGATGGTGAACGACCTGGACAAGCTGGCCAAGGACGACGAAGTGAAGGCCGTAGTGCTGCGCGTCAACTCCCCCGGCGGCAGCGCCACGGCATCGGAGCAGATATGGCACGCCCTGAAGCAGCTCAAGACCAAGAAGCCCCTGGTGGTCTCGATGGGTGGCTATGCCGCATCGGGCGGCTACATGATCAGCGCCCCCGCCAACTACATCGTGGCCGAGCCCACCACCGTGACCGGCTCAATCGGCATCTTCGGACTGGTGCCAAACCTGAGCGAACTGGTCAGCGACAAGCTGGGAGTGACCTGGGACGGCGTGTCGACCAACAAGCACGGCGACTACGAGACCAACCTCATCTTTGCCAAGGACAATGCCGAAGAGCTGCGCCAGATGCAGACCTTCGTGGACCGCGGCTACGAGACCTTCCTGAACATTGTGGCCGACGGCCGCGGCATGACCCGCGACCAGGTGCACGAGATTGCACAGGGCCGCGTGTGGGTGGCCTCCGACGCACTGCCCATCAAGCTGGTGGACCAGCTGGGCTCGCTGGCCGACGCCGTGAAGAAGGCAGCACAGCTGGCCAACATCGAGGGCGACTACTACGCCAGCAACTATCCTGCAAAGAAGGAATGGTTTGAGACACTCTTAGAGTCGGCCTCAGAAGAAAAGGGCACCTATCTGGACGAAGAGCTGAAGCAGACGCTGGGACAACTCTACGAACCCCTGATGCAGGCCCGCAAGGACTGCCAGCGCAACCGTCTGCAGGCCCGCTTCCCCTATCTGACCATCATCAAGTAATCACAATTACGGCCGGCGGTCCATGGAGGGTGACTACATAAAGGTGAACAAGTGGCTGCTGCCCCTGAGCTGGTTCTACGGCCTGGGGGTGAAGCTGCGCAACATGCTCTTCGAGATGGGAGTCCTGAAGAGCCAAGCCTTCGACCTGCCAGTCATCTCCGTCGGCAACATCACCGCAGGCGGCACCGGCAAGACTCCCCACGTGGAGTATCTGGTGCGCCTGCTTCAAGAGACATGCAAGGTGGCCGTGCTGAGCCGGGGCTACAAGCGCAAGTCGAAAGGCTATGTGCTGGCCGACGACACCGCCACTGCCAGCAGGCTGGGCGACGAGTCGTTCCAGATGAAGCAGAAATTCCCAAAGGCCATCATCGCCGTCGACAAGAAGCGCGTGCACGGCATCAAGAAGTTGCAGGAGCAGTTTGACGACATCGACGTGGTGCTGCTCGACGACGCCTTCCAGCACCGCTACGTGAAGCCCGGCATCAACATCCTGCTCGTTGACTACCACCGCCTCATCATCAACGACCGGCTGCTGCCCGCCGGACGGCTGCGCGAACCGCTCAACGGCAAGAACCGGGCCGACGTGGTCATCGTGACCAAGTGCCCCAAAGACCTGAAGCCCATGGAGTTCCGCGTCATCAAGAAGGGAATGGAGCTGTTTGCCTATCAGACGCTCTACTTCACCACCTTCGACTACGACAATCTGCAGGGGCTGTTCAACGGAAAGGCCAAGCCCCTCGACGCCATTGCCCCCGACACCAATGTGCTGCTGCTCACGGGCATAGGCTTGCCACAGCAGATGGAGGCCGACGTGGCCAAGCTCTACCCCCGGCTGACCACCCTCCACTTCTCCGACCATCACAACTTCAGCCAGAAAGACATCGGCAGAATCAACGACACCTTTGCCGCAATGCCAGCCCCAAAGTGCATCATCACCACCGAGAAGGATGCCGTCAGACTGAAGGAGGCCGAAGGTCTGAGCGAAGAGGTGCGTCAGAACATCTACGCACTACCCATACACGTCACCTTCATGCTGGAACAAGAAAAAATGTTTAACGATTATATTATAGGCTATGTACGCAAAAATTCAAGAAACAGCATCCTGGTTAAAGCAAAGGATGACAACAAGCCCAAAGACGGCCATCGTGCTGGGAACGGGCCTCGGTCAATTAGCTTCAGAAATAACTGACAAGCTGGAGATTCCCTATTCAGAGATACCCAACTTCCCCGTCTCCACGGTCGAAGGCCACAGCGGCAAGCTCATCTTCGGCAAGCTGGGCGGCGTAGACATCCTGGCCATGCAGGGGCGCTTCCACTACTACGAGGGCTACACCATGAAGGAGGTCACATTCCCCGTGCGCGTGATGTACGAACTGGGCATCAAGACACTCTTTGTGAGCAACGCCGCCGGCGGCATGAACCCCGGATTCAAGATTGGCGACCTGATGGTCATCACCGACCATATCAACTTCTTCCCCGAGCACCCGCTGCGCGGAAAGAATTTCCCCACGGGCCCGCGCTTCCCCGACATGCACCAGACCTACGACCCGGCACTCATCAGGCTGGCCAGCCAGATAGCACGCGAGAAGAAGATACGCCTGCAGTATGGTGTCTATATGGGTGTGCAAGGCCCCACCTTCGAGACGCCCGCCGAATATCGCATGTACCGCACACTGGGCGGCGACACCGTGGGCATGAGCACCGTGCCTGAGGTCATCGTGGCCCACCACTGCGGCATCCGCGTCTTCGGCGTGAGCATCGTCACCGACCTGGGCGGCTTCGACAGCCCCGTCGAGGTGAGCCACGAAGAGGTGCAGGAGGCTGCCAACAAGGCCCAGCCCATCATGACCGAGCTGATGCGCGAAATGATAGTCAGGTCGGAAAAGGTGGAAAGCCAGCGAACCCAAAAGATCAACCCCGAGCACCCGACGGAAGGATGGAAATAAAAACATCCGAGGCTGTCCGCCGCTGACAGAAGCAAGCCCCCACAGGCTTTTTGTCATTAAATTTCATCCGAATCCGCCTGCGGATTCGGATTTTCTTTAGACCCCCCTTAGAGATAAGTGCCACTTATCTCGGAGATAAGTGCCTTTTATCTCGGAGATAAGTGGCACTTATCTCCAAGTCCCCTCCGGGGTAACTCTAAGGCCCCACCGCCGCTTGTAAAGATTTAGTCAATTCCATTATGAGGCTTCAACTAAAATAATTTTCAAAAAAGGATGGGAAAACGAAAAATAATGTGTAACTTTGCATTTTGAAAAAACAGACATCACATTTATGGAAATAGCATCACTGGGCGAGTTCGGACTGATAGACCGCCTGACCAAAGACATTTCGGCTAAAAACGGCAGCACACTCTATGGCGTGGGCGACGATTGCGCCGTGCTGCACTATCCTGACACGGAGGTGCTCGTCACCACCGACATGCTG
This sequence comes from uncultured Prevotellaceae bacterium, assembly GCA_902786565.1. Classification (GTDB taxonomy): domain Bacteria; phylum Bacteroidota; class Bacteroidia; order Bacteroidales; family Bacteroidaceae; genus Prevotella. The sequence goes on along the minus strand of CADACW010000008.1, from coordinate 42,050 downwards.
ATGGAGGGCGTGCACTTCGACCTGACCTATACCGACCTGCAGCACCTGGGCTACAAGGCGGCCATGGCGAACATCAGCGACATCTTCGCCATGAACGGCACACCACGGCAGCTGACCGTCTCGCTGGCGCTGAGCAAGCGCTTCACCGTGGAAGACGTGGAGCAGCTGTACAGCGGCCTGCGCCTGGCCTGCGAGAAATGGGGCGTCGACATCGTAGGAGGCGACACCACCAGCAGCTACACCGGACTGGCCGTCAGCATCACCTGCATCGGCGAGGCAAGGCGGGAGGACATAGTCTACCGCAACGGGGCCCGCGTCAACGACCTCATCTGCGTCAGCGGCGACCTGGGTGCCGCCTATATGGGCCTGCAACTGCTGGAGCGGGAGAAGAGCGTCTTCTATTCGCAACTGGACGACCTGAACAAGAAGATTGCCAAGGCCAAGGCCGATGGGGACGACACCAGACTAAAGTCGCTCAACGCCCAACGCTCGACGCTGAACAACTTCCAGCCCGACTTCAGCGGCAAGGAGTATCTGCTCCAGCGCCAACTGCAAACCGAGGCCAGGGGCGACATCATTGCCAAGCTGCGCGAGGCAGGCATACGCCCCACGGCGATGATGGACGTGAGCGACGGCCTCTCGTCGGAGCTGCGCCACATCTGCAAGCAGAGCCATTGCGGCTGCCGCATCTTTGAGAAGGAACTGCCCATAGACTACCAGACGGCAATCATGGCCGAGGAGATGGAGATGAACGTCACCACCTGCGCCCTGAACGGCGGCGAGGACTACGAGCTGGTGTTCACCGTGCCCATCGGCGACCTGGAGAAGGTGAAAGCCCTGGACGACGTGCACCTGATAGGCCACATCACCGAAGAGAAATTCGGCCACATACTGGTCAGCCGCGACGGCCAGGAGTTTGAGTTGAAGGCACAAGGATGGAATGCGCTGAAAGACTAACCGCCGCAGAGAAGAGCATGAAGGTTTGCCACGTCTACAATCAGGACAACCCGCAATTGGCACGCTACGTCAGTATGCTGTGCGCGGCCATGCCTGCAGACGTAGTGTGCGTGGCCGAGGGCGACGGCAGCACGCCCGACATTGTCCACCTGCATGGCCAGGCCGCCCTCAAGCTGCCCAAGGGTGCCCGGCTGGTGGTGAGCCCCCACGGCGAGACTCCGGGCGACAGCCGCGCCTACGCCACCATTGCCCGCAGCCAGCTGGAGGCCCGGCGCCTGCACACGGAGCGCACAGAGGTGGTGCAGAACCCGCTGGTGACCAAGGCCACCGACTTCCAGCAGGCCGCCAGCCAGATGGCCGCCATCTACCGGCGCGTGCTCAACTCGAACCCGCTGGAGCGCATGGACGCCAGCACGCGGCAGGCACTGGCCACGCTGCTCAATGCGGCCCTCTCCCCCCAATTGTCAACAGCCAACCCCCAATTGCCAATTGCCAACTACAGCCTGCTCTACATCTATGCCGAGCAGGAGGGCGTGCTGCCCCTGCTGCTGAAGGGCCTGAAGGTGATGGGCATACAGGCACCCCCTCAAGCCCCATCGCTCAACTATCTGCCAACCAACTACCGACAGCCTGCGAGCATGGAGGGCAAGCCCATTGCCGACATGCTGCGCGACCTGCAGCAGAACGGGCCGACGCTGCTGCGCCTGGCCGACCTGCACCGCGCCCTGCACGACGACAGGCTGGACGAGGAGCAACTGATGGACACGCTCGACGCCGAGAAACTGCGCCCGCTGATGCAGTCTGCGCTGCAACTGCTCAGCGAGCAGACGCTGCTGGAAGAGGGCTTCATGCCCTGCCCGCCTGCCGACAACGCCCTGACCCGCCAACTGCGCAAAGCGCTGGCCGACCACCTCAGACTATAAACAACCTGAACATTTTCGATTTACCATTTTCCAATTGTCAATCAGCAATCAACATGACTCATACAGACGAAAGATACCTGCACCTGCTCTCCACCGTCTACCCCACCGTGGCCGACGCCGCCAGCGAAATCATCAACCTTGAGGCCATACTCAACCTGCCCAAGGGCACCGAGCACTTCCTGGCCGACCTGCACGGCGAGCACGAGGCCTTTATCCACGTGCTGAAGAACGCATCGGGCAACATCAAGCGCAAGGTGGGCGAAATATTCGGAACCACCATCCGCGAAAGCGAAAAGAAGGAGCTTTGCACGCTCATCTACTACCCCGAACAGAAACTGGAACTGATAAAGGCACAGGAGGAAGACATAGACGACTGGTATCACATCACCATACACCAGCTGGTGCGCGTCTGCCGCGAGGTGTCGTCGAAGTACACCCGCTCGAAGGTGCGCAAGAGCCTGCCACAGGAGTTCTCGTACATCATCGAGGAACTGCTGCACGAGCGCAGCGACGACCAGGACAAGGCTGCCTATGTGGCCGTCATCGTAGACACCATCATCACCACGGGCCGCGCCGACGACTTCATCGTGGCCATCTGCAACGTCATACAGCGGCTTGCCATAGACCAGCTGCACATACTCGGCGACATCTACGACCGCGGCCCCGGCGCACACATCATACTCGACACCCTGCGCCAGTACCACTCGTGGGACATACAGTGGGGCAACCACGACATACTGTGGATGGGGGCTGCCGCCGGCAACGACGCCTGCATCTGCAACGTGCTGCGCCTCTCGCTGCGCTATGCCAACCTGGCCACACTCGAAGAGGGCTACGGCATCAATCTGGTGCCCCTGGCCACCTTCGCCCTTGAGGTCTACGGCGACGACCCCTGCGAGGAGTTCATACCCAAGGAGCTGAAGAAGGAGGGGCGGCTGGACGAGAAGACACTGCAGCTGACGGCCAAGATGCACAAGGCCATCACCGTCATACAGCTCAAGGAGGAGGCCCGCATCTTCCACCGCCACCCCGAATGGGGCATGGAGGACCGCTGTCTGCTGGAGCACATCGACACGGACCGCCAAGTGTGCGTCATCGACGGCCGAGACTACGCCATGAAGAGCTGCCACTTCCCCACCCTCACCGCTCAACCCTCACCTCTCACCTCTCACCTCTCACCTCTCACCTCTCACCTCTCACTCACATCAGAAGAGGCCGACCTGATGCAGAAGCTGCACCACTCCTTCCGCGTCTCGGAGAAGCTGCGCAAGCACATCAGCACCATCCTGAGCCACGGCTGCATGTACAACATCTGCAACCAGAACCTGCTCTTCCACGCCTCTATCCCCCTCAATGCCGACGGCACACTGAAGGAGGTGGAAATCATGGGACAAAAATATCAGGGCCGGCGACTGATGGAATACATAGGCCAGCTGGTGCGCGCCGCCTTCCAAAGCGACACCCCCGCCGAACTGAAGAACTACGCCCGCGACTATTTCCTCTACCTGTGGTGCGGCAAGGACTCGCCACTCTTCGACAAGTCGAAGATGGCCACCTTCGAGCGCTATTTTCTGGTGGACAAGGAGACTTACAAGGAGGAGAAAGGCAACTACTTCAAGCTGCGCGACTCGCAGGAGGTGTGCGACCGCATCCTCGATGCCTTCGGAGTTCTCCCCTCGGCTTCGGGGGCTGGAGGGGCCCGCCACATCATCAACGGCCACGTGCCCGTGCATGTGGGCCAGGGCGAAAACCCCATCAAGGCCGGCGGGCGCCTGATGGTGATAGACGGAGGCTTCTCCGAGGCGTACCACAAGGAGACGGGCATTGCCGGCTACACGCTGGTCTACCACAGCCGAGGCTTCCAGCTGGTGCAGCACGAGCCTTTCACCAGCGCCCACGACGCCATCCTGCGCGGCACCGACATCAAGTCGACCACCCAGATTGTCGAAATGTCCACCCACCGCATGCTCGTGGCCGACACCGACAAGGGCACCGAGCTGCGCCAGCAAATCAGCGAGCTGAAAGACCTGCTCTATGCCTACCGCCACGGCATCATCAAGGAGAAACGAAACTAAGATTTCAGACACATTGACTAACATTATTAAATAATTGTATCATGAAAGCCATTCACACTAAGCAATCATCAGTGCTGACATGCCTTCTGCTGGCATGCGGACTGAGCGTGGCACAGGCCACGGAGAAACGTATCGACAGCCCCGACGGCAAAGTGAGCGTCACCGTCAGCGACCAGGGGGGCACTCCCTCCTATCTGGTCAGCCTGCAAGGCGACACGCTCATCCTGCCCTCGCCGCTGGGCATCAAGACCAATATGGCCGACCTCTCGCAGAAACTGACGATGAAGGACTGCGAGGTGAAGACCATCAGCGACGAATACACGCTGAAGACCATCAAGCAGAGCCACGTGAAGTACACGGCCACCGAGGCCGTCTGCCAGTTTGAGCAGGACGGCTGGCACGCCCTGGACGTCATCTTCCGCGTGACAGGCCGCGACGTGGCCTTCCGCTACAAGCTCTACCCCAAGCGGGGCCGCGGCGGCGAGACGCTGGTGGCCGTGGTGCAGGGCGAGGCCAGCGGCTTCACGCTGCCTGCCGCCACCACCACCTTCCTCTGCCCGCAGTCGAAGCCCATGGGCGGCTTTGCCCGCACGGCACCCAGCTACGAGACCAGCTACACGCTGGACGACCAGACGGGCAAGAACGGTTGGGGCGAGGGCTACACCTTCCCCTGCCTGTTCAAGGCGCACGGCAGCGCCTGGGTGCTCATCTCCGAGACGGGCACCGACGGCAACTACGTGGGCTGCCGACTGCTGAACGACGGTGACACGAAGTACAAGATAGGATTTCCCCAGCCGGGCGAGCTGAACGGCCAAGGCTCGACCACAGCCGCCGTCAGTCTGCCGGCCCTGACGCCCTGGCGCACCATCACCGTGGGCCAGACGCTGGCACCCATCGTTGAGACCACCATCGCCAACGACCTGGTGGAGACTAAGTACAAGGCATCGCGTGAGTACACCTACGGCAAGGGCAGCTGGTCGTGGATCATCGGCATGGACCCCAGCTGCAACTTCGACGAGCAGAAGCGCTACATCGACTTCTCGGCCGCCATGGGCTACCGCTCGGTGCTCGTCGACGCCCTGTGGGACACGCAGATAGGCTATGAGAAAATGGCGGAGCTGTCGCGCTATGCCCAGTCGAAGGGCGTGGGCCTCTTCCTCTGGTACAACAGCAACGGCTCGTGGAACGACGCCCCCCAGTCGCCCAAGGGCAAGATGGACAAGAGCAGCGCCCGCCGCCAGGAGATGGCGTGGATGCAGAAGAACGGCATCCTGGGCATCAAGGTCGACTTCTTCGGCGGCGACAAACAGCCGATGATGCAGCTCTACGAAGACATCCTCACCGATGCCAACGAGTTCGGTCTGCAGGTCATCTTCCACGGCTGCACCCTGCCCCGCGGCTGGGAGCGCATGTACCCCAACTATGTGGCCTCCGAGGCTGTGCTGGCCAGCGAGAACCTGCACTTCGGCCAGGGTGCGTGCGACGCCGAGGCCACCAATGCCTGCACGCACACCTTCATCCGCAACACCGTGGGGTCGATGGACTTCGGCGGCTCTACGCTGAACAAGCACTACAACAAGGACAACCAGCACGGCACCACACGCCGCACCAGCGACGTCTTTGCACTGGCCACAGCCGTGCTCTTCCAGAGCAGCGTGCAGCACTTCGCCCTTGCCCCCAACAACCTGGAGGATGCGCCCGCCTGGGCCATCGACTTCATGAAGCAGGTGCCCACCACGTGGGATGAGGTGCGCTTCGTAGAAGGCTATCCGGGCAAGTATGCCATCATGGCCCGCCGCTCGGGCAGCAAGTGGTATGTTGCCGGCATCAATGCACAGGAGGCACCCGTCAAGGCCAAGCTGAACCTGGCCCCCTTCTTTGCCAAGGGTGCCACCGTCACCGCCTATACTGACGATGCACAGCTGAACGGCAAAGCGTCCGACGTAAAACTGAAGAAACTGCTCTACAATGTGGAGATTCCCAAGAACGGGGCCGTCCTCATCGTAGGAGAGTAATTATTGAAATCTATCATCAAGCGAAGCACCGCTGCCACTGCTGGGCAATGTGCTCCATGCGGAATCGCTGGGCATTGCGAAGAGCGTTCTGCGCCATTTGACGGCGCAGGCGCTCTTCGCTCATCAGGCGGGAAAGGGCTCCGGCCAGCGCATCGACATTGCCACTCGCGACCAGCAGTCCGTCTTCACCGTCGCTGACGATGTCGCGAGGCCCGCAGGGGCAGGCAAACGACACCACGGGCAGGCCGCACGACATCGCCTCGACAAGCACCATGCCAAAGCCCTCGAAGCGCGAACTGAACACGAAGAGCGAGCTGCGGGCATACTCGCTCTGTATGTCGGCTGTAGGGCCGTTCAGATGGCAGCGGCTGGGGTCTATGCCCAAAGCGTGCATCTGCTGTTCGTAGGGAGTGCGGTCGCCCTGTCCGAAGACGGCCAGCTGCCAGTCGGGATGCTGCTTTTCAACAACCGCCCAGGCCTGCAGCAACAAGTCGAACCCTTTCTGATAAACATAGCGGCCCACGGCAATGACGCGGTTCGCCGTGAGCGGACTCTGCTGGGTGGGAACGAAGGACATGGGGTCGGGAATCACCCTGACATTGTGGAGTTCCGGCCACGCCTGGCGGTCTTCCTCGGTGAGCACCACGAAGCGGTCCAGACGTTTGAGCTTGCGCACCAGACTGTCCATCCAGAACTTGGCGAAAAGATTCTTGACGGGGTTGGCGTCGCCTGCCTCGAAGTTGCGGTAGTTGGCGCGGTTCACGTGCAGTTCGCCCATCTTGCGGCTGCCGTCGTCGATGTCGCAGATAAAATTGATTTCGCGACGCAGCAGACTGACGGTGATGTCGGGGCGCAGACGCATCAGCTCTTCGCGCACCCGCCGCTTGTACAGCCGCTGTTTCCGCAGATAGACCACAATCTTTTTCAGGAACGAGCAAGTCCAGAGTGCCTCAAAGTTGATGTCGAGGTTGATGACCTTCACTTTCGGTGAGAGAGGGTAGAACACTGGCTTCCCCACCCCATCGGTGAGTATGATGGTGATGTCGTAGCCGAAGTGCTCGGCAAAATAGTTGGCTTTGAGTGTGAGCACACGCTCTACGCCCCCGGCCATATAGAGTGCCGGGGTCAGATAGACTATTTTGTATTTCCTCTCGTCCATTCCGCTTTTTTAGTAGGCTCTGAATGTGATGGGCACATTCAAAGACAGGCCAGCGAGAGGGAGAGGTACTTGGCCTCGGCGGCATCGGCCCTGGAGGTGAGCACCACGGGAGCCTGCGCCCCCTGCAAGATGGCAGCCGTCTGGTTGGTGGCAAAAAGGGTGAGCGCCTTGTAGAAGACGTTGCCGGCCTGGATGTCGGGGAAGATGAGGCCGTCGGCCATTCCCTCCAAGGGCGACTCGATGCCCTTCTTGTGGAGTGCCTCCGGCGAGACCGACGTCTTCAGGTCGAGCGGACCGTCGACGATGCAGGGCCCAAAGTCGCCTGCCTTGGCCTGCTCCACCAGTTCGCGATACTCCACGGTGACAGGGAAGTGCTTCGGGTTCACCACCTCAGAACAGCTGACGAGCGACACCCTTGGGCACTCAATGCCCATCTGGCGGCACAGGGCGAGCATATAGCGCAACTGCTGCACGCGCTGCTCTTTGGTGGGATAGGGAATGACGGCCACATCGGTCATGAAGAGCAGACGGCCCAGCTGCGGCACGTGGGCACAGGCCAGATGGGTGAGCACATTGCCCTTTGGCAGGATGCCCGTCTCCTTCGACAGCACGGCACGCAGCAGGCAGTCGGTGGTGAGGAGCCCTTTCTGCAACACGTCGGCACGTCCCTCGCGCACCAGTGCCACGGCCTTGCGGGCAGCATCGTCGGCATCGTCGGCGTCGACAAACTCCACCATGTCTTTATACTTGGCAAAAGCCGCCTTGGCTTCGGGCGTACAGCCCACCAAATAAGCACTGACAAACCCCTCGTCGATGGCACGCCCTATGGCTACGGGTGTCGAGGCGTCGTTGGGGCAGGCCACGGCCACACGCCTGCGCTCATTGCGACCCACCAGATGCTGGGTCAGATCGCTGAAATTTTGAATGGTCTCTTTCATCAGAACAAGTTTTTCTTTCCGTTAGTGATACGTATGCCCTTGCTTCCGGCTGCGGGGCGTCCACCCAGGTCGTATGCCTGTCGGCGCGGAACGTTAGTACGGTCTATGGCGGAAATGCCCGTGGTGATGTTGACGTAGTCGTCGGCATCGGACACAAAGTTGATGTCGTAGATGGTGCTGGTACCTGTGGTAGAGGTGAGTCCGAAGATGGTCTGTCCCATGCAGACGCTGTTACGCTCCTGCGTGAAGTTGTCGTAGAGCCCGCTGGTCTGCATATTGAATGCGATGACCTGCTGCTGCAGTCCGTCTATGTTGACGGTCTGGGTGCTGGCGGGTGCCACCTGCGAGCCCCTGTTGGTGCCGTTGAGCCACCACAGATAGCTGGCGCCGGCGGTGGTCTTCAGGTTGGTGCCACGGACTATGAGGTAGATTTGGTCTTTCGAGATGTCGTAGTCCAAGTTCTCATATTTCATCATCAGTGCCACGTTGTTGGCCCCTGTTCCGGCATTCACGGTCAGTGTGTTGTTGTCGGTGTCGTAGCTGAATCGGCTGGCCTGCACGCGGTTAGCGTCGCCCGTGGTCCAGTCGGTGCACCGAAACTGGTAGGCATTGGCCTCGGCATTGTAGTCTTTCATCAGCCTGACATAGTAGACACCTGGACACAGCGTATTGCTGGCAGCGGTGAGCCGCACGGTGAATGTGGTCTTGCTCCTGGCCTGGTCGGCGGGGATGGCATACTCCACGTTGTAGAAGCCATTGCTGTCGCTGCCCTTGAACGATGTGGGTATGGTGATGTCGGCCACCTTGGCGCCATTGATGGTGAGCGTGGCCTTGCGCCCGCGGTCGGCCAGATTGAAGCGGAACATCACGCTGAGGTTCTCCGTTGCTCCACTGTTATTATAGAGTGTGTACTCTATATAGCCGTTGGCGCGTGCGTCGCGGTAGCGCTCGCTGTTGTAGAGTCCTGTCGACGAGTCGCTGCTGTGCTTGGCGTCGTGTCCGGCCTCGCTCTGCTGTTCGCCGGGAGCCACAAAGTCGAGGGTGCGCTGTGCCAGTGCTTCACGCTCGGCCTCGGTCTGGGCCATGCTGCTGTTGGCAAAGTTCTCGGCGGTCTGCTGATACCAGTAGCACATATAGCGCTGGTGGTGAATCTGATAGAAGGGCACGAGCTTCAGCGATGTCCACTTGTAGCTGCTCACCTCGGGGCGGCTGACATCGATGTTGAAACTGAGGTCTGTGCTGCGCAGACGCTCTATGCGTGAAAGCACGTCGGCGCGGTTGCCTATAAGCATGGGCGCATCGACCAGACTCTTCGACGTGGCACGGCTGCCGGGGGCGTGGTCCATTCGGCCCTCGCCGCCATATTCGTTCTGCAGTTTCTCGTAGGCCAGCCCGCTCTCATCGCTCTCGGCTTGGGCGGTGGTGGCGGCACCGAGCAGGATGGGGCCGAACTTGAATGCGACATAGTCGGTGTAGTTGGGGCAGACCTCGTAGCGCAGCTGCATATCGAGGTTGACGACAATCTTGTCGCCAGCCTTCCAGTCGCGGGTCTCCTTGACATAGTAAGCCTTGCCCTGCTCTGTGGTGTGGGCCACTTTCTCGCCATTGACAGCCCATTCGAAGCCCTTGCCCGCCCACTCCGGGTGGCGTATGGCAATGGTGTAGCGTCCGGCCTTGCCAATGGTCAGTTCGGTCGAGGCGGAGTTGGGGAAGTTGGTCTCCTGAGTGATGACGAAGTTGTCGCTTTCCAGCTTCGACGGTGTGAAGAGGTTCACGTAGAGCGTCTCGCTGCCGTCGTGGGTATAGATGAAGTGGCCGTACTTGGAGTGGTTCTCCATGCCCGTGCCCACGCAGCACCACATGCCCTGGTTGGGCTGCGAGTAGATGCGGTAGCCCTGGGGCCTGAGCGTGGTGAAGTAGACGTAGCCGCCGGTGGTGGGGTCCTGGGTGGAGAGGATATGGTTCCACATGGTGCCCTCGTAGAAGTCGGCATACTTCGCGTCGCCAGTGCGGTCGAAAAGCATCTCCGACATCTTCAGCATATTGTTGGAGTTGCAGCTCTCAGGGCCGTCCAGCTGGTCGATGTAGCGGTTGCTGTTGGCGGCAGACAGGAAGTGCTCGCCCACCGAGTTGCCGCCTATGCAGACGGTGCGGTTCTGGGCCACGTCCTGCCAGAAGTTCTCTGCGGCTTTCTTGTAGGCCGTTGCCGTGGCATCCTCTTCATAGATGCGCTCCATACCGATATACTTGGGCACCTGCGTGTTGGCGTGCTTGCCGTCGAGGAAGGTTTTGTTCAGCGCCTGCATGCCGTTGATCATGGCCTTGTGGGTGTACTTCTTGGCGGCGGCAAGGTACTTCTGGTCGCCGAAGAGCTGATAGGCGTCGAGCATGCTTTCGTTCATACCGCCGTGCTCACAGTTGAGGAAGCCCTCGAAGTCGCTGTCGCTGACCTTTGCCACCACATTGACGCTCCAGTCGGCCAACTTGCGGAACAGTTCCTTGGCCACCGGACTGTTGCCATAGAGATAGGCGTCGCGCAGTCCGGCCAGAATCTTGTGCTGACAGTAGAAGGGCACCCAGCCCCAGTTGCCCTGAATCTTCGAGAGGTCACCCCGGTAGAGGGCCTTCCACGAGTCGTTGATGGGCTGTCCGCCGATGAAGCCGTAGAGGCCCTCAGTGTTCTTGTCGTAGGCGTCCTGACAGTCCTTCATCACCTTCAGCATATAGTCCATGCGCTCCTTCAGCTGTGTGCGTACAGCCTCGTCGTGACAGGCAGCGTATGCCAGGGCCAGGGCCGAAAGGTAATGGCCGCCCACATGGCCGCTAAGGTCAAAACCGGCATCGCCGCCCCAGTTTTTGAAGTTGGGGTGCTTGGTGAGCCACTGGTAGTAGGGCGATGTCTGGTCGGTGGTCGATGCCAGCCCCGACTGGCGCACGAAGGGGGTGAGCAGCCGGTCGGTGTCGTACTGCATCAGCATCTTGATGTTCAGGTCCATGGCCGTCTTCATCGGGCCGGCGAGCAGCGTCACCTGCTCCAGGTCGAAATGCTTGGGGTAGAGTTCACTCTGAGCCACGGTGCGATTGGCCGTGGTCAGTGCCATTGCGCTGGCGGCAACGGCGATGAGAATGTTTCTTTTCATACTGTCGGTATTTTAGCTTAGTTATAATTGGTAATGTCTCAGCCGAAGAGGGCACGCAGTGCCTCCTCCACTTTCCGCACGGGGTGCAGTTCTATTTTGTACTTATGGGGATTGATGCCCTGCATGTTGTAGCGTGGCACGATGATGTGTCCGAAGCCCAGTTTCTCGGCTTCGGCAATGCGCTGCTCAATGCGGCTGACGGGGCGCACCTCGCCACTGAGTCCTACCTCGCCGGCCATGCACCAATTGCTCTCTATGGGTGTGTCTACATTGCTCGACAGGACGGCTGCGATGACGCTCAAGTCCATGGCAAGGTCGGTGACGCGCAGTCCTCCGGCTATGTTGATGAACACGTCTTTCTGCATCAGTTTGAAGCCCACGCGCTTCTCCAGCACGGCCAGCAGCATGTTCAGCCGTCGCTGGTCGAAGCCCGTGGCCGACCGCTGCGGGGTGCCATAGGCGGCGGTGCTTACCAGGGCCTGCGTCTCCACCAGAAATGGGCGCACACCCTCGATGGCGCTGGCGATGGCCACGCCCGAAAGGCCCTCGTGCTCACCGGTGAGCAGCAGTTCCGACGGGTTGCTCACCTGTCTGAGCCCGTTCTGGCGCATCTCGTAGATGCCCAGCTCGGAGGTGCTGCCGAAGCGGTTCTTGATGCTGCGCAGAATGCGGTACATATAGTGCTGGTCGCCCTCAAACTGTACCACCGTGTCCACGATGTGCTCCAGTATCTTCGGCCCTGCCAGCGTGCCCTCCTTGGTGATGTGGCCAATGAGGACTACGGGCACGCCGCTGGTCTTGGCAAAGCGCAGCAGCGACGAGGCGCACTCGCGCACCTGGGCTATGGAGCCGGCACTCGACTCCACCTCGTCGGTGGCGATGGTCTGGATGGAGTCGATGACCACCAGCTCGGGTTGCTCGTCCTTGATGTGCTCGAAGATGTTCTCCAGCGAGTTCTCGCACAGCACGAGGAAATTGTCAACGTCGCGCTCTGCCCCCTGCATCAGTCTTTCGGCCCTCATCTTCAGCTGGTGGGCGCTCTCCTCGCCGCTCACGTAGAGCACGCGCTTGTCGCTGAGGTTGAGCATGGTCTGCAGCAGGAGCGTCGACTTGCCTATGCCCGGCTCGCCGCCCAAGAGGACGATGCTGCCCGGCACCAGCCCGCCGCCCAGCACGCGGTTCAGTTCGCCGTCGTGGGTGTCGATGCGGGGGTCGTCGTGGCTGCTGATGTCGCGCAGCCGCAGCGTCTTGTTCTGCCGGAGGGCGTGCCCCGCCGAAGCGGCTGCCGTAGTGGCCTTCTGCCGGCTGGTGTCGGCGGCTATCTTTATCTCCTTGAACGTGTTCCACTGGCCGCAGGCAGGACACTTGCCAATCCATTTTGGCGACTCCTGTCCACAGTTCTCGCATACGTATGCCGTTTTGTCTTTTGCCATCATTTTGGAGTTTTGCGCCACAAAAGTACAAATTATTTTCGTGGTTACAAAACTTTTTAGTACTTTTGCGCCATAATTATGGCTAAAGCAATGAAATACATATATCTTATGGTCCTGACCGTCCTGCTGATGGCTGGCTGCGACAGGCACAAGCCGACGGCGGACAAAGCAGACGACAACTATCAGGCTGCCGACTCGGCCACGTTGAAGGTGGCCGTCATGCCCACGCTCGACTGCCTGCCGCTCTATGTGGCCGAGAGCTGCGGACTCTTTGAACAGCAGGGCGCCGACATCCGGCTGGTGCCCTTTATGGCCCAGATGGACTGCGACACGGCTTTCGTCCGTGGCCACGTAGAGGCGATGGTCACCGACCTGGTGAGGGCCGAGCGCCTGCGCCAGCAGGGCATCAAGGTGGGCTATGCCACCGCCACCGACCTCTCCTGGCTGCTGCTCACGGCCAAGCATGCACGCATCAAGCAACTCAAGCAACTCGACGACAAGATGATAGCCATGACGCGCTTCTCGGCCACGGCCATGCTGGCCGACCAACTGGTGGACAGCGCGGGCCTGGCCACGGAACGGGTGTTCCGCATCCAGGTGAACAACGTGCTGACCCGACTCAACATGCTGGAGAACGGCATCATGGACGCCATGCTGCTGCCCGAGCCACAGGCCACGGCAGCACGTCTGCTGGACAGCCAAACACTCTACGACACCCGGCGCGACAGTCTGTTCATGGGCGTGCTGGCCGTCAGCGAAGTCGCGATGGCCGACACCCTCAGAAAGCAGCAGATGGAGGCGCTCCTGAAGGCTTACGACCAGGCCTGCGACTCGCTCAACGAGCGGGGGATGGCTGCCTACAAGGACATCGTCGCCCAGCAGTGCAAGGTGAAGGCCCAAGTGGCCGACTCACTGCCCCAAGACCTTACATTCAGACATGCCGCCGCCCCGCGCCAGAAAGACATAGACAGGGCCAAGGCGTGGCTGAAGCGGAAATAGAAACCAAAGGGGAGCCTGCCTGTGAAGCTGAGTGTCATCATACCCGTCTACCGTGTTGAGGAAACGCTGGACCGCTGCGTGGAGAGCGTGGCCCAACAGACATTTACCGACCTGGAAATCATTCTCGTAGACGACGGCTCGCCCGACCAGTGCCCGCAGAAATGCGACGCCTGGGCACGCCGCGATGCCCGCATCAGCGTGATTCACAAGGCCAACGGCGGACTGAGCGATGCACGCAATGCCGGCCTGGAGTGGGCCACGGGCGACCGCATCACCTTTGTAGACTCTGACGATTTCCTCGACTCCGACACCTACCGACTGGCACTGCAGACCGATGCCGACATTGTGGAGTTTCCCTTCTACCGCCACTTCGGGTCGCCCGGACAGCAGAAGGTGGTCCTGCCCACACACACCTATGACGATGCTGCCGACTACTGGCTGCGGGGCCGGGCCTACGAGCACTGCTACGCCTGGAACAAAATCTTCAGGAGAAGCCTGTTCGACGGTGTGCGCTTCCCCAAGGGGCTGGTCTTCGAAGACGTGTGGACGCTGCCGCTACTGCTGCGCAAGGCCCAGCACATCGTGACCACCAGCAAGGGGCTCTACTACTATCGTGCCAACCCACAGGGCATCACTGCCACCGCCAAAGGCCTGCAACTGGAAATGCTGCTCAACGCCCACCTGAAGGCCATGGAGCAGTGGACCGACGACCGCTACTATATGCACGTGGTCAACATCCAGGCTGACGTCTGCTGCCTTTCGGACAAAGCCCCCGTGCTGCCCTTCCGCCCCGTCAACCCCCTGGGGGGCAGCCTGCCGGCCAAGCAACGGCTGAAGGCTGCCATGCTCCGACTGGCGGGCATCGACCATCTATGTTCACTCAACAAGACAATCCACAAATGGAAACAAAGCCGCTCGTAACATTTATCATACCCGTCTACAACCTGCCCGTCACCATGCTTTCGCAATGTATCGAGAGCATCAGGAGCCTCTCGCTCGGCCAGAGCGAGCGGGAAATCATTGTGGTGGACGACGGGTCGCCGGTGCCTCTCACCTCTTGCCCCTCACCTCTCACCCCTGAAAACGGCCTGCCTTGGATTGACGAAATCGTCTACGTGAGGCAGCGCAACGGGGGCGTTTCCACGGCCCGCAACCGCGCTCTGGCCCTGGCCAGCGGGAGCTTTATCCAGTTTGTCGACGGCGACGATATGCTCATCCAGGCACCCTACGAGCATGTGCTCGACCTGCTGCGCTACGAACATGCCGACTTGGTGATGTTCAGCCACACCGACAGCACCGAGGCCATTTTGACCTACGACGACCTGGGGCCGATGACGGGCAGCGACCTGATGCGGAAGCACAACATCCACGGTGCCGTCTGGGGCATGGTTTTCAGCAAGCACATCCTCGGCCAACAGCGCTTCACGCCCGGCGTGGCCTACGGCGAAGACGAGGAGTTCACGCCCCAACTGCTGCTGCGGGCCGAGCACGTCTTCCAGACCACGGCCAAGGCTTACTTCTACCGCCAGCACGATGCCCAGGCCACCAGCGGCGGCTCCACACGGCAGGCCATCCGCCGGCTGAACGACACGCTGGGCGTGCTCTGCCGACTGAACCGTGCGGCAGCAACGATGCCTGCCGCCGACCGCCTGGCCTTGCAGCGGCGCACGGCCCAACTCACAATGGACTATATCTACAACGTGATGGTGATGACGGGCAGCCGCCACTATCTGAAGCGGAAACTGGAGACGCTGCGGCGCGAGGGGCTCTACCCCCTGCCCGACCGCAACTACACCAAGAAATACAGCTGGTTCCGAAAGATGGCCAACTCGGAGACGGGCCTGGTCATCCTGATGCGGATGCTGCCACTCTTCAAGCGCGAAAGGTGATATTCTTTTATTCTTTTATTTTTTTATTTTTTCAAGTTGAAGATACTACTGCTTGGCGAATACAGCAATGTGCACAACACTCTGGCACAGGGATTGCGCGAGCGAGGACATCAGGTGACGGTGGCTTCGAATGGCGATTTCTGGAAAGACTATCCTCGCGACATCGACCTGGCCAGGACGCCCGGCACTCTGGGCGGACTCAGGCTGATGGCAAAGGTGTGGGCACAGCTGCCTCGATGGCGCGGCTACGATGTGGTGCAGCTCATCAACCCCATGTTCCTCGAACTGAAGGCCGAGCGCATCTTCCCCGTCTACCACTATCTGCGCCGCCACAACAAGTGCATGGTGATGGGCGCATTCGGCATGGACTACTACTGGGTGCACGAGTGCATAGAGCGGAAGCCGCTGCGCTACAGCGACTTCAACATCGGCGACCAGCTGCGCACAGGCCCTGTCCCCCAGCGCGACAGCAGCGACTGGCTGGACACGCCCAAGGCAGAGCTGAACCAGCTGATAGCCAACGACTGCGACGCCATCGTGGCCGGCCTCTACGAATACTACGTCTGCTACCAGCCGCTTTTTCCCACAAAGACCACCTTCATACCCTTCCCGATTTCAGAAGTGAGAGGTGAGAGGCAAGAAACCGCCCCCTCACCTCTCACCTCACCCCTCAGACTCTTCATCGGCATCAGCAAAGGGCGAAGCCAATACAAGGGAACCGACATCATGCTGCGCGCCGCCGAGGAAATGCAGCGCCGCCACCCCGAACACCTGGAACTGGTCAAGGCCGAAGGGCTGCCCTTTGCCGAATATCAGAAACGCATGGACGGATGCGATGCCTTGATGGACCAGCTCTACAGCTACACGCCGGCCATGAACGCCCTGCTGGCCATGTCGAAAGGCATCATCGTCATAGGCGGAGGCGAACCTGAAAACTACGACATACTGGGCGAGCAGGAACTGCGACCCATCGTCAACGTGCAGCCAACCTACGAGAGCGTGGTCGACGAGCTGGAAAGGCTGGTGCGCCTGCAGGCGGCGGCCGACGGCAGCATAGAGCGGCTGAAGCGCCAAAGCAAGGAGTACGTGCGCCGTCACCACCACTACCTGACGGTGGCAGCCCAATACGAAAGTCTGTACCAAGAACTCTTAACATGAACTGTCAGCTATTTATCGTCGGCGTGGCCGTAGGAGCCAGCGTGCTCTACGCCGCCATTCGGATAGGCCGCGCCTTTGGCCACCGGCAAAAAGACCCCTGTGCGGGGTGCAGCGGCTGCAAGCAGAAACCATGTTTTACTAAAATATGTGATGACCCATGCCTACTCGAATGCCATCATCGACAAGGTGGAAGAGGCGCTGAAGAACGGCATCGTGGGCAATGAAGACGACGATTGGTAATTGTGAATTATGAATTATTCATTAGACTACCCCAGCCGGATGACGGCGGAGCAGGCGCGTCAGTTTCGCTACGACGTGCTGGAAATCGTGGCCCAGATTCCCAGCGGCCGCGTGACTACCTACGGCCACATTGCCGCCCTGGCCGGATGGCCAAGCCATCCCCGCATGGTGGGGCGCACGTTGCGCTACACCCCCGGTGCCGAGCTGCTGCCCTGCCACCGTGTGGTCAACAAAGAAGGCCGCACGGCTCCCGGATGGAGCCGTCAGCGGCTTTTGTTGGAGGCAGAGGGGGTGGTCTTCAAGGCCAACGGCCATGTAGACATGGCCCGCTTCCTATGGGAGCCTTCATGCTGAAGGCAAGTATTCTCTTGTCAGTTTTTTTCCATTCCTTTCACAACACCGGAAAAACCCCCTTAAAAGATAAGTGCCACTTATCTCGGAGATAAGTGCCTTTTATCTCGGAGATAAGTGGCACTTATCTCTGAGTCCGCTCCGGCCTGTCTTTTGGGGATGTAAAGATAATCGAATATCCACGGTTATCCTTTTTAAGAATCTATAACTGTTTTCTGTGAACGATTCCCGTTCTTGTGTGTATGCAATAACAGAAGTGCACTCATCGTTTAATCATTTAAAAAACAGAAAAACAGAAATGAAAAGAATAACACTGATTGCCACCCTGGCCGCACTGACCCTCGGCCTTGTGGCGCAAACCAAGCCCGTAAGGGTGGAGAGCCCCATCGTGTCGGAGAAAGACTTCGTGTGGTACACCGAACAGAAGGAGGCATGGAAAGAAGCCACGCAACGGAACCCGAAGGACGAGACGGCCTGGCTGAACTACTACCACGCTGCCCACTATATGGGGTGGTGGGGAAACAATTCCGACAGCATCGTGCGTCAGGTCATCTCTGAAATGCGTCAGGCCATCCCTGATTCCTACACCTATAACTATTGCGCCTATCGTGCCATAGGGAGCGGTCATACGAAAGAAGAGAAAGACGGCGACAAATATGCCGAAGCAGCACTGGCAAGGCTGCCCGAAAATATGGAGTTCTTCGACTACGACCAGTGGGTGTGCTATCTGGCCATGAAGGGATATGAGCAGCGCATGCAGCAAATGGCCAAGCGCTATTTCGACAGCGGCATCTACTCTGAAGCCGTGTTGCGCTATAGCTACAACGAACTGGCAGGCATGGGCCAGGACGGCATCTATCTGGGCTTCGGCGACACGGCCATCATACCTAAGTGGCTCATTCAGGAGGGCATGCAGATGCACCGCGACAAGACCATCGTCTGCATACCGTTCCTCGGCGTGAAGGAGTATCGCGAATGGCTCTCGCGCAAGCTGGACATCGTGTTCCCCGACATGGAGAGCGGCGGATACACATCGTACGAAGCCTACGAGCACGACCTGCTCCAGGCGCTCATCGACCGCTTCGGCAGCCGCATCTATTTCTCCACCACCACGCCGAACTCAGTAACTGACCAGTGGAAGAACAACCTCTACAACGAAGGGCTGCTGCTGAAGTATGCCAAAAGGCCCTACGACAACCTGGCCGTGAAGCGCCGCAACGTGGAGCAGCGCTACATGCTGGAGTATCTGCTCGTGTCGTTCCGGCCGGAGTGGACGTCAGGACTGCGAATGTCGGCCAACTACGCCGTGCTGCTGGCCGACCTCCTGCCCTACTACGCCAAGCACGACCGCCGGCGCTACGACTGGCTGATGCGTCTGCTGGTGGCGGGGGTCGAAAACGCGAAGATGGACGAGGAGCAGAAACAGCAATATCTGAACCTGCTGATTGAAAAGTAAGACGATGCTGATTCCACTAAGATTGTCGGCCCAGACCGACGAACAGCTGATGAAGCGGGCCGCCAGTGGCAGCGACCGCGCCTTCGAGGAACTCTACAACCGCCATGCCCGGCGGTTGCAGGGTTTCTTTGCCCGGCGGCTCGGCGACGACGCCGACCTGGCGGCCGACTTTACGCACGACACCTTTCTGCGCCTCTACGCCGCCCGCCACACCTACCACGAAGGGCGCTGCTTCCGCTCCTGGCTCTACACCATAGCCTATAATCTCTGGAAAAACCACAACAGGAGACCCCACCCCCAGACACTCTCCATAGAAGAGGGGGGCGAGGAGCAGTCTTTCGAACTTGACATCGACGATGCCATCCTGCACGACGCCCTCCGCCAGGTGCTGCGCAGTCTGCCAGAGCCTTACGCCATGCTCTTCTCTCTCCACTACGAAGAGGAACTGACCATCCCGCAGATAGCGCAAATCACCCAGCTGCCCGAAGGCACCGTGAAGTCGCGTCTGCACAAAGCAATGAACATCATCAAACAACAACTGAAACAATATGAAAGTGACTGAACAAGACATCATCCGCACCGCCCGCCAACTGCGCGACGAGGCGAACCAGCAGCAGCACGTCAGCCCCTGGAGCCACCGCCCCAGCGGATTTGCCATTGCCCTTCCCGGCTGGCTCGTGGCCGTTCCTGCCGCCGCCATCCTCGGCTTCGTCTTCGGTTTTTGGACAAAGGGCCACAGCCTGTCTGACGAGCCATTGACGGCCCTCGTCGACACTGTCTATATCAAGGTGCACGACCCGCAGCCCCGCCAGGACACCATTGCCCAGGTCATCCCCGCCGTGCAGGCTTCCGCCCCGAAGCGGTCTGCCCGCCCCTCGCGCTCCAAGCCGGCAGTGGGCCGTCCCTTGGCCGACGACCACATCCACTACGACCTGCTGGTCAAGAACTGACCCTCCTCTCAGCAGCCCATCAAGGGGAATAACGGACAATATTCCATCCTGCCAAAATTTTTTTGTTGCCAAGTGTAATGTTTCTGAAAAACTTGCGTCTAATAATAACAGAAGCAACAAACATCATTAACATTAACAAAAAAAACAAAAGAAGTATGGATTGGATTATGATTCCGCTGAACTGCCTCATCGTGTTCGGCACCATCTACAAAGTTGTGGAACTGTTTGTCCGCAAGCGCGAGCGGCTGATGCTCATCAGCAAACTGGCAGAGATTTCAAATGTTGACTTCAAGGGCATCAACCTCTACAGCAGCGGCAACAAGTTCACCGCCCTGCGCATCGGCTGGCTGATGCTCGGCATCGGCGCCGGGTTCCTCGTAGGGTTCATCATCAATCTGATGGCCACTGCAGGACAATACGCTTACGACTTCAGCGGAGTATGGCAGTATCACGACCATGTGGCCGGAGTGGTCTACATCGCCTGCATCTGCATCTTCGGCGGCATCGGCCTGCTGATGTCCTACAAGGCCGAGCACAAGGCCGAGCATCCTAAGGAGAAGAAGGAAGAGGAGTTCTGATGCAGCAGACGGACGAGCAACGACTGATAGCCCGTGTCCTCGACGGCCACGCCGAGGACTACGGCTATTTTCTGGAACACTACGGGCAGAAAGTGTTCAGCCTTGTGTCGCGGCTCGTTCCGTCGCAGCAGGATGCCGAGGAACTGGTTCAGGACGCCTTTGTCCGCGCCTACAACCGTTTAGAGACCTTCGATGGTCGCTCATCGTTCTACACCTGGATATGCCGCATCGCCTACAACGTCACCGTCTCCCGGCTGCGCCGACGGCGCATGGCCTACGCCAGCATCGACAGTCTCCCCGCACTGC
Source organism: uncultured Prevotellaceae bacterium (assembly GCA_902786565.1). Lineage (GTDB taxonomy): Bacteria > Bacteroidota > Bacteroidia > Bacteroidales > Bacteroidaceae > Prevotella. The sequence goes on along the minus strand of CADACW010000008.1, from coordinate 21,483 downwards.
CCGACGACGTGGTAGACGATGCCCTCGGCGACGAGACCCGCATTGACGACCTGCGCCGCGCCATAGCCCAGCTGGCCCCCGACGAGCAGACGCTCGTCACGCTCTATTACTACGACAACCGGCCCATGGCCGACATTGCCTATATACTTGACATAAAGGCGGGAACCATAGCCACCCGCCTGCACCGCATACGCCGCAAACTGTATCTGATGATGAATCATGGAAACAACACTTAAAGACACCGCCCTGCGCCAGGCCCTCGCCCCCAAAGAGCCACTGAAGCTGCCCTCAAACTTTGCACACCTCACTCTGTGCCGCATCAAACGGGAGCGGAAAGCCCATGAACGGCGCGAGCACATCTTTGCCTTCGCCACCGTGGCGGCCTGCCTGCTGCTGGGGTGTGCCGTCATTGGCTATTTCTACGGCGCCAGCCTGCTTGCCGCCCTGCAAGTCATGGCACGCCAATCGGAGTCGTACAGCCTCGTTCCGGGCATTGCCTTCTGCTGCATCTTCTTCGCCCTGCTCAACTATTATCTACGCCGCAAGTATGCGTAGCGCTGCCCATCAAAAGACTTCCGCCGCTCCCCTTACATCGTTGGGGGGAGCGGCGGAACTCCGCTAACTCAAGCGGAAGGAGATGGGCAGGGTGTACTTCACACGCACGGGCTTGCCGTTCTGCTTGCCGGGCTTCCACTTCGGCATGGAGCCAACCACACGGACGGCCTCGCCGTCCAGGTCGTCGCTGACCCGCTGCACCACCTTGGCATTGCTCACGGTGCCGTCGGTCTCGACAATGAACTGCACCAGCACGCGGCCCTCGGTGCCGGCCTTATGGGCAGCCTCGGGATAGCGCACATTTTGCATCAGGAAGGTCATCAGGCCCTCCATGCCACCGGGAAACTCAGGCATCTGCTCCACCACGTCAAACACCTCCGGGTAGTCCGTCTCGTATTCCACATCGGCCTCCTTTAACTGCACGCCAGCGCTGTCCACACGGGGTTCTTCCATCACTATCGCCTTTACTTTCGTGGTGATGACGACGGCACCGTGGCGGCCTGCCTCGCCATAGACTTCCATAGCCGACTTTTCTTTCAGCACGTCGATATGGTCAATGTCTTCAGGGTCAAGCGCCTGCACCACGTCGGGGCTCACCTTCTGGCCGTTGAGTATGAAGAGTGCCTCGGTCGTCTGCAACGCTACGTTGACGTTATGGCCGGTGATGGTGGCCGTGTCGGTCTTCACCTCGATGTTCTGGCCGTTCAGCCTGATTTGGCCGGCCTTGCGGCCTTTCTTCACCACCCTTTGCTGTGGTTTGTTGTAGACGTAGTCGGTCACGGTCTCGGCCTGCAGGGCCAGAACGGCGCCCACAAGGGGCAGGAGTGCGAGCAGCTTCAACCGGCTCGCACGGTTCGATTTCTTATTGAGCATCATGTTTATGCGGTTTTTGAGGGTACTGTGGCTGATGCCGTTGGCCACCGAGTACCCGCAGTGGCTGACGGCTTTTTGGATGAGCAGATACTGATACTGACGCATATTGAGCCCAAGAGAGAGTACCGCTGCGTCAGCCTCGTATTCGTGGATGGTGCGCAGATCCTGACGCAGCATCCACATTGCGGGGTTGAACCATTGCAGAGCGGTGAGCGTATCAACGAGGAGCAGGTCCAGCGAGTGGCGCTGGCGGATGTGTCCCCGTTCATGGGCGAGGATGAGGTCCAAGCCCTGACCCTCCGAAGGAGGGCAATTGAAGTCGCGGTGAGAGAGCACTATATAGCGCATCCAGCTGAAGGGCGACACATCGCCGCTGCTGACGCAGACAACGGTGCCGTCGGCCTGCGGATGTTGCTCGCTATGGCTGATGAGCAGCCACACACGGAGCAGACTGGCAAGCGTGCGACCCAGCGTGACAGCCATGCCGGCAAAAAACAGGGCCACGGCGGCCCACTGCCAGAGCGGCACCGACGGCTGGCCAGCCACGGCGGTCAGCCCGCCCGGCACAATCCTGCCCGTGCTGCCGCTCAACACCACCGTGCGGTGCAGGGTGATGACACACAGCGGCAACACAAACGACGCTACTGCCGTGGTGAGCAGCACCACGCGGTTGACGCGATGGAAGGTTTCGCGGCTCAGCAGCAGGCGGTAGAACATGTAGAACACGGCCACCAGCACCGCCACTTTCAGGTCGTAGGCAAGAAACGCTATCATACTCTCTATCAGTCTTTCAATTGTTCAATAGTTGCTATGAGTTCTTTCAGTTCGTCCACGGAGATTTTCTCTTCCTTCACAAACGAGGAGACGGCACTGAGGTAGGAGTCGTCGAAGTAGTCGCGGATGATGCCCGTCAGACTGCTGCGACCATACTCCCGCTCGGTGACGGTGGGAAAATACTGGAAAGAGGTGCCAAACTGCTTGTGGCCCAGAAATCCCTTCTTCTCCAGGATGCGCACCGTGGTAGACACCGTGTTGAAGTGGGGCCGAGGCTCGTCATAGTGCTCCAGCATCTCGCGGACGAACATCGGGCCGTGCTGCCAAAGCAGGTCCATGATTTCCTTTTCTTTCGTGGTCAGTCGTTTCATAGTTTTCACTTTTTCGCTTTTCCGATTTTACACTTTCAATTGCGTCAGTATCTGTATCCGACTGCAAAAATAACTAAAAGATTTAGTTCGTTCCAACTAAATCTTTTAGTTTTAATGAATATTAAGCTGAAACGCCCCTGTTTTTTAGTTGTTCACACAAGGGCGTGGAATGTGGGTCAGTTCTTCACGAGGCGCACTTCGTATATCTCGCCAATCTGCTTGCGCGGCTTGGCCACAAACTTCACGCGGACCTGCTGTTTGCCTTGCAGCAACTGGGCTGGCACGGGGTAGGTCTCGTACTTGAACTCGCTGATGCGGTACTTGCCCGTGTTGTTCACCTCTTTTATAAGAACATCGTCTACATAGATGTCGAACTCGTGGCTCTTCCACTCGCCCACGCCCCAGTACTTCAGGCGCAGGCTGAGTTCGGTCAGCCCGCCGGTCTGCATCAGATAGCTGAAGTAGTGGCCGTCGCGGGCGTCGCGCCAGAAGGTGTCGTTGGTGTTGCCCGTCTGCGAGCGGTCGGTCTCCATCTTGTGGTCGGTCTCGGGCTGCTGTTCGCCGGGCTGCACCTTGTCCACGGTGCTGGCCTCCAGGGCCTGCCGTTCCTGCTCCTTCCGGGCCAGGTCGGCCAAATAGCCCTTGTAGCTCTGCTCCGAGAGGGCCAGCCAGTACATCATGTAGCGCGAGTCATGAATCTCGAAGAAGGGCATGAGCTCTGATTGCCGATTGTCAAGCGCAGCCAGATTCTCAATCTTCATCTTTCCGTCTTCCACGTTGAAGGTGAAGTGCAGGGGCCGTCCGTCGATGGGCTTCAGCTGGTTGGCTATGTCGCTGATGTTGTTGTGGATGAGGATGGGTGCCTCGTTGATGGGCAGCTTCTTACCGCTGGCATACTGGCCGAAGCGGCTGTCGTCGGCAATGAGGTGGCGCAGGTCTTCGGTGCCCGTCTTGGCGCCGAGCAGGATGGGGCCGTGCATCAGGGCGATGTACTGCGGCTCGTTGGGCAGATACTTGACGCTGTTGTGCATGGGGAATGTGATGTCTACCACGTCGCCCTTCTTCCACTTGCGGTCTATGCTGACGTAGCTGGAGGGGCCGGTGACGATGCTGACGGGCTGGCCGTTGACCCGGACGGAGAACTGGCCCGGCTTGACCCATCCGGGATAGCGCACCAGGAGGGGGAACGTCTCTCCCCCCGCCCTACCCCGTAGGGAGGGAGCCTTGACGATGGTGATGCGGCTGGTCTCGGCGTAGGGGAACTGGGTCTCCTGACGGAGCAGGAGGCCCCTGTCGCGCCAGTTCAGCTCGGAACTGACGAAGAGGTTCACATAGAGGGCGTCGCCCCGATGGGTGTAGACAAACTGGCCATACTTGCCGTGGTTCTCCATGCCCGTGCCCACGCAGCACCACATGGCCTCGTTGGGGGCGGAGTAGTTGCGGTAGTGGCGTGGACGGGCGGGGGTGAAGTAGACGTAGCCGCCGTGCTCTGGATGCTGGCTGGAGAGAATATGGTTGAAGGTGGCCAGCTCGTAATAGTCGGCATAGCGTGCCTCCGGGTTGCGGCGGTGCAGGTCCTCGGTCAGCTTCAGCATATTGTTGGTGTTGCAGGTCTCCGGGCCGTCGATGTCGTTGATGAAGTCCATGCAGGCGTCCTTGCTGGGGAAGTGCTCGCGGCGGCTGTTGCCGCCAAAGGCCAGCGAGCGCTCGCCGGTGACGATGTCCCAGAAGAAGTCGGCGGCATCGTGGTAGACCTCGTCGCCGGCCAGTTCGGCAATGCGCTCGAATCCCACCACCTTGGGCACCTGCGTGTTGGCGTGCATATTGTCGAGGCAGTCCAGCCGCTGCGACATGGGCGTGAGCAGCCTGCGGTGGGAGAAGCGGCGGGCCACGTCGAGATATTTCCTGTCGCCGGTGATGGCGTATGCGTCGGCCAGCACCTCGTTCATGCCGCCGTGCTCGTTGCCCAGCATACGCTCCATCTGGTCGTCGGTGAGGCCGGCGGTGAGGTCGATGGCCCAATCGCAGAAGCCGATGAAGAGGCGACGGGCCTGCTCGTTGCCGCAGTAGAGCCACGCATCGCGCAGGCCGGCATACATCTTGTGCAGGTTGTAGAACGGTGCCCACGAGCCGAAGTAAGTGCCGAAGTCACCACGCTTGAAGTTGCTCCAGATGCGCTCGCTGTTGGGCATTCCGCCCACATAGCCGCGCCCCCACTCAGGATGGTTCTGGGCATTGGCGTCGGCGCAGGCCTGCAACTCCTTGACCATATACTCCATGCGCTGGCGGCAGGCCTCGCTGCCGGTGGCTGCATTGAGGGCCATGGCCGTCAGATAGTGGCCGCCCACGTGGCCGTCCAGCCCGTCCCAGTTGGGATAGGCCTTGGCCTTGGGCTCCAGCCCGGCCTCTTTGCGGTAGGGGGCCAGCAGGCGGTCGCAGTCGTACTGCAACAGCGTCTTGATGTTCAGGTCGCGGGCCTTCTTCAGAGGACCGTCCAACAGTGTCACGTCGCCGAGGGGGAACTCGTCGTTGTAGAGTTTGTCCTGGGCCTGAGCCGTCGGGGCAAAGGCCAAAAGGGCAGAAAGGGAAATCAGTGTGAATGTCTTTTTCATTGTTGTATTACATTATTATTTGAATATAGCTTCTTGGCGTTCAGGAGCAATTATCCGCACAATTGTCATAACGAGGACAAAGATAGGGCTTTTTCTGCAAACCACACTATATTTGCATCCGATATTACGAATTTTTATGAAAATGCCCCCATCAGAGCCCTGCCGAGAGGGGGGCTTCCAGAAAGTTGCGCCGAAGGGCCCAAAAGATAAGTGCCTTTTATCTCTCAGGCCCGATTTTTCTGATAGCTCATGACAGCCCAGACGGCCATGAAAATGCCGATGGCCAAGAGGGCGCAAACCTGATGGGCAATATGCTGCAGACTGCCGCCACGGATAAAGACGGTGCGGATGGCGTCGATGAAGTAGTGCATAGGGTTGACGTAGGTGGTCAGATAGGCCCACGAAGGCATGGAACGGGTTGGTGTGAACAGGCCGGAGAGCAGGAGCATGCACACCACAAAGAACCAAATGACGAACATGGCCTGCTGCATGGTGTCGCTGTAGTTAGAGATGATGAGCCCCAGACTGCTGAAGAAGAGGGCCAGCAGCATGGCCAGCAGATAGACCAGCCATAGCGGGCCCTGGCAGGTGATGCCGTAGACGAGCCACGACAGCAACAGGCAGACGGTGATGAGGAAGAGGGCGATGAGCCAGTAGGGGATGAGCTTGGCCAGGATGAAGACGCCCTTGCTGACGGGCGTGACGTTGATTTGCTCGATGGTGCCCGCCTCTTTCTCGCCCACGATGTTCAGCGCCGGCAGAAAGCCTGTCATCAGCATCATCAGGATGGCGAAGAGGGCGGGAATCATAAAGAGCTTGTAGTCATGATGCTTGTTGTAGAGTGAGAGAACTTCGCTGGCGTTTCCGCCGCGGGGTGAGGAGGGGAGCGTGGCGACTATCTGGCTGAGATAGGCGGCACCCATGCTGCCCTTGGTGCCGTTGACGGCGTTGGCGGCGATGAGGTAGCGGCCGTCGCGAATTTCGAGGATGATGTCTGCCTTCGAGGTCTGGATGTCCTTCAAGGCTGCATCGTAGGTGGGTTTCAGCCCGCTGAACACGAAATAGTTGCTGGCCGCAATCTGCTGCACCAGCCGCTGCGACGCCACGGTGTGGTCGGCATCCACCACGTCCACGCGGATGTTTTTCACCTCCTGGTTCATCACCCACGGCATGACGCACATCATCACAATGGGGAACAGGACGATGAGGCGCGGCAGGAACGAGTTGCGGCGTATCTGCAGGAACTCCTTTTGTATGAGGTATTTCAACATTGAAAATTGAAGATTGAAAATTGAAGATTGTTTTTATTCCAGTCGGGTCTTGAACTTCAGCAGCGAGAGGAACAGCAGGAGCAGGGTCATGGCCGAGAGGACGACCACCTCGCGGAGCACCTCGCCAATGCCCACGCCCATAATCATCAGTTTGCGCATGGCCTCGATGTAGTAGCGCGGAGGGATGACGGCCGACACCCATTGCAGCACGGGGGGCATAGACTCAACAGGGAAAATCATGCCTGAGAGCATCACGATAGGCATCAGCAGCACCATGGCCGAGAGGAGCAGGGCCATCAGCTGGCTGTCGGCAATGTTGGAAATGAGCAGGCCCAGCGAGAGGGCCAGCAGGATGTAGATGGTGCTGACAAGGTAAATCCAAACGATGGAGCCCTGAAGGGGAACGTCCAGGACGTAGCGCCCCATCAGCAGGATGGTGGTCAGGATGACGAAGGCGAGCACCAGATAGGGCACAGCCTTGGCCACGATGATCATCAGCGGACGGACGGGCGAAACGAGCAGCACCTCCATCGTGCCCCGCTCCTTCTCACGGACTATGGAGATGCTGGTCATCATGGCGCAGACAAGCATCAGCAGCATGCCCATAATGGCAGGAACGAAGTTGTAGGCCGACCGCATCTGAGGGTTGTAGAGCAGTTTGGAATTGACAATTGGCAATTGCGAATTGTTACTTGTGACTTGCGAATTGACCATTACTTGCTGGGCGTAGGCGGTCCACTGCTGGGCCATATTGGGGTCGCTGCCGTCCACCATGATTTGCCATTTGCCCCCTCCGCCAGACTTACCGCCCGTAGGGGCGGGAATGATGCAGACATCAGCTTGTTGATTGCGGATTAGCAATTCTGCCTCATGCGGAGTGGGCACGGTGGCGGTGATGACGAAGTATTCGGAGGCCGCAAGGCGGTCGATGGCCTGCCGGGTCAGATGGTCCATCTGCGAGGTAACCACCACCGTGCGCACGTTCTTCACATCGTTGGTGATGGCAAAGCCGAAGAGCAGCATCAGCACCACGGGCATGCCGAAGAGTATGAGCATGGTGCGACGGTCGCGCACAATGTGGCGCCCCTCCTTGATGACAAAGCTGAAGAATTGCTTCATTTCGTTATTTCGTTATCACGTTATATCGTTATCACGTTGTACCGGCCTCCGTTATAACGTTATTCCGTTATAACGTTATCACGCCTGGCGTTAGTCCGACGAGCGGGTGGCCTGGCGGGCCAGATGGGTGAAGACGTGGTCCATGTCGGGCTGGCCGTACTCGCGCTTCAGGTCGGCGGGGGTGCCCATGGCCTTGATTTTGCCATCGACCATGATGGAGATGCGGTCGCAATATTCGGCCTCGTCCATATAGTGGGTGGTCACAAAGACGGTGATGCCACGGCGGGCGGCGGCGTAGATGAGTTCCCAGAACTGGCGGCGCGTGGCTGGGTCGACGCCACCCGTGGGCTCGTCGAGAAACACCACGCCGGGCTCGTGGAAGATGGAGACGGAGAAGGCCAGCTTCTGCTTCCAGCCCAGAGGCAGCCCTCCAACCAGGTCGTCTCTGTGCTCCTCAAACTGCAACTGGCGCAGCAATTCGTCAGTCTTCACCTTTATCTCCTCACTTTTCATCCCGTAGATGCCGGCAAAGAGGCGGATATTCTCGCTGACGGTCAAGTCTTCGTAGAGCGAGAACTTCTGGCTCATATAGCCGATGTGCCGCTTGACATCCTCATACTGGGTGCTGATGTCGTAGCCACAGACGTGTCCCGTGCCGCTGGTGGGCTGGTCCAGCCCCGTCAGCATGTGCATGGCGGTGGTCTTGCCCGCCCCGTTGGCACCAAGGAAGCCGAAGATTTCGCCCCTCCTGACCGTGAACGAGATGTCGTCGACGGCATGGAAAGAGCCGAAAGCCTTCACCAGATGCTCCACCTCGATGACAATGTCGGTCAAACGCTCACCTCTCACCTCTGACTTCTCACCTCTCACCTCTGACTTCTCACCTCTTGAAATCGCCGGCGGATTGAAGACATCGCTAAATTCCGTCAGTATCCGCTCCGGCGTGCCTATGCCGCGAATGTGGCCGCGGTCAAGAAAAGCCACCCGCTCGCAGCAGCGCACCTCGTCGAGATAGGGCGTAGAGGCAACGATGGTGATGCCGCGCTCCTTCAGTTGCAGGAGCATCTCCCACAGCTCCTTGCGGCTCACAGGGTCGACACCCGTGGTCGGCTCGTCGAGGAAGAGCACGCTGGGATGGTGCACCAGCGCACACGACAGTGCCAACTTCTGCTTCATGCCACCCGACAGCGCACCAGCCTTGCGGTCCTTGAACCGCTCTATCTGTGAATAGATGGCCTTGATGGCGTCGTAGCCCGCATCGACGGTGGTGCCGAAGAGGGTGGCGAAGAACTCCAGATTCTCCTTGATGGTCAGGTCCTGATAGAGCGAGAACCTGCCGGGCATATACCCTACCCTGCGGCGCACGTCGCGCATCTGCGTCACCACGTCGAAGCCATCGACCCGGGCCGTGCCCGACTCTGGCAGCAGCAGCGAACAGAGGATGCGGAACATCGATGTCTTGCCGGCACCGTCGGGGCCAATGAGTCCGAAGACCTCACCCTTGCCCACACGGAACGACACAGCATCGAGCGCCCGCACCTTGCCGTACGACTTCGACACGCCATTGACTTCAATTGCTTCCATCGTCATCGGTCGTCAAAATTTCAACTCTCCGTACATGCCAATCTTCACGAACCCGTCGTTTCTGAATGCCACCTTGACGGCATACACCAGGTCGGCACGCTCGTCGTCGGTGAGGATGGTCTTGGGCGTGAACTCCGAGCGCGCCGAAATCCAGGAGACGGTGCCGTCGTAAGCCCGCTTCTGCTGGCCGCCAAAGTCGGCAAAGACCTTCACCTTCTGGCCAAGCCGGATGTTTTGCAACTGGGAAGAGGTGACGTAGGCGCGCAGAAACATATTCTCAGTGTCGGCCAACTTGAACAGCGGTTTGCCTATGCTGACGAACTCGCCACGCTCCACGTATTTCTCCAACACCGTGCCCCCGATGGGTGTCACGACGTGGCATTTGCGGAGCATGTCACGGAGCTGGCTCACCTGCACATCGGCGGCAGCCATCTGCTTGTCGAGGGCGCGGGTGCTGGTGGAGAGTGAGGAAATCTGGGCGTCGAGCTGGCGCTGCAGCACCTTCACCTGGCTGGTGGCATCGTCGAGCATCTTGCTCGGAGCGGCGCCATCGGCCACCAGTTCCTTGTAGCGGCGCTCGTCCTGCTGGGCCTTGGCCAGTTGCTGGCGGGTGGCGGCGATTTGCCGCTCCATGTCGGGCTTCTGGCTCTGGAACACCTCCTTGGTGGCGGCCAGCTGCCGAATTTTCAGCCAGGTCTGCGTGGTGTCAATGAGAGCCACCTCGCGGCCCAAGGCCAGAGCGTCGCCCTCGTTCACATCGAAGGTTAGCAGCGCCCCGCTCTGTTCGGCATAAACGGTCGTTTCAGTGGCCTCAAATGTGCCGGTGGCGTCAAAGTCTTTCTCGCTGTTGCCGCAAGCGGCCATCATCAGGGCCACGCTTGCCAGTGCTATGATCTGTTTCATTTCTGTAGGGGGATTATTTTTCGTTATGACGTTATCTCGTTACTACGTTATGGCATCATTGGCCCGATGGGGCGTTGCTGATGTATTTCAGGTCGTAGATGCCTTTCAGCATCTCTATTTCGTGCATGGTGCGCTGCACCTTGGCGGCATTCTCCTGATTGATTTCGCGCACCAGGTCGTTCACGTCGATGATGCCGTGGGTGAGTTTCGACTCGGCCGACTTCCTGACGGCAGAGCGCAAGGCGATAATCTCGTCGCCGGAAGCCATCAACTGGCGGTAGCGGGCGATGTTCTCGTTCTGCTCAATCTGCTCCAAGCGGTTGTTGAAGAGGAACACGTCGCGCCGGACATTGACCATCGACCGCTGATTGTTGAGCCTCGCCTTGTCGTTCTTTCGCGTGTAGAGGGCGCCGATGTTCCACGTCAGCCGCGCACCAATCATGCCGTTCAGGCGCCAGTTGTGCGACATCATGTCTTCAAACATATTATAGCCCGGATAGCCATAGTAACCCTGCGCAAACACGCCAAAACGGGGCATCAGTGCGGAGTTGAGCGCCTGCTCCTGGGCATCGGCCAGGCGGAGTTGTGAGTCAAACAGGCGCATCTCCGGCCGGAAAGCGGCACCGCTCCCTTCGACGGGCGCCGACTGTAGCGCGGGCTTCCGGACACCCTTCACCTCGATGCCGCAGAAGGCTGAGAGCAGAGACTGGAGCATCCGCTTCTGCGACTCCAGATTGGTAGTCTGCTGGACCACGTTCAAGCGCTCGGCCTTCACGCTCTGCCAATCGCTTTCGGCAGCTGTGCCGCCTCTGACCATCGACTCCAACTTCCGCTCATTGCCTGCCAACTGCTCCTGCAGGTCGCGGTTCAGCTGAATCTGCTCGTCGAGCATCAGCAGGGCAAAGTAAATCTCGTTGACGCGTTTGCGCACGGCGTAAAGGTCCACCGCCGTCTGGGCTGTCTGCACCTCTCCCTGCCGGCGGACTATCTCTTTCTGGTTTTTGATGGCGAAACCATCAAACACTGTCTGCTGCACGTCGATGCCAACCCGGTACTGGTCTTTCTTCAGGCCCTTTAAGCTGACACCCAGGCCCGACAACATGGTCTTCATCTGGTCGGGCCACGACATCACATCGCTCTGATAGGTGGCCTGGGCAGAGGCCGACACCTGCGGCAGCCAGCCTTTTTGAGCATTGGCCACCGTCAGCCCTGTCGTCTTCTCAATGAGGTCGTACTGCCGTATCAGGGGATAATTGCGCTCCGCCGCCTGCTGGCACTCCTCAAGCGTCTGACCTTGGGCAGAAATGCTGGTGGCAGCAATGGCAAAAACAAGGATGATTTGCTTCATATTCATACTGCAATTGAATTGGTTGCTGCAAATTTACACTTATTTCTTCACACTTTGATTACATATTTGTATGAAAAGACTATGAATTTGTACGATTTCCCGGTTTTTCTTTCTATGACTAAAGAAAAAACGCTAAATTTGCAACAAAATCGTACAAATCCATAATTCTGACCGATGGGAAACGCTAAAAACATCAATTATTTCTCCGTTGCCGATATGGACCTGAGCAAGGTTGCTGGAACGGGAAGCCACATCTTCAACAACGACGATGTCACCATCGTCCTGAACGGCCGGCCAAGCGATGGCGCTTTTCTGCGCGAAGGCCAGATTTACCAGATTCCGGAGCCACGGCTGCTATTGGTGATGGACGGCGAGGCCGACGTGCATCTGGACTTGGAGCACCACCATTTCAAGAAGGGAACGGTGGTACTCACAGCGCCCGACATGATTCTGGAGTTGGAACGGTGCAGCGCCGACGTCACCGTCAGCGGCATCGCGGTCAAGGAGCACATACACATAGCCGAAAACATTGCCACCGAATGTGCGGCGAAAGACTTTGAGCAACTGCTTAGGATGCTGTATCTGCTTTGGGACATCGCCTTCCAGCAGCCCTACCGCCGCGACACGGTCAAGCAAATGATTTCGGCCATGCTGAGCAACGTGCAGTATATCAAGCAGGCTGCCGACGATGCCGACGACGATGCGCTGCCGTCGCGAAGCCAACAGTTGTTCAAGCAGTTCAAGTCGCTGGTGAACCAGCACTGTGAGCAGCAGCGCAACATTCCCTTCTATGCCGAGCGTCTGCGCGTCAGCCCCCACCACCTGTCGGCAGTCATCAAGAAGGTCAGCACCCACAGCGTCATGTACTGGATCAACCGCGCCGTCCTGCTCCGTGCCAAGGTGCTGCTGAAGACCAGCGACCTGATGACCTACGAGATAGCAGAGCGTCTGCACTTCCCCAATTCGCCTGCCTTCAACAATTTCTTCAAGCGCGAGACGGGCATCACGCCGAAGATGTACCGCGAGGACCTGCAGGAATAAGGGCAAAAAAAATCCCCAAGCCCTTGCAGACTTGGGGAGAGAAAACGTATTATTATCCGGTATGTGCTATCAGAATTACTTCACAGTCACCTTCTTACCGTCAACCACGTAGATACCCTTCTTCAGGTTCTTGCTGGTAACGCGCTGGCCACCGACAGTGTAAACCTTCTGGTTAGCAGCGTCAACATTGATGTCGCGGATAGCGTTAGTATTACTTACAGCAATCTTCGTGACTGAAGAAATACCTGAGGGGCCACCACCAGGTGCCGTAGGAATTGCAATGACACCACGGTCAATCTTAATCTCATACTCACCCTCCTTCATATTCTCATCAGTAAGGAAATAAGCATGCAATGCCACGCCCTTATTTCCCGTGAAGAAATAATCCTCATCGGTCTTAACGACCACGATGGTAGAACCATCAGCCTGTGCATTATAGCTCACAGAGAACTTTTGCTCCATTTTTCTTCCAACTTTCACTTCAGGGAATCTCTCCTCGTCGAGTTCAAAAGCTCCCTCGTCGAAAACCATTCCTTCAGGAAGTGTAATGTTGAACTGAGCCATATTTGCCTGCTCATTATCACCATAATTGATGAGAATATTCATTACTTCCCCATCTTCAAAGGTTACGCCCGGCTTAGTTGTGAAAGGCTCGACTTCGATACTATATTGTGCACTTGCTATAGCTGCCTGCATAAGCAGAGCACCAACGAATAAAATTTTCTTCATATCTCAAATATTAAATTTAAATTTAACTTCTTAATTCTACTCTTTGCCAAGGATGATATTGAGCATCTTTGCCAAGTCACGGACGTCGACAGCTTCATCATTGTTTGCATCAGCCACATTAACATCTACATCAGTAGTCTTACCTAAGATGTACTGAAGAACAAGTGCGTTATCACGTACGTCCAATTTGAAATCGGTTGTCACATCACCAACAGGATGTCCAATAGTAGTATTTAAGTCACTACCTGTTGTGGAAACTCCCACCTCATCGGTGGTTGCGAGATTGGTAACCGTGCAAGGCTGAGGGCCAGCCAAATTTGCATCAGCAGCGGCTGTGAGGTTGATGGTGCAGATGTCGCCATCGCCACTGCCTGCCTGCTTTGCCAGATCACCGGCTGCATAGCTTTCAGCGAGGGGGAAGCAGAAGAGGAAGTAGCCACCCTCTGCAGTCTGTGTGCCCACCACCTGATACTTGCTGGTGTAAGCAGCGGGAAGTGCAACATTGTACTTGGTGAACTTTGCGCCACCAACAGTCACTTCATTGCCTTCGATAGAGAGGCCTTCGGGCAGATTGACAAGCATCTGCCAGCCTGCGATGTCGGCCGGAGCCTTTACCTGCAGTGTCCAACCGCCATTCTTGTCGGCGGCCTCATTGGCTGTCAGCGTAACGGTCTGGGCAGCGGCGTTACCAGCAATGGCCAGCAATGCGCCTGCAAAAAACATCTTCAGTTTTTTCATAATTGATCGTTTTTTTAGTTATACTTAATATTATTTTCTCGTTTGAATTAGGTTCAGTCTGCCTATATTTCGGTGCAAAGATAGACATAAATTTTGAGACCTCCAAATATTTTCACCATTTTTTTCGTTTTGGCCGCCAAAATGGACATAATGGATAGAATGGCAGTTACTACTTGATGCCCCGCTGGTTGAGTGCACGAGCGTAGCGGGCGGCATTGAGCAGATGCTCGGAGTAGGTCCTGGCAAAATTGTGCGTGCCGGAAAAGTCTTCCTTGGCGCACATATAAAGATAGTTGTGATTGGCCGGGTGCAGCACGGCGTCGATGCCCTTGACGCTGGCAATCTTGATGGGTCCGGGGGGCAGTCCCGCGTACTTATATGTATTATAAGGGCTCTCCACTTCGAGATGGGCATTGTAGATGCGGCGCAAGGTGAAGTCGCCGAGTGCGAACTTCACCGTAGGGTCGGCCTGCAGGGGCATGCCTATGCGCAGGCGGTTGAGATACATGGCTGCCACCATGGGCTTCTCGGCCTCGTTGGTCGTCTCTTCGTCGACGATGCTGGCCAGGGTGCACACCTCGTTGGGTGTGAGCCCCACGTTGTGGGCCAGACTGCGGCGGGTGGAGTTCCAGAAGGCATCGTGCTCACGCTTCATGCGCGAGAGGAGCCCATCGATGCTGACGTTCCAGTAGACCTCGTAGGTGTTTGGCACAAAGAGGCAAGCCGCGGTGTCGCCCGTCAGACGGCTGGCGATGGTGGCGCTGTCGAGCATCAGCTTCTGGGCCAGCCGGGCTGCCAGCTGTGGCATGGTGCGCACTTCGGGGATAGTGAGGCGGATGGGTTCCTGCCGCCCGCTGCGCAGACGGCGGAACACATCGACGGTGGTCATCGAAGGGGTCAGGGCATAGCGTCCGGTGCGCAACCGCTGCTCGCTGCCCGTATGGCGCATCAGTGTGCGGAAGCCTGTGATGCCGTGGCCAGAGCCGATTGGCTCCAACTTGGCATAGAGCGAGTCGGGCGTGTCGTCGCTGTCGATGTAGACATACTCCGTTTCGGACGAGTCAAGGAATGGCGTCAAGAAATAATAATATCCCAGTACGGCAATGGCCGCGAGGCAGGCCGCCGCCGGTATGAGATAGTATTTGGCCTTCATGCTTTTCAGTTTGCTTTGTTTCGTCATATTCTTATGTCAATTATTGAGGGTGCAAAATTACAATTTTTCAGCGAAAGAGCCAAATAAATTGGAAAATATGCGTAACTTTGCAGCGATGAAAGCATACGACACCTATATATTTGACCTCGACGGGACACTGCTGAACACCCTGAACGACCTGACTGCATCGGTGAACTTTGCCCTGCGGCAGCACGGCATGGCCGAACACAGCACCGACGACGTGCGCCGCTTTGTGGGCAACGGCGTGCGCCTGCTGATGACGCGGGCCATTCCCGGCGGCGAAGAGAATCCAGACTTCGAGCCCACCTTCCAGACCTTTCGCGAGCACTATATGGCACATTCGCTCGACACCACCCTGCCCTACCCCGGCATCCCGGAGGTGCTGGCGGAGCTGCGCCGCCGGGGCAAGCGTCTGGCCGTGGTGAGCAACAAGCTGCACGCCGCCACCCAGGAGTTGTGCCGACACTTCTTCGCCGACACCATCGAGGCGGCCATCGGCGAGAACGAGGCTGCCGGTGTGCGCAAGAAGCCCGCACCCGACACGGTGGCGGAGGCTCTGCGACAACTGGGCGCCAGCCGCGAAGGGGCCGTCTATGTGGGCGACAGCGATGTAGACATTGCCACGGCCCGCAACGCCGGGCTGCCCTGCATCAGCGTGCTTTGGGGATTTCGCGACCGCGACTTCCTGCTGGCCCACGGTGCCACCGCCTTTGCCGCGACGCCGCGGGAACTGATTTTGTGAAATTAAGAATTTAGAATTAAGAATTAAGAGTTATCGCCTGCGGCGAGTAAGAATTAGGAATTAAGAATTTCAAGTTTTAAAGGCAAGGCGGTAATCAAAAATATTTTACATACTTAAAGGGAGGGTAAAGCGGACTCAGAGATAAGTGCCTTTTATCTCGGAGATAAGTGCCTTTTATCTCCGAGATAAAAGGCATTTATCTTTTAGGGGGGTATTTCGGCCGTTTTAGAAAATATTGACAAAAACGGCACTCAGCCGCCAGGGCATGAACTATCGTCTACGCTCTACCTGTTAGCCATAATGGTTATGATGGTGGAAATATCGGCCACATCCACCTTGCCGTCGCCATTCACGTCGGCAGTCTGGCTGGTGCTGCCATTGGCCATCATACTGATGACTGTGGAAATGTCGGCCACGTCGAGGGTGCCATCTTCGTTCACATCGCCTTTCAGCCCGTTCATCACGGCCAGCACGTCATCGGCAGTGAGGGCATGGTTATAGATGCGCACATCGTCTATATAGCCAGTAAAGAAGGGGTCCGACAGGAACTGGCTCCGGCCCAGGTAGTTGAGCACGGGGCGGACGTCGCTGGGCTTGATGCTGACGGCTCCGGTGGCCACCGGCTCGCCATCGACGTAGATGGTGGCCTGGCCCTGGCCCAAGGTCACGGCCACATGGTGCCACTTGAAGACTGTGAGCTTGCTGGGGCAGTCTACGGTCTGCTCGTCGTCACCGTTCTTGATGGCAAAACGCATGATGGAGCCATTGCTGGGCGTGAGGAACATATACTGAGAGGTGCTGCAACCGAAGTCGAAGATGCGCTGCCAGGCCGAGGAGCTGCGCCAGTTGACCCAGGCGCAGAAGGTCATCTCGTCGTTGCAGGCCACCTCGTAGGGCAGCTGGGCATACCGTTTGGTGTTCAGGCTGAGGGCCTTGCCGCCGTCGCCGCGCCCGTCTACGTAGACGGTGTCGCCGTTAACGCTGGCGTCCATCATATTCTCGGTGTCGTCGAAGAGTGTGCCGTCGAAGGCCCAGCGGGCTGTCATGGCGGCCCATCCGCCCGGCTGCGCCTGAGCCGTCTCGCTGGGTGCCGAGAGGTTGAGTGACTGGTCGAGGGCCATCACCTTATATATATATTGGTGGCCGGGGCAACAGCCATTGTCCACGAAACAGGTGTCGGCAATGCCGCGTGCAATGGTGTTCCAGGCATCAGGCCCCTCGGCGGCGGCGTCGGCCCTCAGGATGGTGTAGCCGAGCAGGTCCTTGTCGGCAACCGACTGCCAGGTGAGCCGCACCGATGCCGACTGGGCCGTGGCGGTGAGCCCCGCGGGCTGTGCGGGAGCCACAGCGTCGTAGACCACGCCGGCGGGCAGCAGGCGCCACATCTGGCGGAGCCGCAATGCCGAGTCGGCCTGCAGCACATTGGTCTGCACGCCAATGCCGTTGCTTCCCGCCGACGACTTGGTGGTGAGATAGAGGGCCGTCTCGCGGCAGCGGATGTAGTAGAAGCCGTCGCCGGCATAGTCCAGATACCACTGCTCGTTGCTGTCGGGCTTGGTGTTGGTGCTGTAGGGAATCACCTTGGCTCCGTCGATGGTGGAGAAATTCTGCACATTGATGTGCAGATGGGCGGTGCCCACATTCTCTATGTCGTAGAAGCTGAAGTCGCCGCCAATGCGGGAGTCGATGGGCTTGACGTGCCACTGCTGAGTGAGCGACTTGGGGAAATTCTTCTGCATGGTGATGCTTGATGTGGAGGCATTGAGATAGGTGCCTGTGGCCCTGTTCACCAGCCTGTAGTTGCCCTCTTCGATGGCCGTGCGGGGCACGTCGGCCCCCCACGTGATGTCTACCACGCGCTCGGCATTGGTCTGTCCGGTCTGATAACCCGTGCCGCCGGGAATCTCCACACACACCTCGCGCAGGGGGCCACGGCTGTCGTAGTAGACGTCGCGGTCGGTGGAGAGCAGCTGGTAGGCGGTGGTCTTGGCCTGCCGCTCGCTGCTGCCTATGAATGCCTTGACGCGGCCGTCGTCGTGGCGGTAGACCGATGCTGCCGTCCAGTTGGCGCGGTGCTCACCGTAGGCCAGGCGCCGGCCGTGGCGGCTGATGTCGCAAAATTCGCCACGGGCGCGGCTGTCGAATCCCCACCAGATGCCCACGGTCATGCCATATTCCAGTCCGGCCATGGCCTCGCCCACGTTGTGCATCTCGTCGGCATAGCCCGTCTTGCCGTCGGCCTTCAGTTGCTGGAAGAACTGTGCAAAAGTGTCAAACGACCCGGCCAGCTGGTGGGTGTTGCCCCAGTCGTAGTAGGCCTTGCCCGTCTGGTACCACTCCAGCGCCTTGTCGTTGTTCAGCGTGTTGCCGCCCACTATGGCCACGCCCTCCAGTGCGGGGTAGTTCTCCCGCAGCCGCTTGGCCACGTCTGCCTGCTTGGCCACGGTGGCGCCCTCCTCTACCGTCCAGTAGTCGGGCTCGTTGTAGGGCGACACGCCCACAATGGGGTGCTGGGTGTTCTTCTGCATCCACTCCACGTGGGCATTGATCATAGCGGCCCAATGGGCGGTGTTGCAGCTCTTGTTGGTCACATAGTAGCTCACGGCCCCGGGCTCCTGGTCGGCAGTGAGCACCAGGGGCAGCGTGGCCCCGCAGACGGTGTTGAAGAGATTGCTGCGCTGCCGCAGATAGTTGATCTGGTCGTTGCCCAGGCCGGTGTCGTTGGTCAGTGCCTCGGTGGCTCTGAATCCCGAGCGGCCTATGCCCACATTCTCTCTGCCCATGTGGCGCACGCCCTTGCGCAGGTTCTGCTCGTTGATCCACTGCAGGTCAAGCCCCCACGTGGGCTGATAGCGCACGCCCTCGGCGTCCACGGCAAAGGGGATGGTCACATCGGCCTTTGCCTGTGCGTTTAAGTACATGCTCGACGATGAGCGCACGCCCTGCTCCTGGGCTTCTGCCGTCAGCCCGCACGCCAGCACCAGCGCGGCGAGCCATAGTCTTGGTTTTTCCATATCGATTGATGGGTAATAGTTTAGCTGCTGCAAAGTTAGCACAATATTTCCAAACAGCCAAATATTTGACTGAAAACATACAAAAAGTGTTCAGCGGTGTTTCCGCTTCAGCCAGAAGGCCAAAGCCGACTTCAGCCCGATGTACTTCAGATAGCCTGAGCGCACCGCCCGCCAGAACACTGCCGGCTTCTGGCCGAAAGGTATCAGGTGGGCGGTGTAGAACACCTTTTCCAGCGTGTAGCGGGCATACTTGTCTATCAGCGGCGAGGGCTGGAACTTCAGCAGTTCGTCAATGACCGTGAGATAGCAGTTGACGTTGCGCTTGGAGTAGCCGATGCCCATGGTCGACGCCCGTCTGACGCGGTGCTTCACAAACGTGCGCTGCAGGGCGTAGACATTGTTGCTCTGGATGGTGAGCAGCACGGTATAGAGTTCGTCTTCGTGGATGATGCCATTGTAGAACGACAGCCCGATGCGCTCCACGTATGCCCGGCGGATGAACAGCAGCCACACCACGCAGTTGTGCTTCTGGCGGTCGAGCATCGTTTGGAGCAGCTGGTCGCCACGGTATCGCCGGCCCTCTTCCACCAGACTGGTACGGCGGTAGTTCCACGACAGCGGCTTGGCCCCCTCTTCAAGCATCTCGTCGCCGTCAAAGAATATGAAGTCGGCCCCCGTCTGCTCAATGTAAGCATAGCACGCCGCCAGTGCGTCGGGGGCAATCACATCGTCAGAGTCCATAAAATAGATGTACTGCCCCGTGGCGTGTTGCAAGGCCAGATTGCGGGCGGCCGACTGCCCTTGATTGGTCTGGTTGAAATAGCGGATGCGCGGGTCGCTGGCCTGGTGCCGGCGCAAAATATCCTCGCTGTTGTCTGTCGACCCATCGTTCACGGCAATGATTTCAATCTCCCTGAGCGTCTGGTTGGTCAGGGAGAGCAGCGCCTCGTCAAGATAGGGCCCCACGTTGTAGACTGGCAATATCACACTAACTTTCACCATCATCGGTTGGTCTTTTGGCACATCAGGAGTGGAAGTTCAGCTCCCTTCCGCCGCAATCAGGTGACAAAATTACGAAAAGTCGGGCGAAAGGCCAAAGAATTAGCTTTTTTTTTTGCCATATCCGAAATAATCTGTAAATTTGCAAGAAAAATCGACCACCGAATGAAAATAGCATACGTCTATCCTGCCTTTATAAATATAGGAGGGGCCGACAAAATCATCATCAGCAAGGCCAACTATATGGCTGACCGTTGGGGCTACGAGGTGTTTTTGGTGACCGACTCGCAGAACGGGCTGGAGCCCTTCTTTCCGCTCTCCGACAAGGTCCACCTGACCGACCTCGGCATCAATTTCTTCCAGCAGTACCAGTATGGGCCGCTGAAGCGACTGATGGTCTACCTGAAACTGATGCGAAAATACAAGAAAGCGCTTGCGAAGACTTTGGCCGAGATTCGTCCAGATGTGGTCGTCTCCACCTTCAGTCGCGATGCCAAGTTTGTGCGGCTGTACAAGAAGTTCGCCAAGGCAGCCATTGCCGAAGTGCACACCACGAAGAAGAACATCCGCGCCCTGCCCAATCTGCGGCTGCAAGGTGGGGTGTATAAAATATTGGCGGCCTATATCGAGCACCAGCTGGACACGTCGGCCAAACGGTTTGACGAGGTAGTGGTACTAAACCATCTGGAGGAAAAGCTATGGCGGCCCGTCAGAAGGGTTCGGGTCATCAACAATGCCGTGCAGTACTATCCTGAGGAGGAGAACAAACTACAGGCCAAGAGCGTCATCTATGTGGGACGGGCTGAATATGAGAAAGCGCCCGACAGACTGATAGAGGTGTGGCGGAGGGTGGCCCGGCGTCATCCTGACTGGACATTGCGGATGTTCTGTACCGGAGCGATGCTTGACGAGCTGAAGAGTCGGGTCAGGCAGTACGGGCTGGAGCAGCAGGTGCGCTTCATGCCGGCCACGAAAGACATGGAGCATGAGTATATGTCCAGCTCACTGTGCGTGTTAACCTCTCGCTTCGAGGGGTTCCCTGTGGTGCTCCAGGAGGCTATGGGCTGCGGAGTGCCGTGCGTCTCGTTCAACTGTCCCAGCGGCCCCCGCTATATCATCGCCGACCAGGAGGATGGTTTCCTTGTGGAGGACGGTAACATTGAGGCCTTTGCCGACAAGGTCTGCCTGTTGATGGAGGATGAGACCCTGCGACGGCAGATGGGACGAAAGGCTAAAGAGCACATGGCCCGCTACGCTAAAGAAACCATTATGGGGCAATGGAAGGACTTGTTTGAACGCCTCATCCAGCAGGCTGAAAAGCAAAACTCCACCGATTTTTTTGGTAATGTAGAAGAAAAGTCGTATATTTGCAGAAAAATTTCAGACTATGGCAGACTTCAAGCGCATACCCTACGGCATTTCCAACTTCAAGCAGTTGAGGAGGGAGAGCCTTTACTTCGTAGACAAGAGTGAGTATATACAGAGGCTGGAGGACACAGACCACTTCCTCTTCCTCATCCGGCCACGCCGGTTTGGCAAGAGCATCTTCCTGAACATGCTCAGGGCCTACTACGACGTGAACGAGGCCGACAACTTCGACAAGCTCTTCGACGGGCTGTGGATAAAGGAGCACCCC
>CADACW010000007.1 GCA_902786565.1 uncultured Prevotellaceae bacterium | reverse complement strand
GCCGATGCAAAGGTAACTATTTTCAGGCGAATCTGTAGCGCAGGGATAAAAATGTTATTTCCCGTTTCGCTCGCTGGGGCCAGCGTGGTGAACTGAGTAATAACAGTCAACGTGTCAAGGAATTGGCGGTTTCTGTACATGTCGTAGGTGATATGTACAGAAATTGCCGATTTTTTGTATTTGTCATTCTTTACAAAGTGAAACACTTATTAGCGTTTTGGCTAATAAAATATTCATTACTGGAATGTCGGTGGGATTTTTGTGAAAAAGATAGGCGTGTTCCGTCCTATCTTTGCCACTATATTTTTGCAAAAATAACATCGTATGAAATGGAACTTTATCATCAATGGCGCTCCATTGGGCAGCGGCGACCCGTCAGGCGGCTATGCTTCTCGTAAAAAGGAATGGCTGCAATTAGCCCTTGCAGGAGCTTCGCTTGCCTCATCCATCTTTGGAGGCGCTTCAGCTGCCAGGCAGCAGCGAGAGGCGGAGCGCAGGCTTGCCAACGAGAAAGCCGCAAACGAAGCGTGGTATAACCGCCATTACAACACCAGCTATGTAGATACTGCAGGCGGTCAGAACATGATCCGTATGGCCAAGGACTTTGCCCGTGAGAACTGGAAGAAAGCACAGGGTGCAGCTGCCGTCGGTGGTGGTACTGACGCAGAGGTGGCCGAAGCCAAGATGCAGGGCAATAAGATGGTAGGCAATGCCATAGCACAGATGGCTGCAACCGACACGGCCAGAAAGGACAATGTCGATGCTGCCTACAGGGCCAGACAATCGCAGTTGACTCAGCAGCAGATTTCGCTTGACCAGCAGAAGGCGCAGAACATTGCCAACGTGGCAGGCGGTGTGGGTGATGCGCTTATGGCAGGTGCCCAGTATTTTGACGGTACAGGAAGTCCGGGCGGTGGAGGTGTCAATCCCGCTACCAAGAAGAACCAGCTGGAGAAGATGGGTGCCAAGGACAGCTGGCTTAAAAACAGCGACAACTGGGAGATGGCAAAGGAAATCCTCCGTCATTACGGGGAAGATTATGATTCTCAGACGGGTATGTGGTTCAAAAGAGCATAGGAAGTTGGCATATGGCAGTACCGAATCTATTTAAATTTGCCGAGAGGCGTAAGGCTGCGGATAATCCTGATCCGGGAGGATATAAGGCGGCACCATACGGCTCATTTCCACAAGATGTTATGAGTGACGGATGGGGGTGGGATCCTGAGACGGCTCGCCAAAAGCGAGAGGATGCAGTCAGGGAGCGGTCTATTCCCAAGATAGACAGCAATGATGTCATCGGCTCATTGAAAGGCCTCCTTGGCCCGTCTCCCGAGGAGAGAGCAGCCGAAGAGCAGCGCCTTCAGAAGCACAGAAGGAAGATGCACGGCTGGACGGCGCTTTTTAACGGTCTGAGGCATCTTGGCAACCTGTACTACGCCGCCAAGGGTGCACCAGGGCAGAAGTTTGGCGACCCACATCAACAGATAGAGCAGCAGTATCAGGACGAGCGTAAGCGGCTTGCGGACATTCATGCGGCAGACCGCAACTACTACGGCACGCTCTATAATCTTCGCAGGCAGATGGAATCTGACCGACGAGCGGATGAAAGCCTCCAGTCAACACTGGAATGGCGCAAAGCCCAACAAGAAGACCGTCAACGGCAGTCCGAAGAGCGCCGGTGGCAGTTTGAGGAGAAGCTGCGGCAGCAACAGGAGCAGTTCGAGGCACGCCAGAGACAGCAACAGGAGCAGTTCGAGGCACGCCAGAGACAGCAACAGGCGCGGTTTAACAGGAGGCAGCAAAGTAATCAGAAGGGCGGAGCCAAAAAAGCCGGTGGCGGCAATGGTAAGGCCGGTGGCGGCCTCGGATGGGGCAGGCAATCGAACGGAACGATAGTAGAACAAGAAAAAGACTGGTAAACGATGAACGAGCAAGAAGCGCTGAAACTATATAAAGCCCTGCTGGGCAAGGGTTACTCAACAGACGACCTTGGCGATGAACGGACATTCCTTTCTAAGTTGGGGGATGCGGGTAACCGCAAGGACTTGTACGACTGGGTGTCTGGGCGTGGTGATTTCAGGATAGGCGACTATGACAGCTATGAGAAGCGGCTGACAAAATTAGCGTCTGAGCCGAGTGGGACAAGCCAGGGGACCGTCAATGCCGAAGGGGGCTACACCGATACCGAGGCCGGCCTTGACTCTTTGGAGCGTGGTTATACTCCTGTTCAAACAGGTAATATGTCTCAGAAAGAGGCCCGCCGTCCCATACGCAGCACTGAGAAGCCTCGCGGTGTAAGCTATCAGGCGCCCTACCGTGCTGACCTTACTCTGGCCGAGCGTGCTGAGATTGAGCAGCAGGACGGCTTTGTGGCTCAGAAGATGAGGCAGATGGGGCATGGGCAGAAACGTCGCAACGAGCCGGTGGTTGACACTGGGGACGAGAACGTGAACCGCCATATCATCAAGACGAAAGGACAATGGGAGGATGAGGTGATGCGGGGTGCGAGCCGTATCAGCTCATCGGTGGTAAGCCCAGCCGTGAAGTCTGCCATCGCCGAGTTTGACAAGCGTGCAGACGAAATTTGGGGCAAGTACCACGATCAGTCAAAATATGTGGATGCAGCATCGCCTTGGAGCGTCGTGACGGCCCGTCAGGCCAACGAGGCCCGTGACCCGGAAAAGATACTCAATTATCTCAATGAGCAGATGAAGGGCTTGTATGATGACGAGAGCTTTGCTGCCGAGGTTGGAAGGGAAGCCGACAAGATGGGCGTCAGCCGTGATGAATACATGGAGAAGATCATGATGCCCCAGATAGAGGCAGACATCCGTCGTGAGTTTGATGACACGATGCTTAAACGCGAAATGCCCAAAGGCAGCTTTGACTATATCATGAAGGGCCTTGGCAACAGTATCGCGGGAATGCTTGCAAGCCGTCTGATGGAGACGGAAGGTCAGCGCAGGTACAAGAACGAGGCCGCTGCCATGACGGAGGAGGGGCTTAATCCCCATTATACACCGGGCACAGGAGCCATACTGGCACAGATGGGGGTGTCGTTTGCCGCCGATGCCCCTTTCTTCGGCTTCTACGGCAAGGTAGGCGGTAACGTGGCCAAGGGGCTCGCAGAGCGGCAGATCAGGAAACTGACGGCCAAGGGGCTGAGTGAAGGAGCAGCCCGCAGCATCGTAGGCACGGCACTGGAGAACAGTGTCGGCCAGCGCATGAAGAACTATATCATGCAGCACGTGGTGAGCGGTTCGATAACGATGGGCGGCTACAATACCACTTCCGAGACTGCAAGGCAGGTGCGTGACAGAGAGTTTGAGCCAGGACAGATTATCGGCTCCACGGCAGAAGGATTGGCCACTGGTGCTGCGTTCGGACTTACAGGCGGTGCGGTGCAAGCTTTGAGCCAGCCATTGGGCGGTATTGCCAGAATAGGCTCCAAGGCTGGCGGCTATCTGGTGGAAGGTGAGACGATGTACGCCACCGAGGAACTTGCCAAGATGGTGCACGGCGAGGAAGGCTTCACCAATCCCTTTGAGGGAAGTGCCGAGGCCATGATGAAGCTTGGCGTGATGAAGGTGTCGAGTCCCGGCGGTCTCAGTAGGGCCGCAGGTGAACTGCTTCATCCCATCAAGAGTAGCCGCCGCCAGCAGACTGGCGTCCGCTTTACCCCGGAAGAAGAGGCATACGTCCGGGAAAGTGCCGAGGGTAGGAGCCTGCTTGATGCGCTGAGCCGGATGCACCCGGAGGTGGCCACTACCGAGGCCAAGGGTAAGAGACGGTTGACGGCAGAGGGCGAGCAGATGCGCCAAGAGCTTGCAGGGCGATATGACGCCTTTATGGCCAATACAGAGATACCCTATGCCGTAAAGGCCAAGGTGGCCGGAGCCTTGGGCGGCCTGATGCCGGATGCGGCCCACACCCCTTTGGAGACAGGAGCCGACATCACGCACAATGCCGACGGCAGCGTCATCCTGAAGACCAGGGACAAGGACGGCAACTGTATGCAGGAGCTGAAATTCGACTCCTTCAGCGAGGCCGACAACTGGAGGGAGGAGCATGAGGGAGACTTCCGTCTGAACGATGCCGTGAACATGTGGAACGGTGCGAGCCCTGAGGCGAGGGCCAAGACCATCCAGCAGCTGATGGAGGAATATGGTGTCGGCGAAGATGAGGCAGTAGCAATGGTCAAGTCTGCCCTTGGCGGCAGCATGGGGAAGGACTTCTCCGATGACCAGTTCCTGTATATATACGACGCTGTGCGGAACAATGCCTATCCGGCCGACGAGCCGAACACAAGGCGCAACTACTGGGAGGGACAGAAGCTGACGCCACAGGAGCGTCACCAGGCAATGGTAGAGGCACAGCAGGCAGAGGATCGCATGACTTATATGGACCAGGCATTTGCCGACGAGGTGACTGGTGCTGCCGACTATGCCGACGAGAAGATTGCCGAGCTTGCCGGAAGAGACGAGATAACGGGCGAGCAGCTGCAGGCCGCCATCGACTACTATAACAAGGCCGCACGCATCAATGGCATGATGGAGAGTGCCCTTCAGGGCGTTGACGAACGGGTTGAGGCCGCCAATGCCTTTGTGCGGAGGAACACCCACAAGGAGAGCGGCAATGTCGTGGAGGTTGAATCGGACGGCAGGGGCTACTATCTGACAGCCGGTAAGATTGAGCTGAATCCAGACGGCACTCTGAATGTGCAGGGGAGCGGCGACGTGATGATCATGCGCGACAAGGAGACAGGCGAGATACAGGTTGTGAATCCCCTTCAGGTCAAGGTGACAGCCCTGAATGACCCGCAGCGGATGATATCCGGGAACGAGAGCATGGACGGCTTGCGCGGGCGCCTGCTGCAGGAAGCCTCGGACGCCATAGAGCTTGCGCCCGGCACGCCGGAGGCCCCTCAGAACGGTGACTACTTCACTGGCGCCGACGGCAACCGCTACGTAGCTCTTGGCAGACCCGACGAGCAGGGGAATGTCGTTTGGTACAAGATGGCCCTTGATGAGAAGGGAGAGCCAGTTGGTGAACCGACGGACTTGGATATTGACGAA
This sequence comes from uncultured Prevotellaceae bacterium, assembly GCA_902786565.1. Taxonomy (GTDB): domain Bacteria; phylum Bacteroidota; class Bacteroidia; order Bacteroidales; family Bacteroidaceae; genus Prevotella. The sequence goes on along the minus strand of CADACW010000007.1, from coordinate 73,026 downwards.
TACCGCAAGGCAAAGAGTGATGAGATTGACAGAGAATCCCAGATTATACCTGAAGAGGAAATTTCTGACGTACCAGAAACAGTTCATCATGAAGGGGAGATTATACCTGAAGAGACGGCAGAACGGCCATTGCCTCAGCAAGAAGAGAAAACTCCCGTTGTGGAAGAAGCGAATATTCCCAACACGGAGAAGGCACGTTCAAGTACGCAGAGCGCATTCCCGCGTATTCCTGTCGTGAACGGGAAAACAGACTGGGAAAGCGCATCGGCCGAAGACTCCCGTGCCGCCCTTACCGGGAGATACGGTGAGGAGAAGGCGCGGGAGATGGTCAGCCGGATGATTGCGAACCTGCAACAGTCATACGACGAACTCCTGAAGAAGGATGTGTCGAAGATGACCGACATGGATGAGATTGCATCCTACGAGGATGAAGTGGCAGACATCAAGCGCAAGATGGATTACTGGAGGCAGGTGTTTGAAGAGAAGCCTGCTGAAGAAGTAAGACCAGAAGAGCAGCCAAAGGTTGAACCGCCTGTATCAGAACAGCCCGAAAGCGTTCCAGAATTAACGGAAAGCGTACCAAAAGAGCCTGAAAGTGTTTCAGCAGAGCCACCGGCAGTAATGCCGCAGGAGCCAGCACCGGCAGCCCCTGAGAAGCACACAGAGCCTCAACCGGCATTGCAGCCTCCTGTTCAGCAGCAGCCTCAACAGCCGACAGTTGAGCAGAAGATTGCGCAGGGCACGGTGAAGAACAATATCGGCAAGCGCTTTGGCTTTATGAACCAGGACGGCACCCGCTCGGAAGTCGTCATTGACAGGATGGCAGATGACGGGAGCGTGGAGGTGACTCGCCAGGACTATGACACCGATGGCAAGCCGAAGGGTGAGCCTTACAGCCAGAGCCTGAACATGGCGGATGTCGGCAAGTCCATTGTGAACGGTGTGCTGAAGCCCGCGCTGTCGTTGGACGAGAAGCTGCGGAAGGTCCACAAGTATGACCGTTTCAAGGTTGGCGACGTGACGATCCTTGACGTTCTGACTGACGAGGAGAAGCAGCGCGTGTTTGAAGCATACGAGCGCGGCGACAAGGAAGCCGTGGGCAATTTGACGGGCGACTTCATGGAGGAGCATGGTGAAGACCTGATACTGAAGGGGCGTGACATCCGCAACTCCAACGTGAGCCGCATCATGGAGGGCGGCGGCAGCCGTGAGGACAAGCTTCGGCGAGTCCGCAAGCAGTATCAGGGTATGCAAGATGCCTCCTTGATGCTTAGTGACGAGGCGATACAGCCCGCCACGCTGGAAGAGTATGTCGCCGACCTTTTCAGCCGTGTGCCGAAAAGCGGTGAGGGCAAGCTGGCATGGTTCAGCTATGACCGCGACGGGAGCAGGGTGGTTGGCATGCAGGACGAGACTGGCTTCGGTACGAAGACTGGCGGCGATGCTGACGCCTTTAAGCCATGGTTGGCACCTAAGGGGAAGGGCATGAGCCTGCAGAAGTATGCCGAGGTCCTTCATGGGCAGTTGCCTGAAAAGATCCAGGAGCAGTGTAGTGACCAGGACGTGCGGTATGCCGTAATCGACCTGTTCACCGGTGCCTCCCGTCCGAGTGACATCACTACTGCGGTGCTTCGGGGCCGTATTGAGCAGGCCGAGAAGATTGCACGTAAGGAAGAGGACGGGTGGATAGAGGGTGGTGTCTCTCTGCAGAAGGTGTCAGCCGATGACGGGAGCTTTGCCGGCCGCCTGCTGCGCGCCAAGGAGCAGACCAACACTGAGCCATCCGAGAAACAGAAGGAGGCGGGCAACTACAGGAAGGGTCATGTGTCGTTTGGCGGCTATGACTTTGTGATTGAGAATCCCGAGGGCAGCATGCGCCGTGGCAGGGATGCCGACGGCAATGCCTGGGAGCAGCAGATGCACAACACCTACGGCTACATCCTTGGCAAGAAGGGCAAGGACGGCGACCATCTGGATATGTTCATCAACGACAGTGCCGACCTTGACAACTGGAGCGGGAAGGTGTATGTGGTTGACCAGGTGAATGCCGACGGCACCTTTGACGAGCACAAGATTCTATATGGGTTTGACTCTGAGGCCGAGGCGCGTGATGCGTACCTCTCCAACTATGAAGAGGGCTGGCAGGGGCTTGGCAGGATTACGGGCGTGGACAAGGACACTTTCGACAAGTGGCTGGACAGCTCAGACCGCAAGGTCAAGGCGTTTGCCGAGCACAGCATCATCAAGAGCCTCACCCCCGCCCCCTCTCCAGGGGGCGAGGGGAGTAGTCAGTCTACTCCTGCAGAACGTGAGAAGGTGCTTATGGATGCCGTTGCCGATAAGATGAGGGAAGCCGGAATAGATGTGTCTACGGACTGGGAGGAAGGCCAGCGCGTGATTGACGAGTACAACGGTTCGCATGAGCTGAAGCCGATGGGTCAGAAGACTAACAAGAAAAAAGCGCAAGTAGCTGCAGATCTTGAAGGGAAAGAACTGGCTCCAGAGCAGCAGGCGGTGGTCGATGTCTACAGTGGAAAGAAAGATAACCAGTCTTTCGTTGTTAGCAGGGATGATGGCGACCACCGCATCATTATGCGGCAAGGCAATGAATCCCATGCTGGAACCAAACACAGCCTTTTCCGTTATTATGGTACAAATGTCGGGACCGTTTCATCAGATGAACTACTCTTAATCCCAGAAATTGCAGGCAATGGTGAATTGACACCTAAGCAGGATGGAAAGCGGAGGTTGATGGTATATAAATATGTGAAAGATGGAGTTGAATACACTTTGTTGACTGAGAAGAAAGAGGGAAAGGAAGTGTTCAACGACTTCTATTCAAACAGAAAAGCATCTTCACCTGCTTCGTTCAACACGCCCGAAGGCGCACGTAGCACTCGTGATGATGCCTCAAAAGACCGCCAGAGCCGCTCGTCAACACCATCCGAAGAGGCACGAGCAAGTGACACTGATAACGCTCTTTCGGGTGCAAAGGTACAACAAAATCCTGAAACTGGCAAAGATTCTGAGAAAAAATTCTTCAAGACTGCCGACGGTCATGCCTACGGCTTCACCTATAAGGGGAAGATATACATCGACCCGAGGATTGCGACGGCAGAGACGCCGATACATGAGTATGGGCACCTGTGGGCAGAGATGAAGCGGCAGACGGCCCCGGAGGAGTGGGATGCCATCAAGGGCGTGCTGCTGACCGACAGGCTGGTGAAGCCCATCATCGACAGGGTGAGGAAAGACTATCCCGAGCTGTCGAAGGAAGGGCGCGAGGATGACTTCATCGAGGAGATACTTACGCAGTTCAGCGGCAAGCGCGGTGCGGAGCGCCTGCGTGCGATTGCCGAGGAGACAGCTGCTGAGAGGGACGGCGTTTTCGGCAAGGCTGAGGCTGTGACGGCCATGCAGCGGCTGAAGGGCATTCTAGCCAGGTTCTGGGCAGGCGTGGCCAAGATGATGGGGTGGAAGTACCGCGATGCCAACGATATTGCCGACAGGATGATGCTGGACATGCTGGAGGGCGTGAATCTATCTGGGGATAAGGTTAAGACATGGACTCTAAGTGACAAGCGTGCGCTCAACGGTGAGCAGTTCTATCAGGATGCTAATGGGAATATCGACATAGTAGATATTCCCCAGGAAGTGTTTGACAAGATTGGCTACACAAAGGCCCCGCTTCGTCTTACAGGATCAATGCTTAAACATGTTCAGACACAACACGGCAAGGAAACGAGAATAACCAACGACCAGGAAGCCATTGAATTTATCACGGATGTGATGAAGAACTTCGACCATGTGCGTCAGGGCAATGACGGTGCATTGATTTTCTCTGTGGAGAATGGCAGACAGAAGACCGGCAAGCGTGCCATCACCATCCTGCTTAACTCGGACGACGGTGAGTTCTACGGAATCAAGACGTCTGGATACGAGAGTGTCGAGAGATTAAGCAAAAGACCCTTACTTTGGGAAGGGAGCGCGACTGTTACCCCTTCTACAGATACCGCGACTGAACCTGTTACTTCCCTTGATGCCCAACGAGGCGGCGAGCAAAGTGGCAGCGCTTCAGGCCAAAGCGGTCTTTCTGAGGGCAAAGATACGAAAAATTCCGATACGTTCCAAGGAAATGAGGGAAAATCTTCTGATGAGGGGCCGAAATTCCAGCGTGTGGGCAGTCCTGAGCCGGAAATGACACCAGAGGAAATGCAGTACTGGAGGCAGTGGGATGCGGCCATGAGGAAGTGGAAGGAGCGCAACGCCCTTCCTGCTGATGCCGATGGACCTGGAGAACAGCCCCAGTTCAATCAGGGTGAAAGTATGCTGGACTATGCCAAGCGTGTCGTAGCCCACAACCGGGCAAAGGCACTATGGCAGACCGCCCCGAAGCTGGAGGACTACCATCAGGCGCGTAACGACAAGGCCGCCCAGGATGAGGCACGAGCCGAGGAGAAAGCCAACCCTGACAGTGAAAGCGTAAAACGCTGGCGTGTGGCGACGGACCTTGCAAGGCTCCGCCATGCCATGAGCAGGCAGAAAGCCTACGACAAGGCGACGGTGAAGGCCGTGACGGACTTTGCGCAGGACTTCATGAAGATGGGGTTCGGCGACAACCTGGGGCGCGGAGAGATGGAGCGGCTGCTGAGCAGCGTGAAGAACGCCACAGGAGCCAAGGACATCCGCAAGCAGGTTGACAACATTATGAATATCCTCATTGACAACCAGCTCCGGAACCTTGACCAGCAGGTGGTGAAGCTTTCGAGCGTGAAGGAACTGAGTAAGACCGCACAGGGTGTTGAGAAGCAGGGCAGGCTCGAACTGAAAGGCCAGCGGATGATTCAGGCTTTCCGTCAGGCACGGGAGGGACGCATGGATGCGGAGAAGATACGTGAGCGTCTGGGCGAGGTAGCCGAGAAGATGGCCCGCAACGACGATGAGGCCCCGATGTGGGAGCAGGAATATGAAGGGCTCTCCATTGCACTGCAGTACCAGGAGAACATCGAGGGCAGCCGTGACGAGTGGGCAGCCCTTGACCGTGAATACAGGGATGCCGTGAAGGAGTACGGGCAGAGCGGTCGCAGCTACAAGGCACAGCAGGAGCTTTTGGAGAGTCTGGAGCAGGCCATGATGGAGAACAAGATTGAGCGGATAGGCATGTTCGGTGACATCATCGGGAGGCTTCAGGGCAATATCTCCGAGAGCATGCAGGGTGCCAGGGAGTTTGTGGAACGGGAGAAGGACAGGGTGAAGAAGATTCAGCAGATGGCCAACTTCGACCTTGCGGGGAAGCCCGCCGGTGCCTTGCGCGAGAAGGCAAAGGGGAAGCCCGCCAACTTCTTCTTGCAGCCATTGGCCACCTTCGAGCAGATGCTGAGGCTGTTTGGCAGCCGCAATGCCAACGGCGAGGGCTATCTGTACAACCACTTCATGCGTAGCTGGATGGATGCCACCGACAAGGCCTATCTTGGCGAGAAGGCAGCGAAGGAAGAGCTTGACGCGAAAGCCCGTGAGGTATTTGGTGATAAAGTGAAAAGATGGAGTGACCTCTACGGCATAAGCCGCAAGCTGCCCACATTGGAGGTGGATGTGCTGGACGGCGAGAACAGGCGTACGTTCACGCTGAGCCAGGGCAACCTGCTGTATATCTACATGGCCGACAAGATGACCGACGGGCGCATGAAGCTGCGGAAGATGGGTATAGATGAAGAGACCGTGGAGAAGGTGAAGGACTTCCTCGACCCAAGGCTGGTGCAGTTAGGCGACTGGCTGCAGGATGAGTACTTAGTACAGAAGCGTACAGAATATAATAAGGTACACGAGAGGATGTTCGGTGCGCCGATGGCCGCCATCGACCATTATTTCCCCTTGAAGATACTCGGTGATGCCCGTTACCAGGAGCATGACGTCTCGAACATGGCCGGCCAGGATGCCGTGCTGCCCTCGACCATCACGGGCAACATCATCAAGCGCCGGAAGAACGCCCTGCCGTTAGACATCCTGCACGCCGACGCCCTGAGCCTTGCCATCGAGCATGTGGAGGATATGGAACGCTGGGCAGCAACGGCTGAGTGGAACAAGGATATCAACACGCTGTTGAGCTATACCACCTTCCGCAACAAGGTGAAGAACATGAACAGCAAAGTCTACGGCAGCGGTGACGCGCTGTGGAACACCTTTGCCGACACGGCACGGATGGCCGCGGGTACCTACAGGCCCAAGGCCAAGCCCGGCAGCGTGGACGCGGCCATCAGCAACATTGCCAAGGGCGTGACGGCGGCCAAGATCAGCTTCAGGGTGTATACGGCAATGAAACAATGGCTTTCGCTTCCTGCTTTCTTTCACGATGTCCGTATAGATTACCTCTTGAAGAATATTGTTAATTCTTACGGAACCGTCAAGTGGGCTTACAAGAACATGCCTGTTTATCAAAAGCGCTGGAATAGCCGCCAGGTGGGTGATACGCGACTTATGGACGACCCGACTGACTGGAAAATCTGGAAGAAAGGGTGGGTTGACGGTTTGGTTCGCGGAGGAATGTTGGCTAATGCTGCTGTGGATGCTCTTACCATTGCCTGGGGCGCAAGGTCTATTTACGATAGCCGCTACAGGAAATACAAGAAGATAGGAGCCAGTGACGAGCTGGCGCACAAGCGGGCCTTGCAGGATGCGGAGATAGGCTATAACCTGACCCAGCAGTCGAGCGAGGGTGCCTTTGTGAGTGCCATCCAGAAAGACCGTACCGTTGCCGCCAACATGCTGAGCGTGTTCCGTAACAGCAGCATGGCCTATACCCGCCAGTGGGTTGATGCAGCCCGCAACCTGAAGCACAGGACACAGAAGGGCTACAAGGAGGATGCCATTGGCTTCATGACACGTCAGCTGCAGGAGCAGTTCGGTATTGATGAGGCTCAGGCCAAGAAGGCCGCAGAAGCCGAATATGCGCGTGCTGGCCGGCATGACGTTGCCCGACTGCTTAACATGATGTTCGGTGTCACGGTGGCTTGGAATCTCGGTGCTTCCCTTCCCTATCTGCTGATAGGTGACGATGATGAGACGAAGAAGGAGATGCTGACCGACGCGCTGCTGAGAGGACTGGCCGCCGGTCCTACGGAAGGCTTTGCCGCCGGAAACCTGTTCAGTGAGTTCATAAGCCGCAGCTTTGCCAGTGAGCAGACCCGCAAGGCCTTCAGGAATGAGGGCTGGGGGGCCGCCATTGACGCCGGGCTGAAGCAGGGAGGCGACTACGAGGTCAATCCGTTGCCTCTGATGGCCGACATACAAGGCATGATCAAGAAGATGGGCTATGACAAGTTTGCGGCCGCTCAGGACGTGTTCAACATCTGCGTGCAGTCGGCAGTGGGTGTGAATCCGCAGACCTTTACGGATATGTGGAACGCCATTATGGACTACGGTGCGCCTGGCTGGGACGGTACAAGCTATAGCTGGGACAAGGACAACCTGGCACGCCCGAAGGAGATAGCCCTGTTTATCATGCGTCTGATGAACGCCCCGACAAGCTCTTGGCGTAACAAGTACATCGACGAGCTTGGCATGAATGCCGAGGATGCCAAGAAGCTCAGTTATGAGGAGATGGCGCGTCGCTATGCCCACTATAAGCATTGGAAGGATGCCCCGATAATGGGCTGGCTCCGCGGTGAGGAAGGCCGTCAGGAGAAGATGGCGAAGATTCGCAAGCAGTTTGACAAGGCTGTGGAGGAGCGTCTGGGCCGTGCTGACTATGAGGCGCTGCAGCATAAGCTTGGCAGTACTGATGATGAGGGTATGAAAAAGGCTGTCCTGAGTGAGATGAAGAAGCAAGTGACGACGCTGACGGACAAAGATGTTCTGGATCGGCAAAAGGCATCGGAAGATGATGCCGAGCGGAAGATGCTTTCGGGTGAGATAAAGAAGCGGGCCAAGGATTTTTCTGCCGGAATCAGTAGCGAGGCGCTTGCGGACAGCATCAACAGCACGCCGTCGCTGGAGCGCAAGAACGGGTTTGTCTCGGAGTACGCCAAGCGCCAGGGCACGCAGGATTACTACGGAAAGTCGAGTTCGAACGCGGTGTACCAGGAGCTTCGCACCTACGAGGACGTTAGGGAGGACATCAAGCTGTCGGAGCTGTATAAGCGTGTGAAGGAGTCGGGCGACGAGTCGGCGCGCAAGGCCATAGACAAGCTGAGGAGAGAGATTTCGAAACAGAAGAACGCGCTCGGTGATGACGATGAGGCCAATGAGGAGATTATGAGGGATATCAGGCAGTGGCGGCGTGAGGCGCTGGAGAAGGCGGTTCAGGCCGAGTCCGGGCAATGATGCCAACATTGCTTTTGATGTGACGACAGCGGGCGGCATCCCATGTGGAGAGCCGCCCGCTGCTGAATGGAGTCACGGTGTTCAGCCGGAGAGCTTGATGAAGAGCTTGTTGAGGAGTATGAGCGCGTAGCGCTGCTCCCTGTCGAGCTTTTCGATGTATGCGTCGACGACGTCGGGTGCCCAGTGTGTGAGCACGTATGCGTACTTGAAGTGGAGCGAGAGCAGTTCGCTCTGCTTGACCTCGTCGTAGGGCATGTGGTATCCGCAGAGTATGGAGAGCAGTGAGCTGACGGCGTCGTACTCTGTGCGTGTGAGTAGCTTGGTGTTGCTGCACATGGCCTGTGGGTTTTGGGTTATTTGGGCTTTTCCGGGCTGATGCCCTGCCGTGAGAGCGTGTCGTGGATGAACTGGCGCCCCTGTTCGGTCCATACGGTGAAGGGCTTGCGTTTTGGTCGTCCCTGGTCGTGGACGGTGACATGCTTGGTGGCGGTGTATCCGCGTCCGGCATAGTCGGGTGCGAGGAGCCACTGCCCTGCTGACTGGTACTGCACTCCGAGCTGCTGCAGGAGGTTGTTGAAGGAGACGGCCTTCATGCCGTACTCCCTGGCGAGCTGTGTGGCGGTGTATGTCTGCTGCGGTGCTGCCGGTAGTGTCTGTGTCGGCTTCTGCCACGGTTCGTAGCCGGGTGTCTGTACGAGCGGGAGTGCCTCGGGTGCATACTGCTGTATGAGCTGGTAGCGGCGCCCGAGCTCGACTGACATGTAGAGCATGTTGGCCTGGAGCAGCTGGTTCTGGTCGCTGAGGCGCTGGCACTCCTCCTCGGCCTGTAGGGCCATGAGGAGGATCTGCCGGCGGGAGGGCTGGTGGATGACGGTGGCGGGTGGCTGCCGTGGTACGGCAGCAGACGGGTCGGCGGCTGGTTCGGGCTGGCGGCTTTCGCGCTCGAGCTGCTCCCATCGGATGACGAGGCGTGCTCGTGCCTCGTCGTTGAACTTGGTGGCGATGTAGAGCGTCTCTGTCTTGGTGAGGACGTAGTAGGGGTTCTCCTTCTTCACGCCGTTGGCTAACTCGCTGATTCTCATACAGGGCGCAAAATTGCGCCCTGTGACTTTCTCCCAAGCCGGCTCCATGTTTCGGATGGCCTTTAGCACGTCCTTATGCTGTTTGCCCGTGACCTCTGCGATTTCGAGTGAGGTCATGGTCTGGGGCGTGTCCACGAACTGGATGAGTGGGGTGTTATCTGGGTTGTTCATTTGCTGTTGTGGTTTTGGTGATAAAATTTATTGTATTATTATTACCTCTTATTATATTAATTGTATTATTGCCATTTTTCATCTTTAAATTGTTGCTTGAGAGCTTGGCTTCTTTATTTTCCTTTAAACAGACTACCACCAAAATAGCAAAAAGCAATAATAGAATTGCCCATACACAAAATGGAATGGTCTGCGGTATGTCCACGAACTGGATGAGTGGGGGGTTATCTGGGTTGTTCATTGTTGTTGTGGTTTTGGATGTTGTGTAACACTTCTTTTAATATAATACGGTTTGCGCGCGCTATGCAGCGCATGTAGCGAGCGAGGGGTGTGTCAGTGGTTGTCATCGCTGCCTCCTTCCCCTATGTTGATGAGCTTGCCGTCGAAGGCCTCGATGATTTGCATGAGTGTGTAGATGGCGGGCCCCGGGACCTCGTTGTACCCATCTATGAGTGCGAGGTTCTTCACAGCGTCGATGAGGTCGTGGCGGAACTGTGCGTCATTGCCGCAGTTGAATGTGTAGTTGACGATGATGGCTCCCATCCTGCGTCCATCTTCTGTTGTGATGTTGGCTAGCATGACTTACCTCCTTTCTTTGCGAAGAGGTCGCTTGTATTGAGGTTGAAAAAGTGTCCCAGCAGATGGGTAAGGGGCAGTATGGAATACATGGCTTCCTTGTCGGCTGACTGGAGGAAGTCGTGTACGAGGCTTTCTGCCTCGCTTTTGTCGAGGAACCGGGCCATTGCGATCATGCCGACGAAAAGGTAGTGGGTGGTGAGGATCTTGCTGCCCAAGACCTCTTCGTAGGTGATTTCGTCATAGCCCAGGAGGCTCATGAGAGTCTGGCAGCGTTCGTAGGTTTCGCGCTTGACGGTGATGTTCATAGTGCCACCTCCTTTCTTGCGTCCCTTTGGTGGCAAGCCAGCGAAGCTGGAGCGCTTGCGAAGATTACCTGCGGTGCCTGTCTGAGTGCTTCTACAAGGGGCATGTCGCCGGGGAAGCAGGCGAGGAGGCGCCAGAGGAAGTCCTTTGTGTGGACGTATGCCCTGAGGTTCATTGACTGGGCAGTGGTGTTGCTGCCGTTGTGTGCGTCATTTACGCTGGTTCCGTGACAGGGGAAGAGCGATAGCTGGACGCTGCTCATGACTTTTGCGTTTGCCATACGAGTATAAAAAAACCGCGCTTTACGTGCTGTCAGGATTATACTCGCTGAATCCCCTGGGCGTTCCCGCTACCAGACACGTTGCGCGGAAAGATTATACAATAGATGTACTTTCTTTCAAAGGAGGATGAATGACTTAAACGAAAAAAGCCACCTGTCACAGGCAGCACTTCCGAATCTTTCATCAGTGCGAGTATAATTTTTTGACGCTGCAAAGATACGAAGAATTTCTGAAACTTGCAAGAAAAAAGGGAGAAATTTTTCATTTTTTTCTTAATTGGTACTACAAATGTACATCAAAAACGTTTTAGATGGTACATCAAAGGTACAGCAAGAGTCTTACGGCCACCTTATTATATGCGTGCGCGTTTATTTAAAAGAATATAAGTATAAAAGAATATATTCTTATAAGTACTTACGTCCTTATAAGAAGGAGAGAGAGCACAACGTCGAATTTTTTGAAAAAGAGAAAAGGGAGTAATATTTATTTATACATATCGTCCGATGGTGATTGCTTCTTCTTCTTTGATGATCCTTTCCCTTCAAAGCCATTCTTCAAAGCTTGAAGGATTTCGAGCCTCAAAGCAGGGAGAGGGTGACTGTCATATTTTGATGCGGCTGTATGCTCACTTGCTCGCTCCATCTTCTTCATGGCAGAAATCAGATGCTCAGTACCATAGCCCATATATTCTACAAAGCGATATGCAATAATGTCGGCTTCGACCTCCTCGTCGCGAGAATATCTGAATTTGTACCTGAGCGTAGATTCATCTGCATGGCTTACTTCAAGGAAATACCCTGTGTTTGCCAGTATGCTGTTGGCGCTTCTTGTCTCGACTCCGTTGGCAATGCCGTATCCTGCTGATGCGGCAGCGGCCCCGACGAGCAGACCAGTCCCAAGTTCTGCCCAGAAGCGGTTTCTCTTTTTCTTCTTCTCGTTCTTCCAGGCCCTGTCAAAAGTATGCATACAGGCGAGGTGTGCTACCTCATGTGCGCATACCGCCCTCAGTTCCTCGTAGTTGAGCGCCCTGATGGCTCCTGTATTTATGCGCATCTGTCCCATCGGATCCATGCTGGCGTTGAAGCTGTCGTCGTTGATTACCTTGATGTGGTTCTGCTTTTTCTCATCTTCCAAGCCCAGTTCTTTGACCAGCCTGTCTGTCAGTTCCTGGTAGCCGTCAGCCTCAACATCGTAATACTGCATCACGGTACAGGTTTTCATAAGGTCGTCTGCTGCCTGGAGAGCAGTTTTGTTCCCTAACTCGATTGCGTTTCCGAGTTCTTGGACTCTTTTGTTTTGGTCGTGTAAGGTATCCCAGAACTTTTCAGCATTGCCCTTCGGTAAATCCTTGAGGATATTTATTACATCATATTTTTTGATATACTTCTTTGCGCTACTACTTTGAGCACTGGCAGATATAACCAGGACTGCCAATATTACTAATAAAATGAATCTTCTCATACAACAGGTAGTTATTTGGGTGCAAATTTAGTAAAAAAGTCGCTAAAATCCTTGCGATTTCGGGAATTATTTGTAATTTTGCGGCGTAAATCAGTTTTAAAGTATTTTTTTAGCCTTTTAAGGATATGGAAGCAACAAGGACAAATACAACGGTAAGCCTTCCGGATTACATGCTTGCTGACCTGAATGCAGAGGCAAGGCGGAAGGGCATCGCCGTCAGCCGTCTCATCGAGGACAGGCTGGAGGAGTCGCTGTACCAACCCAACAAGGAAACGTTGGAGGCTCTGGAGGAGTGCAGGAGCGGTGTGGAGTTGCCAAGGGTTGACACCAGTAGCATAGAGGCAATGACAAAATCCATACTGGGATGAAGGAATTGGTGTTTACCTCGAAATTCAAGAAGGACTACCGCAAGTACGTCAATAAACCGAAGTTCCTGCATGCGCTCAATGACATTTTGAGGATGCTGGAAAATGGCGAGCGCATTCCTGCTGACAGGAAGCCCCACAAATTGCATGGCATCTATGAAGGCTGTATTGAATGTCATATAGGCGGTGACTTCCTGCTGATATGGGTTGATGAGGCCACGAACACCATCAAACTGATGCGCCTTGGTACGCACCATGAACTATTTGGACTTTAATTTTCCATTTGTACAATGTTGCAGGGCAAAGGCTCTGCTTTTTTTGTGCCGTTCACTCTCGTTTTTTTTCACAAAAATACTATAATTGGGTATTTTTGTGAAAATTATGCGTTGTGTGCCAGTTATCTTTGCAACATTGACAAACAGCAATGAAATGGGAAAGACAGAACACAGGATAGCCTATAAGGCGGGGATAACCAGGACGCCGAGCGACTTCCTCTGTGAGGACGGCGAGCTGGCTGAGTGCATCAACCTGACTACTGACAATGAGGAGCTGAAGGTGGTCCAGCAGCCGGAGGCGATGTTCGAGGGTACGGCCTACGGCCCCATCATCTATGTGCATGAGGGCAGCGGCTACAAGCACTATATTGTCTGGTATGAACAAGAGACGAAATTAAATTACATCGACGCCGACGGCTTTGAAACAGCCTTTGCGGGATACAACAGCAACGAAGCTCCCCTGATAAGCCACATAGGGAACATCCTTATTGTGCATGATGGCGAAAAGATGAGATATTACCTATGGAAGCCTGACCTTAATATATACTATTACCTTGGCGACAAGATTCCCGAACCGAAAATGGAGTTTGCCATGGTGGGCGGGAGATGGCCGTCTTCCAACCAGTCAGCATATATCTTGGAATCTACTGGAGAATATGGTGACTGTATGATGTTTAATGTAATGCCAAATCCACAAGGCAGAAACGACTGGCTGTCTCCTGTGGTGCTGAAGCAGGAGCAGTACAACGACCTTGTGATTGGCCTGTACTCGAAGGTTCTGAAAAAAATTGCCGAGGACAAGCGGTTTGCGGAGCCTTTTGTCATCCGCTATGCGCTTGAGCTCTCTGATGGCAGCTACACTTGCCTGTCAGCCCCCGTCATGATGTTCCCATTCATCACATGCAACTGTAGCGCTTATGCCCATGATGGCCAGTTGACAATTGAAGTGACGGGTTGCCAGCTTGCCTTCAAGAGTTCATTTGACTATACCGAGTGGTCGGACTTGGTGAAGGGCGTGGTGGTGTTTGCCAGCGACGGCATCAACCTGTACGACCTTGGCACAGACCAGCAGCCGAGGGCCGGCTACGTCGAACCATACGACGCCAGCGGTACGCCTACAGGCGCAGTGTATTCTGACGGCATCACTTCATCGGTTGTGAGGAATGAATTTGTTGAGCACACTTCCCGTCACCATGAGTTGCGGATTTTCACAAGGCAGGGTATATATTTCCTTCCTCTCAGCAGCCGCAGCAGTGATGATATACTGTATGACCTGCAGTCCTCTTCCGTGTTCTACAAGCTTTTTGAGGCCGGCACCCGTGGCACCAATTCGTGGGTAAACTCAAGCTCATACATCAGGAGTCATGTGCTCGACAACCTGACGACCCAGGACCAGCTTGACGCCGACGACTACTACAGCCATTGTCCGCTTTTGCCTAAGTTCATGATGTCGTACAACAACCGCCTTCACCTTTCAGGCGTTTCAAGAGGCTTCTTTAAGGGCTTTGAGTCCTTCCTTCCCTTCGACAACCAAAACCAATACAACTACGATGTGTATGTGTACATCCGTACACCATCAGGCACCCGTGTCGTTAAGCATACCTATGCGACATACGAGAAAGTGGGCATCTACTTCTTCTATCCAGACCCTCGGGCTTTCGAGGCTTACTTCTTCCTCCATAACGGTGGCGGTCTGGTCTGCCAGCTGAAGCTCAAGGAGCATCCGGGCCTCAACGGAGCCTACTACTTCGGCCGTCTGCCAGGCAGTGCCGATAGTGCGGAGCCTACAATCACTTCTGGTGACAAGGATCGCCCGGATTGCGAAGCCGATGTGAACACAGCAGCCGAGCCGTTTGGCAATCAGATATTCACATCGGAGGCGAACAACCCGTTTGTGTTCACCCCCAGGGGCAACAAGACCGTCGGCACGGGTGATGTCGTGGCTCTGGCCACCCTTACCACGGCTTTGTCGCAGGGGCAGTTCGGCCAGCACCCCGTCATCGTGTTCTCCACCGATGGCATCTGGGCCATGGAGGTTGAAAAGGAAGGCTACCTGAAACCCGCCCAACCCATGAGCCGTGAGGTGTGCATCAACGCCAACACCGTACTGGAGACCGACGGTGCCGTTTTCTTCGCCTCGAAGAAAGGCCTCATGATGATCACCGGCAACCAGGTGAGATGCGTGTCGGAGCAGATGAACGGCAGGGCGTTCAACACCAACGACATCCCCGCCCTCAGCGATAACAACAGATGGAGCGGCCTCATCACGTCGTGCGCCGACAACGAGGGCTTCCTTCCGTTTATCCGTGACGGCGGATGTTTCCTTGCCTACGACTACATAGACAAGCGCATCCTCATCATCAACCCCACGCATGACTACGTTTTCCTCTACAGCATGAAGGACGGCAGCATATCGAAGCATGTCCTTTCCGTCGGAGTCGTGAGAGCCGTGCGGAGCTACCCCGACTATCTGCTGCAGAGCGCGGACGGCAAGGTGTGGAGCCTGTACGGCAAGAAGGATGAGACAGAGCTTTCGGAAAGACAGAGGGCCTTCCTTCTTACGCGGCCCATGAAGACTTCAGGGCCGGTGGGCGTCAAGTCACTGAGGGAGCTTGTGAACGTGGGCTATTGGGACAAGCAGGCGGGCAGCAAGGTCAAGACGCGTGTGTTCGCCAGCGACAACCTTGTGGACTGGTACGCCATGGACAGCCGTTTCGGCGCTGCCGCCAAGTATTTCAGGATAGCGCTGTATATTGAGATGCTTCCTACTGAGCGGTTGAGCGGCACCATCCTGTATGACCAGGAGCGACGCGGCGGAAATGCAAGGGTGAACCCTACACCGGCCATTACGTAGGGCTGCTGTGATACAGCAGCATACGGAACATTTATAGATGTTTAACAAAACGGCGCGTGAATACTCTGTATCTTTGCAGGCGTTAACCCCTAAAGCGATGGAGCATGGATAAGAACGGATCCTTCCGGGAAGGTATGTACGACGAGCTGATGAAGGTGTACTGCAAGGTGCTCAGGGAGTATGACGTGCGTACTCAGACGGAGGCCTTCGAGCGTACGATACGGCATCCGGCGAGCCGTTTCTTCGTGGAGCCGCGACGGGCGCACCAGAACATCTACCCGATGCTGAGAGGCGACTACTCGCGCCTGGAGAAGATGAAGCCGCTGAGACAGGAGATGTACAAGGCCCTGTATGACGTTGTGATGAGGCTGAGCCAGAAGCGGCAGTTCTGGGGGAAGAGTCCGTACTATATTGTGAAGTTCGCCATACTGGAGCCTGCACCGAGGTTTTACATCGGTGTGGAGAAGATGCGCAAGGTGTTCAGGGAAAGGAGGGCGAAGCGATGATGACGTACACTGCCTTCACCAAGGCGACGGTGACACTGGTGCTTGTGCTGTGGTGGTGGCGCATGCCTGAGACAGGGTATCCACCTGCAGGCGGAACAATTTGGGAACACCTGCTTTGGCCGTTGAGCCATGCCAACGTGTGGCACCTTGCCGGGAACTTGTATTGTCTGTGGGCGGGATTGAAGGGAAGGCTGTGTTTGAGGAAGTGCTACCTGCTTGCCGTGCTCTGCTCCTTCCTGCCTGTGGTGCCTGGACTGTGGGAGCTGATGCCCGACGCTGACGCATCGGGAGGGATGGCCACCTGCGGCTTTTCGGGTGTGCTGTGCGCTATGGTGGGCGTGAAGTGGGGGGTGTGGTTTAAGGGCTGTCATGGTATGACAGCATACGGAACATTTTGCAAGAGGGTGCTGCCTTTTGTGGCGGTGGGGTTCCTGATTCCCCATGTGAACTGGAGCATACACCTTTATTGTCTGTTAGCCGGGCTGATGTATGGCAGATGGCAGTAACTGGACCGATGCCGACAGCGCGGCTGTATGGAATGGTGCCAGGACCATCAAGGCCGTCGTAGAGCTGTGCAAGGAGAACCTCCGGCGCAACCGTGAGATGTTCGAGGGTTTCAACCCTGTCACTGGCAAGGGCTGTCCGGGCGAGCGCGTGCTGGTGAAGATACCCGACTTCCCCATCAAGCGCCAGTGGATGCCCTGGAGGGTGGCCGAGCAGAACCGTGAGCTGAAGAAGATACTGAAGAGGGGCAGCATCGAGAAGTACATAACCGAGGAATTGCGGTGGGAGTACACCGACGAGCACATCATGGACGTCATCTACATGATATGCTGCATCCGGGCGGAGGAAGACCCCGCCTTCGCCTTCATCACGTTCTACAAGATACAGGACAAGATGACTGGCCAGATGCAGCCTTTTGCGCTGAACTATCCCCAGCGCATTGTGCTGCAGGACTTGGAGGAGATGCGCTTTGCAGGCCAGCCCATCCGTGAGATTATCCTGAAAGCCCGCCAGTGGGGCGGCTCCACTTTGTCGGAGGGCTACGAGAAGTGGATGCAGGACTTCCGTCACCCCTACGGCTGGAACATCGTCATATTGGCGCACGTGCAGGATGCCACGAAGCGTATCAAGGCCATGTTCACGAAGATGCTGGACTTCCAGCCTGGCTGGAGCCTTGGCGTGAAGGGGCGGCGGCTGAAGCTGTCAAGCTATGAGGGCAGCAAGAACGACTTCATCGTCACCGACAGCAAGGGCGAGGTGATAGGCAGTCGCGTGATAAGCGTCGGTTCCTACGAGCGCTACGACTCGCTGCGAAGCGCCGACCTGAAATGTGCGCACTACTCCGAGGTGGCCTACTGGAAGAAGACACAGGAGAAGGAGCCGGAGGAAGTGCTTTCGAGTATTGACGGCGGTATTCCGAGCATTGCCGACACGGTGGAGATTATGGAGTCGTCGGGCAGGAGTGCGGCAGGCTTTTTCCATGACATGTACCAGGAGGCGAAGGACCCAGACATACCCAGCGCATGGAGGGCACGCTTCATTGCTTTCTTCCAGATCGAGAACGACCGCAAGGAGCTGGTGGAGGACGGGAAGCATGGCTGCTGTGATACAGCAGCATACAGGACGAAGGCGATGGAGTTTGCGCTGTGGCTTTGGGAGAACAGGAAGAGCAAGCAGTGCCCTGAAGGGTTCAGGGAGACGGGCGAGTTCTTCTGGTCACTTTGGGAGAAGGGCGCGAGCTTTGAGGCCATCAACTGGTACAGATACAGGCGCAATTCGGTGAGGAGCCACACCTATATAGCCACTGAGGCGCCGAGTGATGATGTTGAGGCCTTCAGGATGAGCGGCAGGCTGGTGTTCGACATGTACCGCATTGAGGCACTTGAGCGCCACCCCAAACAGGGCAAGAAAGAACCCGCCTACATCGGCAATATCGTCAGTAAGACGGAGAAGGGCGAGGATGCTATCTATACCGCCAAGTTCGTTGAGACTGTCGGAGACGGCCAGGTGCTGCGGATATGGCAGATGCCCGACTGCCTGAAGGTGAGCAACAGGTATGTGGTGGCCGTTGACATTGGTGGCCGTAGCCAGACGAGCGACTTCACGGTGATGACGGTGATAGACCGCCTTGGCATGATGCGCGGTATGGGCGGCAAGCCGAAGGTGGTGGCACGTTGGCGCGGACACATCAGGCATGACCTTTTGGCTTGGAAGGCCGCAGCCCTGGCCCACTTCTACGGTGATGCCGAGCTGGTGATAGAGAGCAATACCGCCGACACGAAGAAGAACATGATAGACACCGAGGGCGAGCACTCGCTGAGCATCATCGACGAGATAGCGGACTACTACGACAACCTGTATATCCGTGAGACGAGGGTGGACGAGGTGACTCAGAAGGTGACCAATGTGTACGGATTCCAGACCAACGTGCTGACGAAGCAGCTTGTGATAGACAACTACATCGCCTACGTTGATGACCAGCTCTACTACGAGCCGGACAAGCAGTGCTACGACGAATTGAGGATATACGAAAGGCACGATGACGGCACATTAGGCAACGTCGAGGGGCAGAACAACCACGATGACATAGTGATGAGTACCGGCATCGGCCTGTATGTGAGCCAGAAGATGCCATTGCCTGAGTGGATAAAGAAGAACAAGGGCAAGCAGTCGCACTATGAGATAGGCACTGAGGCGGATGTGTAGGGAGGGCTGCTGTGATACAGCAGCATACGAAACAGCTATTCCTCATCGTCCCACTGGCCGAAGATTTCCTTCAGGGCATTGAAGTCCGACTCGTTGATGGAATGGTCGACCTCTACCGGCTTGGGCACAATCATCTTGGAAAGCTCCGTGCGTATGTTCGCAAACCGTGCTTTCTTGGCCTTGTCGGTTGAATCGGCGAGTTCGAGGAGATAGTCATGATATTGCTGGCGTGTCTCTCCGAGCAGCTGCTTGATAAATTCCTTCTCCTCATTACCGACCTTGTTCTGTGCTCCTTGCGGGCGACCTGGCTTTGGCATATCCTTACTTTAGGGCCGCTGTGGTACAGCGGCGTACTGAACATTATGCGAGTGGAGTGTAGCCGCATCGCTGCTGTGTGTATCGTGCATTGACGTGCACGGTGATGTCGGCGTCGGCCTCCTCCATCATCTCGTGACACAGGGCTGTGTACGGGTCGTTTGGGAGGGCCACTGCCAGCAGCTGGTACTCCACACCCTTGACGATGAGTTGGTGAACGGCGTCGCGCAGCGGCTCGATGCGGTGAGGTGGCCAGTCGTTTGGCAGGGCGACATATATGCTTTTCTCCTCCCACTGGCTTGCGTGGTTGTTGGCCACGCGGTGTGCGAAGGGTGAAGGTATGGCCAGATAGGCCGAGAGGCGTGAGACTGCCTGCGAGACGTACTTGTCTATGTAGCGGTCAAGCAGGTAGCGGCTTGTGCTGTCCGTAGAAAGGGGCAGTGTGGAGGCCGGAGCGCCTTTCCCGGATGTTCTCATCTTCTGCACCTGGTATGTCTCTGTGTCGATGTCGTGGTAGAACTCGTCTTTGAGCAGGATAATCTCGATGAGTTGTACCGGCTTCTTGGTCGCGATAATATCGCGACATACGTCACAGGGGCGGTAGGGCTGGCCTTGGTGCAGGTGGTGTGGATAGGGCATATTTGTTTTACGATTTATGGTGTTACTCTCAGGGCGAATCGTGCGAAGACCCTGTCATCGTGCCGTGAGTAGAGGGTGACGATGGATATTCCCGGCTTTATCCCCCTCACCTGCCATCGTCCGAGTTCATCGAGGCACGGCATGCAGCATCCGTCATCGGCCCGGACTATGATGTCGTCGACGGGCTTCTTCCCCGACTTGCATGAAAGAGCGTAGGTGATTTCCGTATCTTCGCCAACCGCGATGATGTAGGGGTAGGAGAGGAGCGTGTCCGCAGGGACAACATTGCCCGACGGCAGTCCTGCGGTGGCCCTTCTGTCGAGTATGGGGAATGTAAGCGTGATGGTGTCGGGGAAGTTGTATGAAGGCGCCGATGGTGCCGTCTTGTTGAAGCACTGCGTAATTCCCACAAGGTCTTCCTCCGCGAGCTTTGCATAGAATGCCGCCTTTTTCTCGTCTGATGTGGCCCACCACAGATGGACCATCCTGTCTTCGACATACTTCTGTCCGAGTCGTGCCAGCGTCTTGACATAGCCGAGGTTGAACCGGTCTGAGACACGGAGCGAGATTTCCACGCTATCGTTGCTTTCCTCCGAAGACACCAGCGGGTCATCGGCTGTGTTGCCGCTGCCCGTCAGGTACTCCGCGAACCACGTCTTCAGCATCTCGCACTGCGTGAAGAAACCACGTGCGAGCATCCTCTCGTGGTACTGGTCATCGCCAGCCGACTCATGGAACGCCAGTGGGACGTTCTTCTGGTCGGCGGCTTTGTCGATGACTCCAGTCTGAAAGGTCTCGTTCTTTGCCGAGTTGATGGCGAGAGCCTTCAGGAGTGTTATCTTTATAATCTGGGACATTAGCTTTCAGGTTCAGGATTAACTAACAAAGAATAAGAACCCGTAGCCGGTGCATACTGGTCACTTCCAGCATAGCTTGCCCTAATGGTAGTAGTTCCAGGGGCGACAAGCGTCACCTTTCCTGTCGACTCGTTGACGGTGGCGACGCTGGTGTTTGATGAGGAGAAGGTCAGCTCCAGTCCTGAAGGCGAAGTGCTTACTGCTGGGTTGTCGAAGACCTCTCCCATGGTGGCAGAATAGATGTCGTTTGGGAACCTAATGGCAGCTACTCTTCCTCCTATGATTTGTCCTGTCACATCGTTATAGGACGCTGCCGCCGCCCTTGGCGCTGTCTTTGCGAGACAGAGTCGTATTTGTGTGAGCGTGTCCTGTGCGTATGAGAAATAGTCCTTTGCCAATGCGGGCTTGATGGACTGCCACCACATATAGTCCATGGTGTAGCTGACATATTCCTCTGCGAATGATGAGAGCGGCTGTGCAAGTCCGTCGTTGTAGCGGTCTGAGACGACGACCCTGATTTCGATGTCATCGGAGTCGTCTGTGAGCACGTAGCTAAGTGTGCCGCTTTCCGTGTCGACGAACTCGTTCATGGCAGCAGCGAAGCGTGCGAGACCTGAACGCAGGAAGCGAACCAACTTCCTCTCCTGATACTTCTCGTCTCCAGCCTGTTCGTTGTATGCCAGTGATGCGTTCTTTACTGAGTCGGCAGCTTTGTCGACTTGACCTGACTGATAGGTGTCAGCCTTTACGGCTTCGAGGATGAGGCTCTTCTTGAGCGACAGTTTAAGTGTTTTTGCCATTGTTGTATGTTTTATGGATTATTCTATTTCTGTTTTGATGCTGAGCGGGCTGACGGTGCATGTAGGTGGTTTCTTTTCATGGATGAGCTGTCGCAGTGCTGACAGTTGTTGTGTGGTGTCGGCGAGGTATTTGTCTGATATACGCGGAGCGGTGACAGTGAACCATGAATAGAGTGCGTATGATACGCAATAGTTGAATAGTGTCTGCCGTACAGCCATCTCCAATGCACTGTTCCAGTTGTCTGGGGTTGTAATGGTGAGCTGTATGCCCTCGGTGCTGTCTTCTGCCAGTCGCTGCAGTGTGCCGTATTGCCATTGGTATGGTGTGTTTCCCGGGTCGTAATAGACCGTAGTGGCACTCATGGCGACCTCTGTGAAGGAGGACTGTCGTGTGGAGACGTAGAGGGACACTCCGTCGAAGAGGTAGACGCCAGGCGAAGCGACTGCTGCGTAGGTGTCGTCATAGTCTACGTAGAAGAACGTGATGGTTTTTGCTGCGGCCTTTTGTTCTTCGGTCAGTGCGGTCACTTGCTCTTCTGTGAGTTCTGTCAAGTCTGTGCCGTCCCAGGAATAGTAGGTTCCTTCGTGGATGGTCAGCATGCCTCCTGCGGGAGGGGTGACTGTTTGGTATGGGAAGGCGAGGGAGGCCTGGTAGAGCTTGTGGGAACTGTAGTTATAGAGATACTGTCCGTTGGCAGTCACTTGATTGACGAAGGATGACGTGGGCCGGTCAGTCCAGAAGGATGTATATACCTCACCTTCGAATCCTGAATGGTTCTGGACCTCAGCTGTTATGAACTTGTTGAGTTCTGCACACAGTTCCGTAAACGCATTGACAAAGAAGTCGTTGATGATTTCCTTTTCACGGGAGCCTAATGTGATGTCACGGAAGAGGAGGTTGCCCTTGTCATCAATGCTTCGCTTTCCAATGATGGAGAGCGAACGGGCTACCTTGTCGTAAAGGGTGAGGAAGTCGAGAGTAATTTCCATAGGTGTTTATGCTGTTTGCTTGTAGGGTGTGAGACGGGCGTTGGGCTGCTGTCGTGTGAACATCTGCCCTTCGCTCATGAGCGCCTGCGCGGCCTGCTGCGCGGCCTGCTGGTTTGCCCCTGGCACCTGGACTGGAGCCCCCGGCATCTGTCCCTGCTGCATCTGCTGCATGTAGTTGTCGTACTCGACGAGGAGCTTGTCCGCACCGGGTGCGTCATAGTTCTTGATGTACATGCGCGTGTCGATGGCCCCACGCTCAAAGAGACGGTCGAGGAACTCGTTGATGCGCTGTATGTATGCCGCCGATGAGGCAGACTCCTTGATGGATGTGCGGAACTGCACGTTACGTGCCGACTGTGCCCGGTAGAACGTCTGATGGTCGGATGACTTTGGCGTGATGTCGCGTCCCTCCTCGTAGAACTGCTGCATGGTGATGCACTTCTTCAGTGCGAGCCGTTCCTTGAAAGAGTTGTAGCGCTTGATGAGCGGGTAGATGGTTGTGGTTGCGTTCTCCGCCTCGAGTGAGTAGCGTGCGAAGGACGTTCCGCTGGTAGGCGTCTTTCCCTGCAAAGCCCCTGACACTCCCGACACCTCATGGATCATGTTAAGCTGCGTCTGCAGCATCTCATTGGTGCCGATGTTGAATGCCGAGTGCGTGAAGAACTCCGGCTTTGCGCCCGTGCGCTTCGCCTTGCGGTCGTCGTAGACATAGACGGCATCGTACTCCGAGGACTGGTTGGCGTACTCCTCAATGGTCATGTCGTCGGGTTTTAGTGACAGTGGGAGGAACTTCAGACCTTTCACCGCAGACTTGACGGCCATGTGGTTCATCATGACGAGGCTGTTGATGAAACGCTGCTGGTCAATGAAGAATCCCATGAAGGGGTGCACCTCACCGTTGATGTATGGGAAGAGCGTCATTGAGAAGGGGTGTGACTTGTGGTCATAGGGCGTTTCCCCCTCACAGAGTATGCGCCCCTCCGGCGACAGGAAACAGTAGTGCCAGTACTTGTCGACGATATGCTCGGCAGTGATGTATGCCTGCTTTTCAACGGGTACTCCCTGCTGGTCGTAGAGACGCTTGCGCTGCACGTTCTTTTCACGGATATGCTTCAGGTCCTTTGTGTCGACACGGAAATAGGCATCAGCCTGTGTGACGGCCAGCGGGTCGTGGCACTGCCAGCGCGGCTTCACCTCCTCGCGCCACACCTCTATGACCCGGCATAGTCCTGCATCGGAGGCCGTGTAGAAGCTGACGTTCTCGTAGGCGTGCTGCTGGTTCTGCTCCTGGTAGTTCTCGTTGATGCCGGCCTCTCCCTGGTGCCCGATGTGGAATATGTCGTTAAGGTCTTTGATAGTGAGGCCGTACTTTGGCTTTGCGAAGCGGAAGTAAAGCTCCGCCGGCGAGATGTCGTGCAGGTAGCCAATCATTCTCAGGTCTCGGTGTGCCGGGTCGCTGCCTGCCTCCCAGAACATGTAGTAGGGATTGACGTAGTCGGTGTATGAGTCGTGCAGCTCCTCTCGCTCCTCGTATGACTCACGTGCGAATGCCGCCCCCGATATGAGGTATTCGGCAAACACCACATCTAGAATGTCAGGCATATATGTGTTCTGCCAGTTGGTCTGCAGTGCCGATGACATCATGTCGGAGAGGTTCTTGCTGTCCTCTGCGCGTGCATAGCATACTGGCTCGGTCTCCTGCTTGGCGTGCAGGCCTACGACGGACATCCAGAGTGAGACCATGACATTATTTTTCAGGGGAGTGTTGTGCTTGAGTTTGATGTACTCCTCCTCGGTCATGCGCAATCCTCGGTAGGTGACATAGTCGCCCCACTGGTTGCCGAAGAGGTAGCGTAGGATGCGTGCTCGCTCCTTCCTGAATTCATCCTTGTTGTTCCACGAGCGTGCGCAGTCGGCCAGCAGTTCCATGTCGTAACGCCCGCCCGTGTTCTGGTGCAGGCGTTCCTTCACTGTGTCGAGCCGGTAGTCCTTTCCGAGCGGGCGCACATCGTCGAGAGTAAGAAGCGGTCTTTGCATAATCCTTAGTCATATAGGGGCTGCTGTGGTACAGCAGCATACTGAACCATTTTTGTGCAAAGATACAGAGGAAAAGATGTGTGTATTTCACAAAAATCCCATACGTTTGGGATTTTTGTGAAAAAGGCATGGCGTTTCCTTCTTAATTTTACCGAAAAATTCTTGTTATGGCAGAGACGAAGCAAAAGAAGATTGAAAAGAAGGCCTACGCCATCTTTCAGGAAGCCCTGTTCGAGAAGGATGCAAGTGGGTCGTATGTTCTGCGTGACATGGCCAAGGAGGGCATGACCACCCTGAAGAAACACTCCACAAGCCTTGTGGTGGTATGCACGGACAGCAGCATCGAAGACGTGACTGGGCTGCTGAAGAAGAACGAGATACCCCACGACAAGGTCATCAAGATGGAGGAGAAGTTCGACTACCTTGTTACCGGCAAGGAACAGAGTGTAAGCGTGTACAACTGGGAGAGTGCCCTTGACGACCTTGGCTGGAAGGTAAGCCACAAGAAGGCCGAGGAACCCGAAGACAAGCAGAAGAAGGCCGACAAGAGCTTTGGGCGCTGGTTTGAGGAACAGGTAAACAAGTGCTGTGCTCCTTGCGTGTGAACCGCAAGGCGCGGGACAGGAAATCAATAACCACTAAAGATAATTATCATCATGGCAGAGAGAAAGACAAATGCAGAGGCGCGGCCTAACGCACAACAGCAGGAACCGCCGAAGGAACCGACACAGAGGGAGCGCTACGCCAGCCGCCGCAGGGAAGCGTACCCCGACATCAGCGAGGATGACGAGGAAGGCTGGTACGGCCAGGCCAATGCCGACCTTGACGAGCTTGAAAGCTACCGCAAGAGCAACAAGGAACTTGCCGACGTGTTCGACAAGACTCCGACGCTTGCCGGCATGCTGTTAGCGGCCAAGGAAGGAGAGAACCCCTTCGTTTACCTTGCCGAGCAGGCAGGCCCCGACCTTGACATCAGGGAGTTGGTCAACGACCCCGACTTCGGCCAGAAGATTGCCGAGGCCCTTGACAAGTTCCAGGCAAACCAAGTGAAGGGGCAGCAGGCCCAGGCAGAGATGAAGTCCAACTATCAGGCCTCTTTTGCGGCGCTGAAGGAAATCCAGCAGGAGCGCGGCATGAGCGACGACGAATGCCTGCAGCTGGTGGACGACTTCTTTGAGAACGTTATCGGCAATGCCGCCAAGGGTATTGTCAGCAAGGAGACTTGGGAGGCCTACCTGAAAGCCCGCAACTACGATGCCGACATTGCATCGGCGCGTGAGCAGGCCAGCGCCCAGGCCCTTAACAGCCGCATTCAGAACCCCAAGAAGGAGTTTGACGATGAGGGCATGCCCCCCACGCTGTCAACAGGCGGTGCTGGAGCGGGTGAGCCGCAGGGCAAGAAGAAGAGCAGCTTCTTTAGTGACTGGGAGCGTGAGGAAGGCATGTGAGGGCTGCTGTAATACAGCTGCATACGGAACACACATATAATATAAACAAGGTATGACAGGCCCCGACGGACAGGATGCAGGCGTAAGCATGACCGGCAGCGTGGCAAGTGCCTCCCTTCTGAAGGATGGCGGACTTGCGCAGGAGCCGATAGAGCCGCCTCCGAAGAAAAAGAAGAAACGCAAGTCATTCTTTGAGGATTGGGAGGATGACTGAAGGGCTGCGCTGGTAGTGCAGCATCCGAGACAATCGAGAGACAGTGAAATATTTGTACAATTTAAAAAATGGTTATTATGAAACGAATGTTTAATTTTCATTTGTTGGTGAGCGTGCTGCTGTGTATGCTTGCCGTAGTTACGGGTGGAGGAATGGCTATGGCCGATGTGCCTACGGTGCCCGACCCCAACAACCCCGTTGACCCCGTTGACCCAAACGCGAACAACCTGCCCAGTCCCGCCGGTGACGGTGCAGGCCAGAGTTTGAGCGGCACACAGGCCAGTGCCACACAGTTGAAGGAGGGCGACCTTGCCCAGCCCGACTATGACGAGGACGTGATCCACTTCCGCTGTCATAAGTTCGTGCTGCTGAACCGTGCGCGTACCGTAGCCCAGCAGCGCACCTGCCGTGACTATGAGACCATCCATTTCCGCCTGGGCGAGGAAGAGCTTACAGGCACCGTGAAGGCCAATATCACTGCTGGCGCCAGCATCAAACTGAATGCGTCGAACTTCGACGGCGACCTGAAACTGCTGACTCCTGGCAGCACCCTGTACGTCCAGGGCGTGGACGGCTATGCCGACGGTTCGAATACGAAAAAGGAAGGTGACCTGATGCTGTTTGTTGTTGCCAACCCGACGCTGAAGGAAGCCACCTGTCAGGCCATCAACGGTCCCGCCGTGACCAACGGCGAGTATAACGACTCTCTGGATGACATGACTTGTCCGGCCATTCCGAGCGGCACGCACATCGTGGTCTGTGCCATTGCCGGTGCCGAGAGCCAGCAGGAGGTGACGCCCGATAACTTCCAGCCCCGTCCGAAGACCGTCTATCTGCAGAAGCAGATTTTCAACGTTGTCTTCACGGACTACCAGAAGCGCATCATCACCAAGGCCCGCTGGGCCATCAAGGACATCAAGGCCGAGGCCTTACGCAAGTTCTCCGCAAAGGCTGAGTACACGCTGTGGCTTGGCAAGCAGAAGCGCTTCAAGATGCTTGTTGACCCGACGATGGGCGAGGAGTTCGTCTATACGTCAGAAGGTGTGCTTCGCCAGCTGTCGAACACGCTGGGCATCAGCGACGACGGTATCGAGTTCACCGACATTACCGCCGTCACTAAGATTCAGTTCACGGAGTTCAGCGAGCATGACGAGGCCGACATGTACTGCGGCAAGGACATGCTGGAGGACATCATCAACATGAAGGACATCAACGACCGCATCCGCCTGACCCAGGAGACCACCGACTTCGGCGTTAAGATTCTGGCCTTCCACAACAACTTCGGCAAGCTGAACCTGATCTATGCCCCGGCCCTGAACAAGATAGGCTACTCGAAGTTTGCTGTGGTCATCGACATGAAGGGTGCCCGCTACTACACGAACATCTCGAAGACGGAGCGCACCATCGACATGAAGAAGGGCGCGAAGGACACCCGCGAGGCTACTCGCTACGTCTACATCGAGGCCGGTGCTTTGGCTCTGCGTGGTTACAACAGCATCCTGGTTGGTCCGGCAAGCCTGATTGCACAGCGCAACGTATCGAAGACGGCACGTCCTGTGGTGATGACTGACAGCCTGCCCGCTACACCTTACGAGGGTATGCTGATTCTGCTGAAGAACCCGGTGACGATCACCGTGAACAGCGTGGAAGTGACGCTTGACACCGACCATGTGTATGAGTACAGCGAAGGCAGCTGGATTCAGTACAATGGAGTTGTGAACGGATAAGACAATGGCAACGGTGGCGGGCGAACCGCCACCCGCGCTTTTTGTGGCTGCAACAGTGTTGCAGCATAGAAAACACCCCAAAAACAGAGAAAGATATGATTAAGGTATATCAGACTATAGAGTGCAAGAACAACGTCATCACGACCATTGCTTTCAAGGGCGTGAAGGTTAAGGTTGAGTTTACGGGAGGAAACGTGATGAAGAACATCCCCGCCCGTCTCTACACCAAAGACCCGTTTGTCCAGATGGCACTCGATGAGAGCGACCAGAAAGGCCGTATGTACCGTTTTGTGCAGGAACTGCCAGAAGGTGATGACGGCAAGACGATAGCTGCTGTTGTACAGCAGCCTACTCAACAGCCTGCCCCGAAAGGGCCTGCCGATGTAGAGGGTGAGGCCAGCGTTGATGGCGCAGGAGAAAGTAAAATGGAGTTTGACAACCTTGCCGAGGCCATTACCTATATTGCAAGCACATGGGGCGAGCAGGTGGAGAACGAGAGCCAGGCCCGCAAGTTCATCGAGGAAAAGACAGGCGTGAAGCCGGTTATTCACAAAGGATGACCGGCAGCTTCGGCAAAGCCTACACCAAAATGAAATGAGTATGCAGGTAAAGGAGATTGTAACCCGTGTGAGGTCGGCTATTGACGAGCTGATGGCAAACGACTCAGAGTTTCTTGGCGGGTCATCCGACGAGCAGAACCTGACCGATGTCATCATCGACAAGATACCGTATGCTCTGACATACGTGATAGAAAACGCCCGTGAGGATATGCTGGACGGCGATATTCTTGACAGTCTTACGGCAGCAGAACTGACTGGTGTGGTCATCGCTGCAGGCCAGCCAGTAAAAGTAAAGCTGCCTCCGGACGTGATTCGCATTGTGTCTGCGCGTCTCTCTTCGTGGTCCCAATCTCCCGTACCTGTCGCTGAAAGTTCACAGGAATACCTTATGCAGCAGGATGAATATGCCCGTGGCAGCTGGGACCGGCCTGTGAACGCGACAGCATATCATGACGCAGACCGCTATCTGGAAATGTACTGCGCAAAGACTGACGACGACAAGGTAGAGACCTCCATCGTGCGGAAGCCGGCCATTGGCGACACCTCTGATGACACCACTGACGTGGACGTGCCAGTAAGGCTTGAAGCCGCCTTTATCTACCAGATAGCCGGACTTACAATGGTGGCCTTTCGTGAGCAGATTGCCGCCTCGCTATTTGCCATTGCCCAAAAGAGCCTTATGGAGGGCGATTGAACAAGGTTGCTGTGACGAAACGTTAAAGAAAGAGGTATGACAACCCTACATTTTACATTTGACGAAGGAGCTAACGGCTATCTGTCCGAGGCAATGGAAATAGAAGAGCCTGTGCTTGTGCAGATAGAGCTTGCGAGTGTAGCCCCTGTAGTCACCCTGAAGCAGGAAGAAGACGGTGGCTGGGCCAACTACGGTCAGAGTCCGAAGGACGCCCGCCGATACGAGATAGAAATACGCCCCAGGGAGCGGATGAACATTAAGCTGGCCACTCCTGTAGAGGTGTTGAAATGTTGTGTTATTTAAGGGTGCTGTGGTACAGCACCATACGAGACTCCAAACGATAGAGAGTTATGCAGAAGTTATTTGAGTTTATAGAGCATATTGGGAAATGGCGTGTGCTGATACAGGGACGCGATATACAGAGCGGTGCCGTCACTTCGGATAAATTGGCGGACTTCTCCATTGAAGGGCATCATATTGCGCCGGGGGCTGTCACGGAAGAGAAGCTTGCTCCTGAAGCCGTCAGCGAACTGTCTGCAATCACAGCGTCCATGATGGCGGTGATACATGAATATCAGGAGAAGGGAAAGGCCGTTTCTGCTTTGGTTGCTTTATTGGAACAAAAGGTGGCAGAGTTGGATGAGGATATTCAGAACTTGGCGAAATCGGCAGCTGAACACGGCTACGCATTGTCGAATAATTTTGGCGACTCAACATTAATTGGCATGAACCAGAAAGTTCTGACTGTTGCGATAAACAGGATATGGTCAAAGCTGGAGGACATCACAGGAGAGGCCATGCAGGGCATCAACATGATTGTAAGCCCCACCTACTTTATCTCTGAGGATGGGTGCAAGGTGCATATCTCTGCCACCAGTGCAGATGCCAACGGAGTGTTTGAGAGGATTGCCTTCTATGCCAACGGGGAGCTGATTCCTATTGAAGGCTATGATGATGGCATAGGCAAGAACTGCGACAGCTGCACCGCTGAGACCACCATTGATGAGACTACTGAAATCAAGTGTGTGGCAAAGATTCTTGGCATTGAATACACCAAGGTCAAGACCGTCACCCATTACAACAACTTCTTCCTGTTCACAGGTCAGTTTGAGGATTTGAGTGGCATAGGCCAGTTTATGGCTGACCATCCTGAGTATGCAAGACCTGTGAGCAATGGCATGAGGGGAGTGTATGATGTCACCTGTAATGAGGGAGACAAGATATATGTTGTTGTTGGCAGCAAGTTGAGTGGATTCATCCGGGCAGACATCAATAGTGTGGAGATACCCTTTAGCATGACTGAGCAGGAGTTTGAGAAGGAGGACGGAACAACTGAGACATTCAGGGTGTTTGAGAGTGTGAACAGCTACCATGCTGGCAGCTACAACATAGATATTAACGGCTAATCATAAAAACATAAGAATATGGGATTAATTGACAATTGCAATGTGCAAGTGAACGGCAGCCAGGACATACTTTCAACTCTGACTACCTACAAGACTGTAGTACAGAAACCTAATATCAGGAATAACAGGAACACCCTGACACAGATAATGATGTCTGAGAAGAATACCAAATATGTCATCAAGTGGAATTTTGTCCTTGATGGCAATACTATCACTGTTCCTGAGAACTGCATCATTGAGTTTGACGGTGGCAGTATCAGCAATGGTACCCTTGTAGGACAAGATACTATACTGATTTACAGTTTGCCTTTGGAGGATGTTGTCAACAATGTGAATCTTGAAGGTACTTTCATACATAAGAATGGAGGAAATGCTGCTGATGGAGAAAGTATCGGTCTTAATGATAATAAAGAACTTACTGTTTTGGATGGTGGCATACACGGGAAGCATTTGAATGAAGATGTTGCAGATAATGAAACTATTGAACTTATTGATGGAAAGCTAAAGTTAAAGGTTGAAATTCCTGTAGTTCCAGAAAATGTTGCAACTATAAACAGTGGAAATACACTTCCTGATGGTAATAAGGTCGGGGAAATGTTTTTCTATAATCCTGATGAAGTTGATGAAGATGATAAAATTCCAGTTTGGTGGAATGGTTCTAACTGGGTTGATGCTACTGGAAGTCCTATTAATGCTTAATATCTACTACTATGGAAGAAATCAAACAAGCAATTCCTGCAAGGCTTAAGAATATGGCTGTTGGTGGCCATGTGGCTGGTGCAGATGATATAATTGATGATGAGCTTGGGCTTGAGCAGAGTGTTATCAACAAGGCTGTTTTTGGCAATGCTATAACTGTAGGTTTCAGTGCAAGTCCTACTACTATAAATGTTGGTAGTTCTACTGATGTTATCTTTACAGCTACAAGCACTAAGGTTGAAGCTACAAGCATAGTCATCAAGAAAGACAATGATATATTTGAAGAAGGTAGCGGTAGTGCTTTGAGTGCTACTGCTGCTGTGAATCCTATAGATGATGCAGGTAGTGCGTTCAAGGCTGAGTTTGCCATTGGTGGCCTGTTAAGGAAATCTACTCTTAGGACTATATTCTTTGGTTTTGGTGGTGCTGAATATTCTAATGCTGTTCTGATGAAAGCAAGTCTTAAGGCTGGTGTTGGTGGAACATATACTGTGAATATAACTGCTGCAAACAGCTATGTATGGTTTGTTGTTCCTTCGACTATGACTATTAACAAGGCTACAAAGAGTGGTTTTGACTATCCTCTTGAACATTTTGTAGATGTCACTATCGGAGATGCTGCTTATAGAGCATACAGAACAACTAACACTTATGATGTAGGAACTGAAGTTGTTGTACTATCTTAAATTTGAACTAATATGGCAAACGAGAAAACAGGTGATATTGAAATAGGTGGCAGGTTATTTAACACTGCCACTGGTAATATAGTTGCTGGTGCTGATGCTATTCAAGATGACAATCAAGGAGGGAAGACCCAGCAGCAAATAAATGTTGAGACCTATGAGCATGTGGCTAATGTTGATGCTGCTTTGGATGAGCTTAATCCTGACCAGAGTGAAGCTATTGCTTTGGCTGGTGATGTGGTCAACCTTAAAAAGTATGCTGTAAGAGGTGACGTAGAGCAGTCTCTTACTGATGCACAGAAAGCACAGGCACTTGCCAATGTTGGGATAAGCGGGATTGACGATGAGCCTACTGATAGTGATAATCTGGTTAAAAGTAGAGGAGTTCTAATAAATGCTATTAAATCAGATACTCTATTACCATTCTCCAAACTAACAATATTTAAGGGATGGCTTGCTGCGGATGGACATTTTCAAAATAATGGTTTTTACAAAGTAATAGCAGTTAATGGGGCGTCTATCTTGAAAATTAGAAGAGGTTCTGATAACTTTTATATAGCGATTGTGAAATCATATCATGGCTATCGGACAGGAGATACAATAACAGATTTTGCTACGGGTGAAACTGGAACAAGATATATTAATGGAGCTTATAAACAAAATCCTTTGACAGTACAATTACCTTCAGATGCACAATATATTATAGTAGGAGAATCTGTTGACGGTACGACACTTAGAACTCCATCATTGTTAATGTTGGACAGTTATGATGTTTTGAAAGGCATTGTTGAATACAGCAAACAGGCTAATAATGAAATACTAAAAAGTCTTGATATTATCAATAGTATGAAAATTGATAATTGTATAGGTAAAAATTTATGGAATTCACAAAACATTCTTATAAATAAATACTATAATAGTAACGGTGGTATTTCAAACGGCCCGTCTGGAGAAACAAATATTAGGTGTATTGAGGATTATATCCCCCTTCTTCCAGAAACTTCCTATTGTTTATCTAATAGTGATAACCAAAGTGTTGGGTATTTGTCTCTATATTTTTGTTTCTACGATTCACAAAAACAATTTATTAGTAGCATAAGTAGCAATAATAAAACTTTTACTACACCTACTAATTGTGCTTATGGAAGATTTTCTTTCCTTGAAAGTGCAAATAAGCAAGTTCAGTTAGAGATTGGAACGGCAAGAACTGCTTATGCCCCATATTCTCCCATAGGCGGATATTATGCTGAAAAGATACCTGAGATTGATAGCCCTAACATATTGCCTAACGCGGTTACTACGCCTAAAATTGCTGATGGTGCAGTCACGCCAAAACAAACAAACTTCTTTGTTCCATCAAAGAATTTGTTTGATTGGACAACTATGCTTGTTGCTGGGAAATACTTAAACTCCTTAGGTAAAGAATTACCTAATGAAAATTATTATTGTAGTTCATTTATTCCTATCAGCAAAAAATCAGGGAATGACATTGTTTCCACTATGTATGGTACCGTTGGTGCAAACAATGCTTTTTATGATGATAATAAGAATTTTATATCGAATTTTCAAACTAAAACGGCAGAGATTCCTCAAAACGCTAAATATGTAAGATTGAGTTTTAAAACAACCGATATGGATGTGTTAAAAGCCATTCAAGTTGAATACGGAACTGAATCAACCTCGTTTGTTCCTTTTTGTTATAAGATAGATGAACAATATATTCCTCAACAGGAAGAGGTAGCAAGTAATGAAATAATTGTACCGAAATACTTATATCTCCTTTCAGGAGTAAACAATGATGTCTTTTATGAGCCGATTTTGAGGAAATGGAATCCTTATCAGTATGATATTTTTGCGAATACTACGCCTAATGGAAGAGATTATGTAAAGGCAATTAAAAGGGTTGTTACATTAAATAATCCAACTGCGACAGGATTGAGTTTGAGTTTGTATGACTTAGAAAAAGAAGATTTCATCCAAACAAAGACTATAACTTTACGCAAAGGTACGCAGGGTGCAGGCAGCGCAGAAATCAAGGTTGGCATCATTGGAGACAGTTATACAGATGGAGGATGTTTTACATCTGCCCTTTTATCACATGGATATGTACCTAACTTAAAACTTGTAGGTACACGGCAAGTTACTAATTATATTACACAATGTACTGATGGTAGAAGTGGATGGACTCTAAACACTTTCTTTAATGTTCAAACAAATGTAGATTATTTTAATCCATTTTTACACCCACAAGGAAGTCATAGATATTGGGGAAATACAGCATTTTGGGCAGGAGTATGTGGTGGTAGTCCGTCTGGTTATCAAGCAAGATATACTCAATATGCTTCACTTTGTGATGCTAACGGTTGGCCTGTATCACCTTTAGAGGGTGATGTGATTTATGATTCAACTAATAGTTCTTTTAAGGAATATCAAAGTGGTTCTTGGGTTACTATACAACAATCTGATTATAGTTGGGAATTTAACTATTCCAAATACTTGTCGATGTGGAGTATTGAGACTCCGGATATTCTGTGTGTTATGCTTGGTGTTAACGATTTCTGGGTTAACAATTATCCTTCTGAAGCAAATCTTCTTATATGGAAAGAGAGAATGAACACTATGATTTTCTCGTATAAGTCAAGTAATCCAACAGGAAAGTTCGTTATATTAACGGCAAATACTGTAACGCATCATAATGTGCTGCATTATAGACCTCTTGATGTTCATAACAGGATGCAAATCTTACGAGAATTTGTCATTAATGAGTGGGATAATAAGGAGGCAGATGGCATATATGTAGTCGACACAGCCCAGTTGGTTGATTCTGAAAATGCCTTTGTTCTTACAGAGTCTACACCATTTGATGGTTTCTCTGGTACTACAAAAGAGGTATATGCCAATGACGGACAACATCCAAGATTGAATTACACTACACTTGGTTATAGTTTAGCTGCATTTATTCAGTATATACGATAAACTAATTATTGAAGATTATGGAAAATAACACATTTATGATGCCTCCTATAGGTGGCAAGAGTATTCTCAGAAGTACTGGCGAAGAGGTTGAAATTATCTACTCTGAGATTAAAGAGAGAGGTGCCCGCTCAGAAGAGGACTGGGTGACCTATATTGACTCAGAGGGCAAGGAGCATATCAAGGAACATCTTAATAATCAGCTTGACTTCAAGCCTGTAGTGAATGATACTTGGAATAAGGCGTTCGACTTTGCTGCTAAGAGTAAGGTTCCTACTACAAGAAACAGCAGGATATTTGAGGTGGCTAAGGAACTTGTTAAGAATGGTAGTCATGTCAGTACCGCTGTGAGCGTTGCAAGGCAGTTGGTTGATGAAGTTGGTGTTGAGACTGAGTAAGACGAGAAATATAAATTAATGGTATGGAAAGTAAAGAAATAAATATGATATGGGAATACAAGCACGGATGGGAGTGCTTTGCTTTAAACTTCAATTAGATGCAATATACTTATAGTATGAATTTTTGAAATATCATTTACGAAATGAGCAACTTGACAGAACTAAAGACACTTGCCATTACTGTATTAGGGCTGTTGGCAAGCCTGTTTTCGCCAATCCAGGACTTTATGGTGGCGATGATGATACTGCTTACGGTGAACTTGGTGTTCGGGGTTGCGTCGGCAGTGGTGAGCGGTGAGGGTTGGTCGTGGAAAAAGGCGTGTATGTTCTTTGTGTTCTGCGGCGGTCTGTTTGCCTGCTTTGCCAGTATGTTTGCCGTTGGACACTTCCTTCATCAGGATGCTGAAGCGGCTCTGTGTGTTAAGTATGCGTGCTTCATAGCTGTGTGGGTTTTTGGCACGAACATACTGAGGAACTGGCGCAAGATGCTGAAGCAAGGTACGAGTACCTATAAGTTTGTTGACATCCTGCTGTATGTGCTGAGTGTTCAGTTTGTGGAGAAGCTGCCCTGGGTGAAGAAATGGCAGGAGGAGAGGGGAGGATAGCTTATGAACTACAGATTAGGTTCTCGTGGTGAGACTATTAAGCAGATACAGAAGGCCCTCTGCGGTGCCGGTCATCATGTGGGTGTTATTGACGGCATCTTCGGCGTGATGACCGATGAGGCCGTGCGCAACTTCCAGAAAGAGCACGGGCTGACGGTGGACGGCATCGTAGGTCCGGCAACACTGGCAAAACTGGTTCCTCACCGATGGAAGAAGTCGGCGCGCAGCATTGACAAGATTATCGTTCACTGTTCTGCCACTCCTGAGGGAGAGGACAGGACTGTGGAACAGATAAGGAGAGAACACAAGGCGCAGGGCTGGAGTGACATTGGGTACCATTACGTGGTGTATCGTGACGGCAGCATCCACGTGGGCCGTGATGTTGACATTCAGGGCGCTCACTGTGCCGACAATGGCGGCAACATAGGCAGTATTGGCGTCTGCTATATAGGAGGCGTTGAGGCCCGTCGCCCCGGCGTGGCTTACAAGGACCTGAAGGCGAAAGACACACGTACTGAGGAACAGAAGGCTGCACTCTTGTCGTTGCTGCTGGACTTGCACGTCAAGTACCCGAAGGCGGTGATCTGCGGGCACCGTGACCTCGACAGACACGGGAAGGCGTGTCCCTCTTTTGATGCAAAAAAGGAATATAAACGAGTATGAACATTATGGCAAAAGAATCACAGTTGCAGCAATGCCGCAGCGCACAGGACAAGCAAACGGATGGGTGCAATGATGACCATTACGCCCTCATAGGCCTTTACATACTGGCGGTCGGAGGCCTGCTTTGTTGGCTGTGCTCATGCAGCGCCGAACAGCGCATGGAGTCCGAAACGTACAATCGTCATACTGAACAGGCAGTACAGCGTATGGACTCGCTTGTGCACGCTGTCATGACATGGCAGCAGCGTGTCTACGAGAAGCAGACGGCAGCGACGGACACCTTCAGGCATTTGGAGGTGCGCGACACCAGCCGTACTTACTATCTTGGTGCCCACGGTGACACCATCAGGGAAAAGACCGTAGTGTATGTTGAGCGCAATACCAGCCAGTCGTCGAAAGAAAGTACGACTGAGCGGCTGGAAGAGCGGCTTGTCAGGACGGACTCGATGCTTCAGGTATCGCTGGACAGACAAGAGAAGCTGGAACGGCTTCTGCGTGACCGTGAGAAGACCGCCGTAGTTGAGAAGAATCCTCCCTGGTATCAACGGCTTTTGCCGACATACAGTATTTTTATGACGCTGGCGGTGGCCGTCTTATGGCTGATGTGGAAAAAGAAAATCCCCCGCCATTCAAAATAAGACGCTTCACTTTCCTACATTGAATCCCACAGAGAGGACGCGGGGGACTATGCCCTAATTCCTTTCTGTGAGAGCTTTATGTATCATGGAAAGTGAAGCAGGTGCAAAGGTAGCGAATAATGTTGAAACGGCCAAATTTTGCACGACGAAAAAGGTTGAACTGCTGAAAATTCTTTGCGAAGGGTTAAAAATGCTCTCACGTTGTGAGGTCATGCGGGATGACTACAGGTATGTCGGCCTGTATGAGGAATTCCAGAACATGAGGAGGGCTGGGCTGAAATACCGTGAGGCGGTGAGAGTGCTGGCGAAGGACTACAAACTGAGTAGGGCCACGGTGGAAAGGGTGATAAGCAGGCTTGACGGAGATTGTTAAAAAGCCTCATGGATTGAGGGCTGAAAGCCGATGCCGATGCTCTGGAACGACGGCTTTTGTTGTAACTTTGTGGTGTCAATGCGCAATGACAGAGGGCTGCGCAGATTGCGCGGCTTACGAGACAACAGTTATTATCAACCCTTTAAAATTCGTAATGTTATGGACGAAAAGATTAATATCCTCGGTATTCCTACCGGTAATCAGGACACGGCCACGGCTATGGCCATGATGAACAACAATCCCTGGATGTACCTGGTGATGCTGGCCCTGTTTGGCGGTGGCGGCTTTGGATTCGGCAACCGTGGCGCAGGTGTAGCCGCTAACGGCGTGCTTGACATGGAAACTCAGAACAAGCTGAACTCTCTGCAGGGCCAGATCAACGACAACAACAACAACCAGTGGGCACGCGAGGCCATTACTGGCGTTGGTGCCCGTGCAGACCTTGCCATCTCGCAGTTGGCCCAGAACCTCGGCGTTGGCATTGGCGAGCTTCGCGGTGCCATCGGTGGCGTGAAGGATGCCATCTTCAACCTCGGCGCCCAGAACGGCATGGGCTTCCAGGGTGTGACGAATGCCATCAACCTTGGCCAGCTGAACATCATCCAGCAGCTTTCATCCTGCTGTTGCGAGCTGAAGCAGCTGACCATCACGAAGGGCTTCGAAAACCAGATTCGCACGCTGCAGCAGACAACGGATCTTAAGGACTCTCAGCGTGTGGAGAACGGTCTCACCCGTGCTGAGATTGCAGCCTTCCGTCAGGCCTGGGAGAACTCTCGCTATCAGGATGCCGTGGCTGAGAAGACCCGCCTTCAGACCGAGCTTGACCTGCTTCGCAGCCAGCAGGCGGACACTGCCCGCTACAACACGCTTCAGGCGGAAATGCAGAAGATTGAGTGGGAGATGCAGCAGTTCTTCAACACCTACGGTGGCAGCAGCAAAGTTGCACAGCAGTCCGCACGTTAAGCGGCTATCCTCCGAGGGGGTGGCAGTCACGGATGAGGCTGCTGCCCCCATACGGGGGATTGTTTTTTGACGTGGTTACGATATAACCACATACAGGACAGTAAATAAAGACAAAGGGAGGATAGAGAAATGAATGTGACATTATTTAAAGGACTGACGGCAGGAACCGTGATTTATGCCCTGATGAAGGGTGACGACATGAAGTACCAGGAGGGGACTATCATAAGCGTGAGCCAGCCGAGGATGAACTACCCGGACATGAAGCCCGGTCAGATGCAGCTGCCGACGGTGCAGGAGGTGGTGGACGTGACCTACTCGATAGACGGCAAGAACTACACCGACATGGTGGAGGTGACGGCCAGCATGTTTCCGACAAAGAATCCCGGTGTGCTGACACTGGTGAGCACGGAAAAGGACACCATCGTTCGTGAGCTGCGTGCCACGCTGAAGGCCAGCGAGAACTACCTCAAAGAGGCAGAGCGCGAAGTGCCGAAACAGGAGAAGCGCATAGGGCAGTGCAAAGAGCTGATAGCGCAGCTTGACACGGAGTTTAAGGAGCGCCAGCAGACAGAGGAGCGCTTTGCAAAGATTGAGTCAACCCAGAAGGAGCAGGGCGGCAAGCTGGACCAGATACTCGCTCTGTTACAGAAGAACAATAACCCTGCATAACAGTCATGGACAAGAACGAGATGAGACAGAAGTGGGAAGAGCTTTACGCCATCATGGAAAGCTCTAAGAATCCCAAGAACATGATCCTCTTCGGTGAGGTGATGAAGCTGATGATGGAGCGCAGTATCAACTACGACCAGATGTTTGCCGCAACGATGTTGGAGAAGCTGTGTGCGGTGAAGTGGAAGAACTACGTGACGGCTGATGAGGCTGATGCCGTGGTTCTGAAGATGGACCCGCAGCCAGGTTGGAGCCGTGAGCAATGGATGAAGCTGATGGAACGTTTCAGCCTGCCATTGGAGGAGACACCTTACTACAACCAGTGGGCGCTGTATCTGACGATGTGCATGAAGGTGAGCGACAGCAAGGCGACAATGGCCAGGTTGATGGGCAAGCTGCCTACGGAGCTGACGGCTGACGAGGTGGCCACCGGTGCGCACATGCTGGCGATGGACGTGCTGAAGGACAAGGACGGTGTGTTTGACCTTCGGCGGTACTTCAGTTTATAGGTAGTGCAGAAGATTCCTGAAAAGCAGTATAAGAAGAGACGGTTTAGGGCCGTCTCTTCTTTGTAAGGAGTGGTTGCGATGGTATCGCAACATACGGGACAGTGCTATCTGACGAGGCGTGAGATATGACGCACGTTCCAGATGAGCTGGTCACAGTCAGAAAGCGCGTCGTGAGGATGCCAGTCAGGATTATGCGGGATGAGGGAATAGGGGTCGGTGACAGTGGGATGGACCAGTCCGGCAATGGCGTGGACGAAAGTGCGTGAGTCTCGCACGTCGCCGTGTGACCACGGTGCATCGGTGCCGAGCACGGTCTGGTAGGCATTACGGAGGATGGGGATGTCGAAGTCTGTTCCCTGGCACCATACCAGTGGACGCTGCCCTATAGGCTCCATGAGCTTGCAGGCCTTCAAATAATACTCCCTCAGTGCGAGCAAAGCCTGGCTTATGGTGACGGCAATGTCACCATGCTGTAGGTGCACACGCTTGGCTTCCTCTGACTGCTTCTGCCACCAGCTGACGGTGTCCATGTCGAAGTGGAGGCCATACATGACGCAGGTGGATGCGTTGACGGTCTTGAAGAAAGCGTCCAGCGGCATTTCCCCTGTATTTTCGGCGAAGGTAAAACACTTTGCGGCAATGCTGATGATGGCCGCAGTTGGCCGTTTGGATAGCGTCTCGATGTCGAGTGCAATGTGAATTGTGTTCATTTTGTTTCTGATTACTTTATTTACGTTAACGATGATTTTGACTTGCGCTTCTGTCGGCTGTTGGGCTTGCCGACGGGCCGGACGTTAAGGACTTGGAGGTTGAGGCCACGGGCGAAGTAGTACTCCATCTGTGCTCCGTTTGACTTCTCCCATCCGGGTAGGAGGGCGATGCAGTCGCACTGTGCGACGTATGGCATGCACTCCATAATGGTCAAGGCCCAGTTGTTGACGTCCTCATGGGGAATGTCGGTGATGGGGTTGATGACTTCGTGGCCGGCCTGCTCCAGTTCCTTCTTCACGGTTGCGAACATTGGTTCGTACTGTTCAGGCTTCAGGCCGGTGACGCGACCGGCGATGTAGATTTTTGCCTTTCGCCTTGGCTGTTGCTCCTCGGCTTCCTCTTCTGCCAGGGCCTTCTCGTAGTCAGCATCGGCCTGTGCCATCTGCTGACGCAGTTCTTGTTTCTCTTGTTCTGTCATGATTTTTGTTTTTGAGGCTGCAACGGTGTTGCAGCATAGTAATACGTTGTTAATCGAAAAACGATGTTTGTATTGAGTCCGTATATTCTATGCGGCCAGTGGAGCGGAGTTGCTTTTTGGTGAGCTTGGCCTTCATCTTCTCCTTCAGGTGCTGGTAGCGCTCTTCGCTGACGATGGGTTGAGGCTGCGCTGGTAGCGCAGCATACTGAACATCTCGCCGGATGCGGTGTCGATGGCCATTATTGCGGAGTTGGTCGCCTTCGGGAGAGCCGGGATCTGCTGAAACGGTGGCGGCAGCCTCGATAGTGACACCGTACTTGGCAGCGACACCGGCACGCCAAAGCTGGTAGAACTCTTCGAGGGCATCAATGCGCAGGTGGTTTCGTTCCTGGTCCCAATGCTCGTGCTTGAACTTCTGGACGGCCTGCCAAGCCTCGGAGGGATTGGACTTGGTGGAGGAGGCCGGTACGCTGACCGCTTGTTGCTGAGGCTCAACCTCAGACTGTGGTGGCTGGTTATAGACGTGAGCAGGGGTGAAAAGGGCAATAGCCTGCACGCCCTGAACAGGAATGCTGACAGCCACCATTCCCATGAGGTCGTGGTCATTGACGACGGTGCCCTGGAGGAGCTTGCCGCCGTACCAATGGACGTAGACGGTGGTGCCGGGGTTATTCATTACACTTCTTTTTTAGTTTGTTGAAAGCGGTCTGAATACGCTGCAGCCCTTCCAGCAAGTCAGGCTTGGAAGTTTCTAACCTCTCTTTGAGGTGCTTGTTAGCCTCATTGCCCTTCTTGCGCTGCTCCTCGGTGGTGATTTGTTCCAACAATCCTTGCTGCAGAAGAAGTGAGAGGTTGTAATGCCATACAGGAATGGAATCTTATAGACAAAGCCGAGCCTCGTAGCCTCTGCACCCGCACCTCCACGCGGCTTGTCTGAGGAGAAGAGGTACTTTCCGCATGATTCACATTTATAGTCTGTCATTATATATCTAACTTGGGGTGAGTGGCCGGGAACTCGCGGGAGAGCATGATGTTATATGTCTTTATTTTGCTCATAGTCCTTGACCATTTGATTGACTGTACGTTTGTAGGCATCATTGCCGATGGCAACGAGGATGATGCGCTTGGCTGCTGGCAGCTTGGACTGCTGGTTTATACATGCGATGTAATTGGCCCTGAATGTGTCGATGTCAAAGGCACCGCTGTTTTTCAGCGACAGGAGGGCGTAGTAGTTGCCTACCTTGTTGGCTTTGACGGCCTCTGGCAGCTTGGTGGCGAAAAGCTCGGTTTCCACCACTTCCTGTACTGTCATTTTTGCGATTTCCGGGTACTTTGCCCGAAAGACGTTTGCATCTGATTCGATTTTCTGCATCTGGCTCTTTGTGAAGCCAGGGGTTTGTTGTTTTTTCTGTTTCATACTTTTAATCGTTTAATGTCGGGATTCTGTGTGGTTGCCACTATCCATTTGCGGAGTGTGACGATGTTCGGAGCCAGTACCCATCCGCGACCGTAGTAGCCGCCGTCTTCGCTTACCGATGACATGGTGGTGACGATCTGGCTCTGCTTGGCAATCTTGCGCCAATGGTAGGGCGTGCCTCCGAAGCGCAGACGGCACCGCTTGGTGCCCAGGAGCAGGTCACGCTGCTCACACTCCAGCAGGAGTGCCAGGAAGCGGTCGGTGTCGTCGCAGTACTGCAGGCGCTCATCGTTGTTATGGACGTAGACATCCTGATACTGATGGTCAGCGAGGAAGGCGTGCAGACGGATGAGGCGCAGGGTAGAGATAACCTCACGGAGGGTGAGATTTAGGACGGGCGCATTTTTGAGGATATGGTCGATGGAACGGCGCGCCTCCTCTGTGTCAGGGTCAAAAGGCGCGAGGACCTTGCGGGTGGTTGCCGTGATATGGCAACATACGGAACTGTCGTTATTCATAAGCCGATGACTAAATTGATGTACTTGTCAATCTCTTTCTCGAAGTCGAAGCATTGCTTCTTTATTTCACGCTCTACGGCAGGGTCTTTGTCGGGCCTTTTCTTGTAGGCGAAATACTTGTGCCAGAGGTTCCGCCACTCCTCGACGACCTGGAAGAAGGCAAAAGCCTTGTCATCGTCGGGACGGCACTTGGGGTGGGTCTGGAGGTGGTAGCGTGTGCGTGCGTTCCAGTTGTCCAGCTTCTTCTCCAAGTCAAGCGAGGCCTGCAGGTCTTCTCGTTTGCGTCCACAGCCGTAGTACTTCTGTATGGCCTTTCGCACCTGATAGACCAACCAGACGTATTGCTCCGGCTTGGTGAGGTCGATGCACTCTATGTCATAGGTCATGCGGGTAAGTGCGCATCCTC
Organism: uncultured Prevotellaceae bacterium; assembly: GCA_902786565.1. Classification (GTDB taxonomy): domain Bacteria; phylum Bacteroidota; class Bacteroidia; order Bacteroidales; family Bacteroidaceae; genus Prevotella. The sequence continues at coordinate 29,731 of CADACW010000007.1, read as the reverse complement.
TCTGATTGCATTGGTGACGGTACTCCACATGTGCCAGCCTGTGGTCGTTGGTGGTGAAGCAGGGAGCCTGCTTTCCCGGCTCGAAGATGGAGAATTTCACTTTGAAGGGCATAGGCGTTAGGGACTTGTACTTTCAGGGGAGTTGTCAATATTATTATCCTCTTCCGGCTCTTGGTCCGGTTCTGGCTCTTCAACCGCTTTCTTGACGGCAGAGCGGGCATTAGCAGATGCAATCATCATCCCTTGGGCCCACTTGTAAGCCTGCTGGCATACGGAGAGAATACGGGCATCGTCGAAGGACTCACAACCTTCGAGGCGTGACATCATGGCCGTGAGTGCGTTTATGGCAAACTCGTCGCGAGGCTCCAATGCGTTGAGTTCTGCCACTTTCTCGTATTCTTCGCCAACAGAACGGGTGATTGCCTGATGTGTTCCGTAAGACATTTCCATGTCAAACGTGACCATCATGACACTCATGTTATTCCATTGAGAGGTGTCAGGGACAGTCTTGATGACCACACCGAGATTATTGACGTAAAGAGTCTTGCCTCTGATGACTGTCCTGAACATTGTAACCTTGTTGTCGACTTGTAGGACTCCAGTGTTCGACAAGTCGTAGGGGTCGAGAGCGTTTTTGAATCCCACCAACGTACCGAGACGAGCGGATTCCTCGTTAAAAGCTATCCAATTAGGGCTTTGCATTTTCTTTCTTGATTTTGTTGTAATACTTAACCAGTGAATTGATGATGTTGTGTGAGAGGTCTGCCGCCTGCTCCGGCGTGTGGCATAGGTCGCAGAAGACGACACCGCTATGTGCGAAGCGCACATGCACTTTATCCTGTGCTACAAATACATTGGTATTCATACGGCTTAGTCATTACACATCATTGGTATGAGCAGGATGGAGATCTCCTCGTTGTAGGGCTGAGGCTGAGGCTGGACGAGCATAGCCCGCGAGGAGTCGATGAAGAACACCGTGACCTTTTCGGTGGAGAGGGACTTTAACGTTTGCGAAACGTGCTGTGCATTTACGCCGATGCGCAGGCTGATGGGAGAGCGCCCGTCTGCCGGTTCGCACTCGCAGGGCAGCGTCTCGTCAGCGGCCAAAGCGTAACCGTTGTCCTCTGCCGAGAGCTTCAGGGCGGTCTTGGCTATGTCCATCTTAACCAGCCCCGTAGTGCTGGCGAAGAGCCTGAGACGGTCGAAGGACTTTACAAGCGCCTTGCGTTCGATGGTCATACTGAAGTTGTGTCTGTTTGGAATGACCGTCCAGTACATAGGATAGCGGCCCTCAACGGTGTTGAAGGAGATGGTGAGCGTATCGTCGATGATGATACGGCACTGGGGCTTGCGTTTGGTGGAAAGGTGTTTTTCCCTTTGTCCGCTGCTGTTGGTGTGGGTATGTTCCTTCATCAGCTCCTTCTGGTACTGAATGGTAGCGTCGCCGGTGGAGGGCATAACCTTCAGTAGAGCCTTTACTACGGGATATGGGATGATGAATGACAGGTCATTGGCAACGAAGGTGCTTTCAGGACTCCGATTTTTGCGGACGCGCACCAGCTTGATGCCGTCGGAGGAAACATAGTCGCAGTATTCGCTGGTGAGGTTGAAATAGACACCGTTCATGACGGGCCGCAGTTCGTCATGTGCCATAGCGTAGTTGCAGCGTGAGAGGATGGACTGCAGACAAGGAACCTCATACTCCATCTGGTAGCCGTCATCAGCATAAGCGTCGGGCGTAGGAGCCTTGAAGTCGAAGAACTCCGTAGGGTTCTGATAGAGGGCCATACGGAAGGAGCCTATCTGGTGATGCACGATAACCTGGTACTCCTGCACCTCGAAGCGCAAGGGCTGTTCGTCGAGGGCCTTGATGGGCTTCATGAGGTCGCAGTAGTAGATGGCTATTGGCCGAGGCTCCACGGGTTCATCGTCGAGAAGCACGTTCTCAGTCATCCATACAGAGCCGTTGGAGGCGTGGACGGTCATTGTCTTGCCGTCGAATGAGAACACGAAGCACTTGAACACCTGTATCTCCTGTTTGGTGATGGCGCAGCGGGTGTGTTGTAATGCCCGCAAGAGCGCATTTCGTGACACGATAAATTGCATATTCATTCTTTGTTTTTGAAGCTAATACATGGGTTGTAGGATTCCAATTTCAGGCGCAGGTAGTCGCGTTTGCGTGCAGGCTTGCTCTTCCATCGCTCATAGAGCAGGTTGGCCATCGGCTTGTGCACGGGTATGCTACACGCCTCGCGTTCGCCGGTCAGCCGACTGATGCCTGTTACCACATAGAGGGTATCAAACTTCCGCTCAGAGTTTGTTGGCTTTTTCGTCATACCCCATTTCGCGCAGTTCGTCGTTGATTTCCTTGATACTTGCCTCCGCTTCCTGCCGTGTCTTTCTGATGAAGTCGTTGGCCTCTATGGAGAGGTGCTTCATGGCCTCCTCTAGATAGGACTCATGATTGCCGCTTTGGATAAAGTGAGCAATGGCACAGCGTTTCCAAGAGTCATCAGACGCCGTCTTGTTTAGTATCTGTTCCATCTGTTCGAAGGTAGGCGTCCAACCCACATCAGGAAACAGCTTCTTCTGGTCATCGTAACCAAGCCGGTCAAAAACGATGGCTGCGAAGATAGTATGCTCCCACGGCTGCAAAGCAGCCCTCTGACTGACATACTTTTCGCGGTCGAAGTTCTTCTTGGCGTAGCTGGCCACCTTCTTGTCGGCAGTCTTCTCGATGGTGGCCGAACGCTCCGCGAGACGGGCGGGATAGTTGGAAGGCTGTTGGGGATTATCAGGACGCTTGGCTTCAGCGTTTGGAATACGGCGTACATGTGTCTTAATCTGCGAGAAACGGGCCATTTCCGTAATGTCTATGCACTCAATGGCCGTACCGTCGGCCAGTTCGCCCTCGGTGTTGCTCCATACGCTGACTGGAAGTTCTTTGGTTGTAAAGATACGGTAGCCGGCAGACGTGAGTTTGTCGGAGAGTGACTTGATACGCTGCTTTGTGGCATCGTTATAGTAGACGTTGTCATCCCTGATTAGTGCAACGGAGCCGGCGGTGGCGGGCTCACTGGCGAGCACGAAGCGTGACACATACTGATTCAGAAACCAGTTATAGTAGATGTCTGCCTTGCGGTTATAGCAGACCTCGTCGATGCACTGAGGCTCTTCTGTCTTCATGTCGGCGAAGAGACAGCCGTGATTGCAGGTGTTGCAGTCGCAGGTCTGACAGCGGCGAATGAGCTTGCCGTCGGGGTTCCACGCCTCTTTGAGCGTATCACCGTCCTGGAACGGCGCACGCAGCAGGTTCATGAAATGTCGGTCGAGCCATTCTTCAATGTCTGAGGTGGTGTATTCGCAGTCCTCGTCGTACTCTTCATCAATAAAGGCCTGCTGGTCCGATTCGTTGAGGCGTGCCAGGAGGTAGCCGCCACGGAGGGTAATCTTTCCTGCAGAGACCGCCAGACGCAGCGGCTCCTGGAGCTGTGCCAGGCGTATGCGGTCTCTGACGTAGGCGTATGTGCGTCCGAAGCGTGTGGCAATATCGATGAGCTGTTGTCCGCGTTGCTGCAGGGCGGTAAAAGCCTGTGCCTCCTCGATGGGGTCGATGTCCTTGCGCTGCAGGTTCTCGGTGATCATGGCATCGAAAGCCTCATCATCGGAGAGGTCGCGGACGATGCAGGGGATGGTGGCCATGCCAGCCATCTTGCAGGCACGAAACCGCCTCTCTCCGCATACAATCTCGTATTTTACCGGGATGGATATTATCTGGTCATCCTCTACGCGGTCATCGTATTCGGTAGTACGCACGGTGATAGGCTGGAGGAGGCCCTGTTGGCGGATATTCTCTGCCAGCTCATGGAGGGCGTCTTCACCGAATGTCTTGCGTGGATTCATTGGCGACGGTTCAATGCACCCGATGGGAATCTCCTGTAATTGTGGAATGTTGTTTGATTTACTCATAACTCTTTGTTTTTTGAAAGATAAAAACCTTGATTACTCGTACCACAGGGTGTTTGTGGTCTTACAGTCCAGATGACTTTTGTCAGAGAGTGCTTCACACTCTGTGTCTGTCATAACTGGCTCGCTTGTTTTTACTTCGTTCATGGCTCGTTGGTGCTAAAGGCAGGGCGGCACTGAAGGAGCAATAAGGTGTGCCGCCCCGCCTGCTGATGTTACTTGTCAGTCTGTTCGCGTTCTGGTTCTGGTTCTAACTCCAGCTCGATGCGACGAGACAGGATGTAGAGGTAGCCCTCCATCCGGTCGAGCTATGATGTAAGGAGTTTGCGCTTTGTCTCTGAGAGCTTGCGGAACTCCTGGGAGAATGAGAACTTGCGGCCATCGAGGTAACGCTTTTCCACCTCCTGAAGCTCGATGTTCATACGGTTCAGGTGTGTCTCGCTGACGTGGTAGTGCTTGTCGAACACGTCTTTTGGCGACCATGAACGGTAGCCGTCCTCATACTCTACGAGGTAGCCCTCGGACTCTTCGCGGTTCTCAACTGCTGAGGTCTCAATCTTGCGACCCAGAACTTTCTCTGCCTCTCCAAGAGACATTGGGCATGCCTTGACGGTCTTGGTGCCCGTGAACTTTGTCATTTCTAACATAGTTGTACTTGATTTTAATTGTTAATTACAGGCTGCGCTGGTAGCGCAGCATACTAAACGGTGATGCTGTAGGCTTCGGCGAGTTTGTGGATGCTGTCGGAGCCGTATGCGCTTTTTGTCAGGTTGATGAACTCTCGGATGGTGAAGCTGTCCTTTTCGATGTCGATGCCGTTGTCACGGGCGAACTGTTTGCGCCCCATCTCACAGGAGCCTGTGAGAACGTGATGCCAGTCGTAGAGTTCGCGGGCGGGTGTCAGTTTGTCGGGGTCTGGGTACTGTTCACGGAACTTGCTGATGCGCTGTTCCAGCGGCATGCGCTCCATAGCCTTCGAGCGGGCATCCTTCAGTGCCTTGGCCAGTGTTTGGCCGTGGGCAAAACAGTTCTCAACCTTGGAAATATAGCAAGGCGTAAGCGTAAAGTCGCTGTTGAGGATATTGCCCATAGCGTAGTTGCCGTGTACAAAGTCTATCAGGGTAGGCACGCTGTCAATTCGGTACACCTTGTGGCCGTTGAACTCTGGAATTCCGTCGCCGTCGCCGTCGCCGTCGCCGTAGCCGTCGCCGTCGCCGTAGCCGTCGCCGTCGCCGTCGCCGTCGCCGTAGCCGTCGCCGTAGCCGTCGCCGTAGCCGTCGCCGTAGCCGTCGCCGTCGCCGTAGCCGTCGCCGTAGCCGTAGCCGTAGCCGTCGCCGTCGCCGTCGCCGTCGCCGTAGCCGTCGCCGTAGCCGTCGCCGTAGCCGTCGCCGTCGCCGTAGCCGTAGCCGTCGCCGTAGCCGTAGCCGTCGCCGTCGCCGTCGCCGTAGCTTATGGCAAGGAATTTCTTAATCTGTTCGTCTAATCGTTTCTCCATACCCTTACTGACTCAATGGATTTGACAGCCTCCTCGCTGCATGGGATAATCTCAATGACCTGCATCACCATGTGGTGAGGTACTGTTACTGTAAACTTGCAGTCGTCAGGCCGCTTGGTGCCTTCTGTAGCCAACTGGCTGAGGCTTGCCGCACCAGCCCACCGCCAGATACGGCGGCTGTTCTGCAGTTCGACCTCTACGCCTGCCGGTGTCTCACGCTTTGCCACCAATGTGCCGAAGAACACGCCTGCGCGGTCGGCACGGATGATTACTTTCTTGTTCAGTACTTCCATAATGTTTGTTGAATTTAAATTGTTGATAAAAGATTATTAATAGCCATTGCTGGCGTCATTTTCCTCGTTACCTTTGTTCGCGTATTCGAACACGTCGATTGTTCACGTATTCGAACACGTCGATGATGGGCGTCTCGCTGACGGTGTCGATGATGTAGTCAATCATGGTGCCGCCCATCACTTCGTCGATATTCTTCCTTGCGCCCTCGAATGATGCGGCCTGGACCAGATAGTACACGACGGTCTTCTTCTCTTTTTCCGTCTTCTCGTCGATGGTGATGAACTTCAGCTTTGCCTTATACCACTTGTCGGCCATGTCATCGTCGGAGAAGAAAATCTCCTTGAATACGGCACGGTCAATCTCCCACACCTCAAATTCTCCGCTGATGTAGGAAGACATCTCTTCCATAATACGTGCCTCTGCCTCTGTGAAACTCAGGGCATCGACTACATACTGCTCTGTCACTCGTTTCTGCAAGCCATCCTCCATTGTCTTCTCGTAGCGGATTTTGCAGAGAAACCAAATAGCTGTTCTACTTCTCATAATTGTTATAGTTTAATGATTTGATAAATAGTAATCCATGTACCTTGCCGCCTCTGGCTATGGCCCCGCTGATGTCAGAAGGGCGCAGGCCGAGTTCTGCAGCGGCCTCCTTGATGCTCCCGTACTCCCGGCCATTGGTTACGCAGCGTACTGGCTTGCGATGGAAGCGGCCCTTGCCCCACTTGTCATCCGGGTCAGCTGCACGCTTGCGAGACACTTCGGCAATCTTCTTATAGACCTTCTCCTTTGTCTCCTTGCTCCAGATATTACTTCCGCAGTGGTGCCCCTTCTTCCAGCGGTATGTACGGCGGTCACGGTTGGGATCGAGCGTGTAGGCCAGTTCATGTGTGCGGCCCTGCAGCCAATATTCGCGGTACTCCTCGTCATACATCCAACGGAAGCCGTGGCAGATGGTGCCTCGCTTGCAAGAGTTGGTGATGCTGTGGCGATCCATTCCGTAGATAAGGCAGGCGTCCCGGATGAACTCGAAGTAGCCTCCCATGCTGCCGTCTGGACTCACCGCCACAACAGGATGCTTGCGTCCCGGATGCTTGTACCCCTTCTTGCCCATAGCCTATTCCTTTTTCCTGCTCTGGCAAGCGTCCGTGCCTGCCGAGCGGACGATTCGCTGTAGTTTCTGGCGCTCACGCTGGAGGGCGTCGTCGGACTGCCGCTTGTGTGCTGAGGCTACGGCCTCCTTGACGTAGTCGGGAACGTGGTCGAGCCATACATTGACGTGTACACGGAACTCGTCGAGTGAGCGGATGACGATGTAGTTGTAGCCAGCGGCCTGGAACATCTGCTGAAAGTCCTTCTGCTGCTGTGACTGCCGTCCTGAAGCTGTCTTCATCTCAAGTCCGAGGCCGCAATACAAACGGTCAAATTCCGCAGGAACGAACAGGAGCAGGTCAGGGACACCGGGTACCGTACCCTCTCCCTTGTGTATGGCACCAGAGACACGTGTGTTTGCCCCGCCCTCGTTGATGGGGTGCGTCAGCAGGGAAGCATACTGTCTGTGCTGTGCCCTGAACCATGCGACGCACTGTTGCTGTAGTTTACTCTCTTCGCGATTCATATCTCATTTATGTTGTTTGGTTTCCAATCAATGCCGAACTTCTCCAATTCGCCTGAGTTGTAGCAGGCCTGTAATAGCTCCTGGCCATGTTTTGACGGCTCCTTGGCCTCTTCATCCACCCAATGCATCAGGAATTCACGACGGCTTTGTCTCTCCACTATCGTCTCTTCGAAGATAGACTTCCCTACATTCTGCTTTGCCTGGGGCTTTGGAAGTACCTGCCTCTGACGCGCAAGCTGGGCCCGCTCCAGATACTGCTGGTAGTTCTTCAGCGTGAAGATGAAGGTGAAGTTGGCAATGAAGCCTGTCTTGTTGTTGCCGAGGCTGAACTGCTCCGTCTTGATCTGGGCAAACACCACGTCGACGGACTGGAGACCGAAGCGCCGCAGGCATTCCTCAACGGCAATGCGTGTGGAGGTGGAAAGGCGGATGCACGGAGGGAGCACGCCCTTGAACATTTCATTATATCTCTTTTTTACTTCTAAGGCCACGTCGCTGTTCTCTCTCTCCTGCTTATAAGGACTGTAAGGACTTATAAGATTATCTTCTGTCTTATTATCTTCTGTCTTATTATATATAGGCTGGGTAGTTGGCTGGTGCTTCGTTGGGTAGTTGGCTGGTGCTTCGTTGGGTGATTGGCTGGATGAAAAATCGTCAAAAAGGCTTTCAGATTCGCTGTAAGCGTCATAATCACAAAGCGTTATAATAGTGCCAAGGTTGGATGAATTAAGAATTATCTCGCCTTCTTGTAAGAGTTTTCTTAGTCTTAGCTTAACATCGTGCTCGCTGAGGCCTGTTCCTTCCATGATGGCCGAGCGAGATGTTGGACAGGAGCCGCGGCGCACAATCTGGCCGTGCAGACGCCCGTCCTGGACGTAGGCATGACAATGCAGGTAGGCATACACGGACACCATCTTTGCATCCTTCGCCCACGGCCTTTCAAAAAGGTTGCAGTTCTGCTTATACCACCTCATACAGTTTGCTGAAGCTGTGATTTGACGTGACTGGGCATCGAGAGGTGGCGTACCTTGTCACGCAGCTCTGGTGTCCTTACTTCGTCCGTATGCATATACATCGGGCACTTCTTCCTGGCACGCGCAACCTCCACATTGTAGGGGAAGCGTACTGAGTGCGGTTGCGGCTTCTTGGTGCACTCTGCCAGCAGCGGGTCACGCGGAGCGTCGTACTGGACGAGGTGCGCCCAGCGGCAGTCCGTACAGTCGCAGATTGTGGTGTTGGGCTGTTCCTGCTGTGTCTTGTTGTTGTTACTCTTTGCCATTGTTCAAGCCTCCTTTGAAAGAAAGTGTTTTTATCGTGAGGATATGTATATGACGGTAGATGTGCTCGAACCGATGCACCGACAATGATGACATGTCTGTGCTGAACAGTTCTGCGTAGAGGTCCATCCGCCTCTCCTCCAACTCACGTTTTTTGTCTCCTAACTTCATCATATTGCGGGGATGACAGGATTCGAACCTGCATCACACGACTTTCGTCGCAGCTCTTACCATTGCAGCTTTACATCCCCTGCTCTTGAAAGGGCAGGCTATTCTCCCGAACCAACTGCCCTCAAACTGAAACTACTAACCAATAACATGTCATCTGTTGTGTTCTGCCCACCAGCGGGCAATGTCACGCTCTGACGGCTCGTAGCCTTTCTGCTGGGTGAGCGTGGTCTTGATGGTGTCGTACTCCTCACAGGACATGTGCAGTATGCACTGTTCTGTAAAGTCAACGTCGCCTGCCCATCCGAGGGCGGCGATGAACGCCACGATGCACAATAGCGCAGCGGCGGTTTTCAGATAATTGCTCTTCATACTTTCTTGTTTTTGTTTCTTCTGAGTTTCCCTTCTTCTATAGCCTCGTAGATGTCGGTCTTCAGGTAGAGTTTCTTTGAGCCTACCTTCTTGGAGGTGATGATGCCGTCGGTCTCGTAGGCGTAGAGTGTGCGTGGGCATACACCGAGGTACTGCATAAGTTCCTTGCGCGTGAAGTATTGCGGCTCGTTCTGCTGGCGCACCTCGCGTGCGATGTCGCGTGCGAACTGCCGCAGGTCCTCAGCTGTGACGAGGAGGAGCTGCATGCCGGCGTTCTGTGACTTGCTGATTGTATTTAGCGTAGGGCAGATCATAGGTTGTTCTTGTTAGTTGTTAAAGAGGTCTCTCTTCTCTTCAGCAGGCACGATGCCGAGGTGGCCGAGGCGGTGGCGTAGGAATGTCTGTCCTTCAGGGGTCCATGCAGAGCGCTTCTTGGTTGCACGGATGCCTGAAGGAAGGAAATAGGGCTGGCTGATGACTGTAGCATAGCCTTTTCCCTGCAGGCTTTCGTCGAGGATGAAACCTTTGTCAGTATGGCGCAGTACCTTGCACTCCGTGAGCAGCTTGTTGAAAGCCGTGGAGCTTTTGAGGCCGTAGAGCTGTGCCATCTGTGATGCTGTCATTGTCTGTGTCATAGTCGTAGGGGGTGGGAATGTTCAACCGTAGCAGCAGGGATTTTCCCGCTTGTATTTTTCGTATTCCTCACGAGTGGCCAGTCCGACGTAGCGGAAACCGGCACCGCAAGGCTCCTCAACGATTGCATAAGGTTCGTTGAAGGGACAGTAAGATTCCGAGGCAGGCAGTGTGCCGTCCTGGTCGTAGGTGTACTTGGATAGGTCTAAGGGCTTCGGCATCTGTGATGCCTTATTTCCGAATACCATAGTTCGTGCTACATTCAGTTTCCAATTATCAGTTATGACTAAAAAGCTCTTTTGCTCCTCTATCCAGATGCAACGTAATTTGAGGTCTTCGATGCACTCCAACAATGGCAAACAGCATTTGCCGTAGATGGTGTGAAGGTCATTGAGACCGTCCTTCGACTTGATGTATTCATCAAAGCTTTCGTAGTACCTAATCATAGTCAATCCTCCTCTTCGTTATCATCCTCCTCATCAATGTCTCCGTCCTGGATTGCGTCAAGCCTGTCAGGATCCATGCTCCAGTAACGTTTTGCACGTTTGAGGCAACTGCGCCAGAACTTGACGTATTCCATAATACTGTCGATGCCCTCGTCTTCATAGTATTCACCATCAAGTTCATCCTTCATGACTATGGTGGCGCTGTCGGGCTTGCCATCATAGTTGAAAAACATCTTCCCACGCTCTACTGTGATGTCTGACAATGTGAAACTGGTGTTAGCATCCTCGTAAAGCGTGGATTCTTTCTCGCCAGTTTCCTTGGCCCATGCCAGCAGCTCCTCGTTGAACTTCTCAACAGCCTTGATGTGCGACTTCTTGATGTAGTCGTTCAGATTCTTTACCATAGTGAATGATTATTTTATTTAAGCTGTAATAGATACTTTATTTCACTCTCGTTACATCAACCGTTCTCTTTACTCTGTTGAGCGATGTTTGGAATACCTTGTCCCACTGGAAACCGAATGTGCTGCACATCGACTTCACGCTGTTTGTCTTCGCTGCCGGGAAGCTGTGGACGGCTCCCACTTCCATCTCTGATAGGATGCACAACATCGACTTTTTTTGCTCTTTTTTCTCCATAAATTTTTATTTATCAAATAATTTATTTAACTTTACGGTGCAAAACTAATAAATAATTTAGTAACTTGCAAATATTTTAGTCGCAAACTTAAATATTTAATAGTCTTTAACTTTAAAATGTGCAAGTTGTATGAATCTAATGGTAGTAAGAACATTGAGTGAGAGGTATGATGGAGGTTTGAAAAAGTTGGCTCAGGACATTGGTATGAGTGAGGCTAATCTTCATCGCTGTATTAATAACAATAAGATTCAGGCTTCCGATTTAGAGCAGATTGCGATTAAATTGGGTGTTGATGTCAGAGTATTCTTTGATTCTGCGGCTATAAAAAATGATAGCCAAGATTCATTGGTTTCGCCTAAGGATGCAGAGTTAGTCGCACTGAGTCGGGAACTTGTAAATGTGATAGGTAAGATAATGAACTTTAATAAGTAGAAATATGGAATGGTATTCGATTTTAGGCTTATTTGTAATGATGTTGGGACTTGTGTATGTTACCAACAAGTATACAAATAATAAAAATAGAAAGGAAAGAGAATGACTTATGTTTTTCATGATTGTACAGTATGAGGATTCTGTGAAAAAGATGGTTGCAAATTCATAGAGTTATGGACAAGGAAAATATAAAAGGATGGTTGGGCTGTTTGCTATGGATCATAGGAGCTGTATTGTTATTCAAAGGATGTGATTTGTATTCGTCGTATAAAAAAGAGAAGAGATATGAGTCTTACATAGAGAATAGACGAAATGATTCTATCAGGAAAGCTTTCGTCAAAGATTCCCTCATGCATGATCCACGCTATCAGGATAGTTTGAGAAAAGCAGAGGAAGAATATAAACAATGGGAAGAGAAATGGAATGCTATAAAATCCATTGAACTTATAGGTTTTATAATGGATGGGGATTCTATATACCACACTGCATTTCATCCGGTTAAAAGAATAAGTGAAGTTCCATCTGGGTTTACGGAATCAGACATAAAGAAACTACAATTCACAACCAGAAAAGAGGTAGAAAAGGACAACCTGGAATGGTGTGACGAATGCCGGAGTATGGATGCAGAAACCCTTATTGATGATGGCGAGTACATCCATGTGGACGACATAAGCGATTATATTTGGGATAATAAAGAAAAATACGAATACATCTTTGAATAGAGAATTGTGAAGAAAATGGCAATTGAATTACTCCCGAACGGTTTCATCTCTGTTTGCGGAGTGCGCGTCGGGATGACGAGGAAGGAGGCGAAGGATGCCTTGACGTCTAACGGATACGAAGCGAAAGACGGCAAAAGTTGTGTCTATATTCAGAATGTTGTCTTTGAGAGCGACCTGGCTCCTGTCAATAACGTAACCTTTGGAATAGACGACACTTACCGGGTAAGTCGTATTCGGATTGTCACCAATCTTTCTGACAAGGTTTTGGCTACGAGGTTCTACGAGCGATTTCTGTCAGCGACCAAGGATTATAATATGCCAGTTATCTACAAAGATAAATGGCTTACAGAAAATGAGACTCTGGCCACGAACTACGCCAATCACATAAACAAGGTTTTAGTGATCTGCTTTTTTGTCACAAGGAAATGGACTGGAGAAATTGACCCTACATCTTCTCATGTGACATTCTCCGTCAGTAGCATAGTCGATTTGGATTCGGACGCGAAGAGCATAAAGGAGAAGTATTACAAGTTGCTGGATTATATGTTTGATAAGCAGACCAGAAAACCATTGGAGAAAAAGTCAAAATAGCATTCCATTTACGAGAACAACAAAGGCACTATATTGGTTTCAGTATGTTTCTTATGGGTCTTTCTCGGAATTATGGGATTTTTCATCTATGACAGTTGCAGCAAGAATGTCAGAAGCCCGGATATCAACACAGTCTATTCGTCTGATCAGCCAGTCGCCAACCGCGACGTTGTGTATATATGTACCAGCCTCAGCGCCAAGAAGTACCACAGCACCCCGTCATGCCGCTGGCTGGAAAATTGTTCAGGCGAAATTAGGGAAGTTTCTTTATCGGTCGCTGAGACACAAGGCAAATCTCCCTGCAAGGGATGTCACTGACAAACCTTTTTTGATGCGAATTTATCTATTATGTTTAATTTATAATATTGTAATTATGGGAAAAGAACTATCATTTGCAGAAATGTTGTGTTACAACACAACAAGGATCGAGACTGTGGAAACCAATGGTGACGTGTGCTTCGCGACAGGCTTCTTTCTGGGGCTTAAGGTCAAGGATGCAAAGGACTCTATTGTCGTCCTTCTTGTTACCAACAGGCACGTGACGGAAAACGCCGAGCGCTTACAGTTCCACATGACCTGTGCAGACGCGAATGGTAACCCCGACGGGAAAAAGAGGGTGGATGTAAAAATTGAAAACGCAAGGTCCCAGTTTATTCTTCACCCAGACAAAGACATAGACCTTAGTGTGTTCCCGGTAAGCAAAACCATCAATGACTTTCAGACGCAGACGAATGCTAAAGTGTTCTTCAGTCATTTTCCACAGGATACGATAATGACAGATCAGGCCTCAGAGGAACTTGATGCGGTGGAGAACATTCTGATGGTCGGCTATCCGAACGGTCTTTGGGACGAGGTGAACAACAGACCAATCATACGCCGGGGGATAACCGCCACAGACCCGAAGGTGGACTATTTCGGAAAACGGGAATTCATCATCGACTGTGCATGCATCCAGGGGTCGAGCGGTTCTCCTGTGCTGAGCTTTGACAAGGGAATGTTCTTCGACAAGTACGTCACAAAGTCTGGAACAGGCGTAAAGACCATGTTGCTGGGTGTACAGCACGCCATCCCCGTCAAGAACGCACAGGGGGAAATTGTAAAGACGGCAACTCCCATCAAGGGGGTGGAGGCCAATACACAGATACCGATAAACCTTGGATATATCATCAAGGCCCAGTGTCTGCTTGACTTCATCCCCCTCGTGGAGAAACGCTGTGGTTTAGTACTGGAGCGTCCTTAGGTCAGCACACGGTGGTCTATGTCAGTGATCACAATCGTTATATTTCTTACAACATGACCCGATCTGCCATAATGACTCCTAAGCTGTTTGAATAAATCTTCAAGGGACTCTGCTTTGAATGTTGGACAATTATACATAAGTAGGAAATTAATAATTTATTCTAATCGGAGGAGCTGCCGGAGGAAAGTCTTCAAGCTCCAGTGCTGAGGCTCACGAGGTGGGTTTCTCTCTTCCTCTTGTCTGGAAGAAGAAAGAGGGCATATGAAGTCGTAGTACCTTTGTGCCTTCTCCATGTCAGGCTCCCCTTCAACGAAAGAGCCGGAAGGATGCCGCCTGCTTATCTCTATGCAGTAGATGCGGATCTATGAATCAGTTTTTGGGTATTCCATAATTATTTGAAGTTCATATCGGCTGCAAAGATAGCGAGTAAATCATTAGAAAGGCTTTAATTATTCTTAAAAATGAAAAGAATGACAGAAAATGACATCAAAAAGCTTATACTATGACCATAGCGGCTTTACTTGTCAAGCGGAATTGGAGTTTGAGAACAGTCTGATAGAATAATCCACACTTTTCTTGCTTATCTCGGGAATTTTGCCTACCTTTGCCGCGTCTAAAGTTTTAACGATAGCAAAGGATGCAGCAGGTTGCCCTTGTGTGGCTTGTGGTTTCTGGCATAGCTTAGAGCACTTTCCCGTCCAATATAAGCCGCAACCGCGTCGGAGAGTGGAAACACCTTCGGAGTTCATGCATGAGGGGACTTAGACAGCGCGTCGTGCGGCCTTTTTCCGTATGTATGCGCTCCTGATAGGATTGCCCCATACCGGCCCGTGCAAAAGCCGGTGTTTCAACATTTCTACCTTGGCGGTGGTTAGCCGCGACGGCATGCACCACCGCCTTTTCATTTGACGAGGCTTCAGATTAAGTAAATTTAAGATTTTGGCACTAAAAGAATATGTACCTTTGCACCGGCTAAAGCTCAAACCTCCTTTTTTTTATCTGAGCAAGCCACTTTGAAAGAAAAAACTTTGTCGGACAGCTTTGTTCGTGAGAATGGGGCTGTTTTTTTTTGTGTACTCTTAATATTTTCGTTTAATTATTTGGCTGGTATCTTTAAAATTACTAATTTTGCAGCCACAAATTAATTCGACATGGCAAAGTTTTTTCAAAGAAATCAAAAGGCAGAATCAAATTTGGCAGGTGTATGTACAATGTATGTACAACTTTTGCGAGAGTCACTTCTTTTGCTTGTGAAAGAATGGCTTCAACCCTCTTGTATTTCAATAAGATACATTTCCTCAAACGGAAATGATAATTTATTCCAGGTGAACAAGTAAGTGGGGCGATGGCGCAAGGCACATACAGACTACCGGCAGAGTGGGAGCCTCAGAGCTGCGTGCAGTTGACGTGGCCCCACATCGGCACCGATTGGGCCCCGATGCTCGGAGAGGTGACAGCCACATATAGGCAGATGGCTCGCGAAATAAGTCTTCGCGAGCCATTGCTAATTGTAGCCCCAGAGGGAGGCGCACCAGGCATGGTCCATGTGGTGTGCCCCACCAACGACACATGGGCCCGCGACCATGGGTTCATTACCCTTGTGGGCGGGCCGTTGCCGCTGCTCCTCGATTTTAAGTTCAACGGCTGGGGCGAGAAGTTTCCGGCCGACCTCGACAACGCCATCAACCGCCGCCTTTACGACATTGGGGCGCTGCGTGGCGAGTATGCAGACCATCTGGACTTTGTGCTTGAGGGCGGCTCGATAGAGAGCGACGGCAAGGGAACAATCATGACCACAAGCCAGTGCCTGCTGGCTCCACACCGCAACCAGCCCCTCAGTCGCAACGAGATAGAACAGCGGCTGAAAGATTATCTCTGCGCCGACCGTGTCCTGTGGGTCGACCACGGCCAGCTGACGGGCGACGATACCGACGGTCATATAGACACGCTGGTACGCTTCTGCCCCGACGACACCATTCTCTATGTCGGTTGCTCCGACACGTCCGATGAGCAGTATGAGGAACTGCGGCTGATGGCAGAGCAGTTGCGCACATTCCGCACCGCCGACGGACGAGCATACCGGCTGATGGCCCTGCCATTGCCCCAGGCCATCTTCAACGACGAAGGCCAGCGGCTGCCTGCCACATACGCCAATTTCCTGGTGGTCAACGGTGCCGTTTTGGTGCCTACCTACGACCAGCCCGACATTGACGCCGAAGCCCTGCACATCATCGGACAGGCTCTCCCCGGGCGTGACATCGTGGGCATCGACTGCCGAAGCCTCATCCAGCAGCATGGCTCCCTCCATTGCTGTACGATGCAGTTCCCTGCGGGCGTGTTCCCCGTAGAGGGCGGGCATTATAAAAAAACAGAATAGACTATGAATATAGGAATCATTCAACAGCATAACACCGCAGATGTGGCGCTGAACAAAGATCGGCTCTGCACCGGCGTGCGCCAGTTGGCGGCCCGTGGGGCCGAGTTGGTGGTACTGCAGGAATTGCACAACACGCTCTACTTCTGCCAGACGGAGGATGTGGACAAGTTTGACCTTGCCGAGCCCATCCCCGGTCCGTCGACCGAGGTTTACGGGCAGTTGGCCAGGGAGTGTGGCGTGGTGCTGGTGGTCTCGCTCTTTGAACGCCGTGCACCGGGCCTTTACCACAACACCGCCGTGGTCTTCGAAAAGGACGGCACCATGGCTGGCCGCTACCGCAAGATGCACATCCCCGACGACCCCGGCTACTACGAGAAGTTTTATTTCACACCGGGCGATTTGGGCTTCCGCCCCATCAAGACCAGTGTGGGCTGTCTCGGCGTGTTGGTCTGCTGGGACCAGTGGTACCCCGAAGCAGCCCGGCTGATGGCCTTGCAGGGTGCCGACCTGCTGATTTACCCCACCGCCATTGGCTTCGACCCTAACGACACCCCCGACGAACAGCAGCGGCAGCGGCAGGCTTGGCAGCTCGTCATGCGCGGTCATGCCGTGGCCAGCGGTCTGCCCGTGGTGGCTGTCAATCGGGTGGGAGAGGAGGGCTCCCAAGTCTTCTGGGGCACCTCATTCGTCTGTGGCCCGCAGGGCGAACTGCTTTTTGAGGCTTCTGCCACCGGTGAACAGACCGAAATGGTGGCTGTCGACTTGGGCCGCTCCGAGCAGGTGCGGCGTTGGTGGCCGTTCCTCCGCGACAGGCGCATAGATAGTTATCAGGATATAACAAAACGTTTTATTGATTAGCAACGATGAACAGGATGAAACAAATGGTGCTGGCAAGCCTTGCCTTGTTGGCCGTCTCTTCAACAACAATGAAGGCCCAGAAAAATCCTCAGGCCTCAATGCATATAGATATGTTGAGCAGCTACATGTGGCGTGGAACCGAGAAAGGAGGCATCTGCATCCAGCCCACGGCAGAGCTGAAATGGATGGACGCAACGCTGAGTGTGATGGGAAGTACTGGTCTGAGGAAGGACGACATAAAGGAGATTGACGTCTCGCTGGGATACAAGTGGAAAATCGTCAATTTCGGGTTGAAGGACTATTGGCAGACAGGGCTTGACTTTGACGGCAACGACCTTTATTTCTCGTTCAGTCCGCGCCGCAGCGGCCACCGTTTGGAGGCCAATGTCGGCTGTACCTACGATTTTCTGACCGTGCAGGCTTATACCATGGTCTTCGGCAATGACTTTAAGTATAAGAGCATGCAGGAACTGAGTGCACGCAAGGGCACCCGCGCTTTCTCAACCTATATCGAGGCGGCTGCAAAGTTCTACTGGGTCGGTCTCGACTGGGATGCCAATTTGGGCTTCACCCCCTTTGCCGGTGCCAATACCATAGAGCAAGTGGGCGAGAGGGATGGCTATCCGCTGATGAAGAAGGTCTATTTCTATGCCGATGGTCCCAGCATCGTGAGGGCATCCGTCCGCCTGACCAAGAACTTTGAGTTAGGTGCCCTGAAGTGTCCGGTCTTTGCCGAACTGCACACCAATCCCTATATGAAGACCGCCAACTTTATGGTGGGCTTCAGCGTCATACCTTTCTGATTTACTGATTTATTTCCCTCAGCAGCCGGTCGGCGTGGCCCCAGTGCTCCATCATGTATAGCACGTAGCGGATGTCTACGCCGATGCAGCGTGCCAGCTCCTTGTCGAAGAAGATATCACTGGAGAGCGAGTCCCAGTTGCCGTCGAAGGCCAGGCCGATGAGCCTGTTCTGGCTGTCGAACATCGGGCTGCCACTGTTGCCGCCCGTGATGTCGTTGGTGGTCAGGAAGCAGAGGGGCAGCTGTCCGGCCTTGGTCATCAGACTGACCATTTCTGGCTCCACCTTGTAGTCTTCCACGCTGTCGCCTTTCTTCATCTTCGCCACCAGGCTTGGGGCTTTGGTCTGCCAGCCCGACGGGCGTCCGCCCAGGTTGTACTGCTTCACCTGACCGTAGGAGAGGCGCATGGTGAAGTTGGCGTCGCTGTAGTGTGGCATATCCTCCTCCATGCGCAGCTTGGCGGCGCAGAGGTAGCGCTCTTGCAGATTGATGCTGTCGCGCACCTTGGCAAACTCACCCTTCAGGTCGCTCAGCATCTCGTTGATGTCAATGCCCATCTGCACGCCCAAGTCTTTGTAGAACGATTTCTTGTTGGTGTAGATGCGCTTGCCGTTCTTCATCAGCATTGACTTGTTGTACAGGTAGTTGGCATACTGCTGGCAGTCGCCTCCGAACTGCTCGTCGATGGTCTTGAAGAAGCTGGGCGTAAACTGCGGGTCGTTCACCTTCTCGCGATAGTTCTTCAGCAGTGTTCCCAGAATCTCGCAGTCGGTGCTGGCATCGAAGGTCTCGCTGTTGTCCTTGAACACGTAGTGCTGGCGCTTGCCGTGGCCCTTGGGCTGGATGCCGTTGTTGATACGGCGGGCACGGTCGCTCAACTCGTCGGTGCGGAGGAAGGTCTCCCTGATGTACAATTGTGCTTTACTCAGGCGTAACCGCTTGTCGTAGAGTCGTTTCAACTGGTTCAAATCCAGCTTCCCAGCATATTGTCCCGTCTCGTTCACCCATTTCTGCAGTTGTGCCTCGAAGTCCACCTTCTGCTTGATCAGTCCGATGCTGTCGATGCACTTGTTCATGCCGATGGAGTTCTTCCAGTAGTTGGAACTCTGGGCGTATTTCGAGTCGTACTTGATGCGCACAGCCTCCGAGGCATCCATGTGGCGCTTCATCACCTCCTGCTTCACACCGCGCACTTGCGCACGGATGGCGTTCTCCTCATAGCGTTCCTGTATGCCGAAGCTGCTCAGATAGCGTGAGGTGCTGCCGGGATAGCCCATTGTCATCGAGAACGAGCCGTCCTGATAGCCCTTGTTCGAGACGCGGGCCCAGTGCTGGGGATGGTACGGCACGTTGTCTTCCGAGTAGTCGGCGGGGCCGTTGGTCTTTGGGTTGGCGTAGATGCGGAACACGGAGAAGTCGCAAGTTTGGCGCGGCCACATCCAGTTGTCGGTCTCGCCGCCAAACTTGCCCATCGACTTGGGTATGGCGAACACCAGTCGCAGGTCGTTGAAGTCGCGGTAGGTGGTGGCGAAGTAGCGGTTGCCCTCATAGAAGGGCTGCAGTTCCAGTCGCAGGGTGGAATCTTTTTCTGTCACCTCTTTTGACATGACATTCTCTATCGAGTCGAGCACTTCGCCCCTCCGGTCGAGGCTCATCTCGTTGATGCCCAAGGCCAGAATCTGGTCGGTGACGTCTTTCTGTTCCACCATAAATGAGACAAACATCCCTTTGTTGGGCAGTTCTTCTTCCTGCGTTTTGGCATAGAAGCCGTTCAGCATATAGTCGTGCTCCACGGTGGAGTGCGAGCGTATGGCCTCGAAGCCGCAGTGGTGATTGGTGAAGACCAGTCCGTCGGGGCTGACCACCACGCCCGAGCAGTAGCCTGAGAAGTTGACCACGGCTTTCATAATGGCATCGTCGGCCTCATACAGTTTGTCGTATGGCAGTTCGTAGCCATAGCCTTTCATCTGCTCATATACTGCCTGGGGCAGGTTGTAGAGTGTCCACATGCCCTCGTCGGCCTGTGCTGCCGTCGTGGCCATCAGCGCTGTCAGCGCAACAATGATTTTCTTCATAATGTAAGGAATGTGATGTTTATTTGATGCAAAGGTACGCATAAAATCTGTATCATCAAACTTTTTCGCTCATTTTCTTTCTAAAGTCAATAATTAGTGTTAACTTTGCGGCACAAAAACAATGACTAACTGAACAAGCAAAGATGACTGATATGAAGAGAACTTTAGTGGTGGCCCTGCTGACCACCTTGATGTCTGCCGTGGCTGGTGCTCAGGAGGCCCCGCGCTACCATGTGGGCGTGTGCGACTGGATGATACTCAAGCGGCAGAAGCTGGGGCAGTTTGCCCTTGCCCGCCAACTCGGTGCCGACGGTGTGGAACTGGACATGGGCGGTCTGGGCCAGCGCACCGCCTTCGACAACAAACTGCGCGACGATGCCGAGGCTGCCCGTTTCCGCCATGTGGCCGACTCGTTGGGCATGGCTATCGGTGCGGTGGCGATGAGCGCCTTCTATGGGCAGGACCTCACCCAGCGTGATAACTATCTGGAACTCGTGACCGACTGCTTCGACACGATGGACCGGATGGGGAGCGCCCCCGTGGCCTTCCTGCCTTTGGGTGGCTGCGGGTCCGACTGGGCCACCGACCGTGCCAAGCGCTCCGAGGTGGTGCGCCGTCTGCACGCCATCGGTCAGGCTGCCGCCGCCAGAGGCAAGCGTGTAGGCATTGACACACCCCTCGACGCCCGTGGCAACCTCAAGCTGCTTAAAGAGGTGAAGAGTGCAGGCATTGCCATCTTCTACAAGGTGCAGACCGCTGTGGAGAACCATCGCGATGTGCCGGCCGAACTGCGCCGGTTGGGTGCACGCAACATCTGTGCCATCCACGCTTCCAGTTCCGACGGTCGTTGGCTCTCGGCCGACAGTGCCGTCAATATGCCGCTCATCCGTCAGACCCTCGACCAGATGGGGTGGGGTGGTTGGCTCTTCGTGGAGCGCAGCCGCGACACGTCGATGGTCAAGAACGTGAAGATGAACTACGGTGCCAACGTGCGTTATTTGAAAGAGGTGTTCTCGCTGCCCATAGAACAGCCCGTGGTGGCTCTCGACAGCGCCGGACGTCCCCGCGACTATGTGGAGACCATCGTCAAGCGTGCGCAGAAGGCTACTGACGAACTGGGCATCACCTACACCCTTGAGGGCCGCAACGTGCTCCATATCGTCAGCAACCGCTACTTCCAGCTCAACGATATCTATGCCGAGCGCGATTCGCTCAAAGAGGCGTGGGGCAAGCAGATGGGCAGCAAGGATGGCCGTCAGCGGGCGGAGGAGCGCTGCGACTCCCGCCTCTACCGCACCCACTTTGACATGGAGGCAGCCCTGAAAATGTATCTCAGCGACGAGCAGATTGAAAAGGTCAAGGATGTGATGACCTTCAACGTGGTCAAAGTGACCTACGAGGCGCAATGCGACATGATTCCCACGCTGAAGGACAAGGAGAAACGCCAGATCATGGCCTGGCTGAAGGAGGCCCGCGAACTGGCCATTGATGCCGAGAGTTCGAAAAAGAAGCACGAGGTCTTCGGCAAGTACAAGGGCCGCATCAACAATTACCTCGCCCGGCAGGGCTACGACCTCACCCGCGAGCGCGAGGCTTGGTACGAGCGTGTCAAGGCCCGTGGGGGCCGGCTCTGAGAGTCTGTAGACATTGTATAAATTATAGCAGAAATCCGGCGAAAAGTTTGTGGGGCTTGTTTTTTCTTTCTATCTTTGCAGGGTAATCGAATCCTTTATTGTTAAACTAAAAACGAATTGCTAATTTTACTATGAAGAAAAAATTCATTTGCGCCGTCTGTGGATATATCTACGAAGGCGATGCTGCCCCTGAGAAGTGCCCTATCTGCAAGGCTCCCGCTTCAAAGTTCTCTGAACTGAAGGAAGATGGCGAGACCACCTACGCCACCGTTCACCGCATTGGCGACGGCAAGCCCGAAGGCGTGTCGGAAGAAATGATCAACGACCTGCGCAACCACTTCAACGGCGAGTGTGGCGAGGTGGGCATGTATCTGGCCATGGCCCGTCAGGCCGACCGTGAGGGCTATCCTGAGATTGCAGAGGCTTTCAAGCGCTATGCCTTCGAGGAGGCCGACCACGCCAGCCGCTTTGCCGAACTGCTGGGCGAGTGCGTATGGGACACTAAGACCAATCTGGAGAAGCGTGCTGCTGCCGAGGCTGGCGCTTGCGAAGACAAGTTCCGCATTGCCAAGAACGCCAAGGCTGCCGGTTTCGACGCCATCCACGATACTGTGCATGAGATGGCCAAGGACGAGGCCCGCCACGGTGCAGGCTTCGCCGGACTGCTGAAGCGCTACTTCGGCAAATAGTCTGTTATTAGCTTGTAATCAGGCTGATGCGCAATGTCTGCGCAGTGGCATCGGTGACACGATAGCGGTGGTCGGGCCTTTGGCCCACAAGCCACGCTATCGTGTCATCTGCGTTACACACCACCAGCTGTCGGCTCTTCTCAACGGGCGAGGCGTGACGGTCGGTCAGGAAGTCGCTCACCAGCTTTGACCCCTTCATTCCCAAGGGTTGGAATCGGTCGCCCTGTTTCGTAGGGCGTATGGTCAGGGGGAATTTCACTTTGGCAGCATCGAGACAGCACACGTGGCTGTCTTTTTCTATGATGGAGCCGTCGGCTATGCTGACGCTGAACTTTCCACGGTTGGCATAGACGTAAGTGCCCGTCTCTGGCAGCCGTAGGGTGGGGGATTTTGGTTCAATGGGTACCAGCGTCAGCCGTTCTCTGTGGCTCACCAGCACATGGCTGTCCGATGTCCATTGGCGGCTGCCGTCGTTTGTGCCGAGGCGCAGGGCGTTGTGTATGCCCTCGATGGTCTTCGGCGAGAAGCCTTTGGGCGCAAGCCACTCGAAGAGCAGACTCTCTGCCGAAGGCTCTTGCAGCAGGAGGGCCGTCTCGATGCTGTCGTCGACTACGAGCCTGCTGAGTCTCTGGCCGATGGCATTGTCGTAGACGCGCAGTGCCTCGCCCAGTCGGCGTGCCGTGGCCAGTATGTTGGCCTTGGCCTGCGGGCAAGCCTTCTCCAGCTGTGGTATGACGTTCAGTCTTAGCTGGTTCCTCACAATGTCGGGCACCAGGTTGGTCGAGTCGGTCACGTAGTCCTGTCCGCGCTGTTTCAGCCATTCTTCTATCTGTTTCCTGTCCACACACAGCAGCGGCCTGACGATATGGCCGCGCTGTGGCTGTATGCCCTGCATGCCGCGCAGGCCCGTGCCGCGCACCATATTCATCAGGATGGTCTCTGCTGAGTCGTCCTGGTGGTGGGCCACACAGATGGTGTCTGCCCCGATGTCGTGCCGCAGTTGCTCAAAGTAGTGGTAGCGCAGTTCGCGGGCTGCCATCTCAATGCTGACGTGGTGCAGTTCGGCGTAGGTTGTGGTGTCGAAATGTGTCAGGTGCAGTTCTGTGCCGGTCTGCTGGCACAGGCGTTTCACAAAAGCCTCGTCACGCTGGCTCTCGTCGCCGCGCAAGTGGAAGTTGCAGTGCACGGCCTCCACCCTGTAGCCCAGCGCCTTGAGCACCAGCAGCAGGCACACGCTGTCGGCCCCGCCGCTGACGGCTGCAAGGTGCAGCCCCTGCCTGTCCAGCAGGTGCTGCCGCTCGATGAACTGTCTGACAATCTCTACCATTTTACTCTACGTAGAGCACCAGTCCCTTGAGGTATTCGCCTTCGGGGTGGTAGATGTTGATGGGGTGGTCGGCAGGCTGGTGCAGCTGGTGGAGTATGCGCACCTGCCGGTGTGCCTGTGCGGCTGCGGTGAAGACCGCGTTGCGGAAGTTGTCCTTCGTCACCACCTGCGAGCAGGAGAAGGTGAAGAGTATGCCGCCTGGCGCAATCTTCTCGAAAGCCTTGTTGTTGAGTCTGGTGTAGCCCTTCAGGGCATTGTGCAGTGCCCCGCGGTGCTTGGCAAATGCCGGCGGGTCGAGGATGATGAGGTCGTAGGGCGTGGCCTCCTGCTCCAGATAGTGGAAGGCATCTTCGCAGAATGCTTTGTGTCGCGGGTCGTCGGGGAAGTTCAGCTCCACGTTGCGGCGTGTCAGTTCGATGGCCTTGGCCGAACTGTCGACCGAGTGAACCAGTGTGGCACCGCCGCGCATGGCGTAGAACGAGAAGCCGCCGGTGTAGCAGAACATATTGAGCACGCGACGCCCTTGTGCGTAGCTCTCCAGCAGGCTGCGGTTTTCGCGCTGGTCAACGAAAAAGCCCGTCTTCTGCCCCTTCAGCCAGTCCACGTAGAAGCGCAGCCCGTTCTCAACGGCTATGTTGTCGGCCTCGCCGCCACCGATGATAAAGCCGCTCTCCGGCTCTACGAACGACAGTGTGGTCTCGCTCTTATAATAGACATTGTCCAGCGTGCTCTCCATCACTTGCATGAGGGCGTTGGCTATGGCTTGCCGGCTGCGGTGCATGCCGATGCTGTGGGCCTGCATCACGGCAGTACGCCCGTAGATGTCGATGATGAGTCCGGGCAGCATGTCGCCCTCGCCGTGCACCAGCCGGTAGGCTGTGGTGGGGCGCTGGCCGTCATTGGGGAGTTGCAGCGCCCGGCGCATGGTCCGAGCCGATGCGAGCCGTTGCCGCCAGAAAGCCTCGTCGACGGGCGTTTCGCTGAACGAAAGCACACGCACGGCGATGGAGCCTCCCTGATAGTGGCCTACGGCAATGAACTGCCCGTCGCCATTGAGCACGTTCACCACGTCGCCCTCGTTGATGCCGTGGTCGATGTGGTGGATGGCTCCGGAGAATATCCAGGGGTGGAAGCGCAGCAGGCTCTCCTCCTTGCCATGCTTCAGATAGACGTTTCTATACATGTTGTTCTTCTTCTTTTATGAGTTTGTAGTCGCCGTCGTTGATGAGCCGCAGCAGCTCGTTGTAGATGTTGATGCAGGCCCAGGCGTCGGTGGCGGCATAGACCTTCTGCTTGTCGTTGAGGATGTCGGCCTCCCAGTTGCTCAGTTGCTGGCGCTTGCTTATTTTCTTGCCGAAGAGGTTGGCGTAGAGCTTTTGCAGTCCGATGTCCTCAATGCCCAGCTGGCTCACCAGGTTCTGTATGTCGGTGAATCCCTTCGGGCTGACCTTTCCCAGCTGCTGGAGCGAGTTCACGTCGTCGTGCCAGGAGAGTCCCACCTTGGTCACGGTGGTGTCTTCGAGCAGTCGTATCAGGGCCGGTGTGAGTCCCGTGTTGTGCAGTCGGAAGAGGAAGCAGGTGTCGGGGGTTGACACTTGCAGCAGGGCGACCTTGTGGTTTTGTCCGCGCTTGAACGACGGTTTCGTCTCTGTGTCGAATCCCAGTATGGGTTGCGTCAAGAGGAATCTGACGGCTTTGTCAGTCTCTCCCGGCGTGAGTATGACAATGATTCTTCCCTCAAACTGCTCTACGGGCAGGGCCGGGATGAGACTCTTGTCGTATTTGCTGTATATGACCTTTGGCATAAGTAAATCAATTTCGGGGTGCAAAAATACAAAAAAAATGTGATTTTCTTGCCGTATGTGGTTTTTTTACGCTAATTTTGCACAGAATTAACGAAGTGACTAAATAAGCATGGTAAAGAAAAAGAAGAAAAGCAGCCCTCAGTCGGCCCCACACCAGTCGCTGCTTCAGTCGTTGGGGCTGGAGCGTTTTGTGCAGATATTCGCCAATGACCGCCTGCATTTCCTCGTTGGCATTCTGCTTTTCGCCGTGTCGGTGTGCATGGCGTGGGCTTTCGTGTCCTACTTTGCCACCGGAGCCGCCGACCAGAGTCTGATTGAGAATCTGCGCGAGGGCGATATGGAGAACGAGAAGCGCCAGTTTCTCAATGGCGTGGGCAGTGTTGGCGCCTATGCCTCCTATTTCTTCATGAAGCGCTGCTTCGGTATTGCCGCTTTCGGCATACCCCTTTTCCTCTTTGTGGTGTCGCTCTGGCTGATGAAGGCATACAGGCCCAGCCTCCTCAAGTGGTTCATGTGCATCGCTCTGGTGATGATATGGGCCTCGCTGGTGCTGGCCCAGTTTGTCACCCCCCTGGTGCCCGAGAGTCATTTCTGCCCCGGTGGCGACCACGGCCTGTTCATGTGCCAGCGCATCGAGGGCTTTGTCGGAGCCCCCGGCCTCTTTGCCCTGTTGGTCATAGTGGCCGTGCTGTTCCTGATGTACGTCAGCAGCGAGACGGTCATCTTCATCCGCCGGCTGCTCAACCCCACGGCCTTCCTCAAGCGGGTGCAGTTCACCGTGAGCGACCCCACCGAGAAACCGTCGGAAGAGGACTCCTACGAGAACCTGATTGAGACGCAGGAAGACCCCGACGTGTTTGACAACCCTGAGGCCGAGACCATCGACTTCGAACACAACCCGCAGTCGGTACCTGACGACCAGCCCTCTGACCCGCCCCAGCAGCCGCAAGCACCCCAGCCGGCCCAAGACCACGAAATGGAGATTGAGGCTGCCTCGGAGGAAGACAAGGCCGACGGCGACCTGGTGGCCGTGGGCGACAGGATGCTGGAGCCCTACGACCCCAAGCGCGACCTGGAGAACTACCACTACCCCACGCTCGACCTGCTCAAGGTCTATGAGGACGACGGCAAGCCATATATCGACATGGAGGAGCAGACCAGCAACAAGAACCGCATTGTGGACGTGCTGCGCAACTTCGGCATCGAAATCAACAGCATCAAGGCCACCGTCGGCCCCACCATCACCCTCTACGAGATTACGCCGGCACAGGGCGTGCGCATATCGAAAATCCGCAATCTGGAGGACGACATCGCCCTCTCGCTGAAGGCCCTCGGCATCCGCATCATCGCCCCCATTCCGGGCAAGGGCACCATTGGCATAGAGGTGCCCAACGAGAAGAAGAACATTGTCTCGATGCAGAGCGTGCTCAACTCGAAGAAGTTTCAGGAGACCACCATGGACCTGCCTTGTGCCATGGGAAAGACCATCACCAACGAGGTGTTTATGTTCGACCTCGCCAAGGCTCCCCACCTGCTTGTGGCCGGCGCCACCGGACAAGGAAAGTCGGTGGGCCTGAACGCCATACTCACCTCGCTGTTGTACAAGAAGCATCCCGCCGAACTGAAGATTGTGCTCGTCGACCCGAAGATGGTGGAGTTCAGCGTCTACAAGACCATCGACAAGCACTTCCTGGCCTCGCTGCCCGAACAGTTCGACGACCCCATCATCACCGACACGTCGAAGGTGATACGCACCCTGCAGAGCCTCTGCGTGGAGATGGATGCCCGCTACGAACTGCTCAAGGATGCCGGCGAGCGCAACATCAAGGACTACAACAAGAAGTTCATTGCCCGCCAGCTGAATCCCGAAAAGGGCCACAAGTTCATGCCCTACATCGTGGTGGTCATCGACGAGTATGGCGACCTGATCATGACGGCCGGCAAGGAGATTGAGCTGCCCATCGCCCGCATCGCCCAGAAGGCGCGTGCCGTGGGCATCCACATGATCATCGCCACGCAGCGACCCACCACCAACATCATCACCGGCACCATCAAGGCCAACTTCCCGGCACGCATCGCCTTCAAGGTGAGCCAGGGCATCGACTCGAAGACCATCCTCGACCGTATGGGCGCCCAGCAGCTGATAGGCCGTGGCGACATGCTCTATCTGCAGGGCAACGACCCCATCCGTGTGCAGTGCGCCTTTGTAGACACGCCCGAGGTGGTGGACATCAACAAGTTTATCAGCGCCCAGCAGGGCTACTTGGAGCCCTTCGAGCTGCCGGAGCCCGTCGTGGAGGGCGGCGACAGCCTGGACGGCAGCGCCAACGATGCCGACCTGGGACACCTCGACCCCATGTTCGACGAGGCTGCCCACCTCATTGTCAGCTCGCAGCAGGGCAGCACGTCGCTCATCCAGCGCAAGTTCTCCATTGGCTACAACCGCGCCGGCCGACTGATGGACCAGCTGGAGAAGGCCGGCGTGGTGGGCCAGGCCCACGGCTCGAAGCCGCGAGAGGTGCTCATACAAGATGAGTTGAGCCTGGACCAGCTCATCGCCTCGCTGAAATAACCTCAAACCTGAAATTATACTATGCGACTCGACCTAAAGTATCTGGCCAACCATGCCAGCGAATACTTCAACCTGCAGCCCGACAAGGACGACGAGCAGGCCATCATTGAGCAAATCAGCCAGAGCGTCTCCTTCAGGGGCGCCAACCTCTGGGTGCTCATCTTTGCCATTTTCATAGCCTCGCTGGGACTGAACGTCAACAGCACGGCGGTCATCATCGGCGCCATGCTCATCTCGCCCCTGATGGGGCCCATCATCGGCATGGGCCTGGCGGTGGGCATCAACGACCTGGAGCTGCTGAAACGCTCGGCCAAGAACTACGGCGTGGCGTCGCTCATCAGCGTGCTCACCGCTACCATCTACTTCCTGCTGACACCGCTGGACGAGGCCCAGTCGGAGCTGCTGGCGCGCACCTCGCCCACCATCTACGATGTGCTCATCGCCTTCTGCGGCGGCTCGGCGGGCATCATCGCCCTCTGCACCCGCGGCAAGGGCAATGTCATTCCGGGGGTGGCCATTGCCACGGCCCTCATGCCGCCGCTCTGCACGGCCGGCTTCGGGCTGGCCACCGGCCATCCGCTCTACTTCCTTGGTGCTTTCTACCTCTTCTTCATCAATACCGTGTTCATCGCCCTCGCCACCTATCTGGGCGTGCGGATGCTGCATTTCAAGCGTTACGACGCAATGGACTCTGACACCACGCTCAAGAGCAACCGCATCGTGACGGGCATTGTGGTGCTGACCATGATTCCGGCGCTGGTGATGACCGTAGGCATTGTGCGCCAGAGCTTCTTCGAGAACGATGTGCGGAAGTTTGTGAAGAACGAACTGCAGCAGTCGGGCACGCAAATCCTGTCGGCCGATGCCGACGGCAACGTGCTGAACGTGGTGGCCGTGGGGCGCGAGATTGGCGCCGACATGCAGGCCGAGGCCCAGCGCAGAATGGCTCAGTACGGGCTGGAGGACTATGAGTTGAACGTCATTCAGGGCGTGCAGACCGACAGCCTCTTGCAGCTCAACACGCAGGTGGCCCAGTTGAGCACCACCCGTGAGGCCGACCGCCAGCGGCTTGTGGAACTGTCGGCCGAGGCTGCGCAACTCAACCAGCAGCTGGCCGTCTACGCCCGCTACGACGACCTGGCCGCCGAAATCCGGCCGGAGCTGGCGGCCCTTTTCCCCCAGGTGACGGCCATCGGCCTGACGCCCCTGGTCGAGGCGCGTGTCGACACGATGCTGCAGCAGCGCTATGTGGCGGCTATCGTCAGCACCGCCAAGTCGGCAACACTCACTCTTGCCGACCGCAACCGGCTGCACGATTGGCTCCAGGCCCGCGTACAGGCCGACAGCCTGGTGGTGATAAGCAGATAGGCTATTCGCATGTTCCTCGTAACCCCGAGAACACAGAGTTTCTTTTAATATAGAGGATGATTTCATCCCTCTCCCCCCTCCCGGATTCTTCTTATACCTTTATTGTTATTTCACGAGCCGTGTTTGCATGAACTCGTCAAGGGTGACGAGGTTGAGTTGCGGGAAGGGTGTGTGGTGGAGGATGCTGAAGTGGCTGTCCTCTGATACGAGATAGTCAGCTCCTGCGGCAAAGGCGCAATCTACAAACTTGTTATCGTCGGGGTCGGCAGTGATGATGCCCATGCGGAAGTGCGGGTCAACAAGCAGGGTGTTCGTCTGGTTGAGGATGAG
>CADACW010000006.1 GCA_902786565.1 uncultured Prevotellaceae bacterium | reverse complement strand
ATCATGGATTTCCGTTGAGTTCCGCCTTTACCTTGTCATGGAGTTCCAACGCCTAAAAGCCAAGGAACAGGAATTATTGGGATGGACTGCTAAAAGAGAACTATCCAAAATCAACTATCGCATCCATACGGATGCGATCAAGAGCCATCTGATACCAGAAGAAGTCACCTCAGCACAAGCGAGTATAATTTATGCCGAGGAAGCCGATGTCTTGAACGTGGCTATGTTTGGAATGACTGCCAAGCAATGGCGAGAGGCAAACCCCGACTTGAAGGGCAACATCCGCGACTATGCCACTATCAACGAATTGATATGCCTGTCGAATATGGAGAATATCAATGCTGTGCTAATCAATGATGGAGTACCACAGGGCGAAAGGCTCGTGAAACTCAATCAGATTGCCATACAACAGATGCAGGTCTTGGAGGGGAATGCTAACAGGAATCTGCTAAAGTAGAATTACTCCACTCCTATTATCGCGGTCTCTGATAGTCACAAACGACATATCGCCGTCCGTCTTTCTTTTCATCACCGATTAAATTAGGTCAAAACAGACCGAAACAGACCTTAAATCAAATCGTGTAAAACACTGTCTTACAATTAATTCCACTTAACTAACCTTATTCTTCACCTCGGGTGGATGAGCAGAGGGTTCGTAGGGTGTTCCCTTAAATCACCTTATTTCCTCTTAAATCCGCTTAATTGGTTTCCGTCAGGGACCATCCCCCTTTTATTTCCATAGTTATTCTTCAAACGGATAAGTCTCGTCGTAAATGTCGCTTAGTAGTTTCTCTTTATAGAGCCAGTGGGCACCGGGGGCAATGTGCTTGACCTTGTAGCCTTTCAACTTGGCAGAGAGTGAACTGATAGAAGTTTCCTCGCCCTCGTAGCTTATTCTCCGTTCCGATACAATCGTAACGGTTATCGTTGGGTCGTCTTTCCATTGCAAGACATCACCCTTTTGCATTCCCATTTCGTAGAAGTTGAGCGGTGGACGGTGAATCTGTGCCTTTGCTGATGCAGCCTTATCATCATCAGTCAGGTCACTTTCTATTTCGTCGCTCACTTCTTCCGTTACGTCGGTATGGTGGAATAGTTCAAGGATGGCCTTAGCCTGTTCCACCTGTATGCGGAAGAACTCACGGTTAGCATTAATGCGCTGAGGAGCAAAGGCCGTGTGCAGGGCTTTCTCAATCTTGGCGCAGTCACCTTTCTTCACCTTGCAAGCAAACTGGCACTCAAAGGGAACAGGAACGCCCGTTGTATAGAGTTCCTTCATCCTTTTGTCTATATCTTCCTGCGTCGTCATGCCAATCTTTACAAGGCCAGGCATTACAGGATTGGTCAAAAGATAAACTATTCCGTATTCCATAATTATTCTTTTTCAGTTTCAAATAGAATGCTATTCTTTATAGTTTCAGAATTGCTATTATTGAGTATATCATTAATTTGAGAATGCTCGAAACCAGAAAGGGACAATATACAACAAATAAGAAGAACTCTTAATTTGCATGTTATTTTATATAGTTCTACTCCATCAACTGCTTTTGGCTTACTTGTTTTAGGCATAAGATGTGAGTAATATATTCGTGTATCAACAATAATGTCTATATCAAACTTAATCTTTGACAATAAAACAATATCCGAGAACTCCGTTATTAATTCATGAAGAATGGGATACAAATCAGAACTCGACTTACCTGGTAGATTATGCTCCTTTCTCCATTTATTATTTCTAAATCTTCTATAAAATCCTTCAACGGCTTGGATCACAATTAGAAAATCCACACTACTATATGTATCTTGTCTTTCTAGACTCTTTATCAGATGTAACCTAAGCTGTTCTATATCTTTGTTCTCATTATACCATTTTTTAATTATCTCTGAATATTGTTCTTTAACTGTTTGGTATGTGAAAAGAAAATCATATGACTGAATATCCATAAGAGCATGACTCTTCCTGTCTGCCGTCAAAAAGATTAATTCAATAGGCGTATAAATAGTGTGGCCAAATAGTTGCTCATAAACTTTATTGTCGTACAGCGTTATCTCCGAATTATAAACGACTCCTAGAGTTGATAAAGACAAGAACTGCTCAAATAGTATGATGTCAGATAATAATTCTTCAATTGATGATGCTTCTGTCTTTTCTATTTCAAGATATGTATATTGCCTTAATGCCAGTGTTGGTTGAATATCTGATTCATAAATAACATTCCTTTTTAAAATAATAGAAGTATGAGGATTGATTGATACTTTAGCAATTGTATTGAATTCGTCATTTAACTGAACATGATAGGAAATGCTTTTTCGTATTGGAATACCATTCAAAACATCATTATGTTCTTCAATTGCATTAGGATAGCACCAATTTGACAATGCAGGAATTAGTATAGTTGCTCTATACTGACACTTCTCTTCTAACCCAGAGCAATGTTTGCCGATGATAAACAATCGCGTATCATATCGAATTATTGGGAATGCCGAATTTGATGCATTCTCATAATTTGTCTGCATTGACTGAAATAAAGTTATTTCTTTTGCATCCGAAGTTATTCCATATATTATTTCATATATTTTACCGCATTTCTCTAAAGTCTCATCTGATGATTCTTCAAAACATCCTATTAACTCCAAAAAAGCATCACGGCCTTTAATATAAGTAAGTATCCCTGCAACCTTCTTTTGGGGATTCGACGGCAAAAACCAATATCCTTTATATTCCATTATTTCATTACTTTGTCTTTTCCTTATACAACTTAAACAACTCTGCCACACACTGACTTTCTGTAAAGGTGGACTTCACAGGGAAACCGTAGGCCTGCATTACAACGCGGTCGTTGTCTTGATGGGCTTTCCGTAATTCAACAGGCATTGTTACCTCGTCATAAAGGTCTGCAAGTGAAGAGTCAGGATAAAGGGCGCGGGCATCAAGAATCGCCTGTGCAGTCTGTTCTATCTTGGCCTTTTGTTCTTCTGTTGGTGATGGCCATGGGAAGTTGTTATATACCACATCTATGCTATAACTGTAGTCACTCTTCATTCGCCCACAAACTTGGCGCATCCATGCCATATGAACATTAGACTGAAGTACGCCAAAATGGTAGCGCGAAACATTTGGCATAATACGTAGTTTATTGCTACAAATGTCATTCGGAGTCATGATACCCATTGGAATATAGCGACGACGTTGTGTAGAGACCTCAGGAATAACAATATAATCTTCCTTAGGGAAATTCTCAACATGAAAACGAGTTGGTCTATCTGCGATTTTCTGTGTACCTACACTTTTGCTTGCCAGACGAGCCTCGCGAACTGCTTCTACACGTTTCATACATTGTGGCATCCGACGTAGTTCTGCAGGGGAACAATCACCCAGCCATAAGCAATAGCGAGGCTTTTGATTAATAAACTCAAATGCGCCATAGTAAGGGTGAAAGTATGCAGCGGAGGCAGGCTCTTTGCTGATAAAATCTTCCATTTCCTCTTTGTCAAAGAGATAATTGCCGCCATCAATAGGTTTATTACCTATTCCAATCAAAGGCACGTCACAAATAGGTTTAGGCCTACTCCATATAAAAATATCTGGTGCGTCAGTTAAGTAAGCATTAATGTGACTTACTTTGGTCATTTTGTCATTGTCAAACAACAGGCATTCCTTTTCTTTATAGTCATCTGTGCTGAAACCCACAATGACACAATGCACTTGGGCCTTTTGAGAAGATTCGCTTTCCCAGCGGAAAGTACGATGGGCAAAATCTATGTGCAGACCATCTTCCATCAATGGCTGCCAAAGGTTTGCCACTTGCTCACCTTGACAAATACTGTTTGTTGAAACGAAAGCAGATTTCGTATCACTATGCTTCATCAACTGCCATGCACGTTTATACCAACAGCATACATAATCGAGATTTCCAACATTCTTCCACTTGGCACCAAATATACGAATCACATCTTGCTTTTGTTCTTCTTCCATTTGTCTTGCGCCAATGAAAGGTGGATTGCCTATGATGTAGTCATAGTGGACTTGGTATCTTTTTGTGTCGGATTTTGCATTACCATCAAAATGGTTGGCAACAACATTTAGTTCTTCATATTCCACAATAGGCTCACTGGCCACAAGTGGTTCAGGTTCAACTATCAGATGAACATTCTTTGCATATATAGTCGGTATATCTGATTTTATCTCAATTATATCCCAATCCATCCGAAGAGCATTTCCTTCACGAATATTATGGTAACTCTTTAACGGCAAAAAGTCAATATCACGACGGATAATCTTCTCTGTCTCACGAAGCATCTGTGCCTCTGAAATCCAAAGGGCTGTCGTGGCGACGGTAACGGCAAAGTCGTTAATCTCTATGCCGTAGAACTGATGAATGCCGACCTTTACAGGATTCACTTCTTCAAAGCCGAGGAATGACTGGCCATGATAGCGTTCACGAATAACCTCGTTCTCCAAACGACGGAGTGAAAGATAAGTCTCAGTGAGGAAATTGCCAGAGCCGCAAGCAGGATCAAGGAAAGTAAGTGAGGCCAAACGGTCTTGATAGGCATCAAGTTTCTTCTGTCGTTGCCGTTCAACCTTTTC
This sequence comes from uncultured Prevotellaceae bacterium, assembly GCA_902786565.1. Lineage (GTDB taxonomy): Bacteria > Bacteroidota > Bacteroidia > Bacteroidales > Bacteroidaceae > Prevotella. The sequence continues at coordinate 80,555 of CADACW010000006.1, read as the reverse complement.
TTCCAAGATTTCGTCAAGTTCACGGCGCAGGCCATTCAAGAATAGCGGGTCAATGACTTTATGGATGTTGGCAATGCTGGTATAGTGCATACCTCCGCTGCGACGGGTCTCAGGATTCAGCGTACTCTCAAAGACGGCACCAAAGATAGTCGGCGAAATCTCGCTCCAGTCGAAATCAAGACTTGCATTCTGTAGCAAGGTCTGTTTCAGTTCCTCAGTGAATTGCGGAATCTCTATCTGCTCTTCAAACAATCCGCCATTGGTGTAGGGAAAGGCTTTCAAATCGTCTTTCAGATACTTACTGCGCTTCTCTGGTGGTGTATTTAGCACTTCAAACAGGCGAATCAGTGCATTACGCAAATCCTCTGCATCATAGCGCACAAGGTAGTCGTGGAACTGGTCGTGCGTGAAAATCTCTGCATCCTCGGCATACAGACAGAACACGATACGGACACAAAGGATATTCAGCCAGCGCAAGGCTTCTGGCGAGTTGTCATCATATTGTTTCAGCAAAGCCTCGTAAATCTTGCCGACGATAATACCTGCATCCTTAGAAACTTGTTCTTCTTTAGATACGTGCTCGTTCTTCGCATCTACAAGGAACAGCAGGCGGTAATACTCTTTTCCTAAGTTCTCAAGCAATATTTGTTCTGGCTCACCATTGGGCTGCTCCATATCATAGACAAGGAACTCTGAGAAATTACAGGTCACTATCCAACGCGGATGTTCTGAAACGGGCAGACTGACAACGTAACGACGTGCTTGCTGGAATGGATTGAGCATGGAGCCATCACTTTGAAGGATGCCTTTTCGCAAGTCTTTACCCAAAGATTTCTGCTCTATCAGCACACGGGTGGATGGTATGCGACCGTCTATGAAGTTAGAAGCATCGACCATTCGATGGTCTTCAAAAGTGATAAAGCCATCCGATGGTGTTTCAATGCCAAAGACATTTGTAAGCAAGTCAATCCAGAAGGGTTGCGACTCACCCCTCTCATATCCTCTGCCTTTCCACCATTGAGTATTTGGTCAGTAACATACAAAAAATGCTAATTTTTAGGGCAATTTAATGAAAATGTGTAAGTACTTATACATCGTTTCAAGATTATTTGCTAACTCTTGCCGCAATCTTCCCAGATTTGCGTGAAGCCTTCCGAGCGTATTGCTTCGTTTTTCCTCGAAATGCCTTTGCCAATGCACTTTGTTGCGTTAATTCTCCATAATTGCTTCTTAAAGTCAAGCTTTTTTCGTAACTTTGGCTTCGCCGAAGTTACTTGCACTCAGAAAAACTCAAATAAATTTGGCTCTTCTCTCGTTTTTTCGTAACTTTGCCGACATATTCGCTAACTATAAACTATAGGAGATTGATTTTATGACACGGAGATTTGCTTTTAAGATGTTCCTCAAGCCGGGCTTTGAGGAGGAGTATCAGAAACGTCACGCCGCCATCTGGCCGGAACTGGTGAAGATGATCAAGGAACAGGGGGTGCAGAACTACAGCATCTACTGGGACCGCGACACGAACATCCTGTTTGCCTACCAGGAATGTACGAAGGAGGGCAACTCGCAGGACACGGAGAATGTGGACCCCATCACACAGCGCTGGTGGGACATGATGGCCGACATCATGGAGGTGAATGCCGACAATTCGCCCGTCACCATCCCGCTGCCAGAGGTGTTCCATCTGGATTAGGCACCTGAGCGAAAATTGCAAACAAAGCCCCGCCCCCACTCTCTCTCTTGCGTGGGGACGGGGCTTCTCTTTGACTGGGCGGCGCCGAGGGCTGAGGGTCAATAGGTGACCTTGGGCTCCAGCTCCTTGGCCTGGTCAATCATCTTCTGCACCTCGGTGACGGCGGGCACGCGACCGCAGATGTTGAACTGTGCGTTGCACTCCTCCAGCTTCGGCTGCAGGTTTTCGGCCACGCGGTGGCGGAACTCCTTCACGGTGTCTACGCCGGCTTTCTCCAGCAGTTCGGCAAACTGGGGTCCTACGCCGTTGATGCGGAACAGGTCGGCGTGGTTGGTCCAGCGCAGTATCAGCTTTTCGCTGATGCCTGTGGCCTCGGCCAGCTCTTTGCGCCCCTTGGGTGCTGCACATTTCTCAAGCAGCTCGCTCACTTTGTTGATGCCGGCGGCAATCAGTTTCTCTGCATAGACGTCGCCTACGCCTTCGATGTCGATAATCTTGTAGTCCATAGTTAAAAGTAATATTAGGTTAGTGAAACAAATTACTTTCGCAAAAATACACTATTTTGTGGAATTATGCCCTGTCTGCTTCTGCTTTTTGTGAAAAATTAACAGTCTGTTCTGCTTCTGTTCTGCTTCCGCTTTGTACCTTTGCAGACTGTTATGGAAATAGTGCGATTTCTGAAAGACTGGACGCTGCCTGCCAGCATGGGCTTTGGGGCGACGGCTTATCTGCCCTTTGCGCTGGTTCCGGCGCTGGACGCTGCGGGCAGGTCGATGGCTCCCTTTTTTTCCGCCATCCTGCCCCTCTTCATGTTTCTGATTCTGTTCGTCACGTTCTGCAAGGTTGACTTCCGCCGCCTGCTGCCCGTGGGGTGGCACTGGTGGGTGGCACTCTTCCAGCTGCTGACGGTGGGCTTGCTGCTGTCGCCCGCGCTACTGTGCCAGAGCCAGTTGCCGCAGTCTGTGCTTGTGCTGCTCGAGGCGGTGCTGATGTGCGTCATTGCGCCCTGTGCCACCGCTGCCGCCGTGGTCACCCAGAAGCTGGGCGGTTCGCTGGAGCAGATGACCACCTACACGTTCCTCTCAAACTTCATCACCGCCCTGCTGGTGCCTGTGTGCTTCCCGCTGATAGAGCCCTCGGCAGATGTCACGTTTCTCTCTGCCTTCAGCAAGATACTCTACGAGGTGACGGTGGTGCTGCTGGTGCCCATGCTGCTGGCCTACGTTGTGAAGCACCACGCGCCGGGGCTGCACCGCCGCATTGTGGGGGTGCGCGACCTGAGCTACTATCTGTGGGCTTGCTCGCTGATGATTGTCACGGGGACCACGGTCAAGAACATCGTCCACGCGCAGGCTCCGCTGTGGCTGCTCGTTTCCATTGCCCTGGCGGGGCTGGTGCTGTGTGTGGTGCAGTTTGCGGTGGGCCGCTTCATAGGCCATTTCTTCGGCCACGCACAAGAGGCCGGACAGGCTTTAGGGCAGAAGAACACCGCCTTTGCCATTTGGCTCTCAACGGCCTACCTGAACCCGCTCTCCAGCGTAGGTCCGGGCTGCTATATACTGTGGCAGAATATCGTCAACAGTGTTGAGATATGGCATAAGAGGAAGAACTCCTGAACCTACTTGTTCTTCTCGTAGTACTCCAAGGCGAGTTTGACGTTTTCCTTGACGGCGTTGCTGCTGAATGTGGCACCTGTGCGCCCGTCCACCTCGGCTTTCTTGGCTTGGGCCACCTTCATGCCGTCCCATGCCGTCTGCATCTGCTTCTTCACGGCATTCCAGTATTTGGGTGTCTCCTGGTTGGGCAGAAATTCTATCTTCTCCACCTTCCCCTTGCGTATATATACCTTCAGGGGAGTGGGTCCGGCATAGCCGTCGACCTTCTTGCCCAGTTCGGTGGTGTTGACCACATAGGCGCCGTTTTCCTTCACCATCACGCCGTCGTCCTTTTTTGCAGCGCTCAACAGCAGGACGGCCAGCAGCAAGGCAGAGCCTGCAATCATCAGTTTTCTCATTTTTCTTGTATCGATTTCGTTGTTAGAGTTTCTCACCGTAGCAGAGGTCGCCACAATCGCCAAAGCCGGGCACGATGTACTTGTGCTCGTTCATGCCGGGGTCGATGGCAGCACACCAGAGGGTGACATCGTCGGCCACGTTCTGGCGGAGCATGTCTATGCCCTCGGGGGTGCCTATGACGCAGGCTATGTGGACCTGATGCGGTCGCCCCGTCTTGAGCAGGGCCTCGTAGGCCGCCACCATTGAGCCGCCGGTGGCCAGCATGGGGTCGACGATGATGAGTGTCCGGCCCTTGACCGACGGCGATGCCATATACTCGGTGTGGATGCCCACCTCGGTATGCTCGCGATTGGTGTACATGCGATAGGCCGAGACGAAAGCGTTGTCGGCACGGTCGAACACCCGGAGGAAGCCGTGATGGAACGGCAGGCCGGCACGCAGCACGGTGGCCACGACCACATCGTCCTTGGCCAGCGGTATGTCGATGGTGCCCAGCGGTGTGGTCACGGTCTTGGGCTTGTAGGTGAAGGTCTTCGACATCTCGTAGGCCATCAGCTCGCCTATGCGCTCAATGTTGTTGCGAAACGCCAGCCGGTTCTTCTGGTAGTTCTTGTCTCGAATCTCGGCCATAAAATGGTTCATCACCGAGTTCTGCTCACTAAAGTCAATTACCTTCATAGTTCTCTGCTTAATGATTCTGGCTGCAAAAATACAAAGAAAAGGAGAGCTGGCAAAAGGATTTTCGGAACTTTAACGCAATTTTCAGAATTAAGAGTTTAGAATTTAGAATTTAGAGTTATCGCCTGCGGCGAGTAAGAATTAAGAATTTAGAATTTAGAATTTAGAGTTATCGCCCGCGGCGAGTAAGAATTAAGAATTAAGAAATGCTCGGCGCAGCATAATTCTTAATTTCTACATCCTAATCGCAGCGAAGCGAGAATACATCTTAAGTCAAAATTCTTAACTCTAAATTCTAAGACCCGTTATTCCTATCAAAAAGATAAGTGCCACTTATCTGGGAGATAAAAGGCACTTATCTCCGAGATAAAAGGCACTTATCTCTGAGGCCCCTTACGGGGGGTTATTTCAGATGTACTGTTTTTTTACCATTTATGATATATATGCCAGCCTTTGCGGGGTGGCCATTGATGCGCCTACCTTGCAGGTCATAGCAGACATTGGCGGAACCTTGTACAGGGGTGGCGGCACCGACACCGGTGACTACGTCCAGGCTATGGTGGCGCAGGGCGGAGCGGACAGCCAGCCAGGCGGGCTTGCGGCCCATGCCCGAATCGTAGAGCAGGGGGCTGGAGGCGCTGCGCCAGCTGTCGTTGTCCTTGACGCCCCAGATGACCATATAGGGGCAATTGTCGTTGGCCAGCATGATGTCGGTGACCACGCGATAGAGGCGGGCCTGCTCTTCAAGGTTGGCCGATGCTGTAGAGGGTATGCCCATGTCCAGTTCGGTGATGACGCACTTCAGCCCGTCTTCGCCGAAATGCTGCACGGTGGCGGCAAGCTTGGTCGAGTCGACCTGGTCCACGGAGAAGTGGCACTGCAGCCCCACCCCATCTACGGGTATGCCGCGGCTCTTCAGGCGTTTGGCCAGATTGCGGAAAGCCACGGCCTTGGCCTTGCCCTGCTGCTCCACGTCGTAGTCGTTCAGATAGAGCGCCACCGAGGGGTCTGCGCGGTGTGCATAGACAAATGCCGAGTCGATGTAGTCGTCGCCTATGGCCCGCTGCCAAACGGTCTGGCGCAGGGTGTAGCCGTCGGGGTTGGAGCGGATGATGCTCTGGTCGTCGTCAAGACACTCGTTCACCACGTCCCACTCGGCAACCTTGCCCTTGAAGTGCTGCATCACGTGGTCGATGTGGTCTTTCATAATGGCCAGTGCCTCCTGTCGGCTCCAGTTCTTGTCGTTCTTCTTGCCGTCGCTGCTGAGCCATGCCGGCTGTTGCTGGTGCCACACCAGGCAGTGGCCCCGCACGGCCATCTTGTTGCGCTGGGCAAAGCTGACCAGATTGTCAGCACTGCCGAAGGTGTACTGTCCGCGCTCTGGCTGCAGGGCATCCATCTTCATCTCGTTTTCGGCCACCATCAGGTTGAACTGCCGCCCAGCCTCGTCGCGGTCGCTCTGATAGCCCTTGTAGGTGCAGAGGGCCACGCCGATGCCCTTGCCGCAGGCCTCGGCATAGTAGCGCAGGGGGTGGGTATCGGCCTTGTCGTCGATGCCGTCGTCGTAGTAGGGCCCCATGACAGAGACCTCCGGGCTGTCGGGGTCATCGGGGTCGGCGGAGTCGTCGGCGTTTTTGAGGGAGACGATGCGTGCCTTGAGGGTGTAGGCTTGGCCATCGGTGTCCTCCACAAGCTCCCAAGTGAACTTGGCTGGCTGCTTCAACTCAAAATGCCAGTCGCCGGTTTTTGCAGTGGCGGTGAGCAGTTCCAGCTCGTCGCCCACCTTCATGCCGGCAAGTTCGCCGACGGTCACAATTTCAACGACGGGCATCTGGTCGCTCACCGTGAAATCCTGTGCGATGCTGTTGTAATTCACACTCCCGCCAACATCCAAGCGGTCGAAATCTCTTTCCGACATCACCTTGAAACGGAGTCGGGAGGCAGGGCGCACGCAGAGGTTGGGCTGCCTGGACGGCGTGACGTAGTTGCGTAGGGTCAGCGTGCCGGTCGAGATACCCACTTCGTCGCCACTGCGCTCAAAGGAGCCGGGCTCGATGGTGCCGTAGTTGTCGACGGTGCCGCCAATGGTGCCCGTTCCGCCGAGCACGCCCTGCTCAAAGACGTAGGCGATGGCATCGGCCACATTGGGCCGTGCGCCGAGGGCGCCCCGCAGTTTCTTCTGCCCGGCCTCGGCCCCGTCGTTGCACACCTGCACCCGCCCTTCAAGTATGCGCAGTGCCCCGCTCAGGTAGTTCTGGTTGCCGGTGATGGTCATGATGCCCTTGCCCTCCTTGACAATGCCCATCGGTGTGGCATCGTCGTAGCTGGAGGGCATGATGGTGCCGGCCAGGGTGAAGTCGGTGTTCAGCCCGCCCAGCAGGTAGTAGGCCGCCCGCGACTTCTTCATATAGCCCTGCAGGGTCGAGCCGGCCTCGGTGTTCAGTTCGCCGATGCGGAAGCCAGCGCCGGAGGTGTTGGCCTCGCAGCAGATGGTGGCCCCCTGGTGCAGGGTGACGCGGTTGTTGGCCATCGAGGGGTTCACCTTCCCGGCCTTGGCGTCGTCCAGTGCGTTCTCGGCCGTAGAGCTCTTGCCGCCATGGGCCAGCACCACGCCATAGAAGCCCGCGGCAGAAGAGTTCTCGCTGAACGGGTAGATGTGGATGTCGCCCTTGAATCCCGTCCACGTGGGCCATGCCTTACCCTTCTCCGTGCCCAGATAGCAGCGCTCGCCTCCGGCATAGAGATTGAGCAGGCCGGTGCCGACGATGGTCGACGAGAAGTAGCAGTAGCGGGCCATCTTCACGGTGACCGAGTTGTTGGGTGCTATAGAGAAAGCTGTGTTATAGGTCACATAGTCTGACGATGTGTTGTTGCCGCTGATGTCGATGGTGCGGTCAGCGGCATTGGCGGCCAGCATGATGCCGGCCGCCATTGCAGTTGCGATGATGTGTCTTTTCATTTATTTCTTAAGCATTATTTTTCCGTTGATGATGTACATGCCACGGGGCAGGCTCTGCCACTCACCCTGCCGGCCCACTTTCACGCCTTGCAGATTGTAGACGGCATCGGCCTGCCGCTGGCTGCGGTTCACCTCCAAGACGCCTTCCGTACTGGCATCGCCAAGAAGGCAGAAGTTGAAGTAGACGGGGTCGTCGTACTTAGCCGGTGTGGCATCGTGCAGATACAGGCCGGTGCCGACGTTCTTCAGCGAGAAGCCACGGTCGGTGACATACTGGATGTCCCACACGGCACCGTCCTTGATGTCCTGTCCGTTCTGGTTGTTCAGTCCGAGGATGAAGCTGCACCAGCCGTCGGTGGGCTGAGAGTTGAGATAGCCAGGCGAGCCCCAGATGCTGTATTCCCCGCCCTGGGGTGTGATGAGGTGGAGCAAATAGCCATTGCCGGCGGTGCTCTTCTCCAGCCGGAAGAGATAGCCGGTGTTGGCATCGTCGAATGCCTTGGCCAGGACGTCGAAGCCCAGGTTCTGGTCGTTGATGCCATAGAAGGCCTTGTTCTCATCTTCGTCGACAATGGCGAAGGGCGTGGTGCCTATCTGGCCCAGACTGGTGAAGCGGCGCACGATGTCCTTGCCGGCAGTGGGCTGCTCCGGCTCGTCGACCACGATGTCGATGCCCATCAGCTTCAGGGCCTGCTGGGCATAGCGGCTGCCCATGGTGCGATAGCCCTGTGCGGTGAAGTGCAGGCCGTCGCCCCTCTGCGGACAGCCAGCCGAAGATATGACGTAGGAGTTGGGGATGACCTTGGGCACATTGGCTATCACCGCGTTGTGATGCCAACAAGCGCCGCCCTCGGCCTGGCTCACCGTCTCGCCCACGAACAGGGGCACTTCGGTGGCATCGAGCCCCAGGTCGGCAATCAGGCGGTCATAGATTTTCTTCACCTTCTGGGGCCAGTCGGACTGGCCATTGTTGCTCTCGCCCTGATGCAGCAGGATGCCCTTGATGACGCCCGACTTCTGGGCCGTCCTGGCCATGTCGACCAGCCGCTGGTAGGGGTCGTTGTCGTATGCCTTGAAATAATTGATGAGCCAGCCCTCGCTGTTGGGGTCCATCGAGGCGATATACTTGCTCACCTCTTCCTGCATGAAGCCTTCAATCTTCGTTCCGCCGATGGCCACGTCGACCACGCCCACCTTCACGTTGTCAGGCAGGTGCTCCACCATGGTGCGGCCAAAGTAGTCGGCCATGCCCAGGCCGGTGCCCTGACGCACAATGGGCGGCGTGGCGGTGTACCACTGGCCCATGGTGCGCTTGGGGTTGGTGAAGTTGACGCAGGCCAGTGTCTGGAAACGCTCGTCCACGGTCTGGTCGATGGTCTCCGGCGTGGCATTGCCCTCCATGTTCGACTGGCCGAAGCAGAGGTAGACGTAGAAATTAGGATCGGCAGTCGACGGCTCTTCCGGCTCGTCGGCGGCAAGGGTGAGTGCCATCTTGTCCAGGTTGCCGTTGGCACCGGTGATGGTGACTCGCAGCACGTGCTGGCCTTCGGGCAGCGTCTGCGACAGCTTGGTCTTCACCGTGGCGTAGGTGTCCCAGCTGCTGCTGGCCGTCTGCGGAATGTCTATCCGGCAGAGCTGCTTGTTCTGCCCGTTGTCGCGCAGGCTGACGGTGAACGATGCGCCGGTGGTGCCCGACGACACGGTGGCCTCGCAGTTGTACGTTCCAGCCTTGGTCACGTTGACGGTGTAGTCCATCCACTCGTCGGCAGCGGTATAGCCAATGGCATAGCCGCCATTGCCGGTGACGATGTCGACGCCCTCGTTGTCGGTGCGGTAGTTGGCACCGCCCTGGTCTTCAGCGTCGGAGTCGTGGAACGAGAGGCCCTCGCCTCCCCTGTCGAAATTCTCAAACTGGATGGTGCCGGGCAGGCTCATCTGGGCAAACGGCATGCGGACGCCATTGACCTTCAGCGTGGCCTTGGCTATCTTCGACTCGCGTCCCTCCACATCGGTGGCAATGGTCGTGATGTTGTAGGTGCCCTTCACCGTGGGTGTGAACTCGGTGGTGTAAGGCTTTTCGGTGAGTGTGGCTATCAGCATGTCGTTGGCAAACACCCTGACGTTTTCAACGGTGGTCGAGCTGACCACGGCAGAGGCGGTGATGGTGGCCGTCTCGCCCACATTGACGGTCGACGGGCTGACGCGCACCGAGGTCCTGATGGCGTTGTTGGTCTCCAGGCGGGTAAAGGTCATCTTGCCGATGCTGAAGCCGCCATTGTCTATGCAGAGGCACAGGGTGCGCCGGCCTGCCTCAAGGGGTGTGTTGAGTCTGAGGTGGATGGTGCTGTAGGCAGTATTGCCGCCCGTGCTGGGCACCGACACGAAATCGCTCAAGAAAATCATGTCGCCGAAGTGGTTGTCGACAAGATGGAACAGGCCGGTGTTCTGTGCTGAAGCCACCTCGACATCCACCGAGTAGAGACCGGCTTCCTTCACGTCGACGGTGTACTCCATCCAGCCACCGGTCTTGGTCAGCCCGGTGCGTGCAGCATTGTTGTAGGCCACGCCAGAGGCTCCGTTGTCATAGTTCATGGCCTCGACCACGCCGGGCAATTCGGGCACCACGCCGTTGTAAGGTGTGCGGGCGGCAGACGAACTGAGCACCTGGATTCTGGACAGCCGCTCCCAGGTGGAGCCGTCGGTGGCCGTCACCACGGCCTTCAGGGTCTTAGTGCCCGTCGAGGTGGAAGTCACCTCGAAAACGAAAGGTGCCTCGGTCTTGCTATCCACCAGTGCGGTGCCGTTGTACAGCTCCACCTTTGCGATGGTCTTCGTGGCCAGGGTGGCGTCGACCCATACGGGCAGCTTGTCGCCCTTGGCCACCTTCATCGAGGCGGGCTTCACGTAGACCGATGCCTCCTTCTTGAATCCGGGGAAGGGACTCTTGGCCTGCTTGGCCTTGTCACTCTTCATATAGTCGCGCAGCCAGGTCATGGCAGGGCGGTCATTGCCGTCCCTGATGAGTCCGCTGTTGCCGTTGGTGGTCCATGTGCGGCCGTAGATATAGCCCCAGAGGGTGATGCCGGCGCAGTAGTCGGCCTCCCACATCACGGGCAGCAGGTTCTTGTACTGCGTGAGCTGCTTCTGGTCGTCTTCGGTGCCAATGTCAAACTCGGTGCTGTACATCGGTATCTTCACCGCATTCTGAATCTCGGCCATTGCATTCTTGAAGTCGTTCAGGCTGATGTCGGTGATGTCGTGGCTCTGGCATCCGTAGGCATCGATGGGTGCACCGGCATCGCGCAGGGTGCGCACCAGATTGATGAACTGCGTGCGCTGCCACTGGAAGGTGTTATAGTCGTTGTAGACCAGGATGGCGTTGGGCCAGCGCTCGTGGGCCAGCTGGAATGCCTTGGCTATCCAGTCGTAGCCTGTGCGGCCGTTGCCGCCAAGGGCAGCCTTGTAGGGGGCAGGCTGGTGGCCGTCCACGGCCTCGTTGACCACGTCGATGATCTCAAGATTGGGGTAGTGTTTCTTCACGGCGTCGAAATATTCAACTATGGCCTTGTATTGCTCCGCCGTCGACAGGTTGTTCATCCAACTGGGGTACTGGGCTCCCCAGATGAGTGTGTGATACTTGAAGGGGAACCCGTGCTGCTTGGCATAGTTGGCCGCCTTGTCGGCATTGCCAAAGTTGAAGGTGCCACGGGCCGAGCCTTCCACGGCATCCCATTTCGATTCGTTCTCCGGCGTGATCTGGTTCCACAGGGTGTAGAACTTCTCGTTGCCGAAGTCCACGTTGTAGCTGGTGGTGATGTTGCCCAAGAATTTGTTAGGGTTCTGTGACAGCTGTGCGCTGGCGGTACAGGCCGCCAGCAGGCACATAAACAATAGAATCTTCTTTTTCATTTAGGATATTACTTGGTGTTGATTAGTTTTTTCCCATTACTGATTGTCAGCCCTTTGTGGCTGCCCTTCTGCTTCCGGCCCTGAAGGTCAAAGGTTCCCTCGGGGTGCGCCTGGGGGACGGCGAATGTCTTCAGCCCGGAGGTCAGGTCGGCCTCTGCCTCAATGCCAATCTCGGCGGCACTGGTCCAGGCATTGCCGTTCATCTCGCTCTTGGCCACAAACTTTAGGTAGCGGCCAGGCACAGGACTCTTCAAGTCCACGGTCTGCAAAGCAGTGGTGTTCTTCAGTTCGCCTGTGGCCACTGGCTGCCCCCAAGTGCTGCCGTCGGTGCTCAGGTAAATCTCGTATGCCTTCACCATGCCGTTCTGGTTACCGTCCTGGCGGGCGAGATAGGTGACAGCCTTGACCTGATAGGTCTCCACCATGTCAATGACAATGGTGTGGGGGCAGCGCGGTTCGTTGGCACCCCACTCGGTATGCCAGAAGGTGGACGTGTTTCCGTCGAAGGCCAGGCGTGCCTCATTCCCTCCCTGCTGGCTGTCCACGCTGACCAGCTTCCACGTGCTCTTGTTGATGAAGAGCGGCAACTCGTAGGTTGTCTCAGGGCTGTCCAGCATCCCGTTGGCCGAGCAATAGACGGAAATGGTGCAGGCGTCGTTATGGAGGATGGGGGCCGTGTACTTCTGATAGGCACCGCCGTCAATACTATAATATATGGTGCCATTCTTGGTGGGGGTGGTCAACTTGATGCGCCCATTGGACTGCCGTTCACAACTGACGGACTGGCAAACGGGCATGGCCACCCGCGCCTTGGCGGCGACATCGGTGCCGGGGGCGACGGGAACGATAAAGAAGCGGAACGCCGTATTGGCGGCCTTCAGCTCGTACTTCTCCATCACGTCGGGGCCGCAGGAGGCATTGCCAAGGCCACGGGTGGCAGCATCGAGCGACACCACTGCCGTGGCACAGGTCTTAAACTGATAGATATGCTTCGAGCGGTTGTTGCGGTCGGTATAGTTGTCTTCGGGACGGAAATGGACGGCCGAGGCGGCCATCATGTCAGGAGCCACGAAGAGCAGGCCGCGACCATCCGCATCGGTGAGCGACATCCAGCGCACGTCCTGCTTGGTACCGTGCTCCTGCGGTTTGATGTAGTCTTCACGCTGGTCGGTGACCGTCGACCGCCAGATGCCGGGCAGGCAGGCCTCCTTGCGGTCGCGGTAGCTGTCCCACGGGCCGCGCCCGAACCAACTCAGCTGCTCCATAGCCGCAGGCATTTCCAGACGGAATCCGACCTTGGGTATCACTGCCCCGGTGGCAGACGGGACGATAAGCGAATTGACCATCACCGTACCGTCGGCACAGACGATAAACGTCAGGTTGACGTTGAACTGCGTCCCGTTCTTTCCCGTGTGCACGCTGCTCATATCGACGGTCACAGTCTTTCCGTCTTCGCTCTGCTTGAACGAGGCACCAGTGCCTTTTACGGTCAGTTTGCGCAGGCCCATGTTGTCCCAGCTTTCAGTCCTTCGGCCATCATTGTCGGTCGGCAGACGGAAGACGTTCAGGAGCAATGGCTTGCTCAGAAGCAGCACATCGTCGAAGCGGAAACCGCTCAGTGTGCCCTGGCTCTTGCTGAAGGCGGCCTTGAAGTTGGAACCGCTGACGGTGATGACCGTCGCACTCTCGGTGACGGTGAGCGACTCAAAGCCAGCCAGGCCTGCAAGGTCATAGTTGGGTTTGCTGGCAGTCTGGACTGGCAGTTTCTCCTCAGCCACAACATAGCCGGCGTCGGCCCAAAGGGTGTTCTCACGCAGTGTGGCAGAGAAATGGACGAATGCCTCTTCAGCGGCATTGAGGGCCTGAACGGCGGATAGGTCGAGCGTGACGATGGCACTGTCGCCAGCCGCCACCTCTTTGTCGATGACGCCCTGCGAAAGCACATCGCCCTCTTCGTCAACAACCTCGTACCTCACGTCATAGACCGACGAGGGCAGGAAAGCCATCTTGTTCTTTACGCGGAACCGGCCCTGGCTGGCACTGACGGCCTTGAACTCCAGGGGCTGGTAAATCTTTTTCGTGTTGTACGACTTGGAGGTCAGGCTCCAATCGGGGCGCACCAGGCCGTTGATGCAGAAGTTGCCGTCGTTGGGCGAATCGCCGAAGTCGCCGCCATAGACCCAGCCGTTGTCGGTAGCGAGTCCTTGGTCTTTGAAGTCCCAGATGAACTCACCCGTGAGGCAGGGGTATTTCTCGTAAAGGTCGAACATCTCACGGACATTGCCCATCGAGTTGCCCATCGAGTGGGAGTTCTCGCACTGTATGTGCGGACGATTGTGCTGCGTCGAGCCTATCCAGTTGATGGTCTCATAGCTGCCGTACATCGTCGACGACACGTCGGCGTAGCTGCTGTTGCCCTCATAGTGTGTGGGGCGAGTGGTGTCGAGTGCCTTGATAGCCTGGTTCACATACTTGAAGTTTTCGCCATTGCCGCTCTCATTGCCCATCGACCACATGAAGATGCAGGGATGGTTACGATGCCAGCGTATCTGGTTCTCCGAGCGTTCCACCATGGCCTGGCGGAAGAGTTCCACCGACGACAGCTTCATGTTGGCATGGCACTCCACATCGGCCTCGGCCAGGACATAGAGGCCGTAGCGGTCGCACAGGTCGTAGAAGACAGGGTCGTTGGGATAGTGGCTGGTGCGCACGGCATTGATGTTCAGCCGCTTCATGGTTTTGATGTCTTCCTCCATCTCTGCGGCGGTGATGGCGCGCCCATTGACGGGCGAGAAGTCATGGCGGTTCACGCCGTGGAACACCATGCGCTTGCCGTTGATGGTCAGGGCGCCGTCGCTGGTGCGGATGGCCACCTTCTTGAAGCCCACCTTGCCGCCACGGATGTCGACGACGTTGCCTCCACCGTCCTTCAGCGTCAGCACGAGGTCGTAGAGGTTGGGGGTCTCGGCACTCCAGAGCAGGGGGCTGGCGACGGTCATCTGAAGGGTGGTCTCGGCCTTTGCCCCGACAGCAGCCTGGGCGACCACGCTGTTGTCGCACAGCAGACTGGCCTCAACCGTAGCGTCGCCCAGGGCATCGGCTCCTTCCAAGCGCAGCTGCACCTTGGCCGTAGCACTGGTGAACGAGCTGTTGAGCGTCGAGGTGAAGAAGTAGTCGCGTATCTGGCTCTTCGGTGCCGACCAGAGGAAGCAGTGGCGCTGAATGCCGGTGAGCCGCCAGTAGTCCTGGCACTCCAGGAAGGAGCCGCTGGTGAAGCGGTAAACCTGCAGGGCCATGCTGTTCTCACCTTCGACAAGATAGTCCGTAATATTAAATTCGGAGGGAACGTATGAATCCTCGCTATAGCCAATACGCTGGCCGTTAATCCAGAGGTAGTAGCCGTGGCCCACGCCGTTGAAGCGGGCATAGACCTCGCGGCCCTTCCAACCGGCAGGAATGGTGAACGTGCGGCGATAGGTGCCCACGGGATTGGGCATGCTGCTGTTGTAGGTGAACCACGAGGGGCGGTCGGCCATCACGCTGTAGGTGCTCTCATTGAACGAGAAGGGATAGGCCACATTGCAATAGAGTGGCTTGTCCCACGGCATATTGTGGTGCAAGCCCCACACCTGCCAACTGCTGGGCACGTCGATGACGGTCCACGACGTGTCGTCGTAGTCCTTGGCACAGACGGCGGCAGTGGCCTTGGAAGGGGTGCCGACCCACTGGAACTTCCACTTTCCGTCGAGTGAGAGATAATATGGCGAGAGGGCCATGTCGCCGCTGACGACATCGGCTTCGGTGGCCATTGAAATGGCCGTGGTATGGGCCACTTCACGATTGACACTGGTGATTTTGGGGTCGTCCCATTCCTTGCCTGTCTGAGCATGGGCTAAAGCCACACAAAACAGCAGACCACTTATTAATATCAGACGCATTGTTCTTTCTGGCTGTTATGCTTCATTTAGAGTTTATATTCTATTGCTTTCAGGTCTTCATCCCGTGACGAGGTGCCGTAGAGTATCTGGTAACGGCCTGCTTTGGGCGAAAGCTCGTCGATGGCCTCGTCGTAATATTCGAAGGCCTCGGGGGTGAGGGTGATGGCTACGCGCTTGGTCTCGCCTGCCTTCAGCACCACCTTCTGGAAGCCCTTCAGGGCCTTGATGGGTGCGCCGGGGTCATCCAGCCGCTTCACATAGACCTGCACGGTCTCTGTGCCCAGCCGCTTGCCCGTATTGGTGACGGGAACGGTGAGCTTGAGGGTAAAGTCTTTCTCCTTCTCCAGCTTGCCTTTGCCCACCTTAAAGGTGGTGTAGCTGAGACCGTAGCCGAAAGCGTACTGGGGCTGGCCGGTGAAGTAGCGGTAGGTGCGGTTCTTCATCGAATAGTCCATAAAGTCGGGCAGGTCGTCGTTGGAGCGGTAGAAGGTGACGGGCAGTTTGCCGCCGGGACAGTAGTCGCCGAAGAGCACGTCGGCCAGCGCACGGGCACCACCCTGTCCGGGATACCAGGCCTGAAGGAGGGCATCGTACTGGCCCTCCACGCTGCCGAAAGCGATGGCGGAGCCGGAGCAGTTGACGAAGATGACGGGGCGGCCGGTGTCGTGCATGGCGCGCACCAGACGCTGCTGGACGCGGGGCAGCTCGATGGTCTGCTTGTCGCCGCCTTCGCCCTCCATGCGGGCGGAGATGCCACCTATGATGATGATGGCGTCGGCATCGCTGCATTGGCGGGCCACTTCGGTAAAGTCGACCAGACGGCGCTCGCAGATGTTGCCACGCAGCATGGCGAAGTTGCCGTTGCCCCGACGGTAGGCAATCTCCACATCGTAGGTCTTGCCCTCCTCTACGGGGAACGACTTATACTCCACACCACGACGGAAACCGAAGCCGCGACGTCCGCCGCCGGGCTTGGCCTCTTCCACCACCTGGCCGTTGACCTTCAGCACATAGCCGTTGTCGGTGGCGAGCGTGTATTTCATCTCGCCGGAGAAGGTTGACTTGTACTGCCCAGTGATGCGCACGGAGAGGTTGTCGTTGCTGACGCCCTCGGCAAAGCCCCAAGCGCCAAAGGTAGAGAAATTGAAAGGCTCGGTCCAATACTCAGTCTTGACGGGCTCGCCGCTCAGTTCCCTGTTGTTCCAGAACTCCACCTTCACGCCCCGCCCGTTGTTGAAATGGAGCAGGTGGGGAATGGTGGTGTACTCGTCGTCGAGTTCGCAGGTCTTCGGATTGTATATCTCAGTGTCTTCATCGGCCAGGGCTGCGCTTATGCCGTCGAGCAGCGAGTGCTGGTGGGCCTCGGTGGGCGTGCCGCCGTAGTTGCCGTTGAGCATCTCCACATCCTTGGCATTGGGGCCGATGACTGCCAGTTTCTTCAGATTTTTGGAGAGCGGCAGCACGCCACCCTTGTTCTCCAGCAGCACCATCGACTCGCGGGCAGCCTGAGTGGCCAGCTGGTCGTGGGCCTCGCTGCTGATGGTCGAAGGCGCAATGCCGGCCCACGGCAGCATGTCGGCGGGATCGAACATGCCCAACTCAAAGCGGCCTGTGAGCGTCTTGCGCAGATGGCCGTCGAGGTCGCTCTCCTTGATGAGCCCTTTCTTCAATCCTTCGGCCAGATTCATAAATACCTTGCCGCACTCCAGGTCGGTGCCGTTGAGCACAGCGTCGACACTGGCCGACAGCGGGTCCTTATGGGTTTCGTGCTGGCCTTTATTATAAAAATTGTTGATGGCGTCGCAGTCGGTGACCACCAGTCCGTCGTAGCCCCACTTGTTGCGCAGGATGTCGATGAGCAGGCGGTCGCTGGTGCAGCAGGGCTTGCCCTCAAAGCGCTGATAAGCGCACATCACCTCGCGCACGTTGCCCTTCTGCACCAGTGCCTTGAAGGCCGGCAGATAGGTCTCCCAGAGGTCGCGATTGGTCGGCTCCACGTTCATGGAGTGGCGCAGAGGCTCCGGGCCGCTGTGCACGGCATAATGTTTGGCGCAGGCATGGGTCTTGAAGTAGCCGTCCTTGGGCTCCTGCATGCCCAGCACGGTCTGCACGCCGAGGACGGCGTTCAGGTAGGGGTCTTCGCCGCAGGTCTCCTGTCCGCGTCCCCAACGGGGGTCACGGAAGATGTTCACGTTAGGGCACCAGAAGGTGAGTTCTGGATTGCCGGGATAGTAGGTGACACCCTGTGGCACGTTGAAGATGTTGTGGTCGGAACGGTTCCAGTTGGCCCGTGCTTCGTCGCTGACCTGCGAGAAGACCTTGCGCACCAGTTCGGGGCTGAAGGCGGCAGCCATGCCGATGGGCTGCGGATAGACGGTATAGCCGCCCTGCCGCACGCCGTGGCACGCCTCGCTCCACCAGTTGTAGGAGGGTATGCCGAGACGGTCGACGGATGCCGACTTGTTCATCATCAAGCCCACCTTCTCGTCGGGGGTGAGCATGGACAGCAGGTTCTCCACACGCTGCTCTATGGGCAACTGGGGGTTCTGCCACGGATATTTCTGTTGTGCCGACACGCTTGCAGCTGTCAGCAGGGCGGCTGCCGCCACCATTGTTAGTTTCTTTTTCATGGGTAATGTCTGTTTTCATTAAGGCAGAATATCAATCGTCGCCGAAGCCGCCACGGCCAAAGCCGCCGAATGAGGGGGCAGGTTGCTTGCCAATGTCAATGAGCAGCTTGAAGAGGGCACGACGGCGCTCGGCCCACGTGCGATAGTCGTCGGCACGGAGCACCTTCGGGGCGAAGCCCGGCATCTGGGGCATGCCCTGCATAAAGTCCAGCGTGCTGGTGGTGATGATGCAGGGACGCGTGCTGCCTTCGGCCAGCAGTCGATCAGCAATGGCTGCGGCACCTCCCACCTTGAACCAGCTCTCCATAGTGTCGCCCTGTCCAGGCACCAGCTGTATGAACGTTGGGATGACCATGCGCTGTGACTGCATGGGGAAGGTGTACCAGGCCTCACCGCGCTCCAGGTCATAGCTGACTCGGCCGTGGGGGATGTCGCCCTGCGAGGCAAAGCTGAAGGGCGACTGCGGATTGTCGGCAATGCTGTACTTGAAGCCCTGTTCGGGCGAGAGGTACATATTGTTGGGGTCGGCCACGGGAGTGCCGTCGACGACGAACCGATACTCAAAGGTCTCAAAGAGAATGTCGCTGCGGGTGAGCGTCCACACGCCGTCGCTGTCGCGCTGCATGGCAACGTTCTCAGGCAGAATCTCACAGTCGAACTCCACCTTCCGGGCATCGGGGGCCTTGAAACGGAAGGTGACGCCCTGGGCACTGTATTCGGGCGAGACGATGGGCTTGGGGAACATGCGGGCCATCACGCCGGGGGTGAACTGCGGCTCCTGACCGGTGGCGGCAGGGGCTGGCTGTCCGGCGGCCATGGCTGCCTCGGCGGCCTTCTTGTTGAAGAGCAGGGGCAGCGTCTGGGCCAGAAAATACTTGGCGTTCATCCAGGTGTGGCCAAACTTGTCGGCGGTGAACTCCTTGACCGAGCGGATGCCCTTCTTGTCGAGGAACTCCATATAGTCGCGGGCGTTGCCATAGAGGAAATCGTCGGTGCCCACACCCAGCCAGAACAGGTGCAGCTTCTTGTTCAGCTCGGCAGCATGGTCGTAGACGTTGGGGATGTCGGTCGAGGTGAACGAGCTGTAGCTGCACAGGTAAGAGAACTTGTCGAGATTGGTCAGACCGTTGTAGAGGGCCTGGTTGCCACCCCGCGAGAAGCCGCCGATGGCCCTTGAGTCGCGGTCGGCCTTGGTGCGGTAGGCATTATCG
Organism: uncultured Prevotellaceae bacterium; assembly: GCA_902786565.1. GTDB lineage: Bacteria > Bacteroidota > Bacteroidia > Bacteroidales > Bacteroidaceae > Prevotella. The sequence continues at coordinate 61,522 of CADACW010000006.1, read as the reverse complement.
ATATAGGGTACCAGGTCGTTGATAAGGTCGCGACTGAAGGGGTCGCCACCAAACTGCAGGGTTGTGGTTGGAGCGTTCTTGCTCATCAGCTTGGCAGGATTGCCGTAGGGCATGACCACAATCATCTCCTTGGCTTTCTTGTCGGCCAGCAGATTGTCGAGGATATAGTTCACGCGGCCCACCTTGTAGTAGACCTCCTCGGTGTCGGTAGTGCCGCTGATGAGGTAGAACACGGGGTAGCGCTTCTGCATGTCGGTCATATAGGCAGGCGGCAGATAGACCACGGCGTGATTGGTGGCACCGAGGGTCTTGGAGTAGTAGCTGACATACTCCACCCGCCCGTGGGCCACGTCGCTTCGGATGTCGTGAGGCAGGTAGCCCTCGGCCGACGGTATCTCCAGGAGGCTGTTCTTGAAGCCTTCGTTGGGGAAATACTGCGGGTTTTCGGGATCCATCACGCTCACGCCGTCGACGATGAAGCAGTAGGGGTACATATCGGGGGCAGGGGCCACCGTCGGGTCGCCCTTCACGCCGAGGGTGGCCGTCCACGTGCCATCGGCACCGCGTGTCATCTCATGGCGTCCGGCAAACTGGACATCGACCATCACCTTCTTGGCAGAGTCGTTCTTGTAGTGGAAAGTCACCTGGGCCGTGGCCACCGACGAGGCGGCCAGCAGGAGGGATAGGATAGAATATCTGTTCATGGCAGTAATTTGTTGAATTTGGTAGGCTTAATCTATTGCGGGCAGATGACGCGGTAGTTGCCGCTCAGGTGCATGAAGGCGAAGAGGCGCAGCAGGCCGTCGTAGTAGGCATCGAAATAGCCATCGTCGAAGGGCTCGTGCTTGGCGTTCCAAAGGGCATTGACAAACTCGCGACTCTTGTCGTGCGAGCAGAGCACAGAGGCGGCGGCCAACGTGGCCACGAGGCCTATGCTGTGGCGCAACTTGCGGAATCCGCCGGCAGGCAGAATCTCGCCCTCACCGGGCAGTGAGCCGTCCACACGGTACTGGTCGACAAAGCGGTCGACACCCTGACTGTAGAAGAAGTTTTGGATGGTCTCGCCATACTGGCGCTGCCACTGGCCGTCGGCGCAGCTCCACTCATAGTCGAGGGCGATGTTCATGGGCACGCGCCAGGAGTCGTAGCGGAAGTTGGCGCCGCCGTTGGGGCGGTTGCCCCAGCCGGGCATCAGCGTGCCGTCGTAGTTGCTCTGGTCGGGATTGAGGCCAGTGGCGGGGTGGATGGCTTTGTGCAGATAGGCGCGGCTGGCATCGGCACAGGCCTGCCAGAATTCGGCCCGCCCGTCGTCGGCCCATTTGGCCCACACCTCATAGAAGGCGGGTATGTGGTAGCTGGGGTCGGTGAAACGCTGGCCAAAGCCGTCGGGGGTGAAGGTGATGAGCTTCGTCGCGGGGTCGATGAGATACATTTTCGCTTTACCATCTGACGGTTGACGATTCCAAGGGCCATTCGCCGGTCCGAAGCCCGGCCTGGGCTCTGGCGTGTACTCTCGCGGCTGTATGCAGTCCAGTATGTGCTGTGCCTCGGCCCTGTAGTCGATGCCTGTGCCGTTGCCCCAGCGGTTTGAGGCAAAGATGAGGGCGGTGATGAAGTAGAGCTCGCCGTCGCTGGCTGCCCCTTCGGCATTGTGGGTGCCGTCGGTCTTGCAGCTCCAGGCGAAGTAGCCCTTGCGCGGGCCGTCACGGTGCTGCATATAGTGCTTGCTCCAGCGCCACAGGCGGTCGAAGATGTCCTTCTCGCCAAACTGCACGGCCACCATCATGCCGTATGACATGCCCTCGGTGCGGGCATCGTGGTTCTTGATGTCGGAGACGTAGCCCATCGAGTCGCCCACCTCAAAGTAGACTTTGTTGGGGCCACGGAACACGTCGTTGAACACTTCGGCCAGTTTGGCCTGGACGGCGGCCGGCTCATAGCCCATCTCGACAAAGATGTTGCGGTACTGGCCTGTCTCAAAGGCACCCTTGGTCCAAGGCGTGGCGGCCTGCAGACTGAGGCTGCAAGCCGCCAGGGCTGCTATCACGGTGGTTTTCTTCATTGTCGGTGGGAGTTGGTTTATTATGGCAGGATTGGCTCGCCCATCTCCGATGCCTCGGCATCATTGGCGTCGAGTTTGAAGAGCATGAACAGGGGAGCCTCGGCGGTGCACGGTGCCCAGCCCAGGGCTGTGCCGTCCTGGCCGTTGGGGTCGCTATACTTGGCAAAGTTGGTCCAGGCGGTGAGCATCTTCTCCGAGAGGTCCCAGTCGCCCTGCGTCCAGGGGCGCCAGCAGTGCTTCAGGCTCTTGAACACAAACCAGAGGTCGCTGGAGTGGAAGGCACCCTTCAGGCGGTTGGTGATGTCGGGGTGCCGGCCGTCATCGGGCAGGGGTCGCGCAAACTCGTAGGCCCACGCCTTGCCGCCTTTTTCCTGACGCACTTTGCAGAACTCGGCAATGCCGGGGCCCATAGCCCCCATGTCGTTCAGCGTGTAGCCAATCATATATGGCACGTCGGCGATGGTGCCCTGGCGGGTGGCCTCGTCGAAAGTCTTGGTGCAGACGTAGCCGTCGACGATGGGCCGCTGCATCAGGAAGACATCGTTCTTGGTGACCATGTTGTAGAGCTGGCCTACAGTGTACATGATTTCGGTCGAGGCGTGGCGCAGCTTCTCCAGGTCGGTCAGGCCGGCCCAGTCCATCACCTTCTTGGTCTCGGCCTCGCTCTCAGCCAGCGTGGGGTTGTAGTTGAAGAAGCGGTTTACCGGGGTGGCGGGCTTGGCCTCCTGGCCCTCCTTGGCGGGCACATTGATGCCGCCGCCACTCATAATGACGGCTTTGTGGAAGAGGCCACGGGCCAGCGGACTCTCGCAGAGGGTGCGCACGCTGCCGGCACCGGCACTCTGGCCAAAGATGGTCACATTGTCGGGGTCGCCGCCAAATTGGGCGATGTTGGCCTTAATCCAGCGCAGCGACTGTATCTGGTCCAGTATGCCGTAGTTGCCGCTGACGTGGTCGGGGCTTTCGGCCGACAGTTCGGGATAGGTCATAAAGCCGAAGATGCCGAGACGGTAGTTGATGGAGACGAGCACCACGTCTTTCGAGGCCCACTCCTGTCCGTCGAACTCAGGCTCCGACCCCCACCCTTCGCGGTAGCCGCCGCCGTGAATCCACAGGGCCACGGGCAGCTTGCGGTCCACCTGTCCGGGGGCCTTGGTCCAGACGTTCAGATAGAGGCAGTCCTCACTGTAGGGGGCCTCGTCGCCATAGCCCCACTCCGAGGCGTAGAAGCCGGGATAGTGGACAGCCTGATAGCCGGGATGTCCGAACTTGTCGCAGAGGCGCACCGTGTCCCAGGCCACCACGGGCTGGGGCTCCCTCCAGCGCAGGTCGCCAATGGGAGGTGCGGCGTATGGGATGCCACGATAGACCATCACGCCAGGGTTCTCGGCAGCGACACCTTGAATCTTGCCTCCCTCGATGGTGAGCACGGGGTTGTCGGCCGACTTCTCGACGGGAGTGCAGCCAATCATCATTGCCAGAAAGGGCAGAAGTAACAGCGATTTTTTCATAGTTTTTGGGGCTGAAAGTTTGTTTACGCCACAAAATTACAAAGTAATCGGCACAAGCACCCCCTCCAGATGTTTCATTTTCTTTCACTATTGTCACAAAGCAGCGGGAAACAATGTACGCGAAACAATATAAATATAAGTAGCAAAGGCACTTCCTGGGATTTGCACTAACTTTGCGCCAACAAAGCAAAACCAGAATATGACAGCTTCAACATTAGCAACAGCGGTGCTGGTCATCAACGAACTGATGGCAGCCAACGTGGGGGTGGAAATGAGCCCCGCCTGCAATTTCGACAGTTGGATTGAACTCTACAACCCCGGCGACAAGGCCGTGGACCTGGGCGGGCTCTACCTGACCGACGATGCCGCTGACCTGACGCGCTGGCAGATGCCGGCAGACATGGGCAGCGTGCCGGCAAAGGGGTTCAGGGTGGTGTGGCTCGGCTCTAACGACATCAAGGCCACACAGGCACCCTTCAAGCTGGACTGCGACGGCGGCACCATCATCCTGAGCGACGGCAACGGCCAGCTCTGCAGTGCCTCCTACCCCACCGCCATCAGCCGCACGGCATGGGCCAGAAAGGCCGACGGCGGCAACGAATGGGGATGGACGGCCGAAGCCACGCCGGGACAGACCAACGCCACGGCCGCCTTTGCCACCCAGCGGCTCGGCGCACCCGTGGTGAGTCAGGACAGCCGCCTGTTCGACGGCACGCTGCACGTCAGCGTCGACATTCCCGAAGGGGCCACCCTGATGTACACCACCGACGGCAGCACACCGCAGGCGCCCACCTCGGACGACACCCCCGTCAGCCCGTGGAAGGAGTTTGTGGTGAACGGCGACTGCGAGGGCGACGACGCCACCTGCCTAATCAGCAGCGATGCCGGGGGCAGCGGCGACGCAGAGCGTATCGTCGACGGCGTGGGCTATAACGGCTCACGCGGACTGCGCATACACGCCTCGGCCAGCGCACAAAATGAGTACGACGCACAGCTCTTTGTCTACACCCCCGGCCACGTCTGGCGCTCGGGCGAGAAATACCGCTTCAGCTTCAAGGTGAGGGCCGACAAGGCCGCACGCATGACCACTCAGACGCACACCACACCCCACAACTATATATTCTACAGCATACTGGACGGCAGCTACAACGTGACCACACAGTGGCAGGAAATCACCTACGAGGGCACCATCACCGACGACCAGGTGGGCAAGCAAGGCGGATGGTGGTGGGGAGGCCAGGAGACCGTGGAGGACATGCAGACCATTGCCTTCAACCTGAACGTGGACCGCAAGGACAACAACTTCTACTTCGACGACATCTCGTGGCAGCTGAACACACAGTCGGCAGAGCCTGAGCAGACATCGCTGCGCAGCACCGACGGACAGTTCACCTTCAGCAAGACCACCAACCTCAGCGTGCGCCTGTTCAAGGACGGCTACCTGCCCAGCGTGCCCGTCAGCCGCAGCTATATCAAGACCAGCAACAACTACACACTGCCCATTGTCAGCATTGTGGGCGACAAGCACTACTTCACCGACCCGAAGACGGGCATAGACTGCGACGGCGACGGCACCAACGGCAAGACTGGAAACGGGCAGGACTACCCCAGAAACTACAACCAGGACTGGGACCGCCCGGTGAACTTCAGCTATCTGTCGCCGGAGGGCTCGATGCTGTTCAACCAGGACGTGAACATCAGCGTCAGCGGCGGGTGGACACGCCAGCAGCGCTACCGCTCGTTCAAGCTGAAGAGCCACAAGATGTTCGACGGGATGAACCGCTTCGACTTCAGTTTCTTCCCGCAGAAACCCTATATCCGCAACAAGGCCGTGCTGGTGCGCAACGGCGGCAACGATGTGTGGTCAAACAACGCACGCTTCATGGACCCCGCACTGGAGACCATCATCCAACGCTCGGGAATGGACGTCGATGTACAGTCGTATGTGCCGGTCGTAGAGTACGTCAACGGCGAACTGCGCGGCGTGTTCAACCTCAGGGAGGTGAACAACGACAAGTTTGCCTATGCCAACTGGGGCTACGACGACGAGGAGCTGGACGCCTTCGAGAACTTCGTGATGAAGAATGGCGACGACGACGCCCTGCAGCGCATCTTCGCGCTGGGCAAGGACATCAACCGCGAAGGAGCCTACGACGAGCTGAAGACGCTGCTCGACATCGACGAGTTCACCAACTATATGGCCATCACCATCTTCCTCTTCAACGACGACTGGCCCGACAACAACGTCAAGGGCTATCGCAGCCGGCTGGACGGCCGCTACCGCTTCGTCAGCTTCGATCTGGACTATGCTTTCGCCACCAACAAGACCGGCATCGGCGACAATCCCTTCAACTATATCTGGCAGTTCAAGGACACCGACTTCATCGGCTTCTTCCTCAATCTGCTGGAACACGCCGGCTACCGCCGCAAGTTCATCGACACCTTCTGCATCGTGGCGGGCAGCGTGTTCGAGCCGACGCAGGCCGGAAAGATTGTGGACGAGCTGCTGGCCAAGGTGCAGCCCATGACGCAACTGATGAAGCAGCAGGGCATCAACGACGGCCACGACCCCGACCGCGCCGCCAGGGTCATCAAGGACAAGCTGAAGGGGCGCTCGGACAAGATGACGAACTATATGAAGCAGTTTGCACAGATGCAACTGGGCTCCACCACCCGACAGACCGTCACGCTGAAGGCCGACACCGAGGGCGCAACGCTGCTGGTGGGCGGCATGGCCGTGCCCTACGCCAACTTCAAGGGACATCTCTTCGCAGCGGCACAACTGGAGGCCAAGGCTCCGGCGGGCTACACTTTCGTCTGCTGGAAGAGGGGCTCAACGGTGGTCTCCAACGAGCCTGCCATCACCCTGCCGGCAGGCACCAGCATCAGCCTGACGGCCACCTTCGCCCCTGCCGCCTCAAAAGCCTCTCCGGCGGTTCGCATCAACGAGGTGAGTGCCGCCAACGGCATCCACGTCAACGAATACTTCAAGCGCAACGACTGGGTTGAACTGTACAACGCCACCGACGACGACATCGACATCCAGGGCATGTATCTCTCCGACGACCCCGACAAGCCACAGAAGTACCAGTTCGGCTCTGCCGTCATCCCTGCCCATGGCCACCTCGTGGTGTGGTGCGACAAGCTGGAGCCCCTGTCCCAGCTGCACGCCCCGTTCAAGCTGGCGGCCGAGGGCGGCGACGTGCTGCTCACCGCCGCCGACGGCACCTGGACCGACCGGCTGACCTACGGCCCGATGAAAGCCGACGAGACTGCCGGACGCTATCCCGACGGCGCCGACAATGTCTTCACGATGAACGTGCCCACCATTGCAATGCCTAACCTGACGTCGAGCTACGTGACGCCTGTGGACCAGATGGCCACCGGCGGCATCGGCGACCTGATGGCCGCTCACGACGGGCATAACGGCCTGAGAGTAAGCTATGCTGACGGCTCGCTGCTGGTGGGCGGCACAGCCGGTGGCACCTTCAGCGTGCGCATCGCCAACATGGCCGGCCAGTCCATTCTGACCGCCACGGCCCAGTCGGCGGCCATCTTACCCGTGGGCCACCTCAATGCCGGTGCCTACGTGGCCATGGTCACCGCCCCCGACGGGCGCACCGCCATCTGCAAGTTCATCAAGGAATAAAATCATTTTTTATTACATTTCCAAAAGGCAGGACGAACCCGCCTTAGAGATAAGTGCCACTTATCTCGGAGATAAGTGCCTTTTATCTCGGAGATAAGTGGCACTTATCTTTTGAGGGGGGGGGTCCTGCACTATGAAAAGAACGGAAAAAACCGACGTGATGGCTTTACGTTTTTTGCAAAGACTCGAAGGTAAAACTATGGCTGCAGCGTAGCCACGACATACTCCGACTGGGTGCCAATGCGGAACTTGCCGCCCCAGATGCCAAGGCCCGAAGAGACATAATAGCGCGTATGGCCGCGCTGCCAGGGGCCGAAAGAGCACTCGTAGATGCGGTCGGTAATCCACGAAATGGGCCATACCTGGCCGCGGTGGGTGTGGCCGCTCAACTGGAAATCGACACCCGCCTGCTCGGCCTGCTCCAAATGGTAGGGCTGGTGGTCGAGCACGATGACATAATGGGCCGACGTGTCGAGGCCGCTGTCCTTCAGCAGCTTGCGGAGCGCCTTGCGGTGAGGGTTGGTGCGGTCGTCGCGCCCCACAAGGAGCAGCCCCTCGGGGGTCACGGTGCAGCTGTCCTGCAGAAGACGGATGCCCGCATCGCGGTAGAACTGCTGCGCCAGGGGCTCGCCCGTGTAGTACTCGTGGTTGCCAAGACAGGCGTAGACGGGCGCCTTCAGCCTGCGGAACTCCTCGGCCATACGCTCCTCGACGAGCGGGCGCATGCTCATGTCGATGATGTCGCCCGCAATCAGTATCACGTCGGGCTCTTCGCCATTGATCATATCCACCCAGCGGGCCAGCTCGTGGCGCGGGTTGTGATAGCCCAAGTGCAGGTCGGTGGCCATGACCAGACGCAGGGGCCGGGCCAGCGGCTTGGCGGTGGTGAGCTGAAGCTCGACGCGCACCTTATTATAATAATAGATGTTGCCCAGGAGAAACACCATGAACATGCCCACGGCCACCAGTATGGAGACGTAGGTGTTCTGGCGGAGCCACGCCCCAGGCACCAGATGGAGCAGCCGCCCCAGGTCGAGCACCAAGAAGAGGATGACCAGATAGAGCAACACGAAGATGCTGGAGTTGCCCACGTCGTAGCACAGGCGAGCCACCGACAGCGGCAGACGGTCAATGACACGGCCAAGGTTCAGGAACATCAGCAGGAACGCCAGGACGCCGACGCCGACAAGGACACCACGGAACAGCCGCGGCAGAGGCACCAGCGTCCACACGTGCCAGCCCACGTAGACAAGGCCCAGAACGGGCAGCAAAAGAAACAGGATCATCCACATATATTTCATCTTCTACCTTAAACAGTGGTGCAAAGGTAACAAATAGGCCGAAATAACACACACCGTTTTATGAAAAATTGTGAAGAATTTGGCTATTTCATTTTTTCTTCCTACCTTTGCAGAAAATACGCACATCTTTATATTATGCATACAAGAGAAGAACAAATGCAGGCCTTCGCAAGGCTGCTCGACGTGCTGGACGAACTGCGGCAGAAATGCCCCTGGGACAAGAAGCAGACCAACGAGAGCCTGCGGCCCAACACCATAGAGGAGACCTTTGAACTGTGCGACGCCATCATGCGCGGCGACACCCACGACATGATGAAGGAACTGGGCGACGTGCTCATGCACACCTGCTTCTACGCCATGATTGCCCGTGAGCAGGGACTCTACGACATTGCCGACGTGCTCAACACCGAGGCCGACAAACTCATATTCCGACATCCGCATGTCTACCACCATAGCCAGATGGGCCAGCCCCACCCACGCCCCCTACCCTACGTGCCTGAAGACGACAAGACAACCGACGAATTTTCCAAGGCGGAGACGAGTGGACAGGTACTCAAGAACTGGGAGCAAATCAAGCTGCGCGAGAAGGACGGCAACAAGACCGTGCTCTCAGGAGTGCCGGCATCGCTGCCATCGCTCATCAAGGCCTACCGCATACAGGACAAGGCCCGCAACGTGGGGTTCGACTGGCAGCAGAAGGAGGACGTATGGCAGAAGGTGAGCGAGGAAATGGGCGAACTGCAGGAGGAGCTGAAGCGCCAACTGCCCGACGACGCCACCGACCAGCAAAAGGCGGCACTGAAGGCCAGCCGAGAGGCCGAACTGGGCGACCTGCTCTTCTCCATCATCAACGCTGCCCGCCTCTACCACCTCAACCCCGACAACGCCCTGGAGATGACCAACCAGAAATTCATACGCCGCTTCAACTACATCGAGCAGCACAGCATACGCGCCGGCCGCCCACTGACCGAAATGACCCTGGAGGAAATGGACCAGCTCTGGAACGAGGCCAAAATGCAGGAAAAGAAAACCAAGAGTCCATCGTAAGGGACTCATTAACCTCTACTAATATGAAAAAGACTACATTAGCAATGGCGGCGGCAATGCTGCTGGCCAGTTGTGGCGAAAGCCTGAACAAGAAAGTGCCTTTCGAGGAGGTGAACATTGCAGAAGTTGTCCGCGACACAATGCTCTATGGCTTCTGCGGCGAAGGTTCTGCCATGAACACGCTGCAAATCATCACCGACGCCAACGACACCATCACCCTGAACGTGGCGGCTGCCAAAGACAAGAACATGGTATTCGGCGGATATGCCGTGGGCGACGAAATGGCCGTGGCGGTCGACAAGGACACCACAATGGCCACAATGGTCATCAACAAGAGCGCACTGCACGGCAACTGGGTGCAGCCTAACCCCATCGACGGCAGCTCGGAGACGGGCATCAGCATCCTGAAAGGCGGAACGGCAGAGAGTATTGACCAGAGTTCCATCGTCTACAAGTCGTGGCGGCTGTTCAACGGAAAACTGCAGGTGGTGGCCACACGCAACGACGGCATTGACATGGAAGAGGTCCTGGAGTTCACCATCAAGAAGGTGACTCCCGACTCGCTCATCATCGCCGACAGCGAAGACACATACGAGTATAGCCGCCAGACCTTCAAGCCAGAAGAGGACCTGGGAATCGAACTTGACGAGGGCAGCGAGGAGGACTTCAGCATCTGATGGAGCCGTTCAAGATACACATACTGGGCTGCGGAAGCGCACTGCCCACCACACGCCACATGCCATCGATGCAGGTGGTGGAGTGCAGGGGCAAACTCTTCATGGTAGACTGCGGAGAGGGGGCCCAACTGCAAGTGCGCCGGCAGGGGCTCGCCTTCGGCAAGATTGGCCACGTGTTCATCAGCCATCTGCACGGCGACCACTGTTTCGGGCTCATCGGACTCATCAGCACCTTCGGGCTGCTGGGCCGCACGGCCACCCTGCACGTACATGCTCCGGCCACCCTGAAGCCCATTCTGGAGATGCTGATTGAGAACTTCTGCCGCGACCTGGGCTACGACGTGGAGTTCCACGCCATCGACACCACGCGCCAGTACATCATCTACGAGGACCACTCGCTTACCGTCGAGACCATCCCCCTGGTCCATCGCGTGCCCTGCGCCGGATTCCTCTTCCGCGAAAAGCCGTCGCTGCCCCACATCAGGCCCGATATGCTGAAGTGCTACGACATACCTGTATCGCAAATCAACAACATCAAGGCCGGACAGGGCTATACCCTGCCCGACGGCACACATATTGAACACGAAAGGCTGGTGACGCCGGCCGACCCGCCGCGCAGCTATGCCTACTGCTCGGACACCAGCTTCCTGCCTCGGCTCACCGAACAGCTGAAAGGCATCAGCACCCTCTACCACGAGAGCACATACGCCGAAGACCACCTGGCAATGGCCGAGAAATATCACCACTCCACCGCAGCGCAGGCCGCCACCATCGCACGCGACGCCGGAGTGGGCAAACTGCTGCTGGGCCACTACAGCTCACGCTACACCGACGAGCGCATTTTGTTAGACGAAGCTTGCAAAATATTCAAAAACACACACTTGGCCAACGAAAACATAGCCATAGAGGTGTGAAATGAAAAAAAATGCAAAAAAGTTTGGCCAATACAATATTTTTTCCTATCTTTGCGCCAAATAAACAATCGCTTATGAAGAAAAAGACACTCATACTGGCCGTTGCCGCAATGCTGCTCACAGCAATGTCCTCGCAAGCAATGCCGATGATGATGGAATTGGGCGTGGCCGAACAGATTGACGAACCTGCACCGACAATGACCGTCGAAGGCAACATCGTGAGCATCAACGGCGGCGGTGGTCAAACACTTGAGGTGGTCTCGCTCACAGGAAGGGCAGTAGCAACTTACAAGATAGAGGGCCCGGCGCAACGTGTCGAACTAAACCTGCCCAAGGGATGCTATATCTTGAAAGTGGGAAAGACCGTCAGAAAAATCACCGTGCGTTAGCACTGGTTTGCGCAGCAGCCCTGCTGATGCTGGCATCGGCCTGCGGCGACCTTACCCCAAAAGAGACAGAAGCGGAGCGTGTTGCCCGGTTGAGGGAACAGCTATTAGTTGATAGTGCTCAGGACGCACAAGTGCGTCTTGGGCAATTTCTTTCTTTGGCCCAAGACTCGCTGGCGGCCGACCTCCTTGTCAACGACTACTACAACAATGGCGGCGAGTGGAGATGGGTAGGCATCGACACCAACCGCCTGTTCGACAATGCCCTCACAATGGCCTCCTTCCTGGAAAAGCAGGCAGAGACGATGGGATTCAGCCCAAAGGCTTTCTACACCGAAGACATCAGACAGGACATCGGGCACCTGCGCCAAATGGACTTCGACTCGGCGGCCATCAGCCCCACAGGCACCATGGCCCAGCTGGAGTGGAACCTCAGCCGCGCATTCATGCGCTATGCCTTGGGCCAGCGCTACGGATTCGTTGAGCCTCACGAGGCTTTCAACCACTTGGACATGCGGCCAGAGGGGGGCCACCGCATCGTCTACGACATCGACCTGGAAGAGCCCGACGACGATTTCACCACCGAAGCGCTGAGCAACGCCCGCGAAGGCCATCCCGTGGCCTACCTCCAGTCGATGGAACCCAACGATGCCCTCTACAAGGAGATGATGCAGAAGATGGCCACCGACTCGACCAAGGACGGCCGGCAGCGGCTGCTGTGCAACATGGAGCGCAGGCGCTGGAGACACAAGCAAAAGGTGGCCGAGGGCCAGCGTCATGTGTTTGTGAACATCGCCGCCCAGCAGCTCTGGGCCATCCATCCCGACAGCGTGCTCAACATGCGCATCTGCTGCGGCGCCTGGCGCACAAAGACACCGCTGCTCACCAGCAACATCCGTCTCATCCAAGTCAACCCCGAATGGAACATCCCCGGCAGCATACTCCGCGACGAGGTGAGCCGGCACGGGGGCGACTCGGCCTACTTTGCCCGCAACCGCTACTTCATCGTCAAGCGAAGCTCGGGCGACACCATTCCCGCAAAAAGTCTCACTCCCGAACAACTGCGCAGCGGCGCCTACAGGGTGGCACAGCGCAGCGGGCGCGGCAACTCGCTCGGAAGACTCATCTTCAGATTTCCAAACCAATTTGACGTCTATCTGCACGACACCAACAGCCGAGGCACTTTCAATGCCGAGAGACGCACCGTTTCGCATGGCTGCGTCCGCATTCAAAAACCCTTCGAGCTGGCCTGCTTCCTGCTGCCCGACGCCGACGAGTGGCTGCTCGACCGCATCCGCCTCTCCATCGACATGAAGCCGGAGAGCGAGCGCGGCATCAATTACCTGAAGGAACACGCCGAAGACAAAACGCCCATACGGCTGATCAGCTCAACCAGCGTGTCGCCCAATGTTCCGGTGCAGATTGACTACTACACCCTCTACCCCAACCCGGAGACAGGCGAATGGCAGACGTGGCCCGACCGCTACGAATACGACAAGCAAATTCTCCGGCGGCTTAAACCTTTCATTCCGTAAAGCGTCAATGAGATAGTATGACATCTATTGATGACAGACAGCTCACAGCCCTCATTCTCGACAAGAAGACACAGAGGAAAGCTTTCGAGAGTGCCGTGCGCCAATACAGCGAACAGCTTTATTGGCAGGTGCGCCGCATCGTGCTTACCCACGAAGATGCCAACGACATATTGCAGAACGCATTCCTCAAGGCGTGGAGCTCGCTCGACTCCTTCCACGGCGACGCCAAGCTACTCACGTGGCTCTCGCGGATAGCCATCAACGAGGCGCTCGACTTCACCCGACGGCAGAAAAACAAGCCCACACTGAGCACCGACGAAGAATCGATGGGAGTGGCTCGCACGCTGATGGCCGACAAATATTTCGACGCCGACGAGACAGAGGCACAGCTGCAGGAAGCAATAGCCCGACTGCCCGACGTGCAGCGCACGGTGTTCCAACTGCGCTACTACGACGAGATGAAATACAGCGACATCAGCCACATTCTCGGCACCAGCGAAGGGGCACTGAAAGCCAGCTACCACATAGCCGTGAAAAAGATTACAGAGTTTTTCAAACATTTCGATTAAACCATTTGGCACCACGTGCGTCTAAAGAATAAAAACAACTACACCATATTATTATTAATGCTATGATGAACGAGGAAGAATATATCAGGCAAAAGATGGGCGAGAGGAATCCCTTCACCGTTCCCGAAGGCTATTTCGACCAGCTGGCACAGCAAATCATCGACAAGCTGCCACCAGCAGAAGAAGCCAAGCCCAAACCCAGGGCCATCGAGCGCTACCTCAAGCCCCTGCTCTATGCAGCCGCCTGCCTGGCCATTGCCGTCATGGGGACCGCCATCTACACCAATCGCCACCTGGCCACCGACCAACAGCAGCTGGCCCAACAGGAAACTGTCACCTACAGCGACAGCTACATTGACGAAGCCGCAGACTATGTCATGCTCGACAATGCGGAAATCTACAACAGCCTCCTGGCCGACATGTAACTAATAAAAATGATGTGCGTTATGAAAAGAATGTATGTTTGCATAGTAGCCGCCCTGCTGGCTTCAGGCCTCCAGGCGCAGGAAAACGAACAGCAGAAGTTCTCGCCAGAGAGATTCGACGCCGAACTGCAGCAGTTCATCACCACCGAGGCAAAACTGACGCCTGAGGAGGCTGCCAAGTTTTTCCCCGTCTACAAAGAAATGCAGGCCAAGCAGCGCGAACTCTTCAACAAGCAGAAAGACCTGGCCATGAAGAAGCCACAGGACGAGGCCGCCTGCGAGAAAGCCATCAAAGACCGCGACACCAACGAACTCGAGATGAAGCGCATACAGAAAGCCTACCACAAACGCTTCCTCGAAATGATGCCCGCCTCAAAAGTCTACGACGTGCTGCAGGCCGAAGACCGCTTCCACCGCCGCATGCTCAAAAGGTGGAGCCGCAATGCGCCACAGCATCGCCAAGGCAAGCAGTTCCAGAATCCGTGGCAATGGCCTACGCCATTTCCCGGAAATGGCTTCCAAAAACACAGGAATGGCTTCCAAAAGCCCGGAAAATGACTAAAAAAAGCCTCTAAATAGGAAAAAAGATACTTTTTTTGATAAAAAGTGTAAAAAGATTTTGCCAGTTCAGAAAATAGTCATACCTTTGCACCCGCAATCAAGAGAGATGCTCCTCCAAAAGAGGAAACGCGGAAATAGCTCAGTTGGTAGAGCACGACCTTGCCAAGGTCGGGGTCGCGGGTCCGAGTCCCGTTTTCCGCTCACACGATGAACAAAAGAGCGACGCGAGGGTGGCCTCCGTTGTAAAATGCCCAGGTGGCGGAATTGGTAGACGCGCACGTTTCAGGTGCGTGTGCCGCGAGGCGTGCAGGTTCGAGTCCTGTTCTGGGCACTCTTTTGCTTCGAGTGTAAACATGATGGAGAGGTGGCGGAATTGGTAGACGCGCTACTTTGAGGGGGTAGTGTCAATTGCGACGTGGGAGTTCGAGTCTCCTCCTCTTCACCATATCAAACCCTTTCTTTGAAATAATGCGGAAATAGCTCAGTTGGTAGAGCACGACCTTGCCAAGGTCGGGGTCGCGGGTCCGAGTCCCGTTTTCCGCTCTTTCACTATTGCGCAATGCTTAATGCTAAATCCTACAGAATAGCATTAAGCATTTAATTTTAAAATGACTTTCAACAGGACAAAGCTGACTAAGCGTCAACTAAAGAAGATATGAACTTATACATCAGGTACTTTAACAGCGAAGCCCTCGTAAAGAATGCCGACGAGGCTATCGATTTTCTTAGTGGCATAGATGAAATAGGAATGAACCCCGTGCTGGAAGCCGACATTCGCGAGTATGCAGAAAGCGATGTGCACTTCCCAAAGCGTTACAAGATACGCCCTCGCGTCTATTTCATCATCATCAAGACCGAAGCCGCAACCATGCTCGAATTCAAGGAGAAGCGCACAGTGCGCCCCGACAAAGAGACGGAAGCCAAGCCCAAAGCCAACTCGCCCATTGTGATGAAACTGAATGCCGTGCGCGACGGATGGTACGAAGGTTCGCTCAAGTTCAAGCGGGCCTGCATTGCCGCCAGCACCGGCAAGTTCCAGTATCGTGACACCGTCTTTGTGGCCCGTATGAAAGCCAACTCCGGCATGGATTGCTACAACCGCATCGTAGAACATCTGAGCCAGCGTGTGGACGAGCGCAGCCAGTTCCCCTCGGTCAAAGGCAAGAATTTCCAGTTCACCTATCTCGGCAAAGCCAAACAGGGCACATAAAACCAATGAAAACCAAACTAAACAGACCACAGACAATGAAAAGAATGATGTTTTGCCTCATGGCAATGGCTGGCGTGCTGATGGTGCCGGCACAGAACAGCGTCTTTGACTTTAAAGTGAAGGACGACGTGGGGCAGGAAGTGTCGCTCTCTGACTTCAAGGGCAAGGTTCTCCTGATAGTGAACACCGCCACCCGTTGCGGGTTCACGCCGCAATACAAGGAGTTGGAGTCGCTCTACGAGAAGTACAGGGCAGACGGGCTGGAGATTCTGGACTTTCCCTGCAACCAGTTCGGCCAACAGGCTCCCGGCTCCATCCAAGAGATACACGAGTTCTGTACGGTCAACTTCAACATTCTGTTCCCGCAGTTCGACAAGATTGACGTGAACGGCGCTGCCGAGCACCCGCTCTACACCTACCTGAAGGCGCAGAAGGGCTTCGGTGGCTTTGACGTCAGCGACCAGCGGGGCAAGATGATGGACGACATGCTGCGCAAGCGCGATGCCGACTTCGACAAGAAGTCAGACATCAAGTGGAACTTCACCAAGTTCCTTGTAGGCCGCGACGGCCGCGTGCTGAAACGCTATGAGCCTACCGACAAGATGAGCGGCATCGAGGCCGACATCCTGATGGAGGTGAACCCCGTTCTGAGCACCATCATGTCGCGCCGTTCCGTCCGCAAGTATCTGGACAAGCCCGTGGAGCACGAGAAGCTGGAGCTGATAGCCCGCTGTGGCATCAATGCGCCCAGCGGCATGAACCGCCAGCCCTGGATAGTCCGTGTGGTGGAAGACCAGCAGCTCATGGCCGACGTGACCGAGGTCTACAAGCAGGCTAACGCAGAGCAGGTAAGCCGCGACAAAGGTTTCAAGAACATGTTCCGCAATGCGCCCAATATCATCTGCGTCTGCACGCCGGCCAACGGTGGCGGCGAGTTGGATGCCGGCCTGCTGGGCGAGAACATGATGCTGGCCGCCAAGGCGATGGGCCTGGGCACTTGCTGCCTCGGCGGTCCCGTGCGCTTCCTGACGTCGAATGAGAAGGCCAAGTTCTTCCTCGACCGTCTCGACATTCCTGCCGACTACAAGCTGAACTACATCATCGCCGTCGGCTACCCCGACGAGCAGCCCGACGCCAAGCCCCGCGATGCCGCTAAAGTGAAGTACATCAAATAGCAGTCCAGGGCTTAAATTCCAGTTCCAGCTCCACCCAGTGCTTTTGCTCCTGCTGTGCCACGTTTTTCTGGTTTGACACCCCCAGGCCCAACAGCCGGATGGGGTGCGAGTGGAACTCCACGCCCTGCATCAGCTGCTTCGCCAGAGGCAGGATGTCTTCCTTCGATTTGAGGATATAGTCTACTGTCAGGCTGCGCGTTATCTGCTGGAAATCCAGGAATTTGACTTTCAGTGTGAGCGTGCGCCCCTCGAAATTGTTTTTCTCTATCCGCCGCACCAGTTCCAGTACCGTATGGTACAAGTGGATGGTGACGGCGGAATTTTCGTTGATGTCGGTCTCAAACGTCCGCTCGCAGCTCACCGACTTCCTTTCCCACTCTGCTACGACGGGCCTGTTGTCGATGCCCCTTGCGAAGTCGTAGAACACCTGCCCCATCTTGCCGAACTCGTGCATAAGCCGGCTGAGTGGCAGATTTCTCAGGTCCTGCCCGGTGAAGACACCCATGCGGTGCAGCCTCTCGGCCGTCTTCTGTCCCACGCCCCAAATCTTCTCCACCTTCAGCTGGGCGATGAAGTCGAGCGCCCTGTCGGGATGAATCACCGTCAGTCCGTCGGGCTTGCGCCAGTCTGAGGCAATCTTTGCCAGAAACTTGCAGTAGCTCACGCCCGCCGATGCCGTCAATCCTGTGGTCTGTCTGATGCGCTGCTTGATTTCGCGGGCTATCTCCACGCCCAGTTCCACGCCTTTCTTGTTCTCCGTCACGTCGAGGAAAGCCTCGTCCAGCGAGATAGGCTCAATCAGGTCGGTATAGTCGTGGAAGATGGCGTGCAACTGGGCCGACACTTCCTTGTATCGCTGGAAGTGTGGCTCCACAATGATCAGCTGCGGGCAAAGGCGCTTGGCCACCTGGATGGACTGTGCCGAGTGTACGCCATAGCGGCGGGCCTCGTAGCTGGCCGTCGACACCACGCCGCGCTCGGCGTCATGGCCCACGGCTATCGGCTTGCCTTTCAGTTCCGGCTGGTCGAGTTGCTCGACGGCAGCAAAGAACTGGTCCATATCCACATGAATGATTTTCATCAGGGCAGAAGGGGTGAAACCGCAGGCTACTTCTGCACCAGCAAGACGGCCACTTGCAGCGAAAAGTCGAAGAAGACAATCTTGGCGTTGGCGTTCTGGCCTATGTCGCGTATGCAGCGGTTGGCCAGTTCGTAGAGCAGTATCACGTTGGCCTCGTTGATGAACCGGGCGAAGTTCCGGGCAAAGTTCTCCTCGTCCTGCGACATATAGCACAGGTCCGACTGCCCGAAATTGTACATGAAGTTCTCGCGCACCATGCGGAGGAAAAAGTCAAGAAACCGCTTCTGCTTCTCACGTCCGAATGCAGCCATCGTCTCGCTCCATTTGCGCATTTCCCTCACCTTGCGCTGGTAGGCCAGCCTCATCAGCTCGATGAACAGGCTGAGAAACTGCTCGTTCTCCGTGCCCACCTGCAGTTCCTGCAGGGCCTTCATCCACGAGCCGTTGGCCAGCCTGGCCAGCCGGTGGGCCTGCTGCGGGTCTATGCTGCGCCGCTGCACCAGGGCCTGCTCTATCGTCTCCACGGGCACGCGCTTCACGTCAATGCGCTGCACGCGGCTGCGAATGGTCTCCAACAGTTTGTCGGGCTCTTCGCACACCATGATGAACACGGTCTGCTGTGGCGGCTCCTCTATCAGTTTCAGCAGTTTGTTGGCACAGGCAATGTTCATGCGCTCCGGCAGCCACACGATGCTCACCTTGTAGCCGCCCTGGCTCGACTTCAGACTCAGTTTGCGCACCAGGTCGTCGCTCTCGCCGGCGGTGATGATGGCCTGCTGGTTTTCGGCCCCCATGGCCGTGAGCCAGTCGTCCATCGAGAAGTAGGGCCCGCGCATCACCAGCTCGTGCCACTCGTGTGCAAAATCGTCGCTCACGGGCATGTGGTCGCTCCCCATCGAGGGCAGTTTGATGGTGGGATAGGTGAAGTGCAGGTCGGGGTGCTCCAGCTTTTTCAGCATGGCGGACTCTTCGCCCTGGCCCGACGGCGAATTCAATGAGAGCAGATGGCAGCCAAAGGCGATGGCCAGCGCCTTCTTGCCCACCCCGCTGGGGCCGCAGAGCATCAGCGCATGGGGCAAACGGCCCTCGTCGACCATCTGCACGAGGCGGCTGCGCACCTCGTCCTGTCCTATCACTTCGTTGAATGTCATCGCCTGTCTGACCGTTTCCTGCGCCGGCGGCTGCCCGCACGCGCAAATTTCGGATTGCAAAATTACGAAAAAAAAGTAGCACCGCTCAATATTTGGCGTTTTTTAACTTATTTCCGCCCCCATCTATTTGTTTCTCCGCCCGTAGCCAAACATTTCTCCGCCCGTAGCTAAACAGTGGTCCGCCCGGAACTATACTTAACGGGTCGACGTAATTTATGTAAATTACGACGAAATTTATATAAATTACGACGTAATTCAGATAAATTACGTCGAAATTTAAATTTTATGTCCGGGCCTACTTGCAAATATGCCCGGCTTTTTGTATCTTTGCATCCGCTTAGAAAAACTTATACTTATATTAATAAGGAGAACCACATTATGCCAAAGTACATCAAGAGAGAGATTGCCGACCTGAACGGCAAGGGCAAGACTCAAGCCTACTACCACATGCAGTCTACGGGTTGCCTGACCACCAACCGCTTCTTCGACGAGTGCGCCAAGCGGGGCAGCATGCAGCGCAGCACACTGCTGGCGGCCCTGACGCTGATAGCCGACGAGCTGGCCCTGCAGATAGCCTACGGCCACACCGTCCGCCTGGACGGCATTGGCACCTTCGGCGGCAAGCTGGGCGTGCGCAAGGACAAGCCGCAGGACACCTTCGACGCCGACGAGCAGCGCCGCAACGCCAACACCGTCGAGCTGAACGGCATCTCTTTCCGCGTAGACAAGGAACTAATTTACCAGGCCAGCCGCCGCTGCCACCTGGAGCGCGGCGACGACAGCCGTCTGCACAAGTCGAAGTACACACTGGACGAGCGCGTGGAGAAGGCTCGCAACTACATGACCCGCAGGAAGAAGATGCGCGTGGCCGACTATGCCGAAATGACCGGCCTGTCGCACGACGCCGCCGCCCGCGAACTTCGCAAGATAGACGGCAATCCCGCCTACGGCATCGTCTCCGACGGCAACCGCAGCGCAAAGGTCTATCTGCTCATGAGCGAGGGTGAATAAGACAGCCAGCCGACATAAGCCATGAAACAGTTTTCACTCCTGTCAGTCCTGCTGATGGTACTGGCGGCATTGCCCCTGCACGCCCTGCCCACCGACTCGGTGGCCGCGCCCGCCGACCCTATGGAGAGCGTGGAGATAGGGCTGCTGACCTGCTCGCCCCACGACGAGGTGTACAGCCTCTACGGCCACACAGCCCTGCGCTGCCGCAACGTGCGGTCGGGCGAGGACCTGGTGTTCAACTACGGCATCTACAACTTCAAGAAGCCCCACTTCGTGCTCCGCTTCGTCTTCGGTCTGACCGACTATGAGCTGGGGGTGGCCCCCACCAAGCCCTTCTGCAAATACTACGAGCAGTGGGGCAGCCAGGTGACCGAGCAGGTGCTCGACCTGACATCGGCCGAAAAGCAGCGGCTCATCCAGGCCCTGCGCACCAACTATCTGCCGCAGAACCGCGTCTACCGCTACAATTTCTTCTACGACAACTGCTCCACGCGGCCCCGCGACATGCTGGAGCGCTGTCTGGATGGCGAGGTGCGCTATGCCCCCCGCCCCGACTATGCGCTCACCTTCCGGCAGATGGCGGGCCTCTGCACTGAGGGCAGCCCCTGGGCCACCTTCGGCAACGACATCCTGCTGGGCGTCAAGGCCGACCTGGCCACCACCCAGCGCGAGCAGCAGTTCCTGCCGGCCAACCTGCGCCACGACATCGACCGTGCCACGGTGGTGCGCGGCGGCCAGAGCCGCCCCTTGGTGAAGGAGCGACGCCTCCTGGTGCCAGCCGGCATCCAGACCACCTCGTCGGCCTTCCCCCTGCGCCCCATGGTCTGCGCCCTGCTGCTGCTGGCGGTCTCGCTGGCACTCTTCGCCTACGAGCAGCTGCGCCGCACCGTGGTGCGATGGTTCGACGTGCTGCTGATGGTGGCCGCCGGACTGGCCGGATGCATCCTCTTCGTGATGCTCTTCTCGCAGCACCCCACCACCAGCACCAATCTGCAGTTGCTGCTGCTCAACCCCCTGCCGCTGTTCTTCGTCTGGACCGTGGCCCGCGGGCGTCGCAGCCGCTGGTTCGCCATCAGCCTCTGCCTGACGGTGGCCTTCCTCGTCGGCGCCCTCTGGCAAGACTATGCCGAGGGTCTCGAGGTGGTGGCCATCTGCTTCTTGCTCAGATATATCCGACATGCACATGACAAATAAACTCTTCACCCTCTTCCTGCTGGCCCTGCTGCTCACGGGCGGCAAGGCCCTGGCCGACACGCCGCTGCAGGCCGACACACCGCCCCAGCTGGTGGTGATGGTCAACATCGACCAGCTGCGCAGCGACTGCCTGCAACGCTTCGCGCCCCACTTCCGCGACAGGGGCTTCCGCCGACTGATGGACCGCGGACAGGTGTTTCAGCACGCCGACTACCCCTTCCGTCCGCTCGACCGCGCATCGGCCATAGCCGCCGTGGCGTCGGGCACCACACCTTATTATAATAGTATAGTGGGCCAGCGATGGCTCAGCCGCGAGACCCTGCGCCCCGTGGCCTGCACCGACGACGACCGCCACGCCGGACTGGGCACCACCGCCAAGGCATCGCCCGCGGCGATGGCCGTCAGCACCCTGACCGACGAGCTGAAAGTGGCCACCGAGGGCTTGGCCAAGGTCTTCGCCATTGCCGCACAGTGCGATGCCGCCATACTCAGCGGTGGCCATGCGGCCGACGGCGCCTTCTGGATAGACGATGTCACCGGCCAGTGGTGCTCGTCGCAATACTACGGCAAGAAGCTGCCCCAGTGGCTGCGCGACCACAACAAGACGCAGGCACCGGCGCTGAAGGCCGAGGGCACCGACCCACAGCGCCACACCCTCTACAAGCAGGGCTGGCACGCCAATGCCGACGTGACCAATCTGGCGCAGCAGTGCATCGTCAGCAATGCCCTGGGCACCGACGAGACGCCCGACCTGCTCTGCCTGACCTATCAGGCGGCAGGAGCCACCGCCGTCAAGAGCCAGGCCGACCTGCAGGAGACCTACATCCGGCTGGACCACGAACTGGGGCGGCTGATAGACCATGCCGAGCGGTGGGTGGGTGCCGGAAAGGTGCTCTTCGTGGTCACCGGCACAGGCTACAGCTACGAGGAGGAGCCCGACTATGAGAAGTACCGCATACCCAGCGGCACCTTCTACATCGACCGCACCGCCGGACTGCTCAACATGTACCTGGGAGCCGTCTGGGGGCAGGAGAAATATGTCGAGGCCACCTACGGCAACCAGATATTCTTCAACCGCAAACTGCTGGAGGCCAAGAAAATCAGTCTGACAGAAGCCACCGCCAAGGCACAGGAACTGGTGGTGATGATGTCGGGCGTGAAGCAGGTGTTCACCCCGCTGCAACTGCTCGCCAGCCATGATGCCTACGTGCAGACCATGCGCAACGGCTTCAATGCCGGCCGCTGCGGCGACCTGCTCATAGAGGTGGCCCCAGGCTGGCGCGTGCTCAACGAAGACGGCAGCCCCACGGGCCAGTCCCGCAGCGCCGAGACCGCGTTCCCCATCGTCTTCTACGGTGCGGGCATGAGTGCCGGCATCAGCTCCGAACCAGCTTCGGCAGTCCGCATCGCCCCTACCCTCTCCCGCCTGCTCCACATCCGCAAGCCCAATGCCTGCACGGCAGCACCCCTGTTCTGACCAATGGAAGAAACCACAAAACAAAGAAACCGGCAAATCTACCACGTGACGCTGCTCGGCGGGGCCGTCAACGTCGTCTTGCTGCTCTGCAAGTTTGCAGCAGGCATCATCGGCCAGAGCGCGGCCATGATTGCCGACGCTGTCCACTCGCTGTCCGACTTCCTCACCGACATCATCGTCGTGCTCTTCGTCCGCATCAGCGGCAAGCCCAAGGACAAGTCGCACGACTACGGCCACGGCAAGTTCGAGACACTGGCCATGACGCTCATCGGCCTGTCGCTGCTGGCTGTGGCGGCGGGCATCCTCTACAGCGGAGCCGCCAAGATTGTGGCGTGGGCCGGCGGCGAACAGCTGCACGTACCCGGCAAACTGGCCCTGTGGGCCGCCCTGCTCTCGGTGGTGCTCAAGGAGTCCGTCTTCCGCTACTCCATGCTGAAGGCGCGCCAGCTGAACTCGCAGGCCGTCGAGGCCAACGCCTGGCACCACCGCAGCGACGCCCTCTCGTCCATAGGCACTGCCGTGGGCATCGGCGGTGCCATCTTCCTGGGGCCGCGCTGGGCCGTGCTCGACCCCGTCGCCTCCATCATCGTCGGCATCTTCATCGCCAAAGTGTCCATCGACCTGCTTCGCAACGGCATCGGCGACCTGATGGAGAAGTCGCTGCCCGACGCCGTAGAAGACGAGATTCTGGGCCTCGTGGCCTCGGTGCCAGAAGTGACCATGCCCCACGACCTGCGCACCCGCCGCATCGGCAACCACTATGCCATCGAGCTGCACATCCTCATGGACGGCGACATCAGCCTGCGCCAGGCCCACGACAAGGCATCGGAGGTGGAGGAACTGCTGAGAAGGCACTACGGAAACGAGACCCATGTGGCAGTACACGTGGAACCAAGAAACCAAGAGACATGAAACGCTACACCGACCTCTTCATCGACTTCGACGACACTCTCTACGACACCTACGGCAACGCAGTCATCGCCCTGAGCGAGACCTTCGGCCACTTCCGCCTCGACCGCTGGTTCACCGACCCGCAGGCGTTCTACGATGCCTACTGGGCCGCCAACATCGACCTGTGGAGCCGCTATTCCAGGGGCGAAATCACCCGCGACTTCCTCATCGTAGAGCGTTTCCGCCGCCCACTCAGCTTGGGGCGCGGTTTGGTGGTGACAGAGCAACTCTGCCTCGAAATGAACGACTACTTCCTGGACCGCTGCTCCGAAAAGCCCGGTGTCATCGAAGGAGCGCACGAGCTGATGGACTATCTGAAGGCGAAGGGCTACCGCATGCACATGACGAGCAACGGATTCCATGAGGTGCAGTACAAGAAACTCGCGGCCTGTGGCCTGCGCGACCACTTCGACACCATCATCCTCAGCGAGGATGCCGGCGCCAACAAGCCCTCGAAAGCCTTCTTTGACTACGCCCTGCAACACGCCGCTGCCCAGCCCGCCACCACCCTTATGATTGGCGACAACCTGCAGACCGACATCCTCGGTGCACTCCGTGCCGGCCTCGATGCCATGCTCTTCAACCGCTGGCGCGTTGCCCCCGGCGAGAGTTCCCTACCCCCCACCTACGTCGTCGACCGCCTGCAAGACATCATGGAGGTGCTGTAAACGCTGAAGATACCATTATTAAAATCTATAAGACCATAACTATTATAATAATTATCCTCAGAAATTTGGCTATTTCACAAAAATGTACTAATTTTGCAAACTGATGGAAGAAGTAAATAGTGAAAACTGGAAACAACTCAATTTCAACGTAGACAGTCTTTGGCTGATAAATGAGCGTGACAAGAGCGGTAAGCATGCAAATGTCTACCATGGAAACTTTATTCCGCAGATTCCCAATCAACTGATTCGCCGCTATACATCTGAAAAGGAATTGGTGTTAGAACTCTTCACAGGCAGCGGTACGACGCTTTATGAGTGTGAATCGCTAAACAGGGATTATATAGGTTTCGACATCAATGATGAGATTATCAACCACGTTAATTTGAAGATGGTGGGGACGACAATCAACTATTGTATCAATAACTGTGACGTAACAGATACTGCTTGCTTCGATGAGAGTATGAAGACATCACTTAAAAATGTCCAAAAAGATAAGGTTGACTTTTTAATTGCTCATCCTCCCTATATGGACATTATTCAGTTCACGGACAAAGATGGGGATTTGTCACACATCAACGACCTTAATATATTTCTAATAAAGTTAAAAAACGCTTTTGCTAACTCATTACCTTATTTAACAAAAGGAAAATACTTCGCTATAGTAATGGGAGATGTCTACAAGAAAAGCGAGGTAATCCCTCTTGGATTCTACACGATGTATATGATTAAGAAAAATTTCAGGGTGAAACTTAAAGGTATCATTGTGAAGAACATTGAGGGTAATCGAGGGAAACTGGGAACCCAAAACATTTGGAAATATAGAGCAATGAAGAGTGATTATTACCTTTTCAAACACGAGTATATATTTGTATTTAAGAAAGAATTCTAATTATGGAAAAGTCCAAAATTGATTTGTTTCTTGAACTGGCTAGTCCTAATAGCCAAGGCATTAGCAGATGGGTATATGTCACAGAATTTGTTGGTAAATATTCCTCTTTAGTGTTAGGAAACGGCTTTAGTTGGGGACGTAAATCTTCTCCTTTAAGAAAGAAATACATTGTCAAGGTGAGAAGGGACCTTACGTCAGGTAATGGTATTGATGGAATCAAATTAGAGGGCTTTAATAATGAAGAACATTTCAACCAATCTATTCGTAAAGACATACAAGATGCTATCAGAAAGCAAAGGTGCGTGATGTTGGGTGTGAAAGGTACTTCTGAAAACACGACTATAGAAGTTGATCATAAGGACGGGCGTAAGGGCGATATGCGCGTATCTGATATGTCCACTCAGAAGATTGATGATTTCCAGCCATTATGTAAAGCAGCAAACGACATAAAACGCCAAATATGTAAGAACTGTAAGATGACAGATAAGCGGTGGGACGCAACAAACATCAAAGGAAACCCATATCCTTTCTATGAGGGTGATGAAAATTACACAGATGATTTGGGTTGTATTGGATGTTACCAGTATGACCCTGTAGAATACAGGAAATCTTCTGCAAAACGCTTATGTAAGGAGGCATCTGATCACACAACAGATTTTATTATGAAGAAATTATACCCAGAAGACAAGTAATATGACAACTCACGTGTTGATAGTGGATAAGAACACATTCAAGAAGCATCTTGAATATATGTTCATTGGCACAGGGACATCAAAACCTTTTATTTTTAATAATGACAAAGCTAATTATTCTTATATACATCCCTCAACAGAGAGAAATCTTGCAGGATTAGTTGCTGACTTTAATAGAATGAGAGAAGGTGACAATGTTATTTTCTACCTACAACAATCTCATAATGAGGGAGGATTCTTTGGTGTTTTTAAGGTGAAAAAGGATCCAACGGTTAGTTATGTCGCATTTACTGATAATAAGGGAAATAATTATCCTGGACTTACAAAGGACTTACAATACAGAGCACTGATTGAACCCGACAAAGTATATGCAAAAGGTGTATCTGAATGGGAGGCACTTGATGATATTAGGTGCATCCCTGCTCCCTGTCAAATGCTTTGGAGTTTGATTTACAGAAAGTTGAAAGGTAATCGTGGCAACACAATGATAACTCTTTATGAATCAAAAAGATTGATCAATCTGATAATAGCCAAGAATCGAGGATTACCACTTGTTTCTGCAAAAGGAGGCTATTCATATGATGATATTGCCAATTCGATTATACCACATACTCCTTCAAAATACGATTTTACTAATTGTGTACAACTTGACATCTCTAAAAGACTTATTTTCAAATATCGTAATAGACAGGCCCATGAAACTCATTTACAGTCTTTCATTACAAATCATATTGGCAAAGGAACTTGTCTGTCTCTGGACAATTCTATTTTGACCCAGAACGAAAGAATAGAGTGGATCGGTAATGAAGTTTCTTGTGGTGTTGGAATGCAAAGAATGGATATAGTTTTATCAACGAAAATTGATGGCGAAGAACTACCTAATCTCTATATAGTAGAATTGAAATGCGTCCCGATAGACATTAGCCATATAAGTCAGATGAACAAATATATCGATTGGCTGACTCAATATTACATTCCGAACCGCCCATCGAGGATAATCCCAGTACTTATAACATTAGACAGTACAGGGTCAACGAAATTCCCCTCCCATATTTTAGCAGGAAAAAATACTTTTGACCGCCAGTATTTGGGGCACATTAACTATTCACCTCTAAAACTGATTAAATATCAAGTACAAGCGACTCAACTTCTTTTTTATTGAAATGAATTATATAGGTTCTAAGCAAACGCTTTTGCCCTTTTTGGAGCAATGCGTTGACAAGGTGACGGCAGGAGACAATCAAGTCAAATCTTTTTGTGATTTATTTGCAGGAACAGGTGCAGTGGGGAAATTTTTCAAGTCAAAAGGATATCAAGTCACAGCCAATGATTTACAATATTATAGTTACGTCCTGAATCGGCATTATATTGGCAATCACACCGTTCTCAAGTTTAAAGGTTTGGAGGATGAAATACCTGCCATAAAAGACGTACTTTTCGAAGAGATGAAGGGCGCAAAAGTCTGCGAATGGCTCGATTTGCTGGAGCCCGTAGAGGGTTTTATTTTCCAGAACTATTGTAAAGGACATCATCGGGATAATGAGGATTTTCGATTGTACTTCTCAGACAAGAATGGCGGGAAGTGCGATGCCATCCGGATGAAGATAGAGGAATGGCGTAAAGAGGGGAAAGTGAATGAGGACGAGTATTTCTTCCTGCTTGCAACGCTGATAGAGAACATTGACAAAGTAGCGAATACAGCTTCTGTCTATGGGGCTTTCTTGAAGAAGATCAAGAAGTCTGCCGCCAAGTCGATGGTGATGAAGCCAGCCGAAATGGTTTACAACAACCAGGAGCACTACGTATTCAATGAGGATGCTAATGAGTTGGCCAAGCGGCTGCACACAGACATCCTCTATATGGATCCTCCTTATAATCATCGTCAGTATTCGGGCAACTACCATCTGTTGGAGACGATTGCCAGATATGACTGCCCAGAGATAACAGGCAAAACGGGAATGAGGAAATGTG
The DNA here is from genome assembly GCA_902786565.1 of uncultured Prevotellaceae bacterium. Lineage (GTDB taxonomy): Bacteria > Bacteroidota > Bacteroidia > Bacteroidales > Bacteroidaceae > Prevotella. The sequence goes on along the minus strand of CADACW010000006.1, from coordinate 33,415 downwards.
ACGACCAAAAATCCGACTATTGTTCACGCTCTAAAGTGAAGGAGGTTTTTAGAAATCTGATAGAAACAGTTGACGCACGCTATATCTTTCTGAGTTATAATAACGAGGGGTTGATGTCGTTTGATGATATACGCGAGGTGATGTCGGAGCGGGGCGAATATGGTTGCTTTGAGCAGAAGTACAACCGTTTCAAAGCTGACAAGGAATCTGAATCTCGACACATCACCGCCGACTTTACAAAGGAATACGTACACTATGTAAAATGCAATTGTTCCAAATCTTGAATAACAAAAATGGATCTCTGGCCCAACATCACCCCTGCCCAAAATGTTAAAGTTGGGTTAAAAAGAGGGGAATGGTAACGGGATTCAGAAGAAAAGTCGTAATTTTGCAGTCTCTATCTGAGGAAATAACGACAAAGAAGCGTGAAAATAAAACAAGTGCTGAACGCCCTTGAACAGTTCGCGCCCCTGCCGCTACAGGAAAGTTGGGATAACGCTGGCCTGCAGATTGGATTGACAGAGGCGGAGGTTTCAGGGGCATTATTGTGTTTAGACGTCACCCCCGCCATCATCGACGAGGCGGTGGCACTGGGCTGCAATCTGGTGGTGAGCCACCATCCGCTGCTGTTTCGCGGACTGAAACAGGTGGCCGACGCCAACGACGTGCAGCGCACGGTGCGGCAGGCCATCAAGCACGACATCTGCGTGGTGTCGATGCACACCAACATGGACAATGCCCCCGGCGGTGTGAACTGGATGATGGCGGAGCGGCTCGGACTGACGGAGGTGGATTTCTTCGCCCGCAAAACGGTGGGCGGCATTGACTGCGGTAGCGGCGTGACCGGCCGGCTGCCCCACCCCACCGACGCCCGCACCTTTGTAGAACTGGTGAAAAACACGTTTGGCGTGGCCTGCGCCCACTGCAACGAACTGCTGCAGAGGCCGGTGCAGCAGGTGGCGCTCTGCGGCGGTGCCGGCGACTTTCTGCTGGACGAAGCTATTGCCTTGGGGGCCGACGCCTTCATCACAGGCGAAATGCACTATCACCAGTACTTCGGTCATGAGCAGGAGATTCAGATATGCGTCATCGGCCACTACGAAAGCGAGCAGTACACCAGCGAGGTGTTCAGGCGCATCATCGAGAAAGACTGCCCGGGCGTAAGATGCTGCATAGCCGAAACAAAGACCAATCCAATATTATATATCTAACAAACATCAAACATTATGGCAAAAAAAGACCCCACAGACCTGAGTGTGGAAGAGAGACTGAAAACCCTGTTCCAACTGCAGACGGCCCTTTCGGCCATTGACGAGAAAAAAGCGCTGCGCGGCGAGCTGCCACTGGAAGTGGAAGATCTGGAGGCCGAAATAGAAGGCCTGAACACCCGCATCGAGCGCATAGAGGGAGAAATCGGCGAGTTTGAACGCGCCATCTCGCAGAAGCGTGGCGAAATCATCGAGTCGGAAAACACGGTGGAGCGCTACAAGCAGCAGCTGGACGATGTGCGCAACAACCGTGAGTACGACACGCTGTCGAAGGAGATTGAATACCAGACGCTGGAAATTGAACTTTGCAACAAGAAGATTGCCGACGCCGAAAAGCGCATTGCCGAGAAGCAGGCCGAGCTGGAGAGCAGCAAGGCCACGCTGGTGGAGCGTCGTGAAGACCTGGAGGTGAAGAAGAGCGAACTGGACGAGATTATCGAGGAGACACGTGCCGAGGAAGAGCGACTGAAGGACAAGGTCTACGACTACGAAGCCAAGATAGAGCCGCGTCTGCTCAACTCGTTCAAACGCATCAGGAAGAACGCCCGCAACGGTCTGGGCATTGTCTACGTGCAGCGCGATGCCTGCGGTGGCTGCTTCAACAAGGTGCCGCCCCAGCGCCAGCTCGACATCAAGATGCACAAGAAAATCATTGTCTGCGAATATTGCGGCCGCATCCTCATCGACCCCGAACTGGCCGGCATGAAGGTGGAGAAGCCGGTGACGCCAGAGGAAAAGAAAACGAGGAAGCGCACAAGCGCCACCTCGTCGACTGCCCGCAAGACATCTACGTCGAAGAAGGCCACCGATGCCAACGATATGGCATAGTGTTCTGCTTACTTATAGTCGCGTATTCTTACGTCGATACCAGTGCCTATGAGTTTCATAGGCACTTGGTTTATGGGGGTCTCTCCGAAGTGATAGGGGAAGAGCACCTTGGGCTTGATGGTATTGGCAGCCTGCACCAGCTGGTCTACGGTCATGGTGTAGGGCTGGTTACAGGGCAGGAAGGCCACGTCGATGTCTTTCAGTTCTGCCATTTCGGGAATGTCCTCCGTGTCGCCGGCCAAATAGATGCGCAGGCCGTCGAAAGAGATGATATAACCATTGTCACGCCCCTTGGGATGGAACTTCTCCCTGCCCACGGTGGTATTGTAGGCCGGCACAGCCCATATCTTGATATGCGCGTTGTAGGTGATGCTGTCGCCATTGCTCATCACCAGTCCGCGGTGCAGCATCCCATTGACCGCCTTGTTGGCATAGATGGCGGTGGCGGGCGAGGCCAGCCGGGCGATGGCCAGATTGTCGAAGTGGTCCAGATGCTCGTGTGTGACTAGCACAATGTTGGCTTTTGGCATCGTCGAGAAATCTGTTTTCGGCTCAAGGTTGCCTACGGGGTCAACGTAGATGTTCAGCCCGTCGTACTCTATCAGTACGCTGGCGTGCTTGATGTGGGTGATTGTGACGGTCTTGCCCGAAGGGGCGGTGAACACGTCCTGCTTCTGTGCCGCCATCATCACCAATGGCAGCAGCAAGCTAAATGTCAAAATAAATCTTCTGATGGTCATAACTGTCAAGTTTGATTACTTCTTTCCTACTATCTCCAGGATTCTGATGGCATCCTCGTCGCCCTCGGCTTTTTCTTTCCGCAGCTCTTCCAGTATTTCCTTTCCGTCCTTCGGATTGCTGACGGCTTTCTTCAGCCAACTCTTGGCCTTGTCAGCATCGGCAGCAATGCCCTTGCCTTTCATGTAGGCTTTGCCCAAGGCCAGCTGGGCATTGCCGTTGTCCTGCTTGGCAGCTTTGGCAAACCACTCCACGGCCTTCTTGCGGTCTTTCTCTACGCCGCTGCCGTTCTTCAGGCATTTGCCCACCTGATACTGTGCCTTGGCCGAGCCTTGGTTGGCCGCCTTCAGATACCACTCATAGGCCTTGGTCTCGTTTTCGTCCACGCCATAGCCTTTGTCGTAGCAGCGGCCCAGACGGTACTGAGCCTTCTTGTGCCCCTTCTCGGCAGCAGCTTGCAGTTTGGGCACGGCAGCTGTATAGTTCTCGGCGTCATAAAGTTTTTTGCCCTCTTCATAGAGCTTGTCGGCACTCTGTGCGAAGCACCCAGTGCAGAACGTGATCAACAGAATTAACAGATAGTGTCTCATAATTTGTTATTATTTAGTGATTTCTGTAATGGCTTTGCCCGAACAGGCATTGGGCTGCTGAATGTGCAGCAACTGGCACACCGTGGGGGCTATGTCGTTGATATGCACCTCACGGCTGGTGGCACCCTGGTTGATGTGCCAACCGAAGAACAGCAGGGGGATATGGGCATCGTAGGGATTCCATTGGCCGTGGGTGGTGCGCGTAGGTGTAGCTTTGTCCCACCAAATGTAGTGCTGAGGTTCAGGAATGAAGATGACGTCGCCGGAACGACGGGGATGATAGCCCATCAGAATACGGTCAACCAACAGCTGTGGCAAGGCGGCTGTGCGCACATGCTCCATATCGACAGCCGTCACAATGCCCTGCTGTTTGCCAAGAAAGTCGGCCACCACTTGCTTCACCTGCTGCAGGTTGAGTTTTTGGTCGGCAATGCTGCTGTGGTTCAGAAAGACCCGATAGTCCATCACATCGTCCACCAGGGAATGGGTGGCCCCCAGTTTTTGTGAGACATAGTCTTCGATGCGGTTCTTCAGATCATCCATATACAACGGCCCGGCCTTCAGCTTGTGTTCGTTCATGAACTTCCAGTTGTGCGAGGCGCCGTGGTCGGCCGTGAGGAAGAGCAGATAGTTCCCCCTTCCCACCTGGGCGTCGAGTGCGTTGAGCAGTCGGGCCAAGTCGCGGTCCAGGGTCAGATAGGCATCGTCTGTACGGCTGCCCCTGGTGCCCCATTCGTGGCCAATGATATCGGTCTGGCTATAGCTCACGCAGAGCATGTCGGCAGCCTCGCCCCGTCCCAGGTTCTCGCCTTGCAGGGTGGCAATGGCCATGTCGGTGGTGATGGTGCCGCAGAGCGGTGTGTAGCCAATGTAGTCGCCGGCCTCCTTGGCCTCCTTGTTCTTGCTGATGGCCTTGTTCACGTTGAGCACATAGTCGGGCAGTTGCTCCATATAATAGGTGCTCGACACAAAGCACAGGTTCTTGGTGTCCAGCCAGTAGGCGGCATTGGCCGAATGGCCGCCGGGCAGAATGGCCGCCCGGTCCTTGTAACTCACACTCACCACCTTCGACCGGAAGTCGGTGTGCAGCCGCAGCTGGTCGCCAATCGTCGTACTGAGCAGATTGCGGGGCGAGTGCTGCCCTCTGTTTCCCTTGGCGCCCACAGTCTGCACGGTCGTGTCGGATGTGCAGTAGGTCTTCCGTCCGTCTATATAAAAGCTGTTGCCGCAGATGCCGTGGAAGGCAGGCGTGGTGCCAGTATAGACCGATGTATGGCCAATGGCCGTCACCGTGGGCAGGTAGTTGATCAGGCAGTTGTTGCACGAGTAGCCCTCGGTGATGAGCCGCTTGAAGCCACCGTCGGTGAAGCGGTCGTAGTAGCGTGAGAGATAGTCCCACCGCATCTGGTCCACCACAATGCCGACAACCAGTTTGGGCTGTTCGCCAAACTGCGACTGTGCTGCCAAGCTTATTGCGAAGCAGCACAGTAAAAAGATGGTTGTGATTTTTTTTCTCATAGATTCATAATTGTCACACTTCCCTAAAACCCGCTGGACTGGTGGAGTCTCTCCATATTGCCGTCCCACAGCTCGTGAAGGTCTTCGATGTCTTCCGACGGAGCATAGTCGACCACTTGCAGACAGAGTTCCTCGGTCAGTTCGCTGCGTATGATTCGCATTTCCCAGAATGCTTCCGGGTCTTCCTCGTCTACCCATCTCAGACGTATATGGCTATTGCGCACACGCTCAACAATATTGGCATAGAGTGTATGGTGTTCGGCATAAATGTTTCCCCACGTCAGGCTGAGCACTCCGTTTTCTTCTATCACCTGGTCGGCAAGCCAGCGCTCAAGGCCGTGGTCCGTACTCAACAGCATCCATAGTACGTCGGTAGCACGCGCTGCCAGCGGATATTCGAGGTCTAATCTCTTTTTGCGCATATTTTGTTCCGGTTTTTGCTATTGTCAAAATAAATCATCAATTTCGGCGACAAAGTTACGAAAAAAGCACCATATAGAAAACCAAAGGGCGAAGTTTTTTACCATAAATTCATAAAAAACGTTAAGTCCGAATGATTTTCCTCGTAACATTTTCTTTTATTCAGCAAAAAGTAGTAATTTTGCACCCGCTTTCAAGAACAAGCCAAGGAAGCAAAAATGATGGCGGGATAGCTCAGCTGGTTAGAGCGCATGATTCATAATCATGAGGTCGCCGGTTCAATCCCGGCTCCCGCTACAGAGAGAGACAGCAATCTACGACACCGAGTAGTTTGCTGTCTTGCTTTTAAAGACAAACCATCAGCAGTATGAGAAAAGCCATCATTTTTTTAGCCGCCATGTCTTTTACCTTGGCCGCTTGTCAGGAAACCATCGAGGAAAGGGCCGCCCGCGAGGCCCGCGAAACGACCGAGGCCAAGTGCCCCATGCCCATCGGCGACAATATGTTTCTGGACAGCATTGTCTTCGACATACCGACGCGCACGCAGTCGCAGTATTTCCGATTCACTGGCGAATCCGACAATGACAGCGTGGTCAATATGCTTGGCGATGCCAAAAGCGTGTTGGTAAATGAACTGAAGAACACGCCCGGCTACAAGTCGCTGATGAATGCCGACGTGAACTTCCATTACGTCTACCGTTCCACCCGCGACCCCCAGAAAATCTATCTGGAGGCCACGGTCACTCCGGCAGACTACAAGTAGTCTTCACGTTCTTTCAAAGTTTTTATTGCAGTGGAGCCTCTTTCAGTCGCTCCAAGGCGCGGCATAGCTGGTCGGGACACGATGTGCGCTTCACGCCGCAGCGTATGCCGTCAATGCGTTTGATCACATCGTCTATCTTCTGCCCTCTCACCAGCTGGCTGATGCCTTGCAGATTGCCGTTGCAACCTCCCAGGAAGAAGACTTGCTGGATGACATCGTTCTCGTCGCAGGTCACGTCGATGAGCTTTGCGCACGTGCCTGTCGTTTCATACTGAATGTGTTTTGTTGGCATAGTTCCTATTGTTTTTATGAGTTTAACAGATGGCTGAACAGCACCTTGAAGCCTATCAGCAGCAGGATGACGCCCCCGATGAGTCCGGGCTTGAAGCGGCGGCTCACACCGCGGCCGAAGCGAATGCCCAGCAGATGACCGGCCAGGCCGAAAGCCAGCGACACCAGCCCAATCAGCGCCAGCGGCACCCACAACTGCGACACGGCGGTATAGCCTGACACGGCCATTGAGATGCCAATGGCCAAGGCATCGATGCTGGTGGCCACGGCCAGCATCAGCTGTGTGGCCAGCCGCCTGGGGTTGAAGGTCTGCCTCTCTTCGGGCAGGAATGCCTCGCGAATCATCCTGCCACCCAAGAAGGCCAGCAGGAGGAAGGCCACCCAGTGGTCGTAGGCTTCCACATAGTGGGCGAAGTGGGCGGTGCATAGCCATCCGAGGAGAGGCATGGCCGCCTGGAACAGCCCGAAGAGGAAGCTCAGTTGGCCGATGACGCGCCACTCCCGCCTGCGCAGGATGACCCCGCTGACGATGGAGACGGTGAAGCAGTCCATCGCCAGGGCTACTGCCAGCAGGAGCATGTCAAGGAGCGTCATTTCAGGTAGTCCTCGAAATATTGCGTGATGCGCTCGTGCAGATGCACGCTGGCATGGCCCATCATGTTATGGTCCTCGCCGGGATAGACGTAGAAGTCGGGCTGTGTGCCGGCCTCGTTGCAGGCCTTGATGAAGGAGAGGGCATGCTGGGGCACCACCGTCACGTCATTATAGCCGATGATGATTTGCAATTTGCCCTTCAGGTTCTTTGCCTTATTGACGAGGCTGGTCTTCTCGTAGCCTTCGGGGTTCTGCTGGGGCGTGTCCATATAGCGCTCGCCGTACATCACCTCGTACCACTGCCAGTCTATGACGGGGCCGCCAGCCACACCCACCTTGAAGACGTCGGGATAGTTGGTCATCAGCGAGATGGTCATATAGCCGCCGTAGCTCCAGCCGTGCACGCCCAGGCGGTTGCTGTCCACGTAGGGCAGGCTTTTCAGGAACTCCACACCCTTCATCTGGTCCTGCATCTCCACCTGCCCCAGCTGGCGGAAGGTGGCCTGCTCGAAATCGCGGCCACGGTTCTCGCTTCCACGATTGTCGAGTATGAAGACAATGTAGCCCTTCTGCGCCATATAGGTCTCCCACGAGCGGCTGTACCAGTGCCAGGCTGCCTCCACATTGTGTAAGTGGGGGCCGCCGTAGACGTAGACCACGGTGGGATATTTCTTGGCAGGGTCAAAGTCGTGGGGCTTCACCATCCGGTAATAGAGGTCTGTCACGCCATCGGCGGCCTTCAGCCGGCCGTTCTCAAACAGGGGCTGGATGTAGTCGGCCCAAGGGTCGGGTGCCTCAAAAAGGCGGCAGGCGGCAGATGAAGTACGGGCCGACGTACTCGCCACATCGATATTGTTGGGGATGGTGGGCGACTGCCAATTGTCGTAGAACAGCGAGCCTGAGTCGGAGAGTCTGGCGTGGTGCACGCCCTCGCCATTGTCTAGCAGTGTGCGGCGGCCCGTCTTCACGTCGACGGCGTAGATGTTGCGCTGCAAGGGGTGACGCTCGTTTGATGCAATGACGATGCTCTTCTCTTTCTTGTTGAAGCCCAGCAGCTCCATCACCACCCACTTGCCGCTGGTCAGCTGGCGCTGCAGTTCACCTTTTTTATTAAATAGGTAGAGGTGGTTGTAGCCGTCGCGCTGGCTCTGGAGGACGAAGAGGTTGCTGTCCCAGGGCAAGAACTGGATGGGGTGCAGGGGCTCCACGTACTTCTGGCTGGTCTCGCGGTAAAGTTCTTTGAGGCGCTTGCCGGTAACAGCATCGTAGGCCACGAGGCGGCAGTCGTTCTGGTCGCGGTTCAGTTCCTGCAGATAGATGGTGCTGCCGTCGGGGCTCCAGGCCAGGTTGGTGAAGTAGCAGGGTTGCTGCAACGATGTTGCAGCATAGGAGACGGGGGGAGTTTGGAGGTAGAGGGTCTTTTGGGTGCGGAGGTCGAAGACGCCGATGGTGACCACGTGTGTGTTGGTGCCAGCCATGGGGTATTTGTCGGGCTCCAGCTCGGCTATGCGCGGGTCGATGCTGACCTGCGGATAGTCGGTGACCATCGACTGGTCCATGCGGTAGAAGGCCAGCCGCTGTCCGTCGGGGCTCCAGAAGGTGCCCTTATAGATGCCCCACTCGTCGCGGTGCACGCTCTGCCCGTAGACAATCTCGCGTGAGCCGTCGGTGGTCAGTTGGTGTTTGTGGCTCTGTGCGTCGACCACCCATAGCTGGTTGTCCTCCACGTATGCCGTGGCCCTCGACTGCGCGTTCCAGTCGTTGGCCGTCTGACCGGAGAGGCTGTCCTGCCACACTATCTGCCGCTTCTTGAAGTCGATGAGCGTATAGGCTTTCTTATTGCCGACGGCCACGATGGGCTGGTCGGGATAGGGGAACGTGGCCGACATCAGGTGGCGCACATAGTGGAAGTCGTCGCTCTCTGCCCACTTGTTGATGTCGTCGAGGGTAAAGAGCAATTTCTCCTTGCCCGTCTTCGGGTCTACGAGGCTGCACTCCTCCACGTCTGTATGCACCAACCGGTCGCCCCACCAGGCCAGTAGCATGTTCTTGGGCCGCAGGTTGTGGTAGTTGGTGCCCCCAAAGTTCAGGTCTTCCAGAGTGAAGAGCTTCTTCTGCTGTGCGTTCATAGGCATGAAGGCAAAGACAATGGCTGTCAGTGGTATCAGCCAATGTTTGATGCTCGTCATAATAGCCAGTGTTTATTTACTTGTTATTTTATTTCTTTTTGCCGCCACTGCGGTCGAACCGCTCGTGTCCGCCACGGTTTTCCGAACTTCTGTACTGTGGCTTGCCACCGCGCTTGTCGTAGCGGTCGCCTTTGCGGTCGTAGCGGTCGCCTTTGCGGTCATAGCGGTCGTCGCTACGGTCGAAGCGGTTGCCCTTGTGCTCTATGCGCTCGCGCTTTTCTGCTTTCCGCTCTGCGCCCACCTCGCGGCGGTGGAAGGTGAACGAGCGGATGTCGCCCTCTTCGTTCTCTTCCTGCTCGGTGAGCCGCTGCTTGAACTCGCGCTCCTTCTTGAAGCGGTGGCGCTCGGCCATCTGCCGTTTCTCCTCTTCGGTCTTCACCTCGCCGCCCTCGCTGCGGAACTGCTTCAGCTTGCCGTCGAACATCTGGTACTTGCGCAGCTCGCACTCCAAGGAGCCGTTGTAGAGGGGAATCTTCAGGCTGGGCTTCAGGCCTATCTGCTCGAAGCACTCCTCGCGGTAGCTCAGTATCCAGGCGTCGTTGCCCTGGAACTGGTGCTTCAGCCTCTCGCCAATCATGCGGTAGGTGCCCAGCAGGTCGGGCGTGGAAATGCGCTCCCCGTATGGCGGGTTGGTCACCATGATGCTCTTCTCGGCAGGCTGAGTGAAGTCCTTGAAGTCCTGGTTCTCCACGGTGATGTCGGCCGTCAGTCCGGCTGCCTTGACGTTGATGCGGGCGGTGTTGACCGCCTTCATGTCTATGTCGTAGCCATAGATGTGGTGGGTGAACTCGCGCTCCTGCGAGTCGTCGTTATAGATATGGTCGAAGAGGTCGGCATCGAAGTCGGGCCACTTCTCAAAAGCATACTCCTTGCGGAAGAGACCCGGCGCCATGTTGCGGGCAATGAGGGCAGCCTCGATGAGCAGTGTGCCCGAGCCGCACATGGGGTCTACGAAGTCGGTGTCGCCCTGCCAGCCCGTCAGCATAATCATGCCGGCGGCGAGCACCTCGTTGAGCGGGGCCTCTACGCTCTCCTGCCGGTAGCCACGGCGGTGCAGGCTCTCGCCGCTGCTGTCCAAACAGAGTGTGGCGTCGGTATCGGCAATGTGGATATGCAGCCTGAGGTCGGGATTGGCCACCGAAATGTTAGGCCGCGAGCCGGTCTTCTCCCTGAACTGGTCCACTATGGCATCCTTCACCTTATAACTGACGAACTTGGAGTGGCGGAACTCCTCCGAGAACACCACAGCGTCGACGGCAAACGTGCGGTCGTTGCCAAGATACTCCATCCAGTCTATCTGCTTGACGGCTTCATAGACCTCGTCGGCACTGCTGGCCTTGAAATGGTAAATCGGTTTCAGAATCTTGATGGCCGTATGGAGCTGGAAGTTAGCACGGTACATCATCTCTTTGTCACCCTTGAACGACACCATACGCCTGCCTATCTGGATGTCGTTCGCCCCCAGCTGGGTCAGTTCTTTCGCCAAGACGGGCTCCAGGCCCATAAAGGTCTTGGCGATGAGTTCAAATTGTTGTTCCATGAAATATAATAAGTTTCAAGGTGCAAAATTACATTAAGTTTGCGAAAGGACAAAATAAAAAGGCAAAAAGTTTTGCAATTACTGATTATTCTATCATTTATTTCAGTTCCAGCTCCTTCTGCATGCGCAGAATCTCGTCGCGATATTGCGCTGCCTGCATAAAGTCCAGGTTCTTTGCTGCCTCCTTCATCCGCCTGGTGGTCTCGGCAATGAGTTTCTCCATCTGCGGACGTGTCATGTGCTCCTCGATGGGGTCGGCAGCCTGGTCCACCGTGGGCGAGAGCTGGGCGTTCAGCTCACGGATGTCAGGACGGTCGTTGCGGCTCAATGCGGTGTGGCTGATGTTCTTCACGATTTGTTTGGGTGTGATGCCGTGCTGCTCGTTGTAGAGCAACTGCTTGGAGCGGCGGCGGTTGGTCTCGTCGATGGTTTCCTGCATGGAGCGGGTGATGGTGTCGGCATACATGATGACGCGCCCATTGACATTGCGTGCGGCACGGCCGGCGGTCTGCACCAGCGAGCGGCGACTGCGCAGGAATCCCTCCTTGTCGGCGTCGAGGATGGCCACGAGCGACACTTCGGGCAGGTCGAGGCCCTCGCGCAGCAGGTTGACACCCACCAGCACATCGTAAACGCCGTTGCGCAGGTCTTCCAGTATTTTCACGCGGTCGAGCGTAGCCACGTCGCTGTGTATGTAGGCAGTCTGCACGCCGTGGTCCAGCAGATATTCTGACAGTTCCTCCGCCATGCGCTTGGTGAGCGTAGTGACGAGCACACGCTCTTTCCTTTCGGTACGCACGCGAATTTCCTCCAGCAGGTCGTCTATCTGGTGCTCGCTGGGGCGCACCTCGATTTCGGGGTCGAGCAGTCCGGTGGGGCGAATCACCTGCTCTACGACGACGCCCTCTGACTGCTGCAACTCAAAGTCGGCCGGCGTGGCCGACACGTAGATGGTCTGGCCGGTGTTCTCCTGAAACTCGTCGAAGGTGAGAGGGCGGTTGTCGAAGGCGGCCGGCAGGCGGAATCCGTACTCCACCAGATTGGTCTTGCGGGCACGGTCGCCGCCGTACATGGCACCTATCTGCGGCACGCTGACGTGGCTCTCGTCGATGAAGAGCAGGAAATCCTTGGGAAAGAAGTCAAGCAGGCAGTAGGGGCGCTCGCCGGCCTGACGACCGTCGAAGTAGCGGGAGTAATTCTCAATGCCAGAGCAGTGGCCCAGTTCCTTGATCATCTCCATGTCGTACTCCACCCGCTCCTTGATGCGCTGCGCCTTGATGTCGTCGCCCAGCTCGTGGAAGAAGTCCACCTGCTTGACCAGGTCGTCCTGAATCATGCGTATGGCCTTGTGGGTCTGCTCTTCGGTGGTCATAAAGAGGTTGGCGGGATAGAGCTTGTAGTCAGCATAGACACCCAGCCGCTGCAGGGTGACGGGGTCCAGCTCTTCGATGGCGTCGATCTCGTCGTCCCAGAAGGTGACGCGCAATATCATTTCGCTGTAGGCCATATAGACGTCCACCGTGTCGCCCTTGACGCGGAAGTTGCCGCGCTCCAGGGTGATGTCGTTGCGCACGTAGAGCGACTGCACCAGCTTGCGTAGCAGGGCATTGCGGTCGATGTGCTGTCCCTGACATATCTCTATGACATTGTCGGAGAGGGCGTTGGGGCTGCCCATGCCGTAGATGCACGACACGCTGGAGACCACCACCACATCGCGCCGGCCGGAGAGCAGATTGCTGACGGCGGCCAGCCGCAGCCGGTCTATCTCGTCGTTGATGGCCAGGTCTTTCTCAATGTAGGTGTCGGTGGATGGCAGATAGGCTTCGGGCTGATAATAGTCGTAGTAGCTCACGTAGTAGTCTACGGCGTTCTCGGGGAAGAAGCCCTTCATCTCCTGGTATAGCTGCGCGGCCAGCGTCTTGTTGTGCGAGAGGATGAGTGTGGGGCGGTTGATGTTGGCAATGACATTGGCCATGGTGAAGGTCTTGCCCGAGCCGGTGACGCCCAGCAGCACCTGCGCCCTGTCGCCCCGACGGACGCCCTCGGTCAGCTGGCGTATGGCCTCGGGCTGATCGCCCGTGGGCTGATAGTTTGATGTCAGTTTGAAATCCATATCGGCTGCAAAATTACGAAATTCTGTGGTAATAAACGTTATAAATGGCAAAAAACGTGCAGAAAAGTTTGCCGTTCAGCCGAAAATGCTTAATTTTGCAGCTCGAAATGAGAAAGAGCGCATTACTTTGGGGTTTCCTCGCCGTGCTGCTGAGTGGTTGCGCGGGCGAGTTTAACAAGGTGTACAAGTCGACCGATATGGACTATCGCTACGAGTACGCCAAACAGTGCTTTGCCATGGGCCGCTACAGCCAGGCAGCCACATTGCTGGGCGATTTGGTGATGATGAAGAAAGGCTCTGACGAAGCACAGGAGTCGCTCTATATGCTCGCCATGGCGGAATATATGAGCCGCGACTACGAGTCGGCATCGGCCACCTTCAAGAAATACTACCAGACCTATCCCAAGGGGCTCTATGCCGAGCAGGCCATGTTCTACGTGGGCCAGTCGCTCTACGTGGGAGCGCCGGAGCCACGCCTGGACCAGACACCCACCATCGGGGCCATCAACGCCTATCAGCAGTTCCTGGACCTCTATCCCGAATCGCCGCTGCGCGAGACGGCCACAGAGCGCCTGTATGCCCTGCAGGACAAACTGGTGCAGAAGGAACTGCTCTCCGCACAGCTCTACTACAACCTGGGCGGCTACTTCGGCAACATCAACTCCAACAGCGAGAGCAACTACTCGTCGAGCATCGTGGTGGCACAGAACGCGCTGAAGACCTACCCCTACTCGAAATACCGCGAGGACTTTGCCGTGCTCATCATGAAGAGCAAGTACGAACTGGCCGCCAACAGCAGCGAAGCCCACCGGCTGGAGCGCTATCGCGATGCCGAAGACGAGTGCTACGGGTTCCTGAACGAGTATCCCGACTCGAAAGAGCGCCCACTGGCCGAGAAATACATACAGAAGTGCAAGAAAATCACCAAAGATTAGTAAAACAGTAAAATAGTAAAAATACAAGATGGATTACAAGAAATCGAAAGCGCCTGTCAATACCGTGACACGCAACATTATGGACCTCAGCGATGAGACTGGCAACATCTACGAGTCGGTGGCCATCATAGCCAAGCGGGCCAACCAGATTTCAGTGCAAATCAAGGAAGACCTGTCGAAGAAACTCTCGGAATTTGCATCATACAACGACACACTCGAAGAGGTGTTCGAGAACCGCGAGCAGATTGAGATTTCGCGTTACTACGAGAAATTGCCCAAGCCCACCCTGCTGGCCACACAGGAGTTTATTGAGCACAAAATCTACTGGCGCGAGCAGCAGCCTGCCCAGCAGCAGCCCGCAGAGGTATGATACAGCGCATACAGACCGTCTATCTCCTGCTGGCGTTCATCGCCTTTCTGGTGTGCGCCATCTTCGACCAGACCTTTGGCTTCCTCTGTGGCTGGACAGCCGCATTGTCGGTTGTCACCCTGGCCACCGTGTTCCTCTATAAGAACCGCAAGCGCCAGGATTTGCTCTGCATTGTGCTCATCGCCCTCGGCGTGGTTTATTATGTCGCCCTGGCCGTGTTCAACCATCAGACCGACGGACAGATGGTTCTGACCTGGCCAATGGCCATGCCTGCTGCGGCCATCGTGCTGCTGTTTCTGGCCCACAAGGGCATCCAGCACGACGAGAAGCTGGTGCGCTCGCTCGACCGGATTCGGTGAGAGGTGACAGGTGAGAGGTGAGTAGTGAGAGATTAGTTTATTGTGAATTGACAATCAGCATCTTTTGTAAATGGAGATAAAGACCGCCGAATTTAGCGTTTCCTCGCCAATGGTCTCTCTGTGCCCCAAGGACACAAAGCCCGAATATGCCTTCATAGGCCGCTCCAACGTGGGCAAGTCGAGCCTCATCAACATGCTCTGCCGCAACAAGAAGCTGGCAAAGACATCGTCAACACCGGGAAAGACGCTCCTCATCAACCACTTCATTATTAATAAGGAGTGGTATCTGGTAGACCTGCCCGGCTACGGATTTGCCAAGCGGTCTAAGAAGGAGGTGCAGCGCCTGGACCAGATGATTCGCGGCTACATACTGGAGCGTGAACAGCTGGTGAACGTCTTTGTGCTCGTCGACGTCCGCCTGGAGCCGCAAGCCATCGACCTGGAGTTTATCAACTGGCTGGGCTTGTCGGGGGTGCCCTTCTCCATCGTCTTCACCAAGGCCGACAAGCTGACCGGCGCAAAAGTGAGGGCCAACGTCGAGGCATACAAGAAGAAGATGCTGGAGACATGGGAGGAAATGCCCCCACACTTCATCACCTCGGCCGAGAAGAACGAAGGCCGCCAAGAACTGCTCGACTACATTGAAAAGATTAACAAGGAGATAGCTTGAACGAAAGGCTGTCTCCTTCTTTTTTTATCTCTACCCCTACCACGTGACCATTCCTCGGTGGCACCGATGATGGGCAGTGCGCCCTCGGTTGGGACAGCGCAGGTTTGTCATTTTTTTAGAAATAAGCAAAATACCCCCCCAAAAAGATAAGTGCCACTTATCTCGGAGATAAAAGGCACTTATCTCCGAGATAAAAGGCACTTATCTCTGAGTCCGCTTTACCCACCCTGTGAAGATGTAAAAACTTTTTCAATCATCGCCAATATTGAATAAAGTTCCGAGGGCCGGGCATTGCGCAAACTACTTACGTTAAATTTTCCGTGCAATGCTGTTTTCATAAAAAATAAGTGTAAATTTGCAGCCAAAATGGAGAAGATACTGAAAGTTCATCGCGTCAATGACTACGCACGGTATATCAGTGCGCCGGAGTTGCACCCGCTTGTCTCGGTGATTCACTACGACGAGCTGGCGCACTGCCGACACTCGCTCAACAACTACGATGTCTACGGCATGTTCATAGGCGACGAGACGCTGGAAGAGCTGACCTATGGACTGACCACCTACGACCTGCACCGCCACGCCCTGATGTGTGTAGCGCCAGGGCAGATAGGCGGCAAGGCCGACACGGGCGAGGAGATACACACCAAGGGGTGGGCGCTGCTCTTCGACCCCGAACTGCTACATGGCACGGACGTGGAGCGCCGCATGTCTTCCTACACCTATTTTTCTTATAACACCAACGAGGCCCTGCTCATGACCGACGTGCAGCGCCAAACCATCGTCACGCTGCTGGAGGATATCCGGGGGGAGCTGACACCCCTACCCTCTTTGGCAGACCAGACTGAAACCGACGAGCACACGCACCGCATACTGGTGCACCGCATCGGACTGATATTGGAGTATGTGGCACGGTTTTATGAAGCGCAGCTCTCCACCTCATCGAAGACCAATGCCGACCTGCTGACCCGCTTTGAGGACTTGCTGAAGCAATACTATGGCAAGGGGCTGCAGCGCGAGCACGGACTGCCCACCGTGCGCTATTGTGCACAGGAGTTGTTTCTTTCGCCCAACTATTTCGGCGACCTCATCCGCCAGCTGACAGGCGACACGGCCACGAACATCATCCGGCACTTCATCATGCAGCGGGCTAAAGAACTGCTCATCAGCAATGCACAAATCACCAACGTTGCCGACCAGCTGGGTTTCGACTACCCCCAGCACTTCACCCGCCAGTTCAAGAAGCACTTCGGCCTCACGCCCACAGATTTCCTGAAGAGCAGGCAGTAAAGGAGGGAGTGAAACAGCCTGCCACCATAAAAAATGGGGCAAAATTTGGCTGTTTCGCAAAAAAGCACTACCTTTGCGCCGTGATACCATATTTGGACGTACAGAACCTGACAAAGTCATTCGGGGCGTTGTTGCTGTTCAGCGACATCAACTTCAGCATTGCCGAAGGGCAGAAGGTGGGCCTCATTGCCAAAAACGGCACCGGCAAGAGCACCCTGCTGTCGCTGCTGGCCGGCAAGGACGGCTACGACAGCGGCAGCATCATCTTTCGCCGCGACCTGCGCGTGGGCATGCTTGAGCAGTCGCCGCGCTTCGACCCGGAGGAGAGCGTGCTCGACGCCTGCTTCAACCACGAGAACGACCCCGAAAAGGTGCTCAAGGCCAAGCAGATACTGACCCGACTGAAGATACGCGACCTGCAGCAGCCCATGGGCCAGCTGTCTGGCGGACAACAGAAGCGCGTGGCACTGGCCAATGTGCTCATCACCGAGCCAGACATGCTCATACTCGACGAGCCGACGAACCACCTGGACCTGGAGATGATAGAGTGGCTGGAGGGATTTCTGAACCGAGGCAACAAGACGCTGCTGATGGTGACCCACGACCGCTATTTCCTGGACCGCGTGTGCAACATCATCCTGGAGCTGGACGACCAGACCATCTACACCTATCGCGGCAACTACTCCTACTATCTGGAGAAGCGGCAGGAGCGCATAGACAACCGCCGGGCGGAGATTGCCCGCGCCAACAACCTCTACCGCACAGAACTGGAATGGATGCGGCGCATGCCTCAGGCACGTGGCCACAAGGCCAAGAGCCGCGAGGATGCCTTCTACGAACTGGAGCGCACAGCCAAGGCCCGCATAGAGGAGCGCGCCATCCGCCTGAAGGCCAGCAACATCTACATCGGCAGCAAGATATTCGAGTGCCAGTATATCTCGAAAGCATTTGAGGCCAGTTCGCAGGCCTCATCGGCAATAACCATCCTCAAAGACTTCTACTACAACTTCTCGCGCTTCGAGAAGATGGGCATCGTGGGCAACAACGGCACGGGCAAGACCACCTTCCTGAAAATGCTGTTGGGCGAACTGCAGCCCGACAGCGGCCGTATCGTCATAGGCGACACCGTGCGCTTCGGCTATTTCTCGCAGGAGGGCCTGAAGTTCAACGAGGGCCAGAAGGTCATCGATGTGGTGCGCGACATTGCCGAATATGTCGACATGGGCAGCGGGCGCCACATCTCGGCCAGCCAATTCCTGCAGCACTTTCTCTTCACCCCTGAGCAGCAGTACAACTACGTGGCCAACCTCTCCGGGGGCGAGCGTCGCAAGCTCTACCTCTGCACCGTGCTCATGCGCCAGCCCAACTTCCTGGTGCTCGACGAGCCCACCAACGACCTCGACATCGTCACGCTGCAAATTCTGGAGGAATATCTGCAGGACTTCCCCGGCTGCGTCATCGTGGTGAGCCACGACCGCTATTTTATGGACAAGGTGGTAGACCATCTGCTGGTGTTCAAGGGCGACGGCGTGGTGAAAGACTTCCCCGGAAACTATACGCAGTACAGGCAGTGGGAGGCGCTCCAGCCAGCACAGAAGCCCCAGCAGCCGCAACCCCCTCAGAAGGCCCAACCGGCCCAACCGGCCCAGCAGCAGCCCCAAGTCAAACGCAAACTGAGCTTCAAGGAGAAACGCGAGTATGAGCAATTAGAGAGGGACATAGCCGCTCTGGAGGCCGAACAGAAGCAGATAGAGGAAGCACTCTGCGGTGGCACCACCTCGGTAGAGCTCATCACCGAGATGAGCAAACGGCTGCCAGTGCTGAAAGACGAACTCGACGAGAAATCGCTACGCTGGCTGGAACTGAGCGAACTGGCCTGAAAACCACACACATACTGAAAGCAAATGACCCAGCAATACCCCTCACGACTATTGGAGAACGCGGTGCAAGCCTTTGCACAGCTGCCCGGCATAGGCCGGAAGACAGCCCTCAGGCTCGTGCTGCACATGCTGAGGCAGGACAACGAATATGCCGACCGCTTTACCAATGCCGTGGCCACCCTTAAGCACGAGGTGAAGTTCTGCCGGAAATGCCACAACGTGAGCGACACCGACATCTGCCCCATCTGTGCCGACCCTCGGCGCGACGGCACGACGGTGTGCGTGGTGGAGAACATACAGGATGTGCTGGCCGTGGAAAACACCCAGCAGTTTGCAGGGCTCTACCACGTGCTGGGCGGACTCATATCGCCAATGGACGGCATCGGCCCCAGCGACCTGGAAATCAGTTCGCTGGTGGAGCGGGTGGCTGCCGGAGGCGTGAAAGAGGTCATCCTGGCACTTAGTCCAACAATGGAGGGAGATGCCACCAACTTCTTCATTTTCAGGAAGCTGTCGACATTCGACGTCAAGGTGAGCGTCATTGCCAGAGGCATTGCCGTGGGCGGCGAACTGGAATATACCGACGAGGTGACGCTGGCTCGCTCCATACTGAACCGCACGCCGTTTGAAGGACGCTAAAAAAGAATAAAAAAGCAGACACGATGAGAAAAGTAATAAAGATATTGACCGCACTGTTCTGGACTTTCCTGATTGGCCCAGCCGTAATCTATGTAGGCTGCGACATCTTGGAGTGCGACGTGTCGCTGCTGGCCGATACCGGCAGCCAGACAAAATTCGTTGTGAGCACGGTGATGATTCTGCTCACGCTGGCCCTGGTGCCCCTGGCCCTGCGCCTGTTCAACTTTGGCAGCGTCAAGGCCGACCTGCTCGAGCGGCAGGACATCGCCCTGCTGAAATGGGGCAAGCTGCGACTGTTCATCCTGGGCGAACTGCTGTTTGCCAACACCCTGCTGTACTACCTGTTCGGTTTCGAGCCCGCCTACGGCTATCTGGCCATCGTGGTGCTGCTCACCTTCCCCTTCGTCTATCCCACAGAGAAGCGGTGCATGGCCGAAACAGGCTTGGCAGAGCCAGACATGGAGCAGGAGGCTCCCGACAATACCGGCAAGGAGGAGGAAGAAGCGGAATGAAACTGACCGTCGTCATCGTGAGCTACAAGGTGCGCTACTTCGTGGAGCAGTGCATCGTCAGCGTGCAACGGGCCGTGAAAGGGCTCGATGCCGAGATTTATGTTGTAGACAACCATTCGGACGACGGCACCATAGAGTATCTCACACAGCGCTTCGGCTCATCAATCATCCTCATAGAGAGCAGCCACAACCTGGGCTTTGCCCGCGCCAACAACATCGCCATCCGGCAGTCGGCAGGCGAATATGTGCTGCTGCTCAACCCCGACACCTTCGTGGCGGAAGACAGCATCAAGACCGTGCTGCAATTTATGGACGAGCACCCCCAGGCAGGCGGTGCGGGCGTGATGATGCACAATGCTAACGGCACCGTGGCCCTCGAGTCAAGGCGCGGCATACCCACGCCCTACGTGTCGCTGCTGAAGATGCTGGGCCACCCGGCACGCTACTATATGAGCCATCTGCCCTGGGACCAGCCCGGACGCATCGACGTGATGAGCGGCGCCTTCTGCATGCTGCGCCGCGAAGCACTGTCGAAAGTGGGGCTGCTCGACGAGGACTTCTTCATGTATGGCGAAGACATCGACCTGAGCTACCGCATACTGAAAGGCGGCTACGAGAACTGGTACGTGCCGGCCCACATCGTGCACTACAAGGGAGAGTCGACGCACAAAAGCTCGTTCCGCTACGTCCACGTGTTCTATCAGGCCATGCTCATCTTCTTCCGCAAGCACTACGGCCACCTGTCGCTGCTCGTCACCCTGCCCATCCGCCTGGCCATCTACACCAGAGCCTTCATCGCCCTGCTGCAGATGCAGTTCGGACGGATGCGCAAATCGCTGGGCTTCGTCGCCCCGCAGGCCGAAGACTTTGAATACATCTTTGTGGGCAGCCAGCAGATGCTGGACGAGTGTCAGAAGCTGGCCCGGCAGAAAGGACTGATGGCCACCTTCCGGCACAAGGACGACCAACTGCCTGAAGGCAGCGAGGCGCAATGCATTGTCTACGACACCAATGCCTTCACCTTCGCACAGATCATAGAGCTGGCCGCACGCAACGGAAAGGCCGAGACGGGCACGTACAGCTGCGACACGAAAACCCTCATCACCTCAAGAGAAGTCATCAGATGAAAGAACAGCCACACATCACACTCAGGGCCATAGAGCCAGAAGACCTGGACCTGCTCTACCACATAGAGAACGACAGACAGCTGTGGGACGTGGGGCCTACGAGCGTGCCCTACTCGCGCTATGCCCTGCACGACTATGTGGCCCACGCCTCGGCCGACATCTATACCGACAAGCAGGTGAGGCTCGTCATTGAAGACGCTGAACACAAGGTGGTGGGGCTGGCCGACCTGACCGACTTCGACCCCAAGCACCGCCGGGCAGAGGTGGGCATCGTCATCGTCAAGAAAGAGCGGGGCCGGCACCTGGCAAAGGCCGCGCTGGAAATGCTGCACGAGTATGCCCTGCGCACCCTGCACCTGCACCAGATCTACGCCGTCATCAGCACGGATAACGTACAGGCCACCACGCTCTTCCAGAGCATGGGCTACACCCAAGATGCACTGCTCAGACAATGGATTTACGACGGGCAGGACTATCACGACGCCCGACTGTTTCAGAAACTATTAATTTAATCACATATCATTCATAATTTAAACATTTGTACTTAAAATGGCAGGATATTTAGTAAACGACGAAAGAAAAGTCACAACACACCGCTTTATCGAAATGAAAAAGAAAGGTGAGAAAATTTCAATCCTCACCTCATACGACTTCACCACAGCAGGCATCGTAGACCGTGCCGGCATAGACGGCATACTCGTTGGCGACTCCGCATCAAACGTGATGGCGGGCAACGGCACCACACTGCCCATCACCGTAGACCAGATGATTTACCACGCCCGCTCGGTGGTGAAAGCCGCCAAGCGCGCACTCGTGGTGTGCGACATGCCCTTCGGCTCCTATCAGACTGGGCGCCACGACGGTGTGGCCAATGCCATCAGGATTATGAAGGAGAGCGGATGCGACGCCCTGAAGATGGAAGGCGGCGTGGAGATACTCGACACCGTCAAAGCCATACTCGATGCCGGCATCCCCGTGATGGGCCATCTGGGACTTACACCGCAGTCTATCAACAAGTTCGGCACCTATGCCGTACGTGCCAAAGAGGAGCAAGAGGCCGCCAAGCTGCTGGCCGACGCCAAGGCGCTGGCAGAGGCTGGCTGCTTCGCCATCACACTGGAGAAGGTGCCCGCACAGCTGGCCGAGAAGGTGACAAACGAGATTTCAGTGCCCACCATCGGCATCGGAGCAGGCAACCACTGCGACGGCCAAGTACTGGTCATAGCCGACATGCTCGGCATGACGCAGGGCTTCTCGCCACGCTTCCTGCGCCGCTATGCCGACCTGAACGCCATCATGACCGACGCCATCGGCAACTACGTGAGAGATGTGAAGAGCGGCGACTTCCCCAACGAACAAGAATCATACTGACCCCCCCTATGAAAAGACTCATCACGATGGCTTTGCTCCTGATGAGCATGGCCGCACTGGCACAGCAAAAAGGCGTCTATACCCACGAATTCAACGACGCAGAACTGAACCGCAAGGCGCAGAAATGGATGGCAAAGGGGAAATGGCGCAACGGATTCACAAAGGCCGACCCGCACTATACGGTCAATGCCACCGACTTTTACCTCCAGTACCAGAAAAATCCTGCACAGTGGCAGGCACTCTTCCGCTGGCTGGAGCAAACCGACTTGCTGTCCATAGAGAAAGGCAAACACCCCATTGAGGGCACAGCCCTCGTGGCCTCGGTCGAGGATTCGGAGAACGGCCCACTGGCCAAACGCAACAGCGAGAGCCACTATCAGCACATAGACTTCCAGTTCGTGGTGAAGGGCGTGGAGCGATTCGGCATCATCGACCACACCACCAGCACGCCCAAGGACAACTGGAAACCCGATGTGATACACTACAACTACCAGCTGGAGAAGGCCCGCTTCTACGATTCGACGCCCAGCCACTTCTTCATTTTCTTCCCTGGCGACTGGCACATCGCAAAGGTCTGCAACGACACACAGGACCAGAACATCAGGGTCATCGTCATCAAGGTAGACTACATAGAATAAACACTTTAACGAATAACATAAAACACTGACACAATGGGAATTATTGATAAGATATTCAACAAAAAAGAAGAGGAAAAGAAAGTGGGTGGCATGGAAGATTTCATGACCCTCATACGTGTGTACTTCCAGGCCATCATGGCATCGGAACTGAACATCACCAACCTGAACGCCCTACCCGACCTCCGCATCTTCAAGACCACGCTGCGCATACCTACTCAGGGCGGCAAACTGGGCATCGGCGAAAAGGCACGCTGCAAGAAAATGCTCAAAGAACTCTACGAGATGGACGACCAGTTCTTCAAGGAGATTGACCAGAGCATTCACCGCCGCTGCCGCAAAATTCAGGAGGTGCAGACCTATATGCTGCAGTTCCAGAACTTTGTGCAGGACGTGATGATGCTCGTCACCAATCTGATGAAGTATAAGCTGCGACTGCCCTCCATCTTCAAGAAGACCATCCACTCAATGGTGGCAAGCACCGTCAACGACATCTTCAACAAGAACGACTTCAAGGATGCCAGCGTCATCAAGACAGTGATTGACGTGAGAGAATACAACAAGAAACTCGGATTCTCAGAAAAGTGGGTCACCGACTTCACTTTCTGCGTGGTGATGCTTGCAAAGAAGGAGAAACCTGCAGAAGACCAGACTGCAAAAAACAAGTGATAAGCAGAAGAAATAGTTAAGGATTGAAAAAATCAGGAAAGAAACAATTAAAACGTGTTAAGCCCGGCAAACTCTCCATTTTTAATTGACGATTTCTGAGTAATAATTTCTAACTTTGTAGGCTAAAAGGTATTTATATGACTCAGAACGAGAAAGTATTGGCCACGTTCCAGACACGTGTCAGGCAGATGATTCTCCAATTTAAAGAATTGAAGAAGGAGAACGCAGACCTGTACGCGATGGTCGAGGAGCAGGAGCAGCAAATAAAGCAACTCAAGGCTGAACTGGCTCAGAAGGACACTGAATACCGGTCGCTCCAGATGGCAAGCATGATGAAAATCACAGATGGCGACCTGCAGAGCGCCAAAGACCATGTGGCGAAACTCATCCGAGACATCAACAAATGCATCGCTCTGGTCAGCGACGAAAAGTAAGAAGAAACAATGGCGGAAGAAAGTAAGTACAGACTCAATATAAGGCTGCATGTCTACGACGAAGACATTGCGATGGTGCTCCACAACGAAGATGACGAGGAGTATTATCGGGCAGCAGCCAAGCTTATTTCCGAGCGCTACGGTGCCTACGCCCAAGTCTACAAAGGGCGGAAGAGCGACCACACCATCGCCTTGATGACACTCATCGAGATGGCCCTGCGCTATGAGAAAGAACTGGCCAAAAACGACACCGTGCCTTACGACAATATTCTCTCGCAATTGACTTCTGAGATAGAGGAAGCCTTGAAATAATCAAGGCAGACCGAATTACACCAAAGAGAGAGAATATTAACATTTAAATATATTGACAACTAACATTTTATGGGAACAATTTACGTTATTCTTATTGCTGTAGCCGCACTGGCTTTGGGTGTGGCAGGCGGATATTTCCTGTTCTTGAGAGTCATCAAGGGAAAGTACAACGACATGGTGGCTGCTGCCAACAAAGAGGCCGACGTCATCAAAGAGAAAAAACTGCTTGAGGTAAAAGAGAAATTCCTCAACAAGAAGAGCGAACTGGAAAAAGAGGTGCAGCAACGCAACCAGCACATCCAGCAGAGCGAAAACCGACTGAAACAGCGCGAAATATCGCTCAACCAGCGGCAGGACGAACTCGGACGCCGCAAGAACGAACTCGACGGACAGCAGCAGCGCATCGACAACGAGAAGAAGGCCCTGGCCCTCAAGCAGGAGGAACTCGGCAAGATGCAGCAGAAGGAGCGTGAGAAGCTGGAGGAACTTTCGGGTCTTTCAGCCGAAGAGGCACGCAACCGCTTGGTGGAGAGCCTGAAAGACGAAGCCAAGACCCAGGCTGCCAGCTACATCAACGAAATCATGGACGAGGCGAAACTCAATGCCAACGCCCAGGCCAAGAAAATTGTCATCCAGACCATTCAGCGCGTGGCCACCGAGACAGCCGTGGAGAACTCGGTATCGGTGTTCCACATCGAGAACGACGATGTGAAAGGGCGCGTCATCGGACGCGAAGGCCGCAACATCCGCGCACTGGAGGCCGCTTGCGGCGTTGAAATTGTAGTGGACGACACCCCCGAGGCTATCGTCATCAGCGGCTTCGACCCCGTCAGGCGTGAGACCTGCCGTCTGGCCCTGCATCAGCTGGTGGCCGACGGGCGCATCCACCCGGCACGCATCGAAGAGGTGGTGGCCAAGGTGAAGAAGCAGCTGGAGAACGAGATCATCGAGACCGGCAAGCGCACCGCCATCGACCTGGGCATACACGGTTTGCACCCCGAACTGATCCGCATCATCGGTAAGATGAAATACCGTTCCAGCTATGGACAGAACCTGCTGATGCACGCCCGCGAGACCGCCAACCTTTGTGGCATCATGGCTGCCGAACTGGGGCTCAATCCCAAGAAGGCCAAGCGCGCCGGACTGCTGCACGACATCGGTAAGGTACCCGATGAAGACACGGAGACGCCACACGCCCTCTATGGTGCCAAGATTGCCGAGATGTACAAGGAGAAGCCCGACATCTGCAACGCCATCGGTGCCCACCACGACGAAATGGAGATGCAGACGCTGCTCGCCCCCATCGTGCAAGTATGCGATGCCATCAGTGGCGCACGCCCAGGTGCACGCCGCGAAATAGTAGAGGCATACATCAAGCGACTTAACGACCTGGAGGCCATCGCCATGAGCTATCCCGGTGTGAACAAGACCTACGCCATCCAGGCCGGACGCGAGCTGCGCGTCATCGTAGGTGCCGACAAGATGGATGACGCCGAGGCCGAAGCACTGAGCGGACAGATAGCATCGAAGATTCAGACGGAGATGACCTATCCCGGACAGGTGAAAATCACCGTCATCCGCGAAACGCGAAGCGTGGCTTACGCCAAATAGTACGACAAAGAAAGAGAGAACCGCATGAAAGACCTGGAGCTGAAAATCCACATCAAGGAGTGCCAGATGGAAGATCTGACAGCCGAAGACCGCGACATCGTAGACAAGGCAATTGAGGCCACACAACATTCCTATGCACGGTACTCTCAGTTTCATGTGGGGGCATGCGTCAAACTGGCCAACGGAGCCGTCGTCAAGGGCTGCAACCAGGAGAACGCTGCTTTCCCCGCAGGCATTTGTGCCGAGCGGACGGCCATCTTCGCCGCAGGAGCCGACTACCCCGACCAGCCCGTGAAGACGCTGGCCATTGCCGCACGCGACAAGAACGGCGAACTGACCGAAGGCCCCGTCTCGCCCTGCGGCACTTGCCGGCAAGTGATGATTGAGACAGAGAAGCGCTTCGGCCATCCCATCCACATCCTGCTCTATGGCAAGCGGTGCATCTATGTCCTTGACGGCATCCGAAACCTGATGCCACTCTCTTTCACAGAATTTTAAACAGATGAGAAAACTATTGCTAATCGCCATGGGGGCATTGTTGCTCACAGCCTGCCACCACGACGACAACAAGGTAAAAGGCAAGTACAGCCGCACCGTCCTGGTATATATGGCTGGCGACAACAGCCTGACGCTGAACTCCGCCAGGATTGACTTTGCCGCCCAAGATCTCAGCGAGATGATTGAAGGCAGCAAGCAGGTGGCGGGCGATTGTAAACTGTTGCTCTTTGTCGACAAGAACATCAAAAACACAACCAAGCAGAAACCTTACCTTATGTTGGTGGAAAACGGCGACACCACCAGGCTGAAGACTTTCGACAGCGAACTAAACTCCGGCGACCCCGCCACGCTGAAGATGGCTATGAAATGGGCCATTGACAACTATGAGGCCGAGAGCTACGGACTGGTGCTCTGGGGGCACGCCGACGGCTGGATCATTCGCAATCAGGCACCGGCTTTCAGCCGCAACACCAGAGCATACGGAGTAGACAACACCAGTGGCGTGAAGTGGATGGACATCCCACAGATGGCCCAGGTGCTGGCCACGCTGCCTAAGTTGGATTTTATCTTTGCCGACTGCTGCGCGTTCCTGTGCGTAGAGTCTGCCTATGAATTGCGCCAGTGCACTGACTATATCATTTCCTCTGCAGCCGAGATTCCCGGAGTGGGGGCGCCCTATCAGACTGTCATCCCTGCCCTATTCAGCCAGAGCAGCACTTTCTATCAGACGGTGGCAGACGCTTATTTCGCCCAGACTTCACAAGGCTACAAAGAGCCTATAGCAGTAGTGAAGACCAGCGAAATGGAAAACCTGGCCCAAGCCACACGCACCGTATTGGGCACTTTCGTGCCACAGATGGAAAACGGAGGACGCAGACCTGACATCAGCGGACTGATTTACTATTTCGACCACACCCAGTTCGACATGAACGACTTCATCCTGCGCTATGCCAGCGAGAACGAGTATGCGCAATGGAAGAGCGTGTTCAACCGTGCGGTGGTCTACAGTAAGATGGCACCGGTATGGCTGGCCAACCATATTTACTACAAGTCTGCCATCAACGAAAACGAATTCCGCGACTTTACTGTCACCGAAGAGCGTTACGGCGGACTGGGTATGTATATTCCGCAGGATGCCGCTTCAATCAAGGGCTATAAAAACATTACCTTCAGCATCGACAAGCTGAACGAGAATATCCGCCTGATGCAGTGGTACAAGGCTGCCGGTCTCGACCAACTTGGCTGGTGATCAGAAGTTTCTGTTCCCGCTGTTGTGGCTTAAACTTAAATAAATATAAAATTATCAGCCGTTATGCGGATATAAAGCGAAAAATTAATACCTTTGCACCCGCTTAACAGCAAGGAGAGATGCTCGAGTGGCTGAAGAGGCACGCCTGGAAAGCGTGTGACCGGCAAAACCGGTTCGCGAGTTCGAATCTCGCTCTCTCCGCAGGATGAGCGAGTTCAAAGCGAACAAAGGCGAAAGCTGTGAGTTCGAATCTCGCTCTCTCCGCGAAAACCAAGTAAAAACCCGCTGATTTTCGGCGGGTTTTCTTTTTGTTCTTTAGTTCTCGCATGTTCTCGACTTCCATTTTTTATGCAAATTCGAATGTAAAGATAAAAATTATTTGCTAAAATTGCAAATTATATGTCGATTTTTTATTGCACAAGCATTTTGATGGGAGCCACTAACGATGTCATCCTCTTCCGGAAGGCAGCTATCTCTGCTGCCTGGTTCTATGTTGCTTCTCGTATCTCTATCATAGCCTCATATCAATGAAAAATGCCGCAAAGCGTTCATAACGCCATCATCGTCAACGGTTGTAGTGATGTGGTCTGCCTCTCGCTTCAACGATTCAAGCGCATTTCCCATAGCGACGCCAACACCTGCTGCTTTTATCATGGAGATGTCATTGCCACCATCGCCAAAAGCCATTGTATGTTGGGGATTCAGCCCAAAGTGAGCCGCCAACGTTAAGATTCCCTCTCCCTTGTCCGCTCCTTTTGCCGTAATGTCCGTAAATGCGGGATGCCATCGGCCGGAGGTGCAGCTTGGAATACGCTCCATCAAGTCACCCTCGTAGTCTTCTGGGAAGAACGGTGTCAACTGAAAGACTCTTTGTCGCAGAACCACCTCCAAAGGCTTTGCCAGATCAAGATTTTCCACGGCTATCTCCCCACGAAAGACTCTGTCGACCTCTCCCTGCGGGTCAAGTACGGCCACATCTTTCTCTCCTACGACAATCAGTCCGTAGTTCTTCTCCTGTGCATCCTCCACTACAGTCATTACAGCCTCTTTGGGAATAGCCTTGCACCTGACTATTTCATTACCGACAAAGCATAAGGCTCCATTGATGGTCACATAGCCGTCTATCAGATGCTCGATGGCACCAAGGTTGGTGATGATGAGCGGCGGACGGCCTGTAGAAATGAAGACCTTATGACCGTTGGCCTTGGCTTGGGTAAGAGCAAAGATGGTGGATGCCGGAATCTCGTGTGTCTTGAAGCTCACCAGCGTCCCGTCGATGTCGAAGAAGAGGGCATACTTGATTCCCAATTCCCTTCCGAAGCATCTTCTAAACTCACTCTCAAAGTTCGGGGTCAGTATGTCTTTGCCCATAGCCTCACGAACCTCCTGCATCGTCCAGAATCGGCCACCGTCCAGTTCTTCCGCCGACGGACGAATCTCCCCATCGTAGGTAGTTCTGTTTACATAGACCAGCTCCCTCTCTCGCTTGCTGTCAAACACATATTTGTCTACTGACTCTGGAATGAAGTCTGTAATGCCTAATTCCTCACGGACTTCACGGCGCAATGCCTCTTCTGGCGTCTCACCATAGTCCATGTGCCCTCCAACGGCTGTGTCCCATTTCCCCGGCTGTATGTCTTTCCAGTCTGGCCGTCTTTGCAGATAGATGTCGCCTTCAGAGTTGAACACATGAAGATGCACCACAGGATGCAGCAGTTTCGTTCCGCTGTGACACTCGCCTCTTGTGGCAGAGCCTAACACCTCTCCCCTCTCGTTTACTATAGGAAATATCTCTTGCCGATTATCCATCATCAGATTATATGTTCTGCCATTTGTTTGCCTGCGTCAAAGGCCTTTTGCAAATCCTCTTCCCAATGCTCGTCACGCCACCTGCTCTTTGCTTCTTCGGAAAATCCTGCAAGTTCAAAGCGGTCGTAGCTTTTCACCTGATAAGTGTTGTATGCGGTGAGGTGTTCGGGCTGACCAAGTGCTGCTGTGATGCAATACTCCATAGAGCCATATCCCTGGCTGTTGTTCCTTTCAGGTGTTCCGTTCATCGTTTCTATCAGCAGTACAGGCATCTTTTTTGGAGCAGTCATGCTGTAGTCATTGTACGAGAGCCAAGGAAATGCCAGCCGCTCCAGGAAGGTACGCATCTGGCCCGTCACGTCTCCGAAGTATATCGGTGAGCCAAGTACCAGCCCATCAGCCTGGGCTATTTCCTCCAATACCGGAGTGAGTGCATCCTTGAACTTGCAAACATTCGAGGCTTTGCCCTTTATCTTACAAGCCATACACGACATACAGCCCTTGTAGTCGAGACCATATAGGCGGACGGTCTTCACTTCTATCTGTTCACTCACCGAGGCTGCACCTTCAGCAAACTTCTGTAGCATCGAGGCCGTGTTGAAATTCTTTCGTGGGCCTCCGTCGATAACGACAATCTTTTTCATATTAGTATTTGTTTAGTTTGACAGATATTCCATACCATTCTCATGAACTATGTTGCAAAGGTACTGAAAAGGTGCTGAATACCGTTTTCTCTTGTTTCATTTTAAGAAATCTTTCAGACATTTTATATATTTATCCCTATGCTTCAAATACGATTCCGCATGTCCGGCACCTTCTGCTATCCATAGTTCTTTCTTGTCTGGTTTCGCATCATAAAGTCTGCGCACCATAGCTGTTGGAACGAAGGTGTCACCGCCTCCATGTGCCTCGCCATGCTCTGCCCGGCTCGTGCCATTGCCACTTCTCTTCTTCTGCCATTATAGCTATTTATTTCCACGATTTGCCGAAATAGTACTGTCCGCGCTTGCGTGTGATGGTGCCATAATTGATGGCGTGGACGGGGCAATGGTGGTAGCAGCTGAGACAGCAGGTGCAGGTGCCATTGTTTTTCCATCGGGGTGTGTTGTCGAACTCGATGTCGGCAACGGGGCACTCCGCGGCGCACCGCCCGCAATGGATGCACACGTCGCTGTCGACGGTGAACTTCTTGTCGGTAATCATGCAGCGGTTGAAGTAAGCGCCAATGACGTGGCTGAACGTCCAGGGCGTGAGGCCTAACTTCAGCCGGCTGTGTCCCGTCTGACGGTTGGCCACCACCTTGACAAAGGCGGCCAGGTCCAGCCGCGCCTGGTCTATCTTCTCGCGCTCACGCTCGGGTGTGTCAGTGTACATGAAGGGCAGGCAGACATAGCTCTCAGGCATGATGAGCGACTGTACGCTCTGCAGGGCGATGCCCTTGTCTGCCAGCAGCCTTGCCAGCATCTTCACCGCCAGGCCTGTGCTGTCGCCACAGGTGCACAGCGCGTAGGCATAATGGCCAGCAGCCCCAGCAATGGCCATCCTGCCGATGAACTCACGGACGATGTGCGGCGGCTGCCATCCGTGAACGGGGAAACAGAAGCCGATGCGCTCGCCTTCGGCCAGCGTGTAGTGGCATGCAGTGTTCAGCTGGTCGGGGATGAACAGCAGCTGCTCGCCAGTGGCTGCGGCCAACTGCTGTGCAGCCCACCGCGTATTGCCTGTACCAGAGAAATAGAATACCATAGCGTAAAAATGATAGTTGGAATGACGAATGAAGCATCAGAACACTATTGCCTCGTAGACATACAGCTCGGCCTGGCGCCAGCCATCCCACCCGATGCCCGCCTTGTCGTGGGCACAGTGGCTGACCAGTTCCTCCTTGGTCCAGTTCACCTCGTCGGCCACCTGGGGCAGATAGGTTCCGCTGCGCGAGCCTTTGCGGATATAGATGCCATGGCGGTGCAGTTCAAACTGGTCCAGACTCTGTATGCGACGCATGGGCGTAAGCACCGAGATTTCAATGTCGATGTCGGCCAATTCGCTGCGGGTCAACGGCGGAAAGCGCGGGTCTTCAAAAGCGGCAGCACGAGCCATTTCGGCCACTGTCTGATGCAGGGGCACGTCGTCGCCGAAGTGGCCTATGCAGCCGCGCAGCCGTCCGCGCTTATGCAGCGAGACAAATGCACCGCACCTGCGCTGAAGTGAAGGGTGACGCGCAAGGAGCGACGAATCGACGGCTGCCGGCCTGCCCTCCAGCGAATCCTTGATACTCGTCAGGGCCATCTCCTTCAGCAGCCGCTTCTCGTCGGTGGTCAACACAAACTCGGCCGATGCCCCACGGACCAGGGCAAAGGCATGATAGCCCACCACCCTACTGCGGTCATGGTCGTCGGCATCGCCCGAGTTCTGATACATCAGATGCTTCACCTGACAGGTGCCGTGGGTCATCAGCAGCAGCGTGGCAATGGCCTGCTGTCCGCAGGCGCTCGTGGCAAGATTGGGCACGCCGCGGCGGGCGTTCTCTTCCAGCGCGGCCACGAACTGCCCTGCATCGCCGCTCTCCACAGCCTCGCCCGTCAGGGCATCCACGGCGCAGGCATCCTCATAGTCGGGATAATGCGAGAAGTCGCTGCTGACGATGAACAGGTTATCGTCGGTCAGATAGGGCTTCAGCGCCTCGGCTATCCGCTTCAGTTTCTGAAAGTCGTTTGTAGAGATGATGATCGGCACGATGGGGGGCACTGCCTCCTGCCCAAACCGTCTCTGCAAGAAGGGCAGCTGGACCTCCAGGCAGTGCTCCCTGTGGTGTGCTTTCGGCTGGTAGGCAAACACGCTGTCGGCCTGTGTCAGGGCCAGCGCCGTCTGGCAGTCCACCCTCACCTGGCCCAATGGCGTGGCATAGCAGTCGGCCTCGGTGTTGACCGAAGCCCCGTCGAGCCATTCGTGGTGGCTCGGCCCCAGCAGGAATATCCGCCGATACGGCTTGTCCTTTGGGATAGTCATATAGGCCGCAGCCGCCACACTGCCTGAGAAGCAATAGCCTGCATGAGGCACTATCAGTGCGGCCAGGCCTTCATAGATGGCGGCGTCACGGTGGAGGGCCAGACAGCCATCCACCTCTTGGGCCAGCGCCTTGGCATCGGCCGTGTAGAACCGGCCTGCCTGCGTGGCTGGCCTCACCACCAGGGGCTCCTTTTTCTGGCCGTTGCATGTACTCATCATCATGATTGCCGCTACGGTTGCTGTCAGTGTCATTGCCGTCATATTCACATTGCGCCTGCACGCAGTCTTCACTTTTTCACTTCGCCGCTCAGTTGGGCCGCCTTTCGGTAGCCCATGCCGGTGACGTGGCAGACGAGGCACCCCTCCTGGTTGGTCACCCGCACTTCTACCGAGGGAATCTTGGGATGGGCCGCCACAACGACGGCTTCGGCACGCAGCACATCGCCCTCCCTGGCGCTGGCAACGAACATGATGCTGTTGCCGATGCCAAAGGTCAGCTGGCCGCTGTGGTTCATCAGGGCGGCAATGGCCAGGTCGGCCAGGGTGAACAAGGCACCGCCCTGACACACCTGTCCGCCGTTCAGGTGTTGGGCCGTCACCGTCATCTCAGCAACGGCGTGGTGCTCGTCCACTTCGGTTATTCTGCATCCGGCGTTGGCTGCAAACCGGTCGGTGCGGTTCAGTATTTCCTTTATGTCCATAGTCGTCAGTTTGTGATCGGGTGCAAAATTACGAATTTATTTTGGATTATCGGCCATCATCTGACATAAAAATCCTAACCAGCCGCGCCGTTTGAGAACAATTACGGAAATCGCTTTCCCAAACACAACGGGGCTTTCTCTGAGAAAGGGCCGGCCAAACTTGACATCACCTCCGGCCATACGCAGAGAAAGAACCGTCCAAACTCTTAAATTCTCTAGCCTGAATTATTCATAGAAAATGTATTTCTTTTTGTAAAACGCTAATTACCAATAATTTATCGCGAATTAATCATTAATTTTTATTTATTAATAATTTGTGGTTAATTCATGGTAATTCGCGTGAAAAAGAAAGACTTAGCGGCATTCAGTTTAATTGCCGTGAATAATTCTGGCTAAGGAGTTGAGGGGTAAAGGAGCTGCTTTGTCGTTTTTTTTCAAACGGCCTAAATACCCCCCTTAGAGATAAGTGCCACTTATCTCCGAGATAAA